>JAUNUI010000018.1:0-2460 GCA_030538255.1 Pelistega sp. | reverse complement strand
GAGTTCTCTTCCAAAGATGGGTTCGCTTCTAAAGACAGCCTTCCACCTAAAGAAGATATTTCCAAACAAGACTAAGGTAAGGAGTAATATTCGCAAACAAGCTTAAACCGATAGGCATGTCTACATTAAGTGACAAGACTTAGCGAATAAACCATCAAGGAAGTCCTCAATAAACTTATTCCTCGATTAATATTCGCCACAAACAGTCAATAAGCCAATGCCTAGATATAAATGAGCCAATCGCTCGATTATTATTCCTCACAAAATGTATTTCCATAAAGGCCAGAATATGAGTATTTCCGTTGATCTAAAAATCTTAGACAGTCGCATGCAAGAACAACTACCCGCCTATGCCACCAGTGGTTCTGCAGGTTTAGATCTACGCGCTTGCCTGGATACCGCAGTGGTATTAAATCCAGGTGAAACAACTTTAGTACCTACTGGTCTAGCCATTCATTTAAACAATCCCGGCTATGCAGCGATGATTCTGCCCCGCTCTGGCTTAGGTCATAAGCATGGTATCGTCCTAGGTAATCTCGTTGGTTTAATTGACTCTGACTATCAAGGTCAATTAATGGTCTCTGTATGGAATCGCAGCCAAACTCCTTTCACGATTGAGCCACTAGAGCGTATTGCTCAGCTCGTTATCGTTCCTGTTCAACAAGTTGCATTTAATGTTGTGCAAGAATTTGATGATAGTGACCGTGGTGCTGGTGGTTTTGGTAGTACAGGTCGTAATTAAGTTTTGTGCAGCTCGTTATTGATTTTTTGTACAGGTCGTAATTAATATTTTGCGAATCTCGTAATTGATTTTTTCTTAGCGAATGTCGTTATTAATTTAACTTTATATTTTTATTTAAATCCTGTTGCAATTCTTGGCTGTCACGTTTGCGCCGTGCGCCGATAAAAAACAGCATCAGGCAAAGTGCGGTCAGCAGTGCGCACAGCAGCAACCATTGGTTTTGAGTGAGTTCGATCATGTTTAACGCTTCTTTAAATTAGGTGCTTTTCAATCGGGGAATTATAAAGCAAAATAAGGCACTTTTTGTTTGCTGAGTGTGAAAAATAATGCAGAACAGCCTCTATTTAGCCTCCGGCAGCCCACGCCGCTGGCAGTTGTTGCAAGAATTGGGTTTGAATTTAATCAAAGTCGAGGCGGAAATCGACGAAACGCCGCTGCCGAATGAAAGCGCAGAGCGGTATGCGGTGCGCATGGCAGAGCAGAAAAATCAGCGTGCGCGCCAAGTGTTAGGGCGTGAGCCGCAATTTCCGCTGCTGACCGCCGACACCACCGTCGCCTTTAAACACCACATTTTGGGCAAACCGGAATCCGCCGCCCACGCCGCCGAGATTTTGCATTTGCTGTCCGGCACAACCCATCAAGTGCTGACGGCGGTGTGCGTTTACTTTCAAGGCGAAAGCCACAACGTGTTGCAAACCAATGATGTGACCTTTGCCGACCTGAGCGAAGCGGAAATTCAAGCCTATATTGCTAGCGGCGAGCCGATGGACAAAGCCGGTGCGTTTGCGATTCAAGGTTTCGGCAGCTTGTTTATCCGCCATATCAGCGGCAGTTTCAGCGGCATTATGGGCTTGCCGATTTATGAAACCACGCAACTGCTGTTAAAGTGCGGTCTGCCGCATTTATTACTGTCGCAGGTAGGCAAAAGCCAAACAGGAAAATCGGCGTGAAACACTGGATTGAACAAGCCAATGCCTTCGGTAAACAGCGTGAACCGTTTTTGTTTCTGATTGATTTTGAACAACAAAAACCGCTGATTGTGCCGTTGGCGGAAGCCAAACAGTACGGGCTTTATTTTGAGATTGAACAGCACAGCAACCGTGACTGGCAGGAATCCGCACCGCAACAGCCGCTACAGCTTCAACCAACGCCAATGCCATTGGCTCGTTATCAACAGGGTTTCGAGTTGGTGCAGCAACTTAACCTATCCGACCACGTTGCAATGCAATTATAACCTGCGCCAGATTTTTCAATTCAGCCGGGCGCGCTTTAAATTATTGTTTGAACCGCACTTTGTCTGTTTTTCGCCGGAATCCTTTGTCAGCACCCATGCCGATAAAATCTATTCCTACCCGATGAAAGGCACGATTGATGCCGCTTTGCCCGATGCGGAACAGCAGTTGCTCAACTCTGAAAAAGAGCAGGCGGAGCATAATACGATTGTCGATTTAATCCGCAATGATTTGGCGTTGGTGGCGCAGCGGATTGAAGTCAGCCGTTTTCGTTATGTGGAAAAACTACAGACCGAACGTGGTACGATTTTGCAAACCAGTTCGGAAATTTGTGGTAATTTGCACCACAATTGGCAAGATGAAATTGGCACAATGTTGGCGAAATTGCTGCCCGCCGGTTCGATCAGCGGCGCGCCAAAAGAGAAAACCGTCGAAATTATCCGCCAAGCCGAACTGGGCGAGCGGGGTTATTACACGGGGATTTTC
>JAUNUI010000017.1 GCA_030538255.1 Pelistega sp. | reverse complement strand
AGCATGATTGTATTACGCAGCAGGGTTGTATTGTGAAGTCTGTTGCTACACGTCCTTATATTTACGCGACATATTGAGCAGACCTGAAACAGTCGCTTAAGACAGCAGCAAACCAGAAGAAATATTACTTATTCAGCAGGAGCAAGAGCAACAATGGCGAACAAAATCAATTTAAATTGCGATATGGGTGAGAGTTTTGGTGCCTGGAGCATGGGTAATGATGCAGCGATTATGCCCTACATCCATTCGGCCAATATTGCCTGTGGTTTTCATGCCGGTGATGCGCACATTATGCGTCAAACCGTTGCCCTAGCACTCAAGCATGGCGTACAAATTGGCGCCCATCCTGGTTTAAATGACCTGCCTGGCTTCGGTCGACGTCCGCTGCCGATTAGCCCTGAGCAAGCTTATGATTTAGTCGTGGTCCAGATCGGTGCACTCGCTGCCGTGGCTAAGAGCCAAGGAGCTCAGCTCCATCATGTCAAACCGCATGGTGCTTTATACAATATGGCCGTCAATAATGAAGGACTTTCGCGTGCTATCGCGCAAGCCGTCTTAGACGTGGACAAAGACCTAATGTTATATACCTTAGCCAATAGTCTGTATAACCAAGTGGCAAGCTCAATGGGCGTGAAGACTATGCAAGAGGTTTTCGCTGATCGCACCTATCAAGATGACGGCTCACTCACGCCAAGAACTCAGCCTAATGCCATGATTGTCGATGAAGAGCAATCAATTGCTCAGGTCTTAGACATGGTCGAGCATGGTTTTGTCCGCACACTCTCAGGCAAAGAGATTCCGATCCAAGCCGATACCTTATGTATTCATGGCGACCAGCCACAGGCGCCCGCTTTCGCCCAACGAATTTATGATGTGCTGAAGGTGCGTGATTTATTACGCTAAGATGAGCGTTACTCACACAACAACTAGCAATAACAATCGGCCTAGCTGGAACTCTCCAAACTAGGCCGTTTACATTTAAAAAACCAATGACTATAAAGCTTATTTCAAACAATTCAATATTACAAAGCATAGTTCACTAGTCAGCGCTTGGCACTCGGCACTAGGCAAGCATAAAAGACACGACCTAGCCCTACACTACTCGGCCCTACAACGCCTAGCCCTACACTACGATGAGTACGATGCCTACAGCAAGACGCGCTCAATACCGCCCTGATTCGCGCTCTTCACATAGTCTTCAAGCCAGGTCTCACCTAAGGTATGACGTGCCATCTCGATCACAATATAGTCGGCTTCTACACCAATATCGCTCTTATAGCGGCTTAGACCTTGTAAGCAAGACGGACAGGAGGTCAGAATCTTCATCGGACTGCTGCCCTCTTCCGCCATTAATTGATTCACATTCTTCTGCAATTCTTCCTGCTTGCGGAAGCGAATCTGTGTCGATACATCAGGCCGACTAACCGATAAGGTGCCTGACTCGCCACAACAACGATCGGTCTTAATCACATCCTCGCCGACTAAGGCCTTCACTGTCTTCATCGGGTCTTGTAATTTCATCGGCGTATGACAAGGATCATGATACATATAGCGTGTACCCGTCACACCATCCAAGGCTAGGCCTTTTTCAAGTAAATACTCGTGAATATCAATTAAGCGGCAACCTGGGAAAATCTTCTCGAACTCGTAACCTGCTAATTGGTCATAACAGGTACCACAGCTCACCACCACTGTTTTAATATCTAAATAGTTTAAGGTGGTTGCTAAGCGATGGAACAAGACACGATTATCGGTGATAATCTGCTCCGCCTTATCGGCCTGCCCATTACCACGTTGTGGGTAACCACAGCAGAGATAACCCGGTGGCAAGACAGTCTGCACACCTGCATACCACAGCATGGCTTGAGTCGCCAAGCCAACTTGTGAGAACAAGCGCTCTGAACCGCAACCCGGGAAGTAGAAGACCGCTTCACTTTCGGCCGTGGTACTCTTCGGATTACGAATAATCGGCACGTAGTTCTTATCTTCAATATCCAAGAGTTTACGCGCACTTTGCTTTGGTAGGCCACCAGGCATTTTCTTATTTACAAAGTGAATAATCTCTTCACGCATTGGCGCCTTACCCACAGAGGCAGGAGGATTAGCAGTCTGTTTCAAGGCCGCTTTGCTCAGGAGACGATTACCCATGCGTTGGGCCTTATAACCTAAGTCTAGAACCTTACGTGTCACATTAATCGTTGAAGGCTCGGTCGCATTCAAGAAGAACATCGCGGCCGTCTTGCCTGGGCGCGCGGATTGCTTGCCCATACGCTGTAAGATAGCGCGCATATTCATCGATACATCACCGAAGTCAATATCCACAGGGCAAGGGGTATAGCACTTATGACATAAGGTACAGTGCTCACCCACATCCTCAAACTCTTTCCAATGCAAGGAGCTTACACCGCGACGAGTTTGCTCTTCATAGAGGAAGGCTTCTACCAGTAAAGAGGTAGCTAAAATCTTATTCCGTGGTGAATACAGTAAATTCGCACGTGGTACATGGGTCGCACAGACAGGCTTACACTTACCACAACGCAAACAGTCTTTAATAGACTCTGAAATAGCGCCCATATCACTTTGCTTAAGAATCAAGGATTCATGGCCGAGTAAGTTAAAGCTTGGGGTCCAGGCATTACGTAAATCGGCGCCCTGCATCAGCTTACCCATATTAAACACACCATTCGGGTCGACTTCTTGTTTGTATTGGGCAAAAGGCGCTAACTCTTCTTCAGTCAAGAACTCTAATTTGGTGAGACCGATACCATGCTCACCCGAAATCACACCATTCAAGTCACGGGCGATTTGCATAATGCGGTCAACCGCACGATGCGCGGTTAATAGCATCTCATAGTCGTCAGAGTTAACAGGGATATTGGTGTGTACATTACCATCACCAGCATGCATATGTAGAGCCACGAAGACGCGACTCTTCAGCACTTTATCGTGTATCTTCTGCATCTCAGTCAAGACCGCGGCACGGTCTGCACCTGAGAAGATGCTTTCCATCTTACGTAATACTTCAGTTTTCCAAGAGACGCGAATCGTACGGTCTTGCATCACATCTAAAATCTTTGCATCGGCCTGCTTCGCTAAGCGCTGTTCGAAAGCCTCTTGCAGATGATTCAAGCCTAACTCATTCAGCGTAACTAGACTTTGGTCTAAGCGCTCATCTAAGTGCGCTAATAACCATGCCCAGCGAGCACGAGCGCTCTGTAAAACTTCACGCGCACTACGAATGCGAGAGCCCACGACTTCTTCACGCGTTAGCTCCTCATCTAGCGCATCCATGGTCTTATAGATAGGCAACTCGGTATCAAGGAAGGCATCTAGCTCATCAATTAACTTGATCTTATTTTCAGTTGAAAGTTCAATATTGATACGTTCAATCTGGTCCGTATATTCACCCATACGATCTAGAGGAATCACCACGTCTTCATTAATTTTAAAGGCATTGGTGTGGCGAGCAATCGCCGCAGTACGTGCGCGATCAAGCCAGAATTTCTTGCGAGCCTCAGGTGAGACCGCAATAAAGCCCTCACCACTACGCGCATTCGCTAAGCGCACCACCTCACTGGTCGCACGCGCAACGGCTTCCTCATCATCACCGACGATATCGCCAAATAAGGCCATCTTCGGGAAGTCTTCACGCTTACTCTTGGTTGAGTAGCCGACGGCGCGTAGATAGCGCTCATCTAAGTGTTCAAGACCCGCTAGGATAGCACCTTGCGCCTTACCTTCGGTGTCTAAGTAATCTTTAATTTCAACAATGGACGGCACCGCTTCACGCGCTTGGCCAAAGAATTCCAAACACACGGTACGGGTGTATTTCGGCATGCGGTGTAGAATCCAACGCGCCGATGTAATCAAGCCATCACAGCCTTCTTTCTGCACGCCTGGTAAACCAGCCAAAAACTTATCAGTCACATCCTTACCCAAACCGACTTTACGGAAGGTGCTACCCTTAACCTCAATCAGCTTACGGCGTAATTCTTGCTTACCTGGCTCAAAGCGGCCGTCGTACCATTTGACTTCGAAAGTAACTTTCTCCGCATCATGGATCTTACCCAGATTATGCTCTAGGCGCGTCACTTCTAACCAATTGCCTTCTGGGTCAACCATACGCCACCAGGCGAGATTATCCAAGGCTGTGCCCCATAGCACCGCCTTTTTCCCACCCGCATTCACGGCCACATTACCGCCAATACAGGAGGCTTCGGCGGAGGTTGGATCGACCGCAAAGACTAAACCAGCAGCCTCAGCAGCTTCAGCAACGCGCTTTGTCACCACACCCGCGCCAGTTAAAATCGTACTAACAGCTTGTTCCACACCAGGCAGATAGGTCTGCTCTACAGCACCAATCTGGTCCAACTTCTCGGTATTAATCACCACTGAACGCCAGCTTAGCGGAATCGCGCCCCCGGTATAGCCAGTACCACCACCACGTGGCACAATCGTGAGTTTTAATTCAATACAGGCACGCACTAAGGCGGCCATCTCCGCCTCGGAATCCGGTGTTAGGACGACAAAAGGATACTCGACACGCCAGTCAGTCGCGTCAGTCACATGCGAGACCCGTGAGAGGCCATCAAATTTAATATTATCGGCACGGGTTAAGTCTTGCATGCGCTTAGTAATTTCTCGACGCAACAGACGCGTATGCTCAAAGCTTGCCTCAAACTCAATCACAGCGCGGTGTGCTGCACGCAACAAGGCTTGAACTTTACTGTCATTCGGTGAGCCAATATCACGGCGCTTATCAATATCATTCAAGCGGTGATATAGCGCATCAATTAATTGCTGTTGACGCTTCGGGTCTTGCACCAAGTCGTCTTGTAGGTACGGGTTACGACGCACCACCCAAATATCCCCTAAGACCTCATACAGCATCCGTGCTGAGCGACCTGTACGACGTACACCACGTAATTGATTGAGCATGGTCCAGGCTTCCTCACCAAGCAAGCGCTGTACCACCTCTTTATCAGAGAGCGAGGTGTAGTTATAAGGAATTTCGCGTAAGCGGGGTTGCTCCATTTGCTGAGCTTGGGCAAAGGCTTCGGGATTGACTGGTTGATTCATAAGACTAATGCGTAAGGGATGTACGTAAATGGAAATCCGTGAGGCGTCATATTGCATGACTTCGAATATTAGTATTGTAAAGCCAAGTATTGGAAAATGTTGCGTTTTTTTATCGCAGTGCCGCAAAAGGTGATAGTATTTTAAAATTCTTTGTCTTTTTTACAGCTTCACCAAGACTATTTATTGGTTTTTTAAGCTGTTTATCGGTTTTCTTTAAGCTAAGTATCGGTTTTTTTAAGCTAAGTATTAGCTTTCGTTAAGCTATTTATTGGCCTTTTTTAAAGTTTGTTTTTGTCTGCTTGCGCCAATTTTCTCAACGTGCGCCGACTTTTTACCCAATTTTCTTTTTTTCGCACAGCGCCACTATATTATGCCTACTGCCTATTTAAAACGCATTCTTACGTCAAAAGTCTACGAGGTTGCCCATGAAACACCTCTAGACCTCGCTAAGCTCCTCTCCGCTCGCAGCAATAATACGATATTCCTCAAGCGTGAAGACTCTCAGCCCGTATTTAGTTTTAAGATTCGCGGCGCTTATAACCGCATGGCTAATTTAAGCAGCGAAGAGCTTAAGCGTGGTGTGATTGCGGCCTCAGCGGGGAATCATGCACAAGGCGTGGCGTATTCCGCAAAGAAACTCGGTTGTCGTGCGGTGATTGTGATGCCCACCTCAACCCCACAAGTGAAGATTGATGCGGTCAAACGCATGGGCGGTGAAGTGGTCTTAGCAGGCGACAGTTATTCCGATGCCTACGAGCACTCTGTCACCCTACAGAAAGAGCAGCAACTGACCTTCGTGCATCCCTTCGACGATCCCGATGTGATCGCTGGGCAAGGCACTATCGCCATGGAAATTCTACGTCAAGCACCACAGAAACCTGACTATATCTTCTGTCAAATCGGTGGTGGTGGCTTGATTGCAGGAGTCGCCGCGTATATCAAGGCACTTGCCCCTGAGATTAAAGTTATCGGCGTGCAGACCGAAGACTCTTGCGCTATGATTCGCAGCGTACAAGCGAATCGCCGTATTAATCTTAATGATGTCGGTCTATTCTCCGACGGCACGGCGGTCAAGCAAGTCGGCCTTGAGACCTTCCGCCTGTGCAAAGAATATGTCGATGATTATATTACCGTGAATACGGACGAAGTCTGCGCCGCCATTAAAGATGTATTCCAAGACACACGTCATATCTTAGAGCCAGCTGGTGCGCTTTCCTTAGCAGGGGCCAAGAAATATCTTGCACAGCACGAGCTTAAGGGGAAAAATGTCGTCGCGATTACCTCAGGCGCCAATATGAACTTTGACCGCCTGCGCTTTGTCTCAGAGCGTGCCGATGTGGGGGAAAACAAGGAAGCGGTAATTTCAGTCACCCTACCTGAAGTCAAAGGCAGCTTTAAGCACCTATGTGCGGCTGTTGGCAATCGCAATGTGACTGAGTTCAATTATCGTATATCAGATCCAGAAATTGCTCATGTCTTTGTTGGTGTACAAATTAGCAACCTAGCAGAGAAAGAGAAATTTATTCACCAACTTGAACGTAAAAAATTTACGGTGCATGACTTATCCGATGATGACTTAGCCAAGACCCACTTACGTTATATGGTCGGTGGTCATTCAAACTTGGCGGTTAATGAGGTACTGTATCGCTTCGAGTTCCCGGAGCGTCCTGGCGCGCTTTCGCGTTTTTTAAATGCCATGAACCCCGAGTGGAATATCAGTCTATTTCATTATCGTAATATGGGTGCGGATTTCGGCCGTGTCCTCGTGGGCATTCAAGTGCCACCAAGCGATAAGAAATTGTTTAAAGAGTTTCTTGAACATGTGGGTTATCCTTATGTTAACGAGACCGATAACCCTGCTTATCGCTTGTTCTTATAAACTGGTTCTGAGATAAATTTGCAGCGATAAGCATTTTGAGAGAAGCATCTTGAGAGATTCCTCTTGAGAGAAGCCTCTTGAGATGCCCTGCTTATCGCTTGTTCTTATTTCTTATAAGACTTTCCTAGCAAAAAAACTGCTACGTATTTCTTATCTATAAGTCGTGCAGCAAAAAGCCTGAAACAGAGATAGCGTTTCAGGCTTTTTTAGCTTAAGTGCTGACACTTGAGTGAGATGATTTTCCTATCTCTGAGTAGCACGCTGTATCAGCTTAGAACTCAAATAAGCTAAATACGGGTAGGCCGCTATCACGCACCAGCTTGGAGCCACCTAGCTCGGGTAAATCAATAATCGCCGTGGCCTCAACCACATTCGCACCAAGACGATGAAGTAAGCGGCTCGCTGCGAGCAAGGTGCCGCCTGTGGCAATCAGATCATCCACCAAGAGTACGCGCTGGCCAGGCTTGACGGCATCGGTATGAATCTCAACTGACGCTTGACCATACTCTAAATCATAGTCTTCACCCACGGTTTGGTAGGGTAATTTACCTTTCTTGCGAATCGGCACAAAGCCCAAATTCAACTCATAGGCAATCACACTACCCAAGATAAAGCCACGTGCATCAACTCCGGCTACTAAATCTAAACGAGTACGCATATAACGGTAAACAAAAATATCAATCAAAGCGCGAAAACAGCGCGGATCCTGCAACACGGGAGTGATATCGCGGAACATTACACCTGGTTTTGGCCAGTCTGGAATTGAACGTATCGACGAACGAACGAAGTCAACCGGATCATAATGCATGAGGTTTTTCCTTAGAAATAAGTTTGCGCGCTAAGAGAGGAGTAAGTGCCGAAAGAGTACTGAGTCATCAAGGACCCACGCTAAGTTTACAATAAGTCACGGCCAAGATACATTCTGTAAGGACTTTTTTAAAAGATGCGTTACTATACTGTCTTATTGTATTGGCTTTGCGATTAAAATAAGCGCATGACAGAAACACACTCTACCTCCCTATTAGCTGGTCAACGCACCATTCGTGCTGAGGCGACAGCGCTTGAAACTGTGGCCAATCGACTTGGGCACGAGTTTGAGCAAGCTGTTGATCTCTTATTGGCATGCCCTGGGCGCGTGGTTGTGATGGGCATTGGTAAATCCGGCCATATTGGCAAGAAGATTTCCGCCACACTGGCCTCAACGGGATCGCCCTCTTTCTTCGTACACTCGGCTGAGGCCGTGCATGGCGACTTAGGAATGGTGACAGCACAAGATATTGTTTTAGCAATCTCTTACTCCGGCCAATCTATTGAATTATCAACAGTACTGCCCGTGATCAAGCGTCTGGGCACGAAAATTATCTGCATCTGCGGTTTTCGTGATTCTGACTTAGCCAAGCTGAGTGATGTATTCCTCGATGGTAGTATTGAGAAAGAGGCATGCCCCTTAGGTTTAGCCCCGACAACGAGCACGACCGTCGCCTTAGCGCTCGGCGATGCACTGGCCGTGGCATGCCTAGAGGCGCGTAATTTTGGTGCCTCTGACTTTGCTCGGTCGCACCCAGGTGGCGCTTTAGGTCGTCGCTTGCTGACCCATGTTCATGATGTGATGCGCAAGGGTGAAGAACTTCCGATTGTCTGCGAGCAACTCGGCTTGCCCGAGGCACTCGCTGAAATGTCGCATAAGCGTATGGGCATGGTGACGATTGTTAACGACGATAATCAGCCCATCGGTATCTTTACGGATGGTGATCTACGTCGCTTAATTTTACAACATGGTGATGTACGCCACTTTAAGATTGGTGAAGTGATGAGCTTACATCCTAAAAGTATTCATCTTGATGCACTAGCCGTTACCGCCGCAAGCGAGATGGAAAACAATAAACTTAGTCATATTCTTGTGACTGATTCTGAAGGTCGTTTAGTCGGTGCTCTGCATATGCATGACCTGATGACCGCGAAAGTGATTTAATCCCCAAGGCTGTTCTATGACAAAAATACCGCATCCTGCCGAGTCCTTAATTCTCGCCAAAATCCCAGATTCAGTTCGTCAACGCGCACAGGGCGTACGCTTAGTAGCTTTTGACGTTGATGGTGTTTTAACCGATGGCAGTCTCTTATTTGGCGAGAATGGTGAACAATTAAAGCGCTTTAACTCACTCGATGGACATGGCTTAAAGATGCTCCAGCAAAGTGGCATCTTGGTGGCTTTAATTACCGGCCGCAGTGGTCCTATTGTTTCACGTCGTGCCGCAGAACTTGGTATTGGCTTAGTCTATCAAGATGCGCGCGACAAGAGCCAACTCTTACTTAACTTATGCGCCGAACATAGTTTAAATTTAGAGCAAATTGCCTATATCGGTGATGATATTATTGATTTGCTCGCTATGCAGAAAGTTGGCTTTGCGGCGAGCGTGCCAAGTGCACCCGCCTATGTACTTCAAGCCGCACATTGGGTCACAAGCAAAGAAGGTGGCTATGGTGCAGCACGTGAGTTTTGTGATGTCATACTGGCGGCGCAAGGCCTACTCGGTCACTTTTTACAAGGTAGCCGCCTAGTCACTAGCGAAGCGATTCAATAAAACAAGGTTAGCCGTATTCATGAAAGAGCGTTTACCCGCATTTATTGCCCTCTTCCTCTTGCTTGGCTTGGTGTTGACCACCTGGTGGGCGGCTGACTATGCGCAGCGTGCTGTGCCTATTGACCCACCCGCCAAGATCACCCATGAACCTGACGCATGGATGGGGCACTTTGTCATGTTTAGCTCTGATGAGAAAGGCAATGCGATTAATCGGCTTGAGGGTGAACGCTTACGTCACTACCCTGATGATGACTCCTACGAAGTCGATAATGCACATATGATTGGCCAACATCCTGGCAATCCTCGTACCACAGGTAGCGCAGATTTAGCCATTATGCTCGACAATAATGCTAAGGTGATTATGCGTGGTAATGCGCATCTCTACCGCTTTCCTACCGAGGAAGAGTCACAACTCGATGTAAAAAGTGAAGAGCTAATAATCTACCCACAAGAGGATATCATTACCACTGATAAACCAGCTGACGTCGTGCAAGGCAAATCTCGCATGAAAGGCCGCGGAATGAACTACAATAATGCCACTCGCCTCTTAGAAGTATATTCCAATACCGATTTGAAGATATCTCCTGAAGACCTTAATGTAAACAAAGAGAAAACACCGTGAGACAACGAATTCTGCCTATATTACTTGGTACCCTGAGTTTGCTTTTTACTCAAAGTCAGGCCTTGGCCCAGGCTAAAGCCGCCCAAGAAGAGCCCGAAACAACGGTATTATCGGATTCTCTAAGCCATGATGACATCAAAAAACTCAGTATCTTTAAGGGTAATGTGATTTTAACTCGCGGCCTACTCCGCCTAACAGCGGATGAATTACACTTAAACGAAGATGCGAATGGCTTTCAACACGGCAAGGCCATTATGAACTCCAAAAAGAAAGTCGTCATTATTGAAGAGCGTCCTGAAAACTATGAGGTCGTGCACGCTGAGGGTGACCATGCCACGTATAATGGCAAGGACGAAGTAATGCATTTAATTGGCCATGCGATTGTGACGCGTATGGTCTGCGGCAAAGCGGTCGATACGGTGCGCGGAGAAACCGTGATCTACAATAGCAGAGCCAGCACCTACCACGCTGTTGGTGGTCCGACGGCACCTGACAATGGTCGAGTGCGATCAGTCGTGCAACCACGCAGCAAAGCGGATGCCGCAGTTGAAGCGTGTCGCAAACAATATGGTGGCAAGCCTATGCCTAGCCAGATTAAACCGAACTAAATTCCTATGCCAGATTCATCCAGTTCACTTCATAATAGTCAATTAGGCGCCCCAAAAGGCCGCCTTAGTGCTATCGGCTTACGTAAGACCTATGGTAAGCGTACTGTTGTTCATGACGTCAGTCTAGAGGTTAGTAGCGGCGAAGTCGTCGGCTTGCTAGGCCCTAACGGCGCCGGTAAAACCACGAGCTTCTATATGATTGTGGGCTTAATTCCCGCTGACTCTGGGCGGATTGAAATTGATTCGACCAATATCACTGCACTGCCTATCCATCGGCGTGCTCGTATTGGTCTGTCTTATTTACCACAAGATGCTTCCGTATTTCGCCGCCTATCGGTCGAGCAAAATATTCGTGCCGTCTTAGAATTACAAGAAGATCCAGCCACAGGTAAACGCCTGAATAAACACCAAGTCGACGAAAATCTTAATAATTTGCTGAATGAGCTGCAAATCACGCATATTCGCACCAATCAAGCCTTGTCGCTTTCAGGCGGTGAGCGCCGTCGGGTAGAAATTGCGCGTGCCCTTGCGACCCACCCACGCTTTATTTTACTAGACGAGCCGTTCGCTGGTGTGGACCCGATTGCAGTGATTGAAATTCAACGTATTATTCGCTTTTTAAAAAATCGCAATATTGGTGTGTTAATCACCGACCATAATGTCCGAGAGACCCTTGGGATTTGTGACCGCGCCTATATTATTAGCGAAGGCAAGGTCTTGACCAACGGTGCGCCAGCCGAAATTGTGCAGAACCCTGATGTACGTAAAGTGTACTTGGGTGAACACTTCAAGATGTAAGTCTTAAGGTCTTAATGAGTACTCATCATGAGTGCCTCGCTCAATCATCGCCGAACAAGGCGATGAAAACGTAAGAAGCCTTAATGAGCACTCACCATCAGTGCCTCGCTCAATGCTGGAAGCTGTATTTACCTAATATAATTTTGTGACTGATCAATGTTAGGACAACGCTCAGCTGGAGGCTGTATTTATCTAATATAACTTTGTGACAGTTTGATGGCAAATACCACTTGCTAAAAAAAATAATCGGTATAAACTGGATAAAACAGTTTGCAAACTCATGCTAGGAGGTCATCGACACATACAATTTCGCCTAACTAAGTATATGCGTACTAACTAAGTATATGCGTATTTAGCAGTTCACAATTTTAGGAGCACAATATGAATTTAAACATTTCAGGTCACCATTTAGAAATTACACCTGCCATTCGTGAATATGTCGTCAGTAAGTTTGCTCGTGTCTTACGCCATATTGATAATGTTATCGACGCAAGTGTGATCTTATCGCTAGAACCACTCAAGCATAAAGCAGAAGTTACCCTGCGTGTTCCAGGGAAAGACATCCACTGCGAGGCTCAAGAAGAGAACCTATATGCGGCGATTGACCTGTTAACGGATAAAGCTGACCGTCTGGTACTCAAACACAAAGAAAAACAACAAGGGTTTGGTAAAACCACTTCAGCGCGAGAGCTCAATATGAGCGAATAAGCATTTTCCCAGAGTGAATGCTAAAAACCCGACCTTGTTGTCGGGTTTTTAAATGTTGCAGTGCCATATTTTTACCACACACTGGGCATGCTATTACATCAAATTGTGTAAAAAAGATAACAATTTCTAAAAATAATCATATAATTACTGCATGAACCAACTATCATCTATTTTATCTCCAGAGAATATTCTCTTGGACATTAACGCGACGAGCAAGAAGCGTGCGTTTGAGCAAGCAGCATTATTGTTTGAGAACAATAAGGGGATTGCTCGTTCCACTGTTTTTGACGGTTTATTTTCGCGCGAGCGTTTAGGCTCAACCGCCTTAGGTCACGGCGTGGCCATTCCGCACGGCCGCATTCCTAAGCTTGATAAGGCATATGCCGCTTTTATCCGTTTAAGTAATGCGATCCCATTTGATGCGCCTGATGGTCAGAACGTACAACTTCTCGTGATTCTCCTAGTCCCTGAAAGCGCCACGCAACAACACTTAGACTTGTTAGCACAAATCGCTCAGAAACTATCCGATGAGTCGGTCCGACATCAACTGTTAACGTCTGACGATCCACAGCATATTTATAATTTGCTAAGTAGCTAAAGATATGGTTATGCTGTCTATCCAAGAACTCATTGATGATAATACTGAATCGTTAAATTTCACTTGGGTGGCTGGTCAAGCGGCATCAGAGCGCCTATTGCCTGAATCCAACACAGCAGCCGCTGACCTTATCGGGCATTTAAATCTTATTCACCCTGCGCGTATTCAAGTCTTCGGCAAGGAAGAAGTGATCTTCTTTAATCGCCTAAGCTCCCCTCAACGCGATCGTTCTTTAATTGAGCTTGCTGAAGGAGGCGTTCCCGCGATAATTATCGCCGAGAACCTGGATACACCGACTGATTTAATTAGCTTTTGCCAGCGCAGCAAAATCCCTCTGCTATCTTGTAACGAGGATGCTGCCCAACTGATTGATATTTTGCGTGTCTATCTGGCACGTCGTTTTGCCCCTAAAACTATCGTCCATGGTGTATTTCTAGACGTACTGGGTCTTGGCGTACTGATTACGGGTGAGTCTGGCTTGGGCAAGAGCGAACTAGCACTTGAATTAATTTCGCGCGGGCACGGCTTAGTGGCTGATGATGCGGTGGAATTTTCACGCACAGCGCCGAACTTCATCGAAGGCCAGTGCCCAGACCTCTTGCGCAACCTACTCGAAGTACGTGGTCTAGGACTGTTAGATATTCGCACAATTTTCGGCGAGACATCAGTTCGTCGCAAAATGAGTCTAAAATTAATTGTGCATCTCGTGCGTGCGAATAACGATAAGTTTGAGCGTCTACCCATCCAAGATCAGACCCAAGACTTACTGGGCATGCCAATTCGGCGCGTCATGTTACAAGTGGCCGCAGGTCGTAACTTGGCCGTTCTCGTTGAGGCAGCTGTGCGCAATACTATCCTTAAACTACGCGGAATCGATACTCTGGGCGAGTTTATGGAGCGTCAAGCGCAAGCAATTTTGGAAAACAGTAGCCTTTGATGTCCTCAGCACTCTAAAGAAACTGTCACAACAGGACGGAGTTTTACGGCGAACTTTGATAAAGGCGATGTAGCGATCGAAATCATCACTACATCTGCTTATAAGCTTATAAGCTACCTTAGCCAAACCTTAGCGTATCGCACGATGAGAAGCCATGATAAGCTGACAGGTATAGCAAACATCCTGTATGCTTATTAAGGTGTCTCGTTAAATTTCACCCCTACGCAAAGGATCTCAGCATGTCTTATCACATCAGTACTTATCAGAATGCCACAGGATTATGGCAATGGTCGATTTACTCAGATGATGATCTCTGCCAAACAGATTCCAGCCCAGGCTTTGACAATCAAGAGGCGGCCCATAGTGCAGCCACGCAAGCACTGCAAATTCTATTAGCCGATGATCAAATAGCCACACACAGCATTGATGACCTCTCTGTGATATTAATCACTGGCATTTCAGGCTCTGGTAAATCGGTGGCGCTACGCCAACTTGAAGACCTGAACTATAACTGTGTTGATAATTTACCGGTAGCGCTGATTCATGACTATGTTGCCAGCGCTCGCGAAGAGGGATTATCTCGCATCGCCTTAGCAATTGATGCGCGCGCCCCAGGTGGTCTAGAGAACTTACCCAGCATTATCAGTGGTTTACGTGCAATGGGCATGAAAATCCAAGTCATTTTCTTAGAGTCTAATAATGAAACTCTCCTGCACCGCTACTCTGAATCACGTCGTAGCCATCCCTTAACCCAAAGAATTGAGCAAGAAAAGGGTTATTACCCCTCTTTAGAAGAGTGCATTCAGTACGAAAGAGAGATTTTGTCGCCAATACGCGACACTGAACATGTGATTGATACCTCAGACCTTACACCTAGCCAGTTACGCGCATGGGTAAAGGATTTAAGTGCAGTTGAGCCAGGTGAAACCCTCTTGACTTTTGAATCCTTTGCATTTAAAAAAGGGGTCCCAAGTAGCGCCGACCTCGTTTTTGATGTAAGATGTCTTCCTAATCCTCATTACGATGCTGAGTTACGTCCACTCACAGGACGCGATGAAGCAGTAGCACAATGGCTGTCAGAGTTTGACAGCGTTCATGAATTAATTAACGATATTTCTGCCTATATTGCCAAGTGGTTGCCCCGATATATGCAGGATACGCGTAGTTATCTCACAGTCGCAATAGGCTGTACTGGCGGGCAACATCGCTCTGTGTATGTTGTTGAAGAGCTGGCGAAGCGCTTTCGCTCACACCGTCCACTACGTGTAAGACACCGTGCCCAAGCACATTTATAGCAGGCCCTTATGAAAAAATTAAGCTTAAGTGCCCTTGTTCTTGCCAGTAGTTTGAGCTCTATCGCTCTTGCGCAGAATAATGGTACCGAACTTGACTCTAGTAATACGCTTACACAATCTACAGTCAAACAAGAAGAGAACGAATTCCGCATCACGGTTAACGGCATCTTCCCAGAATCTTCCATGGACAATGCGTTCCGTGGTGAATTATATAATTTAGAGCCCGAAGAGGAAAAAGCCCCTGAGGTGACCTCTCTGAGCAGCTCTGAATTAAAACCGAATAATGCGCCAGGTCTTAAAGCCGATAGCACCCATGGTCGTCGTGGTAAAGCCTACACTGTCCGTGGCAAGCGCTATGTGCCTTTTGCCAGCATTAACGAGTTTTCACAAACCGGTCAAGCCTCATGGTATGGCCCAGGCTTTCATGGTCGTCGCACCGCGAATGGCGAACGCTACGATCAACATGAGCTTACCGCCGCTCACAAAGAGTTACCGCTTAACAGTATGATTCGTGTTACACGCGTATCGACCGGCAAGAGCGTAGTCGTGCGAGTGAATGACCGTGGTCCATTCCATGGCAACCGTGTGATTGACTTATCCTATGGCGCTGCCAAGCAACTCGGTATCGTACAGAAAGGCTCGGACCAAGTGAAAATTGAGTTAATTTCGAGCAATACATCGAACACGAAAGCACGCCCAGCCCGTAAGACAACCATGTAATGGCTCATTAAGGCTGAGCTCATTAACGGATGAGCTTATTAAGGCTTAGATTATTAGAGCTTAGCGCTTAAGGGCTTTACTCATACAGAGCTGAGCTAACTTAGCACTGAGCGCACAAGCCCTAATCTTAGTCTAGCCTTAAGGTGATGAGTCAGAAGCCAAGAAGAAATCAGCGACAAGGACAAGAGTAAGCAAGTCCTTATCGCTTTTTTATTCTTGGCCGCTTTTTTATTCTTCAAGCGCTTGCTTAATTTCTAATGCGCGTGCATAGACGGTATCGCGGGACAGCCCGGTAAACTGCACAGCTAGCTTTACACTGTCTTTAAGCGAAATTAGCCGCAGCATAGTGAATAAATAATTATCCAAGCTCTGCTCTGCAGCATCCCTACTTTCCTCTGGTTTCGCTGCTAAAATCAAGACAAATTCGCCCTTCTGTCTGTGTTCATCCGCTTCTAGCCATGCCCTCACCTGTCCGAGTGGTAGGCTAACAATCTGTTCAAAGCGCTTACTTAATTCACGCGCTACGGTGAGCTGACGCTCTGCGCCAAATACACTCAGCATATCCTCAATACTACTCAGCAATCGATGCGGTGACTCAAACATCACAATAGGCATCTCATGCTGGCCCCATTGCTTTAGCCAATTTTGACGCGCCGTCGATTTAGAAGGCACAAACCCCGCAAAGCAAAACGCCGGATTCTCATCACTCGTCACCCCGCTCCCCATTAAGGCAGTAATCACTGCTGACGGCCCAGGCAATGGCCGCACCTCATAACCCGCCGCACGCACCTCACGCACAAGGCGTCCGCCAGGATCACTGACCGCAGGCGCACCTGCATCAGAAATCAAGGCAATCCGCTCCCCTTGAGCCAGACCTTGAATAATCTGTTGCGCCGCTTGCATCTCATTATGTTGGTGAGCAGCCATTAAGGGCGTATCAATTCCCCAGCTATTTAATAAGGCTTTAGAGGAGCGCGTATCCTCGCAGGCAATCCTATCAACCAACTGCAAGCAATATAAAGCTCGCGCACTCATATCCGCCAGATTCCCGATCGGCGTAGCTACCACATACAAGGTGCTGCTTGGCCAGTACTGAGAAGGCAGATCATTGAAGATCTTTTGCCAGAGTAGATTAATTTGTCTATCCTCTATCACCATCATGCAATCTATGAAAAAATAAACCAAGCTTTATTATCGCTGATTCTCAAGGATGCGTCTTACAAACCTAGGTTCAGCTTGCTTAAAGTGCCTCTTCGCGAGTATGCCTGGCGTCAGTGCATTAGTATTTCCGCCAGTGCATTAGTATTCCCGCCAGTGCATTAGTTCTCTTGCTGTCAGTGCATTAGCATGCCTCGCCACCACAGACACACTGAGTTTCATCTGGACGACTTACCGAGCCTTACCCTCAAACTCCTTACATTCCTTGTCGCCATTACCTACAAAGATTAATATGGACCCCCGCTTTCACATCGCCCATCAACAACAAAAGAAACGCCGCCCTCGCAAAGCGGCTAACAAGCGCAGCTGGCCGCAACTTTGCTTAGCGGAGAAACCTGAGCATGTCAGCCACACGACAAGTGCTCCTACTCTACCAAACCCAAAGCATGACGATTCCGAATCTGAGCATCTCAACCCCACGAAACCTGCCTCCCCGCTGGACACAGACAAGCCCGTAGCGCAGAAAATTTCTCCAAGCCAAGCAATCGGCTACACTTATGAGAAAAAAGCCATTGCCTACTTGCAAGCACAAGGCTTAATACTCTTAGCACACAATCTATCCTGCCCACTTGGAGAAATAGATGCAGTCATGCGAGATGGCTCAATCTTGGTATTTGTCGAAATTCGCCATCGTCATCGACAAGAATATGGTGGTGCAAGCGCCAGTATTACAGCCCACAAACTTCTGCGCTTACGTCGAACGGCAGCCTATTTTTTACCGCAACTTAGCTCCGCCTTTTTCCACGGCAAAACCCCATTTTGCCGCTTTGATGCGATGGTCTCCCAAGCACAGGGCACAGAATGGGTTTGGCTCAAGCATATTACGCAGTAATCAGTATTTTCACTTCGTTTCAAAGCCTACGTTTACTTGCAAAAATATCTCTCATTTCCCCTGAAAGCACTGCCTTTTATACAGAAGATACGCTAATATAACGGCATGGACATTACAAATCGCATATCGCTTCATTTTGATGAAGCCGCTGAGACACTCAGCCTAAGCGCCGAGACCTTAGAGCCTGCTTTAACGCAGGCAATTCACGCTCTGGTTGAGTGCGTGAGCCAAGGTGGCAAAATTCTCGCCTGCGGCAATGGCGGCTCTGCTGCTGATGCCCAGCATTTTATTGCTGAACTCGTAGGGCGCTTTGAACGTGAACGCATTCCCCTCGCGGGCATTGCTTTGAACACCGACACTTCAATTATGACTGCCGTCGGTAACGACTATGGCTTTGACCATGTTTTTGAGCGCCAAGTTCAAGCACTTGCGGCACCTGAAGATATTTTGGTGGCCATTTCGACCAGTGGCAACTCCAACAATGTGATTAAAGCGATTGAAGCAGCACACGAGCGCGATGTCCGTGTGATTGCACTAAGTGGCAAGAAAGGCGGCTTATTCAACCAAGTCCTTGGCCCTAATGACATTCACCTATGCGTGCCACATGACCGCACCATGCGGATCCAAGAAATTCATATTCTATTACTGCACATCCTTTGCGATGGTATTGATGCCTTTTTATTAGGAGACCTTGCATGATAAAAAAACCTCACTTTCGTCCTGTTATCGCCCTGGCTTTGGTCGGCAGTTTAGGTTTATCTGCTTGCGTTCCTTTACTCGTTGGGGGCGTTGCAGCAACCACCGCCTTGGTTGTCACCGACCGTCGCACCAGTGGTATGCAATTGACCGACAAAACCATCTCGGTTAAAGCAGAGTCTGAGCTAGGCTCTCAATTTTCCGATTCGAATGCACGTATTAATGCCACCTCATTTAACCGTCGCGTCTTACTCACAGGCGAAGTCGCCACACAAGCTGATAAGGACAGAGCGACCACTATTACCCGTGGGATTGCTGATGTTAACGAGGTATTGAACGAGCTAATGATCGCGCCTCCCGCGCCGTTCAGCGTGCGCTCTAAAGACACATGGATTTCCTCGAAGGTGAAATCTGAACTATTGATCACCAAGAATATTCCTTCTGGCTCCATTGTCGTCACCACATCACAAGGTGTTGTTTATCTGATGGGACAAGTGACCCAAACTGAAGGGAATAATGCGGCGCAAGTGGCTTCAACAATCGGCGACGTTGTCCGCGTGGTTAAGGCCTTTGATATTGTTTCAGCAAGCCAAGTGAATAATAGTGGCAGCACGCAAAGCAACACAACAAGCAACACGACGAATACGACGAATACGAACTCAAGTTCCTCTGTTGCTCCAGGTACCACCCAAACCTTTCCATTACAGTAAAGATGAATAAGTTATTAATTCCATTCACCGCACTACTCATCATCATTGCGGGTGCGTATTTTGCGATTTTTAGTCAAGGCGAGAAACCTGAGTACGACTACACCTCAATTGCCGGTGTTCAGGGCAGTTCTGAACAACTGAAGGGCAAAGTCGTATTGGTCAAATTCTGGGCCACTACCTGCGTCACCTGTGTTGCACAGATGCCTGATACCGTTAACTACTATCAAACCTACAAAGACCAAGGCTATGAAACCTTAGGTGTTGCCATGTCTTATGACGATCCCACTGCATTGCAGAAATTTAGCGACACCTTCCCCTTGCCGTTTACCGTCATTCATGATAAATCTAATACACTCTCTAAGGAATTCGGGGATATTCGCTTTACGCCAGTCGCCTTTTTAATCGACCGCCAAGGCAATATTGTTAAGCGTTATATTGGCAAGTACGATAAAGCTGAATTTATTCAAACCCTTGAGAAAACCTTAGCGCAAAAATAAGCGAGCATACGCATGCCCCAATAAGAATTACCCCAACCTTGATTTAGCTTTACTTTGATCTTAGCCCAAGGTTGATTTACCCCCAAATTGATTTCGCTCTACCTTGATTTCGCTTTATTTTGATATTGCCCACCTTGAACCAGCACTCTTTTGAGGTTTTAGAATGACGACACAGCCTACCATTACGCCTGCCATTAAAGCCGATATTATTTCGGAATCAATGCCTTATATTCGCCGCTTTCATGGTAAGACCGTGGTCGTGAAATACGGCGGCAATGCCATGACCGATGAGAACCTGCAGAAAAGTTTTGCCCACGATGTGGTGCTTTTAAAACTTATCGGCCTAAACCCGATAGTTGTGCATGGGGGTGGACCTCAGATCGACTCTGCACTAAAGCGCTTAGGCAAAGAAGGTAATTTTATTCAAGGCATGCGTGTGACCGACCAGGAAACCATGGAAGTGGTGGAGTGGGTATTAGGCGGCCAAGTTCAGCAAGATATTGTCATGATGATTAACCAGGCTGGTGGTAAAGCTATCGGTCTTACTGGTAAAGATGGCGGCATGATTCAAGCGCGCAAGAAATTAATGCCGAACAAGGAAAATCCTAACGAGCCCTTAGATATTGGTTTTGTCGGTGAAATTACCACGGTTGATCCTTCTGTCGTGAAGGCCTTGGTGGAAGATCAATTTATTCCTGTGATTTCACCCGTCGGCTTTAACTATGAAGAAGGCTCTGCCTACAATATTAATGCCGACCTTGTCGCGGGCAAAATTGCGGAAGTCCTAATGGCAGAAAAACTGCTCTTAATGACGAACATCCCTGGCGTGCTAGATAAAGAAGGCAAGTTATTACGCCGCTTATCGACTCGCACCATTGATGAATTGTTTGCCGACGGTACGATTACAGGCGGCATGATGCCGAAGATTTCTTCCGCCCTTGAAGCTGCTCGCAGTGGCGTGCACTCAGTGCATATTGTGGATGGCCGTGTACCGCATTGCTTACTTTTAGAGATTCTGACTGACGATGGTGTTGGCACCATGATTACGGCCTAATCCTATAGCGCCTAATCCTATAGTCTTGCCTAAACCTTTTTAAAAGCCCTAATCCTATTAAGGTACCTAAGCTTTTTAAGAGGTCCAAGTAGCAGAGCCAAAACTAAAGTCACTACGTTGTCATGCGCCACTCTAAGCTCATCAAACCTCTACCACAACACGCCACACTGCGAGATCATCCTCGCGTGTGGCTGTTTGACTTGGATAACACCTTACACGATGCCTCGCATGCAATTTTTCAGCAGATTGATCAGAGCATGACACGGGCCGTAATGCGTGCACTATCGATTGATTTTGATGCGGCAACCAAGCTACGCCAAAAATACTGGGAACGTTATGGCGCTACCATGATTGGTATGCAACGGCACCACGGAGTTGATGCTACTGAGTTCTTGCATATGAGTCATGACTTTGATGTGGCAAGCTATGTGAAACCTGAGCCTCATTTAGCCGCCCTATTAACGGCCACACCTGGCATTAAGTATGTCTTTACCAATGCCCCATATAGCTATGCCCGTACCGTCTTACAGACACTTAATATTGAACATTGTTTTGCCGGAATATGTGCCATTGACCAGATGATGTTGCAGGGAAATTATTACCCCAAGCCCTCACTCAAACTCATGCAGCAGATGATCCATCAACTGCAATGCAAGCCTGAGCAGGTGACGCTGGTTGAAGATACCTTAAAGAACTTAAAGAGCGCCAAACAAATTGGGATGCGTTGCGCGCATATCTTTCACCGAGGCACTCCCTTCAGCGCCAAGTATGATGGGCGTCCGAGTTATGTTGACGTGAAAGTTCATTCCATCCAAGCGCTATTGCGCCATCCATTTAGCCGCCAGCCTTATTAGTTTAACTCTAAATCAAGTTGGTAAGTAAGACTCCTCAATTCACGTACCAACACAGCTCACTATCTTAGTTCACCTCTAAACCAACACGATGCGTCAAATTGGCAAAGCGATCAATATCGGCATGAATAATTTGCGTGAACTCTTGCACCGTACTCTGCGCCGGTGTGTAACCCAAGCCCTTTAACTCTGTTTGAATATGTTCTTGTTGCATAATTTTGCTTAAGGCCTGATTCAACTGCGTCACAACCGCATCAGGCGTATTAGCAGGCGCCAATAAACCATGCCACTGATCCAGTTCATAATCCTCAATACCAAGCTCCATCAAGGTGGGCACCTCAGGCATAATAGGACTACGTTGCGGTGAGGTCACGGCGATTGGCTTGAGCTTACCGCTTTGGACAAAACTCATGGCGCTCGAAATCGTCACAAAGCCTATGGGCACTTGTGAAGCCATAATATCCGTTAAGGCTGGCGCGCAACCTTTATAAGGGATATGCAAAAGGCGCTCACCCGTGCGCTCAGCTAGCATCTCTCCAGCCAAGTGCTGTGGCGTACCATTACCACACGAGGCAAAAGCCACCGAGCCAGCTTGCTTTTGCTGCAAGGCCTGCGCTAAATTACTCACTGGGCTCTGCTCCCCGACAACGAGCAGCGAAGGAATCCAAGCCACATTCATAATCGGCACGAAATCCTTCTTAGGATCAAAATCTAGCTGCTTATACACCCCAGGATTAATTGCAAACGAACTATTCACCATCAATAAGGTATACCCATCAGCCGCACTTTCAGCGACATAGCGGGAACCGATATTGCCACTTGCACCTGGCTTGTTTTCGACGATTATCGGTGTTTGCCATTGCTTTTCCAATTCAAGCGCTAACTTACGCGCCAATAAATCAGTGCCACCACCTGGCGGAAACGTCACCACAATGGTAATCGGCTTTACTGGGAAACTCTGCTCCACACCAGCAGAGCCCTTTACATCAAGTGATTGCCCAGTTGCAGCTGCCGCTCTTACATCCACCCGCCATGCAAGTGCCGTAATAAGGCTTAGCAGCACAACCATTAAGCCAATTCGAAAAGCCTGAGTTTTCATTAGTCAATCCTAAATTTCAGCTGCCGCAAAGCAGCCCAACTTCAATGTTTAAAGCACATCAAAACCGATATCCAAGATCGGCGCGCTATGCGTAATCCAACCAATCGCAATGCGATTCACACCCGTGGCAGCAATCTGCTCTACCGTATCGGGCGTCACACCACCGCTGGCCTCACTCATCGCCCGACCATCAATACGTCGTACTGCTTCACTTAAGGTGGCGATATCCATATTGTCGAGCAGAATCACATCAACCCCGATAGCCAAGGCCTCATCCAATTGCGCCAGCGTATCTACTTCCACTTCAATCTTGACCATATGACCAATCGCCGCACGCGCTCGCTCAACCGCCAGCGCCAAACTACCCGCAATCGCAATATGATTATCTTTAATAAGGACCGCATCATCCAGTCCAAAGCGATGATTACAACCGCCACCCACACGTACCGCATATTTCTCAACCGCGCGCAGCATAGGCGTAGTTTTACGCGTACATGTCACCTTACAATCCCACTGCGCAATACGGTCAGCAATTGACGCCGTCGCACTCGCAATCCCACTTAAGTGGCATAGAAAATTTAAGGCCGTGCGCTCCGCACAGAGCAAGACTCGCGCCGAGCCCGACACCCGTGCAATACGACTGCCTACCTGCAGACGCGCCCCATCTTCTAGCAGTGGCTCGAACTGCACTGATGGATCAAGTAAGAAAAAGGCTAAGCGGGCCAAATCCAAACCTGCCAAGACACCAGGCTTACGTGCAACTAAAAACAACTCGGCTTGAGTGGTGCTAGGAATGATCGCATCACTCGTAATATCACCCGCACGACCCAAGTCCTCAGCCAATGCTGCGCGCACTAAAGGCTCAATTAGAACCTGTGCTAACGGAGGGACAGTAGAAATCTTCTGATTCATAATATGCTCAAATTGAGTATTAAAAGAGTAAAAAAACGCGTCGCATGAAATGCATTAGCGCTTAAAGCTAATGTTAAGTTTGCGACGTCTAAATACACTTATACTATATTTGAGCATAAGTAAAAAGTCAAGTGTCTTATATATGACTTCTCATTGTCATCTACTATAAGACATGCTTATTGTTGTTGAATACTCACATAGCATAGCAGCATCGAGATATCTTCTCAATTTAAAGGGAGAGAGAACCCATGCGGTACTTATGCCACAATTCAGGACACAACTGCGTCAATCAGCTTAGCTTCTCGGAGCAGGATGCCACTTGTCACGCTAGGCCTATCTCCTGCCGTTAACCAGAAGAAACTAGAATTAACGTGCTTGTTTAGCCATGCGAAAATAGAACTTAGCGTGCTTATTTAGCCATAATAGAATTTAACGCGCTTGTTTAGCTAATGGTAACTTAGTCCCTGCAATCGCACGTTCTTGGATGACATCACGCTTAAAGCGGAACAATTTGGCGGGTCGCCCTGTTGTACTCGCCCCCATCGACCCAGTCTCTTCAACCAAATTTTGTTGTTCTATCAAGCGACGAAAATTCTGCTTATGCAAGCCGCGCCCCGCAATGGCCTCAACGGTTTGTTGTAATTGTAATAAGGTAAACTCATCGGGCATAAGCTCAAACATGACTGGACGATACTTAATCTTGGCACGTAGGCGCGCAATGCCCGTGGCTAAAATACGGCGATGATCATAGCGCATCGCTAAGCCTGATACATCTTCGCGCATCGCGATCTGCTGCGTATGACCTTCTCGCAACGCGATCTGCTGCGCATGGATTTCATTGTGCGTGGATTCCATGGAAGCAGCACTTGATAAGGAGTCCTGCTGCTCACGCGCTGCTTCAGCTACTAAGCCTGCCTCATACAGCAACTCATAGCGCTGTAGCACCATATCTTCGTTCCAGGTCGAACCTTCAAGACCAAAAGCGTTCGTAATACGCTGCCAGCGCAGATGTTGATGGGCTGAATCTTGCTGGACCCATTGTTTTAAGGCAGGAATAAGCGCTTGGGTTAATACCGCGGGCATGCCTTGTCGACAGTCTTCCCACGGAAAGTAGCGGTACCAATCTTGCCAACCGACTTCGGCCACTTTCTCTACCGCTGTTTCGAGAGTGAGCGCTAAATAACTCACGGAAATAACCCGCTCACCCGAGGCATAAAAGCGCCCTTTATCAGCAAAGGTATAGAGTTGCTCTACATACCCCAGTTCATGCCTGGTTTGCTCCTCCACCCACTGCCGCAAACCGTTCTGTAAGGAGCGATGGGAACTCTGCAAAGGGCCCGCTGGCAAAGCACTGGCGCAATGCGTCGTCAGCACTCTAGGTTGTCCTTGGGTGACCGCCACTAATACTGCCACCAACTCAGCCGATAAGGAAGATTCCATCAAGTTTGCCCAGTCCCATCTCTTAGCTTACTTCAGCCCTAGCCCATTAATCTTATTTCTCAGCTAAGGCCTTTTTAATCGTCTCACCTGGCACGTAACCATTAAAGCGTTCACCATTGGCAAAAAGAATCA
Organism: Pelistega sp.; assembly: GCA_030538255.1. Lineage (GTDB taxonomy): Bacteria > Pseudomonadota > Gammaproteobacteria > Burkholderiales > Burkholderiaceae_B > Taylorella. The sequence continues at coordinate 41,019 of JAUNUI010000017.1, read as the reverse complement.
CAGGCGTGCCACGCACTTCCAACTTACGGCTTAATGCTAAGAGCTCTGCTGTTGGCTCGTCATCACACGCCTTCACATCCGCTGGAACCACACTATCACTCATCCACGCATTCCAAGTCTGGTACTTATTTTCAGAGCACCAAATATTACTGACTTTCTTGCGTGAATCAGCCGACAAAATCGGCAACATAAAGGTATACACAGTGACATCAGGCAAAGCTTGCAATTCTTTATAGAGGCGACGGCAATAAGTACAATTAGGATCTTCGAAAGTCACAATCTTATGTGTGCCAGCCCCCTTAGTCCAGGTAATAGCCTTATCGAGAGGCAAGTTGGCGAAGGTTTTGGCAGAAATTTCTTTCATGCGCTCAGCCGTGACATCTTTATAAGGGTCGGTCTCAACCAAGGTACCTGCCATCAGAAACGAAGCCTTAGCATCCGTATACAGAATAGTCTCGTCCGTAACAACCTCATACAGCTCAGCATACGTCGTCTTCTGAATGCTTTCGATACGCATCTCAAACTGTGATTCTAATTTTTGCTTAATCGCATCAGTCGCTTGATCAGCATGCGCTGGTGCTAACAAGAATGCATGACTAGCAGCGAGACTGAGCGTAAGTAAAGCTTTTTTCATAAAATTCATAATTGACCTATTGGTCTTCACAAAGAAGACACTAGTTTACCACGTAAAAAAACAAGCAAAACCGAGAGCTCAGTGAGCCAAGTGCTAAAACATCGTTATTTGCGCCCCGTCACAGCGTGACTCTGCCCCTCTTTCCAGTATCTCTTTCCAGTATCTTGAATCAGCTCAGGACTTATAAACCAGTGGCTTTTTGAATCAAGAAGCGCTTGAGAGGTGGAATCTTATTGCTAATTTGCATACCCAGATTACGCACTAAGGCTAAGCCAGGCGAGCGTTGATTAAACAGCCGAAATAAGCCGTCAGTAGCCATTTTCATCTCAATCATCGCTGGCATACGGGCACGTTGATAGCGTTGCAATAAGCGCAAATCGCCATACTCTCGAAAGCTCTCTTTCTCAACAAGCAATTGACTCAAGCTAGCGACATCACCTAGCCCCAAATTCAAACCCTGCCCTGCCAAGGGGTGGACGCGATGGGCCGCATCACCAATCAGAGCAACGCCTTCACTCACCCAATCACTTTGCTCAAGGGTCAGCGGAAAGCTTAGTAAAGGACTGCGTAAACTCATCTTACCAAGCTGGCCACGACTTAATTGCGCTAATCGCAAAGGCAAGATGCGCTGCAATTCGTCTGCGCTCAAACTCTTGTTTTCCTGCACAATGCTATTCGGCGCCGACCACACCATGGAGACTTGGTGTCCATCATCGGTATCTGGCAAGGGCAAGAAAGCCAAGATACCTTCTTCGGTAAACCATTGATAGGCCGTATTATGATGTGGCAATTCCACATTCAGCTGAGCCACCTGACCTGAGGCTTCATAGCTACGCGCTCGGTGCTGAATTCCTGATGATTGACGCAGCACGGAGTTCGCCCCATCCGCACCAATCAATAAATCGGCCGAATAGCTATCACCCGTTGTCGTGCAGACAGTCATTAGTTTGTCAATGGGCCCTTGCATCGACTCCACAGAGGCGTCAATCCAAGGCACACCGACAAAGCGTAAAGCGTTCTGCAAGGCGGCTTCAATTTCACCCGACTCCACAATCCACGCTAATTGCGTATGGGCGGCGCTATAGGCATCCAAATTAATCGCCCCATCTAAATCACCAAACACCTGCATAGACTGCACAGCGGTGAGGCGCTCACTCGGTAACATACTCCAGATACCGAGACGCTCAAGCAATTGTTGACTGGCCAGAGAAATCGCATAAATACGCGGATGATATTGCTGCCCTAAGTTCGCCTTAGCTTGGTATTTCGGGGCAAGCAAAGCCACTTTAATGCCTTTCTTGCCGAGCGCTAAAGCCATGGCCATACCCGCAATGCCTGCGCCACAAACAATTACCTCATAAGAATTCTTCATCGCGCGCTTGGCTCCCCTGCATTCTTAGGCCATAACACCCACATCGTACCTTGTTGCTTCATGCGGCCGGCTTGCTGACCAGCTTCATCACCACTGCCCCAATAGAAGTCAGCACGTGCTGCTCCCTTAATTGCTGCACCTGTATCTTGGGCGTACACTAAGCGACGTAAGGGTTCATTACTGCCTGGCCTGGTGGTAGCTAAATACACAGGCGTACCTAATGGCACGAAGGTCGGGTCCACCGCAATCGCACGTTGACCAATTAAGGGAATGCCATAAGCACCCTTTGGTCCCGTGGCCGCATCTTGAATGCGCTCCTCACGGAAGAACACCATCGCTTGGTTTGAGTTCAGCATCTCATCGACACGGCTTGGATTGTCTTTGGCCCACTGCTTAATATTCTGCATCGAGGCTTGGTTTAAAGCTAACTCACCGCGGTCGGCGAGCCAACGACCAATCGAAGAATAAGGACGACCATTATGGTTGGCATAGGCTAAGCGCAGCGAAGAGCCATCTTCAAGTAATACGCGCCCAGAACCCTGCACCTGTAAGAAGAAAGCCTCTACCGGGTCATCTAACCAAGCAATCACCGCAGGCTTGTCAGAGCGCTGGCCAATCTGAGCACGGGTATCATAAGGAACGACTTTATCACCAACTAATTTGCCACGGATACGCTTGCCCGCTAATTCAGGATAAACCTCACCTAAATCAATCGTCAATAAATCACGGGGAGGAGCATACATAGGCCATTGATAGACACCCCCTTGCGAACGGGCGCCACGTACAATCGGCTCATAATAGCCGGTGACTAAACCCTGGCCGCTGACCAACCACGGTTGCAAATTATCTTGCATAAACTGCTTGGCTGTCTGCGCATCAACATGCATGCCCATATTCGCCACTTGCTGACATACCGCATGCCATTCTTGTGGCGTAGCACGGGCAGGAATGGTTAATGATCCTGAAATGGGGCGCATTAAACCACGGCAATTATTCACTAGACCTAACCACAAATACTCACCATCATCGGCTTCCCAACCAGGCAAATTAGACCACGAAGAGGCGACATAATTCGCTTGCAAACTACGCGCAGGCGTGGCTTTAAACGAGCTCAATGCTGGCACCTGCAGTGGGTCTGTTAAGGACACCGTATCAACGGCAGGCTCTTGGGCTGATTCGTACTCACTGGAGGCACATGCCGCCAAAATCGCCCCTAAGACAACAACACTTAATAAGCGTAATTTCATCATTATTCCTTAATGTAATTTTTCAGGTAAGGATAATACAAATAAAGGGATTTCCACATCGAATGGAATGCCATTCTCGCCGACACAATGATAGGAGCCGCGCATCGTGCCAAATGGCGTCGTTAAAGGACAGGCACTCGTGTATTCAAACACCTCACCGTCGCGAATCAAGGGCTGCTGACCGACCACCCCTAGACCACTGACTGTCTGTTCATGATTATTGCCATCTTCAATAATCCAATGGCGGCTAATAATTTGTGCGGCAACGGGTCCCAAATTACGGATTTTAATCGTATAGGCAAAAAGATACTGCGACAGTGCAGGATTAGACTCCTCAGGCACATAACGCGTAGCCACTTCAATATGCAAATCTGCTGTTTGACTCATAATGGATAAACCTGCTTTGATTGATCGCCTTAAATAAGCCCTTATGTCCCTTAGCCTCTTAGCCCCTTATGCACTTGGGTGCTTGGGTCCCTTAGACCCTTTATGTCCCTGACATATTACAGAATCTTGGATTTTTACGTCCTACTATTGGGGCCTTTCGTATTCAGGACTATAATAGCAATTTAATCCCTCATTATATCTGCACAATCATCATTATGACATTACAAGCTGTAACCGCCCGCATTGCGCCGAGTATTCTATCGGCAGATTTCGCCCGTTTAGGCCAAGAAATTCAAGATGTCGTCGCCGCTGGGGCCGACTGGATTCATTTTGATGTGATGGATAATCACTATGTGCCGAACCTCACTATCGGCCCTATGGTCTGTGAAGCAATTCGCCCTTACACCGAAGCCCCGATTGACGTTCACCTGATGTGCGAACCTGTCGATAGCCTAATTCCTATGTTTGCCAAAGCAGGTGCGAATATCATTACCTTTCACCCCGAAAGCTCTAAACATATTGACCGCAGTTTAGCTCTGATTCGTGACCATGGCTGTAAAGCAGGTTTAGTGTTTAACCCTGGCACCCCCTTACACCACTTGGATTATGTCATGGACAAGATTGACGTCATCCTCTTGATGTCGGTCAACCCAGGCTTTGGCGGTCAATCATTCATCCCTGGTACCTTAGATAAAATTCGCCAAACTCGCCAACGCATCCAAGCCTGGCAAGATAAGGGTGGCCAAGAAATTCTATTGGAAGTCGATGGTGGTGTGAAAGTCGATAATATTGCTGAGATCTACGCCGCAGGTGCTGATACCTTCGTTGCTGGTTCAGCGATTTTCGGGCAAAAAGACTATGCCCAAGTTATCCAAGCCATGCGTGCTGAAATCGCCGCCGTTGCTGCGAACAAGGATTAAGTTAAAAGTCGCCCTGCGTCTTAAAAAAACCATACTAACCCAGGGCGAGCGTCGCACAAACTAGCTACACAATTGACGCGCATTAAGCTAAGCAACCGAAACAACACAAAAACACAGAGGACATAAGGCCAAATGAACTACAAAGCGGCATTAATTGATTTAGACGGCACTTTAGTTGATAGCATCCCCGACTTAGCCATGGCGGCCAATGCTATGCGCAGTGAACTCGGCATGGACGAGTTGCCATTGGACTTACTTAGCCACTTTGTCGGCAAGGGCATGGATAATCTGATTAAGCGTAGCTTAGCTGGCCAGCTTGATGCCACTGAACCGGATGCCGATCTATTCGAGCAGGCCAAACAAGCGTTCAAGCGCCATTACCATCAACTCAATGGTATGCATAGCCAAGTCTATCCTGGCGTTGTCGCAGGTTTACAACGACTACAAGCCATGGGTATACAGCTTGCTGTGGTCACGAATAAACCGCATGAATTCACTATGCCACTACTTGAACGCACGGACTTATACAAGTATTTTGATGTGGTCGTGAGTGGTGATACCTGCTCCGAGAAGAAGCCCCACCCCTTGCCTCTGTTTTATGCCTGCCAAGAATTGGATATTCATGAGAGCGAGGCTTTCTTTATCGGTGACTCTCTGAACGATGCCCAAGCCGCACAAGCCGCCCATATGCCCGTGCTGATTCTGCCCTATGGTTATAACGAAGGAAGGCCGGTTGAGGACTTGCAAGTTAATGCAATTATTGATACTATTGTTGAAGCTTCTGATTGGCTTAACAAGCAGCAGAATCAAGAAACAGAGTCAGGATTAATTTAATACCGATAATTAAACTGGTTTATATAAGTATTCTTATCGTCTTAAATAACCTTATTTAGTGAATCTAATAGACTAATTTTATTTAGTTAACACACTTATTTTTATGCAAACTTTGGCCACTTACATCACTTCTTATTACGCTTATTATTGGCGTTGGTGGTGCTCGTCTGCCGGGTTTGCGCGTTGAACACGCAAGTGATTACACAAGTTCACGCACTAAAATTATCTCGCTTTGTCTCCAAGCATGTATATAAGCGAAGACTCTAGAAAAACCACCCGGCAATTGTCTAAATTGGCCGGGTTTTTTTATATCTGCTCGGTCGCCAAACCACCCAATTTGAGAGAAACACATGATGACGGAAATTGAATTTAAAGCACTCGCAGCACAAGGTTACAACCGAATCCCTCTTATTAAAGAGACCTACGCAGACCTCGATACCACCCTCGGCATTTACCTAAAATTAGCCCACTCTGGCAAAGAAGCAGGCAAGATGACTTGCTTACTCGAGTCTGTGGTGGGCGGTGAGCGCTTTGGTCGTTATTCATTTATTGGCTTGCCAGCGCGTACTGTAATTAAATCGACAGGCACGCATACCGAAGTGATTACCGACGGTAAAGTTGTCGAGACACATGAAGGTGACCCACTGGCTTTTATCCAAGCATTCCAGAAACGTTTTAAAGTCGCCTTACGCCCAGGTATTCCACGCTTTGCAGGAGGTCTAGCTGGTTATTTTGGTTACGACACCGTGCGTCATATTGAGCCAAGCTTAGGCCCAGCAGTAAAGCCTTTTCCAGGCAATCAGCAAGAAGGCATGCCCGACATTCTCTTAATGCAAGTAGATGAGATGGTGATTGTGGACAATATCATCGGTCGCACTTACTTAGTTATCTACGCCGATCCAACTGTGCCAGAAAGCTTTAGCTTAGCGCAGAAGCGCCTCCTGCGCTTGCGCGCCCTCTTACGCAAGCCAGTAGAAATCCCTTACAGTCTTCCTAGTTTAGTGACTGAGGAAATTCGCGATTTTAAAAAAGAAGACTTTATCGCAGCTGTCGTGAAAGCCAAAGAACATATTGCCGTTGGCGACTTAATGCAAATTCAAGTCGGCCAGACCATTGCCAAACCATTTCGTGACTCTCCCCTCTCCCTCTACCGCTCACTACGCTCACTGAATCCATCACCTTATATGTACTACTGGAATTTCGGCGATTTCCATGTGGTCGGTGCCTCACCTGAAATCTTGGTACGTCAGGAACCCTTCCTCGATGAAAACCAAGAAGAGCAATCGAAAATCACGATTCGCCCATTGGCAGGAACCCGCAAGCGTGGTGATACCCCAAGCGAAGACTTGGCTCTCGCCGAAGAGCTCCAAGCCGATCCGAAAGAAATTGCTGAGCATGTGATGTTGATTGATTTAGCGCGCAATGATGTGGGCCGCGTGTCGCAAACAGGCTCGGTCAAGGTCACCGATCAGATGGCCGTTGAGCGTTACTCCCATGTCATGCACTTAGTGTCGAATGTTGAAGGCACCTTAAATCCTAATATGGATGCGATTGACGTGCTCCGTGCAACCTTCCCAGCAGGCACCTTAACGGGCGCCCCTAAAGTCAAAGCCATGGAACTCATTGATGAGCTAGAGCCTGTACGTCGCGGCATCTACGGTGGTGCGGCAGGTTACATCAGTTATAACGGTGCCATGGACGTAGCAATTGCGATCCGCACTGGCGTGATTCGCAACGGCATGCTTTATGTACAAGCCGCAGCAGGTGTCGTCGCCGACTCTGACCCTGAAAAAGAATGGCTCGAAACTGAACATAAAGCACGTGCCGTCCTGCGCGCTGCCGAACAAGTTCAATATGGTCTGGATCAACCTATCTAAAGGAAACCGCTATGTTATTAATGCTGGATAACTACGATTCGTTTACCTATAACATCGTGCAATATTTTGGTGAACTCAATCAAGAGGTCAAGGTTCTACGCAATGACCAGACCACTGTGGCCGAGATTGAGGCCTTGGACCCGGAGTATATTTGTATCTCTCCAGGTCCTTGCGACCCCTCACAAGCGGGCATCTCGCTTGAGGTGATTAATTATTTCGCAGGCAAGAAACCTATCCTCGGTGTCTGCTTGGGTCACCAAGCGATTGGTCAGGCATTTGGCGGCAAGGTTGTGCGCGCCAAAACCATTATGCACGGCAAGACTAGCTTAGTGACTCATCGCAATACCGATGTTTTTAAGGGCATCCCATCCCCCTTTACCGTCACCCGCTATCATTCTTTAGCGGTGGAACGTGAGAGCTTGCCGGACTGCTTAGAAGTCACGGCAGAAACCGCCGATGGTGAGATTATGGGTCTCGCACACAAGACCCTACCTATCTATGGCGTGCAATTTCACCCTGAGTCGGTGCTCAGCGAACATGGCCACCAACTTTTACAAAACTTTTTAAACTTAAATAAATAAGATCATGACTATTACGTATCAAGAAGCCCTAACCCGTTGTATTGAACACCGTGAAATCTTCCAAGACGAGATGGTCGATCTTATGCGCCAATTAATGCGCGGTGAAATCCCTGAAACCATCGCTGCTGCCTTATTGATGGGTTTACGGGTAAAAAAGGAAACCGTGGATGAAATTACCGCCGCCGCTACGGTGATGCGTGAATTCGCCACACCCGTGCAACTAAGCAATGCCGATGCCGCCCTCGATATGTGTGGCACAGGTGGCGATGGTAGCAATACCTTTAATATTTCAACCACCGCCATGTTTGTTGCTGCGGCCGCCGGTGTACCGATTGCTAAACATGGCAATCGTAGCGCCTCTTCTTCATCGGGCAGTGCCGATGTGCTTGAAGCACTGGGCGTGAACATTGAATTAAGTAAACCCGAATACGTCAGCGAATGCATGGAAGCGACCGGTATTGGCTTTATGTATGCCCCCTTCCACCACGCTAGCATGAAGAACATTGCTTCAGTGCGCAAGCAATTAGGGGTGAAAACCATCTTCAATATTCTCGGCCCACTGACTAACCCAGCAGGTGCGAAAAACCAAATCATGGGCGTATTTCACCCCGATTTAGTGGGTATCCAAGTACGTGTATTGCAACAGCTAGGCTCTAAACATGTTTTAATTATTCACGGCATGGACGGCCTAGACGAAGCCTCGGTTGGTGCCAAGACCTTGGTCGGCGAACTGAAAGATGGCAAAGTCCGGGAATACGAAATCCATCCCGAAGACTTTAATATCCCCATGCACTCGCTGAAACACTTTAAAGTAGAGAATAAAGACGAGTCACGAGATATGGTTTTAAGCGTCTTAAACAACACAGAAGGCCCAGCACGTGATATCGTGCTCATTAATGCTGGCTTAGCGATTTATGCTGGTAACAAAGCCACTTCAATTGCCCAAGGCATTGAACAAGCCCGTGAGCTGATTCGCAGTGGCGCGGCGCTAGCCAAACTCCACCAATTTGCCGAGTATACAAGGAAGTTTATCTAATGGCTGAAGATATCCTCGAAAAAATTCTCTCCGTCAAGCGTGAAGAGATTTCCGTTCTGAAGCAAATCCGTAGTGCTGAAGACCTCTTGGCCGAAGCCAATGCGCGCAAAGATGCACGCGGCTTTGCCAAGGCTCTAAGAGCCAAGATTGAGGCCAAACAGAATGCTGTCATTGCGGAAATTAAAAAGGCTTCTCCTTCTAAGGGCGTGATTCGCGAAAACTTTAACCCTAGCGAGATTGCTGTGGACTATGCTGCACACGGAGCGACCTGCTTGTCCGTATTAACCGACAAGCACTTCTTCCAAGGCGCGCCCGATTATTTACGCCAGGCACGTGCCGCTTGCCCATTACCTGTCTTACGCAAAGACTTTATTATCGACCCTTATCAAATCATTCGCTCACGCGCAATTGGCGCGGACTGCATTCTCTTAATTGTTTCGGCCTTAAGTGATGAACAATTACAAGAGTTTGAAAGCCTAAGCTTTGAGCTGGGCATGGATGTCTTGGTTGAAGTGCATGATGCGCAAGAATTAGAGCGTGCTCTTAAGCTTAAAACACCGCTACTCGGTATTAACAACCGTAGCCTGCGTAGTTTTGAAGTGAGCCTCGACAACACCCTCAATCTCTTAGCCGACATCCCTGAAGATCGCTTAGTGATTACCGAGAGTGGCATCCATAGCCGTGATGATGTGTTGAAGATGAATGCGCATAATGTCTATGGCTTTTTAATTGGCGAAGCCTTTATGCGTGAAGCCAGCCCTGGCGCGGCTCTCGCTGGCTTTTTGAAGGACTAATTCTCTCTAAGAGACGCCTACTTTCTGAATGGCTAACACTGCCTGAGAGACTTGTATTCACGACAAGGCAAGTCTCTTGGGGAGATTTAAAAAGGACCAAACTATGACATCTTGCGTGCTGTGCCAAGAAACAGGCGGTGAAATCATTTATCAAGACGCTTTTGCGCGCCTGATCAATCCTGGTGAAGCCGCCTACCCAGGCTTTGTTCGACTTATCTTGCAGCAGCATGCACGTGAGATGACTGATCTGTCCTTACAAGAACGTAATTTGCTTATGAGCTATGTGTATGCCATCGAGCAAGTGCAGCGCACAGTCTTGAAAGCTGAGAAAATCAATCTTGCCCAGTTTGGTACCATGGTGCCGCATATTCACTGGCATATTATTCCACGCTTTAGCTGGGACCTGCATTATCCGAATAGTTTTTGGAGTGCACCCGCACATGATGGACAAGATCCTGAGTACTTAGCTAAGTTGGCTGAGCAAGAAAGCTTAATCCAGACCTACCATGAGCGCTTGCGCCAGACATTGCGCGGTCAAGTGCTCAGCGCCTTGAATCTACGTCCAGGCGTTAATCCTGCGGAGTAGGCAAACAATTCACGAATTCTGCTTGGCGTAGCTTATAAGCCTCAGTAAGGTAAGCCTAAATCTACTCACGCTTAATGAATACAAACTAACCAATCTCTCATCAGCGCTTGTTTACAATTTATCAGTAAGCCAGTCAGTCCCTCTTAAGCACCTGCTTAAGAAATAAGCATTAAAAAACCACATCCTAGCTTAAACACTTGAGTTATTTACTTATTTTCTTGACAAGCTCGTATAAACCCTATAATATTCTATATTCAATTCGAAATAATTGGTTATTTTTACCAATATCATCGCTCCTACCTTCTGACCTCGCGCTAGCTGAACATTGCACGATTTACCGCAACAACAGCGACCAATACAGCGCCATGGGTTGACCCGGTCGGCACGATGTCCGACTAACAACTCGTCTGGTCTTAATCCATACGCATACTGATTGACAGTAATTGATAGTGCTTATTTACATCAAGCACCTGGCTTTTATTCGCCAAACCCTTGAGCACACGCCAAGAGGCCGTTGTATTGCCTTCTATTTTAGCGCGTCAGGTATTTAGGGTTAAGTATGCCTTTGCGTCTCGCACTAGACGACACCTTTATACCTCTTAAGGATTTATATGTCATTTGACACCTTGGGTTTAGCGCCCGTATTACTGAATGCTATCCAAAAAGCCGGCTTTACTCAGCCTACTTCTGTTCAAGCCTCGGCCATCCCTATGGCGCTTGAAGGTCAAGATTTAATTGTGACCGCACAAACAGGTAGTGGTAAGACCGCTGCGTTTATGTTGCCGGCACTTAACCGCATGGCGACACAGCCCGCCGAGAAAGGCGTTGGCGTACAGATGCTCGTCTTAACGCCAACACGTGAACTTGCTCTTCAAGTGGCTGAAGCCGCTAAACTGTATAGCATGGGTATGAAAGACCTACGCATCGCGACTGTGGTTGGTGGCATGCCTTATGGCGCGCAAATTAAAGCTCTATCACGTCGTGTTGATATTCTTGTTGCTACGCCAGGCCGCTTGATTGATCACTTGAATGCACGCCGCGTTAACCTCAGCAAGATTCACAGCTTAGTGCTTGATGAAGCCGACCGCATGTTAGACATGGGCTTTATTGATGATATCGAAGCCATCGTCGCACAAACCCCTGCTTCACGTCAGACTCTGATGTTCTCAGCAACATTCGAAGGCTCCGTCGCTCGTCTAGCAGAAGAGATGTTGAATAATCCACAACGTATTTCTATCGCTGACCAAAAACAAAAACACACGAATATTAAACAAACGCTTCTATATGCGGATGATCACGGTCATAAATTCCGTCTCCTTGACCACTTACTCCGTGACGCCGAATTAGACCAAGCGATTATCTTTACCGCCACCAAGCGCGGTGCGGATGACCTAGCTGAGCGTCTAGAAGATCAAGGTTTCTCAGCCATGGCATTACATGGTGATATGAACCAACGTCAACGTACTCGCACACTTAACCAATTACAACGTGGCCGCATTCAAATCCTCGTAGCAACCGACGTTGCCGCTCGTGGTATTGACGTTCAAGGCATTAGCCACGCGATTAACTATGATTTGCCGATGCAAGCTGAAGACTATGTACACCGTATCGGTCGTACTGGTCGTGCTGGCCGTAATGGTTTAGCCTTCACCTTAGCGACACACAGCGAGCGCTTTAAAGTACGTCGTATTGAGAACTTTATCGGTCAAACTATTGAAACTGATGTGATTCCTGGTTTAGAGCCAACCCCTAAATCTGAAGCATCACGCGGTAAGAGCAAGGGCAAATCACGTCATGCGCGCAATGAAGCTCGTTCAGGCTATGCTGCACGTAAAGGTGGTGACCGCCCACAAGGTGAAGGTCGTCGCGATCGTGGTAATTATGAAGATCGTCGTCAATCAGCTGATCGCGCCCCACGTGAAGACCGTGGCTACCGCGGTGACAACTTTACTCGTGATGATCGTCCACAACGTGAAGACCGTGCACCACGCGCTGAACAAGGTAATCCATATGCTGCATCAGCCCCACGTGGCTTCCAGAAAGAGCGCTTCGCTTATGACAACCGTCCTGCACGCCATGACGGTGAACAACGCTCAAGCGCACCTCGTCGTAGCGAGCGCAGCCAAAGCGATTGGTCTTTAGACAGCTTTGTTGAGCGTCCGAAGTTTGCCGCTAGCGATCGCCCTCGTCGTAGCGAAGGTCGCCCTGATAGCCGTGGTGAAGGCTTCAAACGTGGTGATAGATCAGCTGCTGGCAATAGCAAATTCGGTAGCGACAAACCAGCACGTCGTGCTCGTCCAAGCACACGTGGTGACTCTGCTCCTGTTAAGAGTGGCGCGCCAAACCGTGCCAAAAGACCTGCTCGTACTTGGGCGTAAGTCTTAAACAGTCGTTCTCCTCTTAAAGGTGCTAACGACTCAGCCAATAGAAAGGCTTGTTTCCTCATGTCAGGAAACAAGCCTTTTTCTTTGCGCTAAAGCTTGGCTTGGAAAGTGGCTACTGAGCTTATTGACTCAACAAGCTTTCATGATACTAAACCTTAACTATCCATGGTGCCACTTTACAATCTGAACAAAGCGCATACCAAAGAAAGAAAACTGGTTTACTATCATTCACGGCCATGGTGCCGCTTTACAATCTGAACAAAGCGTAATCCCTTAGGTAGCGCAGCGAGACAGCCAACAGACCTTAGACCACCTTAAGAAACTGCTGATCTTGGTCTAAGACATACACCTGTACACCAGGCAATGCTTTCAGCGATTCTTTGATCTGCGCTAGCGGCATTAAAGAGAAAGCCGTAGACAAAGCATCCGCTGTTGTTGCGTCCTCAGCAATCACTGAAACACTATGATAAAGCGGTGCACCTAAGCCCGTACTGGGATTAAATAAGTGTGTAATCTGCCCCTTCGCATCCAACGGCGTACCCGAACCCGCCGAGGTTGCAATTGCCTCATTGCGTAAAGCAACTCGCGCCAATAGCGCGTGATCATCGAAAGGAGAGCGAATACTCACTTGCCATGGTGCCTCTTTCTCAAGTTTATCTAGGCCACGAATTTCACCCATATTTACCAACATGCGGTCTAAGCCAGCTTGACGTAATAACTCAGTCACACGATCCGTAATATACCCTTGCGCAATCCCATTCAAGGTCAACTGCATACCTGGCACTAAGAGCTCAATACGCTCAGCACTTAAACTAACTTTCTGGTAATCCACTTTCTTCAGCGCCTGCTCAATCGCCGCTTGATTTGGGCCACTCTGCAACTTCGTCTCAGCAAGACTCTGCGCATAAAGATTCCATAGCACTTGCACACTCGGATCAAATAAGCCCTGGGATAACTGACTAAAGTAATGGCTGCGACTTAAGAGCTGTAGCAGCTCTTTCGGTGGCTGATCCAAATAACCCTGAGCATTCAGTCGACTTAAGGCACTATCTTCTTGGTAGATGCTAAAGATACGCTCTAAGCGCGTGACCTCGTCCAAAACACGCTGAACTAATCGATGCGCCTCTTGTTTATCCTCATGATAAATACGCAACTGCGCATCCGCGCCCAAAGCAATCCCTTGCCAGATAACGGGTTCTTGCGCGACACCCGCCAGCGCTTGACGGTACCATGCTGGCACTAAGCCGATTCCAGCACTGGCTGCTGCAATACTTAAAAAACGCCGTCTTGATATTGCTTTCATGCTCATATTCCTACCCGTACCTTATTGCAAAGACGATTAACAGAGAGCCTTCCTGCACTCGCTAACCTTAATGTGAACTAGCTGCTGGCGCCGCACCTGACTCTGTCGTACCATGTCCTGCATGCGCATCATGCCCAGCACTCGACTCAGTCGTACCATGCCCTTGGTGAGCACTATGATCCATCGTTCCATCAGGACCGAATGTCATTGAACCTGTATTAAAGGCACTCTCTTGCGGCACCTCATTAAAGCGCATGACTTTGCCGCCTCGGCTTAAGGCGAAAGTCTGCGCCTTTTTCTCATCACTAAAAGGCAATATATCCACCATGCCCATGCCGCCAATAAAATCACTGCCGACAACGTAATACGCGGTTTCCGCATCAATCCAGACATCATTCGCACCAGCCGCCGTCCAATCAACTCCTTCGCCCATATCGTTCACATAGATAGCGCTGACATTTTTAGGCTCTTCTGGTGAGTAGCGAAAAGCGAAAACCTGGTCAATCGAAGATACCCAAATTGGCTTATCTTGACCCGTGATATGAATTTGCCCCTTCGGCCCATGATGCTCATCCATGCGCATGGTGCAGTAGTAACCTATATCGGTACCTTGCATTTGCTGCGCTACGGGTTTGCTCACTTGTTCTTTACTGTCGCCACAAGCCGTCAGTAATAGTAAAGAGGCAAAGCCTGCTGCTAGTAATCGTTTCATCATATTTGTTTACTCCTAAACCTAAATACGGCCAAGCTGAAGGGAATTACAATCCACAATAACTGCGCAACCACCAAGACCCAACGACTGAGCTCTAACTGCTCGGATATTCCACCCATACCGGAGTACAGGGCAATATTTTCATAACCGGTTAAATTCAATAAGCGATAAACATCGGTCGGATTAAATAGCAAAGCAATATTCACAGCGGAAGCACTGACCGCATGCTGGGTATCTGCAATTAAGACGCCGAGCAAAACCATGTCAAAAATCACCACGAAGAAGATCCAGACCGCAATCACAATACCAATAGTCGCGGCACGCTCACGGGTCATACTACTCACCAAGTAACCGATCGCTAGAAAACTAGCACCTAAGAGAATACTGGCTACGATAAGATGAACAAAAGGCATCCAGACAGAGAAATCTAAACCGCCCCCTGCTAACTGCAAAACCGCACCCGCCAGCCCATAACCAACAATGGTGGCCGCCGAAAGAATGGTTAAATGTCCCAAAAACTTACCCACCAGTACCTGCCAACGACTAATTGGATAACTCAGCAATAAGGACATCGTGCCACTCTCCACCTCACCCACAATCGCGTCAAAAGACAACAAGAGCGCAATTAAGGGAATGAGATACACTGACAAACTCGATAAACTCACCACCGTCACGGTAAGTGGATCCACCTTCACTTCGCCAGTTGTGGAGCTACCTAAAAAGCCCAAAGAAAGCGCTAACATCAACAACAATAATGTCGTTGCAAATACCCAGCGATTGCGTAAACCATCGCGGATTTCTTTACTCATCATATAAATTATGGCTTTCATATATCGTCTTCTCTACGTAAGAAGTGGGCATAAATATCATCTAAGCTAGGACTTTGGATATCAATCCCATTAACCCCCTGGTACTGCGCTAGGCTTTGGATTTTGGCGACCTTCGTGGCTTCATCACAGAATGATTGCACGCGATGCGCATCAAGTCTTTGCCACTCTTGCGAATATCCTTGCCCTGCTAAGACCTGAGCCGCCGCCTCCGACTCAAAACTTAAGACGACGCGTGTTGGTAATTCGCTCTGCACACGTAACTCACTTAAAGTACCATCAGCAATTTTCTTGCCTTGCTTCATCACCACGATGCGGTCGGTCTGGGCCTCAATCTCACTTAAGGCATGACTACTGAGTAGGATCGTCGCGCCCTTAGCTCTGAGCTCAGAAACAATCTCGTAAAACACCTGACGCGAAGCAGGATCAAGACCTGTTGTCGGCTCATCGAATAACAGTACTTGCGGGTCACCTAACATCGCTTGCGCTAATGCAAGACGTTGACGCATCCCCTTAGAATACGTACGCACACGTCTTGTTGAGGCACCTAATAAGCCCACTCGACTCAAGAGCTCTTGATTCTTCGCTAGGGGTTGGCCCTTAAGTTTAGCGAAAAAGTTCAGTACCTCAATGCCCGTTAAGGACGGATATAGCGACACGGTTTCCGGCAAATAGCCAATTTCTTTACGTACAGCAACCGCTGCTGCCGCTGAGGTCTCATGCCCCATGAGATGAACCTGTCCTTCACTCGGATGGATTAAACCTAAAATAAGTTTTAATAAGGTGCTTTTACCGGCACCATTATGGCCTGCTAAGGCCACCGATTCACCTGCACGTAACTGCAAGTCCACATGATCCACGGCGAGCTGCTTAGCAAATCGCTTGGACACTCCCGTCAAAGTCACAGGATAAGCACTCATGGCTGTAATTCCTTATAGCGTTGCCAAGTATCAGTGATTGGCATTTTCATTATGGGTGCTGAATCAATCAAACCACCGGGTAAGATGGCCGGAAACTGCGTCTGCGCCCAGCGTACAATTGAAATCGTCGGGCTATTTAAGAGTAGACGCGCAACGGGGGCTCGCCATACAACCTGATCAACCACATCATTCGGACGATACACCGAATCGGCAATACCATCACCATTCAGATCATAAGCACTATTATCGCTCCAATAATTACCTCGTCCATTGACGGCCCAATCCGTATACCGTGTCCCCACATACTTCACCTGATGACGGTTATGAATGAAGGCATTATCATAGATTTGATTACCTTCTACCGCACCCGTATAGTGGATACCCATATCGCAATTCATGAGATGATTATTGATCAATATATTGTGATTGGCGTTGTACAGATACATACATTTCTCAGCACGCTCGACCACATTATCATGAATATTCGACTTATTCGCATAGTTCATCATCAGGCCTTGAGCCTTACTATTGATGGCGATATTCTTGCTCACCTCAAGCCGCTCTGAGAACATAATCGCCCAGCCAATATCATTATCGATAGAGATATTTTCACTCACCTCACTATCATTGGTGTACATATAATGCACGGCATAACGCAGCTTACTAAAGTGATTATGCTTAAACACATTATGTCGACTATTGGTCGTGTAAATACCATCACGCCCAAGCGAAATTTTATTATTTAAAATCTGTGATTTTGGCGAGTTCCATAAGGTAATCCCATTACCTCGCTCTGAAACGCGCACCTCCTCAGTGCCCGTAATTTCATTGTTCTCAACAAGGATATTATGCGGACCCCGCAGATAAACACCGACGGAATTATCCAGTACGCGGTTGTTCGTAATCTTGGCATTATGGGCCGTCTTATCCAAGAAGATGCCTGCATCCATCTCATATAAATCTAAACCTGATTTGGTCACCGTAAGATGATCAATCGTAACATCCGGCGCTTTAATCCAAATCGTACGCCCTACTCTATCCCCCTGGATAATCGCTGAGTGGTCCTCAGGCCCTTGGAGCGCCACCGAATTTTCAATTACCACCTTCTGCTCATACACACCAGGCGCTAGGCGAATCACATCACCTGGCTGCGCTTGTTCAATCACCTGCTGCAAACTATCACTTGGTACCACATCAATAATAGCTGCCTGCGCAGCGAGCGCAGGCAACATACCTAGGCTAACAAGAGAAGCTCTCGCTAGCCAGGTACCCGTTTGCTTTAAAACCAAAGCATACTTGCCCATAAGCAATTAGGCTTTTTGTTTTGGCTTAACCAACATCTGACCAGACATCTCCATATGCAATGCATGGCAGAACCATTGGCAGTAATACCAGTGCACGCCTGGCTTATGCGCGGTAAATGTCACTGATGACGTGGCTTGAGGGCCAATCTCCATCGCAATACCATGGCCTTCTAAGGTAAAGCCGTGGGTTAAGTCCTCAATTGACTCCATATTCGTCACGAATACAGTGACCTCATCACCCTCGTTCACCTCAAATTGCGGCAAGGTAAACAATGGCGCTACAGCAACCATATACACACGAACTTTATTACCATCACGGATGACGTTCGCCGCATTCTCAAGTGTTACACCATCCTTGGCTGCCCATTGACGAGCATCTTCCCACATTGGGTCATCACGAGTCCAGATATGCTTAGGACGCACTTTAGAACGATGCACCAAGCACATATCATGCGGCTCAGCAAAGCTTGGGCCATCATGAACGAGCTTCATCTCATCACCAGAAATATCAATCAGCTGATCATTCTCTGGCTTTAATGGACCGACGTTCAAGAAACGGTCTTTCGAGAATTTATTCAGTGAAACAAGCCACTTACCATCCGCCTCTTTGGTTTCACCCATGGTCGTATGGTTATGACCAGGCTGATAGTGCACATCAAGTTTCTGCACAATCGGATCAACTGACTCGCCAGCATAGGCGCGCTTAGCTAAATCAATATTCCATTTCACCATCTGACTATCAATAAACAAGGTGGTGTATGCATTACCACGACCGTCAAATGCGGTATGTAGAGGGCCTAAGCCTAATTGCGGCTCAGCCACAACCACATCACGATGCTTGATCTTGTCATCAAACAGATCGTCAAGCTTACGTACATCAAGCACAGTAACGGTTGGCGATAACTTACCGTTCAAGACAACGTGGATACCGTCTGGTGCCGCATTACAACCGTGCGGCGAGTTCGGTACTGGAATATAGCGGGTATATTTAGAGCCCTTACGACCATCAACCACTTTAACACCGCCGTATTCTTTATAGTCACCCGTTTTAATGGCCTCTTCAATGCGTTTAATATTGAAGACGACGCACCAGTCTTGTTCGTTAGCCGCCATATCATTAACGGCTAGGCCTTTTTCCGAGTTATAACACGTTGAGAAGGCGTACTTACCTTGGTAGTCAGCATCCATATTATCGAGGTTACCGTCCACCATGACTTGCCATGCGATTTCCATGGTATCGCCATCAATCGCCGTAAAGATAGCCCAGAAGTTTTTCTCGGGATCGTCAAATACTGTGCCATCATTCGGGATTGGTACGATATGCTCACCGTTGGCAAACACATAGCCCGTACGTGGATAGCGTTGCGGACGTAAGCCGTGAACTGCAGAGACGTTAGGCAACTCAATAATTTTATCGGTTTTCATCACGTCACAGCGAATACGTGCCACGCGGTTATTCGCCTTATCATTAATGAACACATAACGACCATCATAAGTCGCGTCGGTAAATGACATATGCGGGTGGTGGGCGTCACCGTTAGGCAAGCATGGCATACCTGCTTTTTCTAAATAGTCGCGTGTTTGTGGGGTAATATTTTCATTCAGAATCTTTAGACTCTCATTGGTACGTCCCCAACCCGTCGCACTACACATATTGAAGATCGGAATACGCACAAATTCACGCATTGACGGTAGACCCATCACGCGGATTTCACCTGACTGACCACTCGAGTTAAAGGCGTAATACTCATCCAACTCACCTGGACCAACATGATAGTTCAAGCCATCTTTACTTGCTGCAGGTGCATCTTTAGCTGCTAAGGCAGGCAGATGCATACCACCGACAAAACCAGCGGTACCGGTCAAGGCCGCTGTGCCTAAGAAGGTACGACGACTTAAATTGGTCTTATCCTGTTTATTATCACTCATTTGTGACTCCTCTTAAAAACCTACGATAAATAAGTTACTACTGATTGAAAACCAAGATCATTCCCTTTATCCTAGGTTTTCAATTGCTCTCTTGACACCTACCTCGCCCTACAAGCCTAGGTATGATGCTCAACCTGTTAAGTAAAGTGGCTAAACTTACTGCTTATCAGCCGCTCCACGTACAAACTGTAAAGTCGTCTCCGTCATGCCATTGGGTGCTACTTGGGGGGCGGCTTTGGTACCTCGCGAACTTTTCTTGCGACGAGCATTGCGCTCAATCAGATGTGGACACTTAGTCTCATGGTTGTACAGCATCTGACAATGTAAGCACTGAATACATTCGTTCGGGTCAATATCCCCTTCAGGGTGAATCGCTTGCACTGGACATTCCTTAGCACAGCGTTGGCAAGGA
The DNA here is from genome assembly GCA_030538255.1 of Pelistega sp. Lineage (GTDB taxonomy): Bacteria > Pseudomonadota > Gammaproteobacteria > Burkholderiales > Burkholderiaceae_B > Taylorella. Next base: position 20,960 of record JAUNUI010000017.1, on the reverse strand, counting down.
CTACCACAGGTTTTATAACGACGCAACCAATCAAAAATACGCAGTTTCGCTGGTACGGCAAGTGCCGCTCCTAATGGACATAAGTAACGACAGTAAAAGCGTTCAATAAATAGACCAGCAACTAACAAGAGCACAGCAAACACCACAAATGGCCAGTCTCGTACAAATTTCAAAATAATTGAAGTCTTAAATGGTTCAACCTCAGATAAAACTTCAGCTAAGGCTAAGTCATACAGAGAGAAACCAAAGATCACGACAAAAATCACATATTTCAGCGCTGCTAAGCGGGTATGTAAACCATGTGGCACATTGATTTGTGGGATGCCGATTTTCTTCGCCACAATATTTAAGAGCTCTTGTAATGAGCCGAACGGACAGAGCCAACCACAGAAGGCGCCACGATTCCAGAACACCATAGAAATCGCCGTTGCACACCACAGAATAAAGACGATGGGATCCATTAAGAAATATTCCCAACTAAATTCTGTGCGCAGTGCCGTGGTAAACGTCAGTACGTTAACAATCGAGAGCTGCGCTTGTAAGTACCAGCCGATATAGAAGAAACTAAACAATAAGAAACCAATCCTAAAGCGTTCATAGAAGGTTTCATGACGCGCTAAGGTTTGTTGGAAGAAGAACACGCCAATGAGCAGTACCAAAGCAACCAAGACCGTAACGACCTGGGCAACTTTGCCGCGCCAGATTTGCTTCCAAAGTGGCTCATCTAAGTCCATGGTGCCTGTCGCCTGAGCTGCTCCCGTTGCTGCAGCACCCGCACTGGCGGCGTCTCCTGTTCCAGCTGTGCCATGAGTTCCAGTCGTACCTGCACTGTCTTGTGTGCCAGCAGGGCTTGGCGATGAGGCGGCCACAGCAGGCGCTGGGGCATCAGGATCTAACTTAGAATAACTCTCTGGTAATTGATAATGAAGATCATAGGTGACGAACGACTTCTCGCTAACGCTCACCACACGCTGTACCATCAACTGCAGTCGCCATGGCAAAGTCGCGTCAAACATGGGCTCTTGTATCGGTGTCGTAAATAGCGCAATTTCTTTAAAGCTTGGCGCCCCTTGCGCCATTAAGTCCGCTAAGCGATTATGGTTTAAATCGGTAAAATGAAAGCTGGAGTCCTTTTGGACCACTTCAATACGGTCAAAAATACCTCCTCGCACATAACCAGAGCCCTTAAAGGAATAGACACCATTACCCGCCACCACAATCGCTTGTTGGCCTGGTTTTAAGCGACTCTCTAAGTACTCCCACTCAGCATCACCCAATAAACTGCGACCAATTGAAGGTGAGCTCACAACCGCTGCATACAAATCGACAAAGGTACTCTCAGGGTCACCACGCTCTGGTTTACTCCCTGGCCCCTTGCCATGACCATGCCCACCCTTAGCACCCATCTGCTCGAAGGCCTGATTAATCTCGCCCACCGTAATGTGTAATTTACCAATGGCGCCTTCTTGTAATAAGGTAGCCCATGACTTCACTTCAGTGACTGAGGTATCGAGAATACGCTTCGGTTCCTCTACCGCACTCTCTTGTTTGGCTTGTAGATTACCTAAACCATAAGCGCCCGCTAACTTCATGACAGAGCGCTTAATACTCTCACCGATGACTAAGAGCGTCACGGTCGCGCCACTGACAATCTCTGCAGGTGGCGGCGCTGACAAGAGGGAACTGTCGGTCAAATAATTTAAACCAATATAACCCTGGATGAAATTCTCAACTTTAGACTCTGGAATACCAATTAAGACAATCGGTTCAGAGTGACGCACCAACTTGGCACCAACAATCTTACCCTCATTATCAATACCCACAATGACATCAATCGGCTTACTCGAATAACCGCGCGTATTCACCAAGTCCGTTGTGTTATATACATAACCGATGGCCTGACCATTCGCATATGCCCGAGCCACCATAGGATCACCTTCAGGCGGACCTAGCTTATCGGCACCAGGATAAATATCCTTCAACTCAACCTTGGAAATTAGATCGGGTAGCGCTTGAGCCTGTACCTGTGGTGAGGCAAATCCTAAAATTAACAACAACATGAATACGATAGTCAATAACCGTATACAGGAATAAGATAGGCTAGATTGTTGGGCTTCTTGAGACATGCTTCGACTCGCTATAAAGAGGTATCCCTAAGATACACGCTCACTCAGAATTGGTTATTATTTAAATCTATCGATTTGAAATTTAATAAAGCTAAAAACTATTATATTGAAAATAAAAGCAGCGTGATTGCTATAAAGAAAGGCCTCTACAAAATACGTATTGCCTCGGTGAATGCTACTTTAGCCTTGAAGCGTATATCCTCTGCGTAAAGCACATCACGAGAACAACATCAAACTGCCTTAGTTTTACATAAGATAGGAGCAGAGTATTGAATACCCTTACATTTACTATGCTTTATATCACACTTTGCTTGATTTATATCAAGTCCAGTAACGCTAGCTTGCATAAATCTGACAACATGAAGGGCACATGGCCTATATCAGAATATTTCACAACGATTTCAAAGTGTCATATATACAGACTTGGCTTGAGGGGACGTTTATGGGGATTAGTGTAAAATGAAGTCATTATTTTGCTTAATATACCCATCAGCCTAGCGCTCATCCAAAACCCATTATGAACGACCATAACCACCTTCCTACTCTGCACCCTGATATGTTGGCACATAGTGCCGCCTTCACCCAACATTTATATACACAGATGCGCGTTCAGATGGCCTCTGATAAAAGCCATGCTAGTCAAGAGCACGTCAGCGACACAGCTCCCGCTTCGGCTTCTGATAATACCACTGCTCAAGCTAGCACTTCTCATGGCGCCACCTCTCATGACACGGCAACACCCTGCATCTCGTTCGAGCAATGGATGGGCATGGTCTTATATACGCCAGAATGGGGCTACTATACCGGCGGCTTAGCCAAGCTGAGTGGTGACTCGCAAGCAGGTCAAGCATTACAAGGAGACTTCACCACCGCCCCAGAACTCAGCCCTTGGTATGGTCGCACCTTAGCGCAACAAGTATCACAAGTCTTGCAGGCCAGTGACTCACTGAATATTCTGGAGTTTGGTGCAGGTAGCGGCAAGTTGGCATTCGATGTGTTGAATGAGCTGAATAATCCCAATATTAACTACTTCATTCTAGAACTATCGGCCGATCTGAAAGCGCGTCAAGCTGAGCGTCTGGCTCCTTTTGCCACGCAAGTCGAGTGGTTAGATGCCCTCCCCTCGCAGTTCACGGGATGTGTACTTGCCAATGAGGTTCTTGATGCTATGCCAACGACCGTATTCGAATTTAATCAGGACGCTGAATTACAAGAGCTCTACGTAGGCTTTGATGCTGAGCAGGCGCAATTCGTCTGGCAACCTCAACCAGCCAGTGCAGAGTTAAGTCATCTTGTGCAGGCGCGCATGCCTGCCCTGCCTCATTATCGTTCTGAAATTAATCGTCAAGCAGAGAGTTGGATTCACGCCATGGGTTCTTGGTTGCAAAAAGGCGCAGCGATTCTGATTGACTATGGCTTTCCGCAACAAGAGTACTACCACCCGCAACGTGCTGAAGGTACCTTAATGTGTCACCTACGCCATCACGCTCATGCGGATCCTCTGGTCTATCCTGGCTTACAAGATATTACGGCTCACGTCGATTTTACCGCCATGGCCGATGCGGCGATTGAAGGAGGCCTGGAAGTCTTAGGTTATACCTCGCAAGCTCGCTTTCTGATGAATTGCGGTATCCTCCAGATGCTTAGCCAACTTAACCCTGAAGATACCTTAAATTATGCTCAAAGCATAGGCCCCGTACAGAAATTACTCTCTGAGGCCGAGATGGGTGAATTATTTAAAGTATTAATGATTGCTCGTGATGTGGATATCGACCCAATTGGCTTTATGTTAGGTGATCGGCGCCATAGCTTATAAACAGACGAAGCCAACTCAGAACAGGTGCCTAATCTGCTTGCCACAGAGTAAACACCTACTCATTTCGGATGCAAGATATCTATCCTAACCATACTACCTACGCATGCGAATTAAACTATCAACCCAACAATGCGCATGTGCGCACACTAGCCAAGCAATACCGCCACGCGCGCGGCGTGCACCGCGGCCTTAATCTTCTCAGGCTGCCCCTGATGCAGTCGCGCCACTTCACCCGCAGGCACATCCAGCACACGCTCTAACCAATATTGCCAACGCGAAGGAATAAACTGTATATCCACATCCTCACACAGGCCCGGCAAAATCGTACACACTTGAATTAATTCAAGAAAACGTTCGGGTTTACGAATCCCATCTAAGCGTTCAATCGTAGACAAGATGGCATGCGCTTGACTGTGTGTTAAGGGTGAAATAGACAGTGTCCATAAGGGCGTCACCAAATCACGCAAGACAGGCAATAAGCGCGCATAATCTGCCGCCTCACTACTCACCCGCAAGCCCTTACTCAGCGACTCAACAGCTGCAGTTTCTCGGCATAAGACTGCATACTGCTGCGCCAAGTTAAAATTCTGACTGATACCATAGTTCAAGTTCATACCAATGGTGGCATCATAATGCAGATCGGGCATGATGCGTTGCGCAGCCCCAATCCCATACAGAAAGCTCAACATCCGCTCTGGGCGTGCATTCATCAGACCACGCGAGACCTCTTTCCACACACGTTCGGCCACCAGCGCATCGACCTCACCATTATCGACCATCTCTTGACACAAGAGCCGAGTTTGCTCACATACGGTGAAGGTGCTAAAGCGCGATAAGAAGCGTGCTAATCGCAGTATGCGCACGGGGTCTTCCATAAACGCTGGACCCACATGGCGCAATTTCTTCTCTTGTAAATCTTGTAGACCGCCATAAGGGTCGATCACTTGACCTTGATCATCTGAGGCCATGGCATTAATCGTAATATCACGACGCTGTAAGTCTTGCTCAAGCGTCACCTCTTCACCCGTGAAGAAGGTGAAGCCTTGATAGCCACGACCACTCTTACGCTCAGTACGCGCCAAGGCATATTCTTGCTTATTATGAGGATGCAAGAAGACAGGGAAGTCACCGCCAACGGGGGTGAAGCCACGGGCCAACATCTCCTCAGGACTACTGCCAACCACCACCCAATCCTTATCACCAGGCGGTAAACCCAACAGACAATCCCGTACGGCACCACCCACACAGTAGATGGCAAGACCACGCGTAACCGCATCATGCTCAAAAGCTAACTGCGACAGTACTACCATGGACTGATACTACCTAAGCGGCGCATCAAGGACTGCGGTTGCCCCTTACTAAAATGCATCTGATACCATACGGCATTCGATAGCACATGCTTTACATATAAGCGAGTCTCTGTAAATGGAATCGTCTCCGCAAAAATTGCCCCTTCCATAGGTTGACTTAAACTAGAGCGCCAGCGCTTGGCACGGTTCGGCCCGGCATTATAGCCTGCTGTGGCCAAGACCTCGGAACCCGCCAAATCATCCATGGTCATTTTCAAGTAATTCGTACCTAAAATCGTATTCACTTCAAAGTCATTCACGGTACTGGGTGAAAAGCCACTCATACCAATCTTATTCGCCACCAAGCGCGCAGTACCAGGCATTAACTGCATCAGACCGGAAGCGCCGACTGAAGAACGTGCCACTGGGACGAAGCGCGACTCTTGACGAATTAAACCATAAACCCAAGCAGGATCGACGCCAACGCTACGTGCTTGTTGCCCCACTCGCCCTTCGAATGGGGCCAAATAGCGCTGCGCATAACTAATTTCATTACGGGTTAAGGACGAGGTATTAATCACCCGATCATAAATATGTTCTTGCTCCGCCCAAGCCGCTGCGGCCATTAAATCACGATCATTCAGACCGCGAATCGCATGGCCCCATTCGGCCACCGCCTCTGGGCGCCAACCTAAACGAAATAGCGCCACAGCTCTTTGCAGGCCCATATTTTGTTTAATATGATTTAACTCGGAACTCGTGACGGGAGCAGCTGCTTTAACTGCACGAATTTTGCCATGCAAGTGTTCCTGTGCCAATAAACCATAGAAGTCCAACTCATGCTCAATCTTCTGATAGCCTTGTTGAGCTTGCTGCTTATGCCCTAGGGCCTCATCAGCACGGGCAAGCCAATACACCCAAGCCGTCTCCGCTTGCTGCTCTGCATTCATATACGCAATAGTCTGCTTGACCCAAGACCAATCAATTTTCGGCTGACGTAAAGCCGCACGCACGCGCCAAGCGGCATTATAGTCACTTAATGGCACAGCCTTACCTTGCCGGTACCATGCATCAGAGCGGTCTTCTAAATTCAATACAGCAATTAAGCCAAACTGTGTATAGGCCCATTGCAGATTCTGCGGTGTGAGTAACTCAGCACCACGACTTTGTAATACGCCTATGCCCATATCACGGTCTTGACGCGCTAAGCGACTGAAGGCAATCGCGCGTAACTCCGCCTGAGCAGGACTACTGGCAGCACCCGATTGGCTAGCCAACCACCCACTCGGATTAGCAATAATCGCATCATAATCTCGCATCTGCCCAGCATCAAACACTAAGCCCGCGAATTGGCGCGCATTGCCTTTGTTATCATATTCCACCGCATCACGCATGAGTCCCTGCAAATCAGCAAAGCCTATTTGACCCGCATTACGTAGTGTACGCAACATGTCCCAACAGTTCGGATTGGCTTGGAAGGTCTTTAATGCCTCATTCTTATCGACCTTCACGCTAGTCGCCGCTTGCGCTTGGTAATACGCACACTTAGGTGCCGACGCATTCAGGCGACTTAAACCAAACTCCTTCACCTGATTAAAATCGCCTCGACGTGCGCTGGCCATCTGTAAATCTGCCGTCAAGCGTTCTGCCACATAGCTATTCGGATGACGTTTAATAAACTGCTGTACCCCACTGTAGTCTATCGGTAAGCGACTATCTTGCAATTGCTGGCGCCAATACCAGAACATTGGATAAGCACCCAACTCATGGTCGTCTTTCGCAATTTGCCCATAGCCAGGGAGTTCTTCCCATGCCCTTCGATTACGCGCCTCATAGGCCATGGTCACGGCAGTCCGCGCCTGAGCAGGAACCGCACGGATTGGGCTATAATCAACTGAAGGCTTGGATGCACCTTGTGCATTAGCACTATTCATCAAAGCACCTGAAGCCAGTGAAGCATTATTATTCGATGAGCAAGCGCTCAGACCCAAGGCCATCAAATTCAGCAAAACAAAACTAAGGGTGATTTTCTTCATACGTAATTACTTTATCTGGTGAGCTATAGTGAGGGACAATTTATATGCAGAATAACACAAACCCCAATACAGTTTTGCGACAAGCACTCCTACAGAAACGCAAAGCCCTCAGTCCTGAATTAAGAGCGACGCTCAGTCAAGAGCTCGTTAATTTATTAATCAGTGGCATCGAGCGTCATTGCGAGGGTAAAACCTTGCGCATAGCCGCCTTTTGGCCCATCGGTCAAGAGTTGGATATTAAGCCAGCTTTACATGAACTCAGTCGCCAAGGTCACAGCATTAGCCTACCTAAGGTGGTGGAGCTTGATGCACCCTTAGCGTTTTATGTCTGGACCCCGAATGCCCCACTGCAACCAGGGCATTTTAATATTCCCGAACCCACCTTAAGCGAGCGTGCTGAAGTGCCTGATTTAGTCTTGGTGCCTGTGCTGGGCTTTACCATGTTCGGCGACCGCTTAGGTTATGGAAAAGGCTACTACGACCGAACCTTGGCGCAGTGGCATAGTCAAGGACACCACCCTTATACACTGGGAGTGGCCTGGGATGAGGGCTTAATTGAAGATTGTACCTATCAAGCAGCACCACATGATGTACCGCTGAATGCGATTCTAACGCCAAGTGGGTTTAAGTGTTAAGTGCTGAGTGTTGAATGCTAAATGTTGTTTTTGGTGAATTTGCGTTAAAAGCAATTTAATCCAGATTGCTGTCCTCTAGTTGAGCGACGACAGCACACTCACCATAATGTCATAAGGGGAAGACAAATCTATTTAATTCCTAAGGCTTGTTTTTGTTGTTCAACATATACTTTCTTCGCCGCTACTATATTACTTTTACGGGCATTAATAATTAATTTTTCTTCACTATCAAGCCTTGCCTTATTGAGGTTACTTAATCTTGCACTATGGGAGTCAAAGGCTTGCCTTGCCTCATCCAAGGGCAATCCTGCTTGCCGTCTTTTAGGCAAGCTATGCGCTAAGTTTACGTAGTGATATTCATGTCCATCTTGGACAAGCTTATTATGTCGCTGTGCCGAATCAAACTCTATCAAGGCATTCTTTAAGCTAGAAGACATCTCCTTGCTGTTGCTATAACGGCTTAAGTCTCCTTGCAAAATACTCATTTCTGTAGAAAGAATTAATGACAAATCACCGATCATACCTATTTCTTCTACATGGTGTAAAAGACGCAAACGTGATAATCTTAATCGTTGAGCTGTCTTAGATATATTATGCTCTATTGTAGAGCCTGCTTCTAATATGAGAATTCGCTCTAATTTATCAAGGGCCTGAGTAAGGTTGTTATTCATCTAACCACCCTTCTCCATATTCAGCGTCAGCAGTCTCAGTCCGTAAACCTTTCTGACGAATAAAATCAGCACCTCTTCTCATCTTAACGCTCTTAAGTGCATAAGCGGGTATAACAGCGTAGCTTAACCATCTCCAAGCAGTTTCCTCATCGCCCGCATCGCCAGCGGCCATAGACTCTGCTAAATAGATACCATTTTGAGTTAGGCCTTCACGCTCAGACTCCGACAAATAACTTCTAGGCAAAGTATCCATATCAACTCCTTTATTATCAAGCTAACCTTCATATTCATTAGAAGGCGATTCATTTAGTTTACACCCAAATATGTAACTGACAAGATAGATATTTTTAGCCTTGATAGTATTATCACAAATGTCCATATGACATATATTTACTAAGAGCAATTTTTACGAGTATAAGCCATTTATTTTAGCCGCTACTAAGGCTTAATTTAAATTTTCATCACACCAAAAAACAAGGCCTTAAGCAGCACATCTCTACGCATACTTAAGGCCTTATCAGTATTAGCAACACTCTTTCAATTTTAATCTTTAAGATTATTCCAAATTGCTAAGGTACTTGCTGAACCATTCAAGGTATAGAAGTGCAAGCCAGGTGCACCATAATCAATTAACTCTTGGCACATTTTGCTAATCACCTCAATCCCAAACTGACGAATTGATTCACGGTCATCGGCATACTGCGCTAAGCGCATGCGAATCCAACGTGGCAATTCCGCGCCACACATCTGTGAGAAGCGGCTCAGTTGTGAATAATTGGTAATCGGCATAATACCGGGCACGATAGGAATCTTTACGCCCTTGGCCTGGACACGATCAACAAAATCGTAGTAGGCATCAGGATTAAAGAAGTACTGGGTAATCGCACTATTCGCACCCGCATTCACTTTAGTCACAAAGTTAGCCAAGTCCTCATCTGGCGAATGGGCTTGTGGATGCGTTTCAGGATAGGCGGCGACTTCGATATGAAAGTAATCACCATAATGCTCGCGAATTAACGCGACTAAATCGCTTGCGTACATCAACTCGCCTGCGGTGCGAAGACCTGCCCCTGAAGGCAAATCACCGCGCAATGCGACGATATGACGTGCGCCTAATGCTTTAATTTCAGCCAAAATAGCGAGGATTTCCGCTTTGGTATTGCTAATGCAAGAGAGGTGAGGAACGGCATCCACACCCAACTGCTTGATCATACGTACGGTTTCTAAAGTACCGGTTTGGGTAGAACCACCCGCGCCGAACGTCACGCTGATATACGCAGGATCGATTTGCAATAATTCTTTGGCTGTACCTTCTAACTTGCTCAGTGCCTCCACATCACGCGGGGGGAAGAACTCTAGACTAAAAAACTTCTCTCTTTTGGTCATTGCATCTCTCGAATACAGCCACAATGACACCTCATTACACGGCATCAGTGTGGCCTGATAAATCAATTAGTAACGGTAATGTTCAGGCTTGAACGGACCATCAACCGACACGCCAATATAGTCAGCTTGTTGTTGCGATAAAGTCGTTAAATTAACACCTAATTTCTTCAAGTGTAGGCGAGCGACTTTTTCATCCAAGTGCTTAGGCAAGACATAAACCTTACCAGTTTCGTAATGCTCACCGCGTGTGAACAATTCGATCTGAGCAATGGTCTGGTTGGTAAATGAGGCTGACATCACGAATGATGGGTGACCTGTAGCGCAACCTAAGTTCACTAGGCGACCTTGGGCTAAGAGGATAATACGCTTACCATCAGGGAAAATCACATGATCAACTTGCGGCTTAATTTCTTCCCACTGCAAATCTTCGATCGCTGCAACATCAATCTCATTATCGAAGTGACCAATATTACATACGATCGCTTCGTTCTTCATGCGCTCCATATGGCTACGGTTAATCACATGGTAGTTACCGGTCGCCGTCACGAAGATATCGGCCTTATCAGCGGCCTCATCCATCGTCACCACTTTATAGCCTTCCATTGACGCTTGTAAGGCACAAATTGGGTCAATCTCACATACCCAGACTTGGGCACGTAGTGCCGCCAAGGCTTGAGCACAACCCTTACCCACGTCACCAAAACCTACAACCACGGCAATCTTACCAGCGATCATCACGTCAGTAGCACGCTTAATACCATCGACTAAAGACTCGCGGCAACCATAGAGATTGTCAAATTTTGATTTAGTCACTGAGTCATTGACATTAATTGCTGGGAATTTCAAGTCGCCTTTTTGGCTCATTTGGTACAGACGATGCACACCTGTGGTGGTCTCTTCCGTCACGCCTTGAATACACGCCAAGCGTGTTGAGTACCATGTCGCGTCTTGCGCGATTTTGGCTTTAATGGATGCAAATAGAACGCGCTCTTCTTCGCTTGTTGGATTATCGAGCACCGATAAATCCTTCTCAGCTTTAGCACCTAGATGTAGTAAAAGTGTAGCGTCACCACCATCATCAAGAATCATATTGGCTTGTTCACCAGGCCAGTTAAAGATTTCGTGGCAGTAGTCCCAGTACTCTTCTAAAGTTTCGCCCTTAACGGCGAAGACTGGAATACCTTGCTCAGCAATCGCTGCCGCCGCATGGTCTTGGGTTGAGAAAATATTGCAAGACGCCCAACGTACTTCAGCGCCTAGTGCAACGAGCGTCTCAATCAGTACGCCGGTTTGAATCGTCATATGAAGGCTGCCGGCAATACGTGCACCCTTGAGAGGTTGGTTCGCAGCATATTCTTCGCGTGTCGCCATTAAGCCTGGCATTTCGGTTTCCGCAATATCAAGTTCTTTGCGACCCCAAGAGGCCAATGCGATATCGGCAATTTTGTAATCAACTGTGCTCATGTCTATTCCTTATGTGAAGTAGACCTGCAGCAAAAAGCGCTCATCGAATCACGCTTAGTGTGCAGGATAAGATGAGCGCCGTTAATTCAGTTCATTTTGAATTTCGCCTTGACTGAGCCTAGCAGAGTAACTCTGGTGCAGCGCCCCTCAGTCAGGAAATAAGGGAGTATTATAGCAAACTTTAGCTCGTCGCCTAAAACCTGCTACTTTAGTTTAGTCAGGAGCTATTTCCAGCAATTTCACATTCGGTTTCAGGCTTGCAGTTTAAAACTTAGCGCTTGAATCCTAATTTTTGAAACTTAGCTTTATGGTTTAATAGCTCCCAACAGGCTTATTTAACTGCTTGTTTCAGGGCTTCAACCTTATCGGTCGCTTCCCAAGAGAACTCAGGTTCTGCACGGCCAAAGTGACCGTAAGCCGCTGATTTGCTGTAAATCGGACGCAATAAATCAAGCATCTGAACAATACCGCGTGGACGTAAATCAAAGTGTTCACGTACGATCTGAGCTAATTGCTCGTCTGATACCACGCCTGTACCTTCGGTGTAAACCGTGATATTAATCGGCTCTGCCACACCAATGGCGTAACTTAATTGAATCTGACACTGGCGTGCTAAACCAGCGGCAACAATGTTCTTCGCCACGTAACGCGCAGCATAGGCCGCTGAGCGGTCGACTTTAGAAGGGTCCTTACCAGAGAAAGCACCACCACCGTGCGGACAAGCCCCGCCGTATGTGTCCACGATAATCTTACGACCTGTAAGACCGCAGTCACCTTGTGGACCACCAATCACAAACACACCCGTTGGATTAATGAAGAATTTCGTCTTCGGTGTTAATAAACCTTCAGGGAAACTTGGTTTAATGATGTGCTCAATCACAGCATCATGAATATCGCTTTGCGAGATTTCAGGGTGATGTTGCGTTGATAAAACCACGGTATCGACTTCCACAGGCTTACCATCAACATAACGGAAGGTTACTTGTGACTTAGCGTCAGGACGCAACCAAGGCAAGGTGCCATTTTTACGCAATTCACTCTGACGCTGCACTAAACGATGCGAATACCAAATCGGTGCTGGCATAAGGTCAGGGGTTTCGTCACATGCATAACCGAACATCAAACCTTGGTCACCTGCACCTTGATTCAGAATTTCTTCTTCGGTACGATCCACGCCTTGAGCGATATCGGGTGATTGCTTATCATAAGCCACCAACACAGCACAACCCTTATAGTCAATGCCGTAATCGGTATTATCGTAGCCAATGCGCTTGATGGTCTGACGAGCCACGTCAATATAGTCCACATTCGCTTTCGTGGTGATTTCACCCGCCAACACCACTAAACCGGTATTACACAGGGTTTCAGCAGCAACGCGAGAGTTAGGATCCTGCTCTAAAAGCGCATCAAGAATCGCATCAGAAATTTGGTCAGCAACTTTATCTGGATGTCCTTCTGAGACTGACTCAGAAGTAAATAGAAAATCATTATGGGCCATTATGGCGTCCTTTATATTTTTGAGTTTATAGAACGCGTAGCAACTATCTAAAGAAAGAGCGTAGAACAGTGCGACGCTTTAGCGGTATTTATTCGCCCCGCAAGTTGTCTTTAACTCGGCGATTTAATTGAAGTCAGTTATTCTACTCTAAATTCAAGAGAAAGTGTAGGATAACCCTTCTATCCTCATGATTTTTAAAGGATTGATGGTTTTTATGTAAATTTCACTCATCATTTAGCAAGAGAATATACTGGCCTTGATTTATGCCAAAAATCCAACAGCCCTAACGCTGAACTAGCTACGCCCTAACGCTGAACTAGCTACGCCCTAACCCCTAACTTGCTACTACTTAATGCCTCGCTTATTACTCCATTGCAGCTAAGTTACTACCCTCTAACCCCCAGCTTACTGTTCTCTAACACCTAAGTTACGGCTCCTTAGCCCCTAACTTATCACTCTAAAGCCGAATTTCCTAACCTCAAATTCGTCGTATTATCGTCATCACCCGCTACGATGAACTCAAGCTTTCTCACGAAAACTTTTCCACACTCATATACCACCTCTCATGCACTGTTGAAACAAAAACTTACTTAAGGTTTATAGCACCCCTAGCCTTCTAAGGTACAATAAGCACTTAAATCATCTTGCTCACTTATGAAAAAATCGCTTAAATATCGTCTTATTCAAGCTTTATTCAGTTGGTTTGGTCGTATTTCAACGCCAAAGCGACTGCGGATTGGTGCGTATTTAGCAGCAATTATGCCGTATGTAGCGCCGCGTCGTACGCATATCGTGCGCACCAATCTAAAGCTCTGCTTCCCTAATGCTGACGCAACAACATTACGTCGCTGGGAGAAAGAACATCTACGCCTTTTTACCCAATCCATGATTGACCGTGGCTTGCTCTGGTATGGGGATCCCGATCGGATTAAACAAGAAGTCACCATCAGTGGTTTTGAGCATATTGATGATTTGGTGCAAGCCAAGCAGCCACTACTGATGTTGGCGCCCCACTTTATTGGTCTTGATGCGGCCGCAACGCGTATCTCTATGGGTTTAAGCGAAGCCTGCACGATGTATAAACCACAGCGTGATGCGGATTTTGATGAGATGATTCGCTTGGGTCGCGGGCGCTTTAACGAGATTCATCTCCTTAGTCGCAAAGACGGGATTCGTGGCATTATTCGCTATATGCGTCGTGGTGTGCCCGTGTATTACCTACCCGATATGGATTTCGGCCGTGATGAGTCGATCTTCGTACCTTTTTTCTCCATCCCCAGTGCCACCTTACCGAGTACCGCCCAAATCGCTAAGAGCTTCAATGCTAAAGTCGTACCGATTGTGACGCAACTTGATATACAGACTGGCCACTACCATGTTGAGGTCTTGCCTGCCCTCGAGAATTTCCCAGGTGAGCAGAGCATTGAAGAAGCCACCGCCCGCATCAATCAAGAACTGGAACAATGGATTCTGCGTGATGTGCCCCAATACTACTGGGTACACCGCCGCTTTAAGACTCGCCCTGAAGGTGAGGCTGAGGTTTATTAAATTCTCCATCATTGCGTTCAGCCTGCCATGCCTAGAACCTAGTCGATGATGAGCCGCCTCTTGGCTTACTTAAGACTTCTTCTTAGCGCGCGGATGGGCTTGATCATAGACTTTCGCCAGATGCTGAAAATCTAAGCGGGTATAAATCTGCGTCGTTGAAATATTCGCATGGCCGAGTAACTCTTGCACGGCGCGTAAGTCCTGTGAAGACTGTAGCAAATGACTGGCAAAGCTATGGCGTAGTATATGCGGATGCAAGTGCGCGGGCGCATTGGTTTTTTGACCCAGTTTTTTTAATTGCAATTGCACGACGCGAGGGCTGATACGCCCACCTCGCTCACCTAGAAATAAGGCTTGTTGACTATCGATATCCCCAGCAGGTTTCAACAATAACGGGCGCTTAGATAACCAAGCAGCAATTGCTTCAGCGGCCTTATCACCAAGCGGTGCTATGCGTGTCTTGCCACCCTTACCAACAACGGTCAGCTCCATCTCCGCCATATTCAACCAGCCTTGCGAGACGTAACCCTCTTCTTTACGGTAGTTCACATCCAAACCAACTAACTCAGACAAGCGCAAGCCACTTGAATACAGCAATTCAAACATAGCCTGATCGCGCACGGCGATAGCACCACCATCGCTTACTTGCTGGGCATTGTCCAATAAGGCAACCGTCTGATCGGTGGATAAGGCTTTAGGTAGGGAACGCGGCACCTTGGGCGAACGCACATCTTGCGCAGGATTCACAGGCAAGCTGAGTTGCGGCGCCAACCATTTATAGAAGTTACGCCAGGTCGATAAAATACGTGCTAGGGAACGTGGTGAGAGATCTTGCGCATGTAAGCGCGCCATGGCCATGCGCACTTGCACATTACTCACTTGTTCAAGCGCTTGTTCAGGATAAAGTTCGCGTAGATGCTGCATATCCCGTGCATAGGCACTAATGGTGTGTTCCGAGTATCGTCGCTCAGTACGCAAGTGCGCTAACCATTGATGAATATAATCGCGCTCTGCACTCACTTTTTCAATCCTATAGTAAATAGATTTAGCACTATCGACACCCTTAGCAAGATTAAGGTTTAAGCTTAAATCACAAGACCATTCTAAATTCAGTATCTCTTGATGCTGAGACTAGCCAATCACTCAATTTCTGCATATCCGTATATTAAGCGTGTAAGCGATTCCGTGCTGCACCCGCCAGTTGCCTTGTTAATCTTGCAAACGACTCAGCGCCGCACCCGCCAGCTGCCTTATTAATCTTGCAAACGACTCAGCGCCGCTCCCGCCAACTGACCAAGGGTCGATAAGAACACCAAGCCCATACTCTCGTGGAAGTGCTCCGGATTCTCGCTAGCGAACAACAACACACCAAGCGCAATTTCGTCTTGACGCAAGGGCACCACGGCAATCGAGCCAGGCGTCTTGGTGAAGCACTCGGCTAAGCCCTCTTCTAGTTTGTTGCCACAATAAGGCTTATCCAAGGCTTGCACATACGTGAGCAAGGCTTCAGATTGTGTTTGCAAGGGACTCTCAGACAGTTGCGCCACATTCCACACACGTAAAACCACTTCCAAATCAGGGAAGGCAGACTGCAAACTATTCACAATCTCGCTAGGAATCTGCTGCGCATCCTCTACGCTTAGCAAGTTAGCACACCAATGCGTCACCGTATCATTAATCTCTTTATTCTCATCCGCACAGTAAAGCAACTCCGATAATTGCCACTGCAGTTGCTTCTCACGCTGACGCATCACCTGCACTTGGCGCTCAAGTAAAGACAAGGTATTTTCCGCATGGGGGTGTGGCACTTGCAGTTGTGCGAATACATCTGCATGCTGCATGAAAAAGTCAGGGTGCTCAATTAGGAACTCGGCGACTTGGTCTGCCGTTAATGTCTTTTTACTCATTCTTTAATACCTGTGTAGGAATCGATTGAACTAAAGCGTCAATATCAATTTGACCTTGAAAGACGGTGGTCGCAGGCCCCGTCATCTGTAATTGCTCTCCATTATACGCAATCTGCAAATCACCGCCGTGGGTATGGACCAAAACAGGACTTTGTAAAAGGCCACGGCGAATCCCCGCCACAACCGCCGCACATGCTCCCGTGCCACAAGCCAAAGTCTCACCCGCACCACGCTCATACACACGTAAAGCAATTTCCTGCGGATTAATCACTTGCATAAAACCTGCATTGACACGCTGATGAAAACGCGGATGCGACTCGATTAAAGGACCGAACAGCGCAACCGGAGCGGTCTTAACATCATCAACCACTTGCACCGCATGCGGATTAGAAATTTGAACTAAAGAGATGTCGACGACACAAGCATCTTGCTCAGCCGAAAGCGAACCCGAGGCCTGCGGCGCTAACGGTAATTGCCAAATCGTATCCTCAGCACATGGATAAGACGACAAGCCACTCACATCGAAAGCCAAGTCTTCAGGCGCAAAGCGGGTCTGACCCATATCGACGGTCACGCTCTGATCTTCTTGCTCCGTCAGCGTAATCAGACCCGTGGCGATTTCCGCTTTCAAGGGGTTGCGACCAGAGAGTCTTTGCTCATGCACAAAGCGTACAAAGCAACGCGCACCATTGCCACAATGCTCCACCTCACTACCATCGGCATTGAAAATTCGATAACGAAAATCAGCCATAGGATGACTCGGATTCTCAACCAATAGAATCTGATCTGCACCGATACCAAACTGTCGGTGAGCAAGCGCCCGAGCCCGCTCGGGAGTCATATCAATGGCTTGGCGCACCCCATCTAAGACGATGAAATCATTACCTGCGCCTTGCATTTTGCTAAATTGCCAAATCATAAATCGGTCCAATATTATTGAGAATATATTGCGTCAAAAGCACATTGTAGCGCACATTCTCGCCGGATCAGGCCCATAAAAAAGCCAAAGTACGCATTGATTTTGCGCCCTTTGGCTGTCTTTAGTACTTAGGCATCTAGGAATAAACGGCTTATATAAGCCGGCTTATTTCAAGGCCTCCAGAATGACACGCGCATTCTCCTCAACCATCCCTAAATAAGTCGATGCAGGGCCTGAAGCTGATAAAGCATCAGTATGTAAAGTCCCACCAATCTTAGCTCCACTCTCTCGAGCAATTTGCTCAAGCAGTGCAGGATTCTTCACATTCTCTAAAAAGAGCGCAGGAATTTTCGCGTCACGCACTTGCTTCACCACACTCGCCACTTCTTTGGCCGAAGGCTGTGCACTTGAAGAAAAGCCTAAGGGTGAGACCATATGTAAATGGTACTCATCAGCAAAGTAACCGAGGGCCTCATGCGTCGTCACTAAGTAACGGCGCTCATGGGCCAATGGCTCGTAGTCTTGCTTAATTTTCTGATGCAAGGCACTTATTTTCTGCTTATACGCTTGAGCATTCTCTTGATAATGCGCCTTATTTTCAGGGTCAGCAGCACTTAAGGCCTTAGTAATATTATCAACATAAACTAATGCATTCGGTAGGCTCTGCCAAGCATGTGGGTCAATATCGCCATGATGGTGATGTTCGTGTGCATCAGCCACTGGTTTAGCCGTGTCATGCGCGTGATCGTGCGTCTCAGTTGACTTCTCGTGTCCATGAGTGTCCGCTGCTGTCACCGCAGCATGACTATGATCATGTTCGCTCGCTTTTTTCTCAGTCTCATGGTCGTGACTGTGGGCGTGCGCCTCTACCTTCGCATCGTGCGCATGGTTATGCTCGTGCACATCACCTTTTTTATCATCATCATGATCGTGATCATGTGCATCGGCCTTTTTCACCGCATCGTGCTCATGACCGTGATCGTGCGCATCCGCCGTTGGCTTATCCGCATCATGCGCATGTGTATGATCATGTGACTCATCAAATTTACGCTCTTTAATGCCCTCGGTTAGGACGACTACTTTACCCTTGAAATTTGCCGCATTGACCATGCGCTGCGACCAATCATCCAAACCTAAACCATTAACAAAGAAAATCACCGGCTGTTCTTTGCCACCAAGTTTCGCCACATCGCTGGGTGACAGCTCAAATGAATGCGCATCGCTATCGGCACCAATTAAGTTAACAACCGTCACCTTATCGCCAGCCACATTTTTCACCATATTTTCAAGAATGGAGAAGCTGGTAGCGACAGTTAAGGCTTGCACCTGTGTACTCAATCCCAAGCTGAGACCAAAACCCAAGGTGAGACCAACTGTTTTGATCATACTCATAAATTAACTCCCTATTTTTTCATGTTTAAAATACTGTAATACACCACCATACGGGCCTATTAGCAGCGCTATGATATAGAACACCCCAGCACTTAGAATAATGCTGGCTGAGGTTGGAACGTTAATGTGATAGGACAAGACCATGCCGATATAACTAGCGAGCATACCAAGAGCAATCGCAATCACAATTTGCTGGCCCACGGTTCGACCGAGAAAGCGGGCACTTAAGGCCGGCAGAATCATCATGCCAACGACCATTAAGGTGCCAAGCACTTGGAAGCCTGCTAATAAATTAACAACCAAGAGCAGGAGAAAAATCATATGCGTAATCTGCCCACCGCCGCCTTCGGCGCGTAAGAATGTTGGGTCCAAACAGTCGATAATCAGCGGACGATAAATTACGAATAAAGTCAGAATAGACAAGCTACTAATCGCCATAATTAAAAGCAGGCCCTGATCATCCAAGGTCAGAACCGAACCAAATAGCACGTGCAGCAAGTCCATATTGGTGCCTTTTAAGGACACGAGAATGACGCCCAAACCAAGCGATATGAGGTAAAAGCCTGCAAAGCTCGACTCCTCTTTCAGCTTAGTTACGCGCGCGACAAAACCTGCGACAAAAGCGACCAAGAGTCCCATGAAAAAGCCACCTATCAGCATAGCCCCCATGGACATTCCTGCCACCAAAAATCCCGCGGCCACACCAGGCAAGATGGCATGCGACATCGAGTCAGCGACCAAACTCATGCGGCGTAAGATAAGAAACACACCCAAGGAGCTGGCAGAGACAGCAATAAACAAGGCCCCTAATAGGCCGCGCGCCATAAAACCAAACTCATAAAAGGGAGCGATAAGTAATTCGTACACGCTTAAACCCCTTGCAAAACCAGCGGCATACAGCTCGAAATTTTAAGTTTTTGCAAAGTTAGACATATATTATTCACAATTAAAATCCTTGCAAAACGAGACGACGCGCTTGCTGCAAATTCTCTTCGCTCAGCACACTGTCTGAATCACCCCAGGCCACCAGCTGACGCGCCAATAACAGGGACTGAGGAAAGGCCTCACGTGCTAAGGCCACGTCATGTAAGACAGTAATCACGGTACGCCCTTGCGCAGACCAAGCCTTCATAATGTTCATTAAGTCCTCTTGGGTATGCTCATCGATTGCCGTGAAGGGTTCATCCAGCAGGAGAATCTGTGCATCACGCACCAAGAGTCTTGCAAATAAGGCGCGCTGCATCTGCCCACCTGAAAGCGTGCCGATTAATTGTTCGCAACATCCACTGAGGCCGACTTGCTCAAGTGCCTGATGAATACGATGACTTTCTTGACGATTATATGAACGCCAAAAGCCCAAGCGACGCCAAGCCCCCATCGCCACTAAATCATAGACCGTGATGGGAAAGCTGCGATCAATATCACTTAATTGCGGCAATAAGCTCATCTGCTTTCTGAGTTGGGGGGCAATATCTATGGTCCCTTGTACAGGCTTAATGAATTGCACCAAGCCCTTAATCAGGGTTGACTTACCTGCCCCATTCGGCCCCACCAAGGCAGTCATACTACCCTGTTCAAACTGACCATTAAGACCATGCACAATGGCCTCTGAGGACTCCTGGCGCCAACCTAAGGCAACATTATTCAGTCGAATAGCGTACATAGCTTACGGCCCTACTACATGCTTAGCGTGTTTGGTGTGCTTATCCTGACGAGCGTTAGCGTGCTTTGCGCATTTGTACATCGCTTGATGCTTCACCACGTGTTGATACATCACTTAGATCCAGCCCAAGACCAGAAAACTCAAGAACCACATGCTTAGCAACAGTATCATAACGGGCCAAGTACGCCCCAACACAGAGACCGTTAACAAACTCGACGACGGTGTGATGATATGTGAGCAAGCAGCAAGCTGTGCTAATTCACTACTCTCTTGCGCCATATTTTCTTGCACCCTATTCTCTTTAGTAAGCTCTCCCTGCTTATTATTATGACCTTGGCATAAATGAGGCGTCGCCATAGACTCATTCACCGAGCTCGGATTGGCGAGCGATGGAAATGAAGCAATTGGATGCGTTGAGGTGGCCGTATGCATAAAGGTCTACTATACTGTGAGAGAATTAATAAGATAGTTTTGATACATTGTATCAGATGTTATAATATAACATAACATGGAAAGCCACTTTATTTTGTAAAATTTAGTTTTCATGCCTCATGAGCCATTTAGTTTTTTAGCGGATCTAGCGATTTGGCTTCTATTGATTTGGCTTCTA
>JAUNUI010000016.1 GCA_030538255.1 Pelistega sp. | reverse complement strand
CTAGCCAGTTTAAGCGTGTGCGATAAGTATGTAGCCCAAGCTCTAGCCAGTTAAGCGTCTACGATAAACGTGTATAAGAGGTGTGTAAATGTGATAAGGCGCTTATCTGAGACAAGCGCCTTATCGTGTTTTGGGTGTCTTAGCGTAATCTATTGTGCCTTACCATGGCCAAGTTCACCAATTTCGGCAAATGCCTGCGGGTACTTCGTCTTATTATGCTTGCTTAAGAACATAATCAAGAACATGAGCAGCGCCACAATCGAGCCAAAGATAATAATAATGGTGTTAATGTGCAAGTCGAGATGCACCATAAAGCCATAAATCGCCACCATAAACAGGATATTCAATTGCTCATTAAAATTCTGTACGGCAATTGAATGGCCTGCAGAGAGTAGGACGTGACCACGGTGTTGTAATAGTGCATTCAGTGGGACGACGAAAAAGCCCGATAAACCACCGACTAAGATTAACACGCCATATACAGCCCAGTCAGACTTCACAATCACCATCAGCATCACGGCAAAGCCCATGATTACACCGACAGGTAGTACGCTAAGGGCCTTCTCAAGACGTACACGGCCCGCTAACACGGCACCGACGATTGTGCCAATAGCGGCTACACCCATGAGATTGGCAGATTGTGATACGTTCAGGCCAAGGTGATCTTGACCCCACTTTAAGACGACTAATTGAATCGTCGCGCCTGCGCCCCAGAAGAGAGTGGTGACAGCGAGTGAAATTTGGCCGACTTTATCGGTCCAGAGAATTTTCACATAGCGTGAGAAAACCTTGAGTAATTTAGCTGGGTTCTTCTCTTGCTTTGGATAAACAAAATTCGTATTTGGAATCATTAGGTTGCAGATGGCGGCTAAGACATAAATAAAGCCGATCACGACAATGGCAATTTCTGCAGGGCTTTCTGCCATACTGGAGAAGATTGGGAATTGTAAGAACCACGCAGCGACTTCAGGTTTGATTAAAATACCACCTAGTACAAAACCGAAAATAATCGATAAAACTGTAAGACCCTCAATCCAACTATTGCCCTTCACCAAGTCTTTCGGGGGTAGGAGTTCAGTCACAATACCGTATTTCGCAGGTGAGTAGGCAGCTGCCCCAATCCCTACTAAGGCATAGGCCAAACAGACAATATAGGTATGTGTTAGGTGGTTATCGACAAAGAAGGCTGAAACAAACATCAATAAACAGCCCGATATCTTAATCGAGTTGGTGACGAACATCACCTTACCCTTAGGGTAGGAGTCTGCGATCGCGCCGACAAATGCCGCAAGCACCACATACGAGAAGGCGAATGACCACTTTAGGAGGGAGTCCATCCACTCTGGGCCTTGCAATTGATGGATCAGCGCAATCGCCGCAATGAAAAGCGCATTATCAGCAAGTGATGATAATGCTTGGGCTAGCATGACTGTAAAAAAACCTTTCTTCAAGGGTATGTCCTAAAAAACGATGTTTAAAGTAAAGTATGGAAATATTGCCTTAATTCTTGTCACATATTTGATAGCGCCGAGACCATTCCGATACTTTTTTATTTTCTTAGCTGGGTTATTATATGGTCTTTGGTCGTTTCAATGAAAGTAATTTCATCAGAAACTCAAGATTAATTTATTTTCTCTGCTATTTCTTGATTGATTTCTCGTGCGTTTAACCCAAATTAAATTATCTGGTTTTAAGTCTTTTGTTGACTCTACGGTGATTCCTGTACCGAGTCAGCTGGTTGGCGTGGTCGGTCCGAACGGTTGCGGTAAGTCGAATATTATTGATGCGGTGCGTTGGGTGTTGGGTGAAACCAAGGCCTCGGAATTACGTGGCGAGTCGATGCAGGACGTGATTTTTAACGGCTCAGGTAATCGTAAGCCAGCTGGTCGTGCCTCGGTCGAGTTGGTGTTTGATAATTCCGAAGGTCGTGCCGTGGGCCAATGGAGTGTCTACGCTGAGATCGCCGTGCGCCGTGTGCTGACGCGTGATGGTACAAGTAGCTACTTTATTAATAATCAGCAAGTACGCCGCCGTGATGTACATGATATTTTCCTTGGTACGGGTCTTGGTGCACGTGGTTATGCGATTATTGGTCAGGGCATGATTAATCGCCTGATTGAGGCGAAACCTGAAGAATTACGTGTTTACTTGGAAGAAGCCGCTGGTGTGTCGCGCTATAAGGAACGCCGTAAGGATACCGAGGGGCGCTTAGCCGATACCCGCGATAATCTCACACGCGTTGATGATATTTTGCGTGAGCTTGAGACGCAATTAACGAAGTTAGAGAATCAAGCGCAAGTTGCGACTGAATATCGGCAACTGCAACAAGATGGCGAGAAAAAGCAATTCGCTTTATGGTTAAACCGTGAAGATAATGCACAGGCCGAGCAAACTCGCAAAACCACAGAAATTAAACAAGCGCAACTCGAGTTGGAAGAGTCAACCGCGCAGCTACGGGCGATTGAGAGTGATGTGGAGAGTCGTCGCCAAGCGCACTATCAAGCAAGTGACTTAGTGCATCAAGCGCAATCAGCGGTGTACGAGGTGAATACCCAGGTTAGCCGCTTAGAGAGTGATATTCGCCATGTGGTGGATTCACGCAATCGCTTAAATACGCGAAAATCACAGCTAACTGTGCAAATTCAAGAGTGGAATGATCAGTATGCCCACTGTGAAGAGCAATTAGGTTTGCTCGATGAAGAGCAGGCGATGGCTGCTGAGCGCCTAGAGAATGCAAAGTTAGAGCAAGAGGATATTCAGGGTCAGTTACCAAGTTTAGAGTTGGAGCTCAAGCAAGCCTCGCAAAGCCGTGAGCAGATGCGTGTCAGCCTATCTCAACTGGAACAGAAACTGGCTTTGATTGCCCAGCAGCAACGCGATAGTGACCGTCAGTTGCAAGCCCTAGAGCTACGTAAAGAGCGCCTACAAAAAGAAAAGAGCGAGATGCAGATGCCCGACGATTATCGTCTGGAGCAACTGAGCATGGATCGTGAAGGGGCGGAGGCGAATCTCGAACAAGCACAGGCGCAGTTATTGGAAATTGAAGATCGCCTGTCGCAAGCTGAGCAAGAACGTCGTCAAGCACAACTTAAATCGCAAGAAGAGAGTCAGCAACTAGCCAAGCTAGAGGCTCGTTTAAATGCCCTTGTGACATTGCAAGAGGATGTACAGAAAAAAGGCGCTCTGGAGCCCTGGTTAAATAAGCATGAACTCACCGGTCTTGCGCGACTTTGGCAACAGGTGCATATTGAGCCCGGTTGGGAGACTGCCCTGGAGGCGGTATTACGTGAGCGTATGACGGCACTTGAAGTGCATAATCTGGACTTGGCCAAGGCCTTTGCCACCGACGTCCCCCCGGCACGCTTGGCCTTTTTCCATAAACCAGCAGCCCAAGCGCAACCCGCTGCTCTACCAGGCTTTAGGCCCTTGGTGAGCTTAGTACGCGTGAACGATGTGGACTTAAAGAGTCTCTTGGCGCAATGGTTAGCGAATATTTATATTGCCGATGATTTGAGCTTGGCCTTGAGTCAACGCAGTCAGCTGAGAGACGGTGCGCAATTAGTCGTTAAGCAGGGTCATGTGGTCGATGCTTATGGTGTGTATTTCTATGCTGCTGAGTCAGAGCAGGCGGGTATGTTGGCGCGTCAACAAGAGATTGAAAATCTGCGCTTAGAGATTCGTGCCGCGCAGATGAATGCGGATCAATCAGTGGGTCTTGCTGTACGAGCGGAATCGGCATTTACGCAATTCTCGCAGAGTTTGACGCAGGGTCGTCAGCGAATTTCGGAATTAACCCGTCGTGCCCATGATATTCAATTAGAGTATTCGAAGTTACAAAGTCAAACAGAGCAATTTACCAGCTTAAGTAATCGCTTAAGCAGTGATTTGGCGGATATTGATGCGCAGTCTGAAGAGTTGCGTGCAGTGATTACACAAAGTGAAAGTGATTTCGAGGCCTTGGATATTCAGCTCGGTGAAGAGCAAACACGTTATGCTGATGCACAGATGCAAGGCGAGGAAATTGAGGAACGTGCTGAGCAGCTGAAGGCCAAGATTCGTCAGATTGAGTTACAGGTGCAAGAAATTGTCTTCTCACAGCGCGGTTTACAATCGCGTGGCGAGGATTTAAAGCGCAATCGTGAATTATCTAAGAAGCAGAGCGAGCAGGCGCGTATTGAATTAGAGAATCTTGAGGCGGAATTATTTGAGTTTGATGAAGAGGCAACACGCAGTGGCTTAGAAGAGGCCTTACAAGTGCAGGCGGTCAAGAATGCGGCCTTACAAGAAGCGCGTATTGCCATGGATAATATGGCGGCGACTTTGCGTGAGACGGATGAGCAGCGCTTGCGTATTGAACAGTCCTTAGAGCCTTATCGTGCACGCATCATGCAATTGCAACTCGATGAACAAGCGGCGCGCTTAGCAGTTGAACAGTTCGCTGAGCAGCTGAATGCGCAAGAGGTGAATCGTGATGTCTTACGTCAAGAGATTGCTGCTCTAGGTGAGAATTGGCAAAAGGTCACCTGGCTACAGGCTGAGGTGCAGCGTATTTCGCGTCAGATTGATGCTTTAGGTCCAGTCAACTTGGCGGCCTTGGATGAATTGAACGAGGCGCGTACACGTAAAGAATTCTTAGACTCACAGCAGCAAGATTTACTTGAGGCAATTAATACGCTGGAAGAGGCGATTCGTAAGATTGACCGTGAGACACGTGAGCTTTTACAAGAGACCTTCAACCAGGTGAATAGCCACTTTGGCGAGATGTTCCCACGGCTTTTTGGTGGCGGTGAGGCGAAGTTACGCATGACAGGTGAGGAAATTCTTGATGCTGGTGTTCAGGTTATGGCACAACCACCAGGCAAGCGAAATAGTACAATTCATCTATTGTCAGGTGGTGAAAAAGCCTTAACCGCTACGGCACTGGTTTTTGCTTTATTCAAATTAAATCCTGCGCCATTCTGTCTCCTGGACGAGGTGGATGCGCCATTGGATGATGCGAATACCGAACGATACGCCAATTTAGTGTCGAGTATGAGCGAACAAACACAGTTTTTATTCATTTCTCATAATAAAATTGCAATGCAAATGGCAAAACAATTAATTGGTGTTACCATGCAAGAGCAGGGTGTCTCTCGTGTGGTGGCCGTGGACATGGACGCGGCAGTACAATTAATGGGCGATGCCTAATCATCTTTAGGGTATAAAGTTAATATGACAAACTTGCAGTTAGGTATTATTGTTATTGGTCTGCTGGCTATTGTAGCGGTCTTGCTCTTTAATTGGTGGCAAGAAAAGCGCATTCAGCAGCGTATTAATCAACAATTTCCCACTACCGAATTCGACCCCTTACTAGGCAATACCCACGCTGAGAATGGCCGAAGTGATCCTAGTTTCGTGCTTGAAGACAAGCCTGAAGTCGGTGATGATGGTGTGCCTAAAGCCTCGGTCGTGCAGCAGCACGAGGAAGAGGGGGTGGATCCTATGTGCGAGACAGTGTTTGATATTCACTTTTTTACGCCCGTGAACGGCACTCAGTTAATTCAGCATATTCAGCAATTCAAGTATGCGGGAAATAAGCCGATTCGCTATTTTGCCGAGACGGCAGATGGCTTTCATCGTGCCAGAATTCGTGCTGCTGAACTGTATACCTCTTTGCAGATGGCCGTACAATTAGCCAATCGTAATGGTCCTATGCGCAGTGAAGAATGGGACCAGGCCTTTATGTATGCGGATAATATTGCGCATGCATTCGATGCCACAACCGAGTCGGCTGATAAAGCTCAGGTCTTAGAGCAGGCGCAGCAACTAGACCAACTCTGTAATGAATCTGAAGCTCAGGTCGGTGTGAATTTAGTGCTTGATGGTACGCAACCTGTGAAAGCGATTTTAGAAATTGCTCAGCGCTTAGGCTACGAAGAGTATGGTATGGGTATTGTGCGCTTACATGAAAGTGGTAAGCCTTTATTCTTGCTCTTGCCGGGTGGTAATTTAAGTACTGAAGTGCGCTCGGCGGGTGTTGAGCATATTGAACTCTTGATTGATGTGCCTAATAGCTATCAGATTCAGAAACCATTCACACACTTGGTTGAACATGCGCATGAATTAGCCAAGGCGCTGAATGCTCAGGTGGTGGATGATGAAGGCAAGCCATTACAACGTGATAATGCGGTGATTCCTGTGATTGATCAGCAATTAGCTGAGGTGTATCAGGATTTAGACGCCAAGGGCTTACGTGCAGGCTCAGACCGCGCGGCACGCCTATTTAGTTAAGCGAAGAGTTGAGCCATTCTCCCTAATGGTGGCTTTTAATAGTTTGAGTGTAAAGCGCTAGGTACAGCATATGTATACAGCGCTTTACTTTTTTGCTCAGCATAATATTTATGATGAATCACTTATGAACGATTTATTTATTGAAGAAAAACTCGGGCAATTGCGCGATGAGATTCGTCGTTATGATCATGCTTACTATGTCTTAGACGCGCCCTTAGTGTCAGACAATATATATGATGGTCTGATGCGTAAATTGCAGGCCTTAGAGCAAGAGAATCCGCAACTGATTAGCGCGGACTCACCCACGCAACGTGTCGGGGCCGCTCCCTTGAGCGCCTTCGGTAGTGTGCGCCATCAAGTGCCGATGCTGTCTTTAGGCAATGTCTTTGAGGAAGGTGAGTTACTGGCCTTCGATCGTCGCGTGCAAGAGGGATTGCAAAGTCATGGCTTATTGGCGCCTGGACAGGCCGTCGAATATAGCTGTGAGATGAAGTTTGATGGTTTGGCGATTACGATTCGCTATGAGCATGGTGTCTTGGTGCAAGCGGCGACGCGTGGTGATGGACAGACAGGCGAGGATGTGACCGCGAATATACGCACCATGGCCTCAGTGCCCTTGCGCTTAGTGGGTGAACGCCTACCGACGGTGCTTGAGGTGCGCGGTGAAGTGCTGATGAATCGTGAGGATTTTCAGCGCTTAAATGCACAACAAGCGCAGCGTGGTGAAAAAGCCTTTGTTAACCCACGTAATGCGGCAGCGGGTAGCTTGCGTCAGTTAGATCCACGGATTACGGCTAAGCGGCCATTACGCTTTTTCGCTTATGGTTGTGGCGAAGTTTTGTTTGCCACTGAACAGGAACAATTGTCGAGTACGCCAGCAGGTGCGGTCGCGGGCAGTCAGTTGCCAAGTACGCAATCAGGTGCGGTCGCGGGTAGTCAATTGCCAAGTACGCAATCAGGGCTTTTGGATTACTTGCAAACTTTAGGTTTTGTAGTGGCTAAACAGCGTGCTGTGGTGCAGGGTGCGGCGGGTGTGTTGGGCTATTATGCGCAAATTAATGAGATGCGTGCGAGCTTGCCTTTTGAAATTGATGGTGTGGTGTATAAGGTGAATCAGTTGGCTCAACAAGAGGCCTTAGGGTTTGTGTCTCGTGCCCCGCGCTTTGCCGTGGCTCATAAATTCCCCGCACAAGAAGAAGAGACGATTTTATTGGACATTGAAATCCAAGTCGGTCGTACTGGGGCTTTAACACCTGTAGCACGCTTAAAACCAGTGTTTGTGGGTGGAGTAACGGTAACCAATGCGACCTTGCATAATGAGGATGAAATCCGCCGCAAAGATGTTTGGATTGGTGATACGGTGGTGGTGCGTCGTGCCGGTGATGTGATCCCTGAAGTGGTGCGACCATTACCTGAGTTGCGTCCTGCGACGGCACGTCCATTCATTATGGTGACAGCTTGTCCTGTCTGTGGTTCTGCCGTTGAGCGCTTAGAAGATGAGGCCATTACGCGCTGTACTGGTGGTCTGTTCTGCGCGGCTCAGCGTAAGCAAAGCATTATTCATGCGGTCAGTCGCAAAGCCTTGAATATTGATGGCTTGGGCGAGAAATTAGTTGAACAGCTGGTGGATATGGATTGGGTACACTCAATTGCGGATCTGTATGGTTTGCAGACAGAGAAACTCATGAGCTTAGAGCGTATGGGTCGCCGCTCTGCCGAGAAATTAGTCTTAGCGATTGAGCAGAGTAAGCAGCCTGAATTGGCACGCCTAATCTATGCCTTAGGGATTCGTCATGTAGGTGAGTCAACCGCACGCGATCTAGCCCAGCGCTTTGGCAGTATGGGCGCCTTACAAGCCGCTAGTGAGCAGGATTTATTGCAGGTGAATGATGTGGGTCCTGTGGTCGCGCATTCGATTATGAGTTTCTTCGCCGAGCCGCATAATGTGCAAGTGATTGAGGACTTATTTACTGCGGGTGTGCGGGCCCAGGTGCCTGAACTTCAGTTTGTGGCGAGAGCCGATGGTGGTGAGAGTGGGCTGATTCAGGTCGGTGACTATACGATTTCGACTGCTGAAATTGCAGGTAAGACTTTTGTCTTAACAGGTACTTTACCGGTCTGGAAGCGGGATGAGGCGGCACAATATATTCTCGCGGCGGGTGGTAAGGTCAGCGGCTCTGTCTCTAAGAAAACCGATTATGTCGTAGCAGGGGCTGATGCGGGCAGTAAATTAGAGAAGGCGCAAAGTCTTGGTGTGACAGTGATTGATGAGGATGGTTTGCGGGCTTTATTGGCTATTTCTTAAGTGATTACGGTGTTTGCTTAATATGTGCTTAAAATAATAACGGCGCTCCTTTAATAAGAGCGCCGTTATTTTTATTTGTCGCGATTATCTATTTTATTTGTCGCGGTTATCATTAACGTAAGCGATGTGATGAGCGTTAATGCTGAGCATTAAGGTTTAAAGTTCAAGCTTTCGCGACCCACCACTATCAGCGTAAGTAAAAGCTTATTTTGTCTCAGTGATTTCCACTTTCGCGTCTTTGCGTAGTTTCTGGACGTAATCCATGAGTTTCTCACGCGACAAGCGTTGCTTAATTTCAGCTTGTGAGCTATCGAAGCTCGGTGGTGCAACACTACGATCATCGGTGACTAAGATAATGTGATAGCCATATTGCGACTGAACTGGCTCGGTAATTTCACCTTTCTTGGCTTTGCGGACAGCGTCGGCAAATTCTGGCACGTAAGCACTTGGATCTGACCAGCCTAAATCACCGCCGTCACGACCTGAGCCTGGGTCTAAAGAGTCTTTCTTGGCGGCTTCTTCAAAGCTGATTTTCTTAGCCTTAATATCGGCGATGAGTTGCTTAGCTTTGTCTTCTTCTTTCACTAAGATATGGCTGACTTTATATTCTTTCGCTTGTTTGAATTCAGTGAGGCTTTGATCATAGGCTTTCTTAATATCCGTGTCGGTCACTGGATTCTTCTCAGCCCAGTCTTGAATCAATGAGGCGATAAGAATTTCTTTACGGGTTGACTCGATGTTCATCTTGACGATTTCTTGCTTGTCTAAACCTTGTTTGACTGCTTCTTGAGCGAGCACGTCACGATTAATCACTTCATCTAATAAAGCCTTGCGTTGTTCTTCATTAGCCGATTGAATGCCAACGGCTTTAAGCGTGAAGTCTAGTTCGGCTTGACTGATTGGCTGACCATTTACGGTGGCGACAGTTTGTGCCATAGCTGGGAGTGCCATTGACAAAGAAGCGATTAATAATAATTTTTTCATAATTAAAACCTTTTAAGGTAAAGAGTTTTGATTTCTGGGCTTAAGCTAGTTAGGGTCTTATGGTTTTGCTTAAGCGTAATTTTTGGTTAAGAAGGAATGCTTGTCTTCAGTGCCAAGGCATGAATGGGAAAGGGCATCAAATCAGCGACAGTGCCATAGACTAAGCGTTGTTGTGCGACTCTATTGAGGCCGGCGAATTGTTTAGAACTAATAATCACGGTGAAGTGACTCGCCCCACCTTGGCTACCGGCATGACCCACATGTAAGTGTGAGTCATCAATAATTTCCAGCTCAGCAGGCTCCAGCGCTTGTAAGCGTTGATGGATTTGGTCAATTAATTGTTGATTCATTTGTTCTCCAAGTTCATGTACTTGCTTAGCCATAAGGATTGGCCAACCGCAAATACAATCAATAAGATAGTCATACCGAAGACCTTAAAAGTCCCCCATTGCTCAGTTGTGAAATAGCCTGAGAAGGCGACAAAGAGGTTTAAGGCGCCGACGACAATAAAAAAGCCTGCCCAGCTATAGTTCATCTTGTCCCAAGCAGTATCGGGCATCTCAAGTTGGGTGCCCATCAATTTTTGGATGAGGTTTTTCTTAAAGAGCAACTTGCCACCCAATAGGATAAGAGCAAAAATCCAATACAAGACAGTTGGTTTCCACTTAATAAAGGCTTCATTCTGTAAGTAGATGGTGGCGCCACCGAATAACACAATGACGACTAAGCTTAACCAGGTGCTGACTTCAATTTTCTTACCTGTGGTTTTCAGCCAGAGTATCTGTGCGACAGCTGCACCCATGGCAGCCCATGTGGCTAAATAAATATCACCAAACTTGAGGGCGACAAAAAATAGAATTAAGGGGAAAAAATCAAAGAGAAGTTTTTTCATGCTTGCGGTTCAAAAACAAGTGAAGCTGAGTTAATGCAGTAACGTAAACCCGTTGGTGCTGGACCATCCGGAAAGACATGGCCAAGATGCGCCTCACAGTGAGCACAACGAATTTCCGTGCGAACCATGCCGTGGCTACGGTCTATATGCTCGCTAATGCTGTCAGGGCTTACCGCTTGGAAGTAGCTAGGCCAGCCACAACCCGCATCGAACTTGGTGTCGGAGTGAAAAAGGGGGCTTTGGCAACAGATACAACGGTATAAACCTAGCTCACGATGATCCCAATATTGGCCCGTAAACGCACGCTCTGTTCCTGCTTGGCGTGTAATATAAAATTGCTCGGGAGTGAGTTCTTCACGCCATTGCTCGAGACTTTTGGTTTTGGGGTCTTGTGGCAAATCTGACATAGGAAAACGTTAAGTAAAAATTGCATTGTATAGGAAAATGCCCTCTTCGGGTGTTTGCCCCCGTCAAGAGTGTTTCAGTATGTCTCAAAAGAGGGGTAGAAGTTTCGTACGAAATCTATAGTTTTGTTTCGTACTTTAGTATGAAATGCTATGATTAAAGAATTCAAGAATTTTTGACTTCTCGGAGACTATTTATGAAGAAATTTAGCTTACGCGCTTTAAGTGTTTTGCCGATTTTGGCATTAGCAGGCGCAGCTTGGGCCAATCAGCCAGTGGTAACTGTTGGTGTATCAATATCAGCGACGGGTCCAGCGGCTTCTTTGGGTATCCCAGAGAAGAATACTGTTGAAGTAGTGCCGAGCGAGGTTGATGGCGTGCAGGTTAAATATGTTGTGCTTGATGATGCAACAGATACAGCAACAGCGGTGCGCAATATGCGTAAGTTGATCAGCGAGAACAATATTGATGTGATGGTCGGCAGTACGGTGACGGCAGCCTCTTTGGCCTTGGTCGACGTTGCTGCTGAAGCGAAAATTCCATTAATTAGTCTGAATGGTAATGCGGTTGTTGTGACACCGCAAGAAGGTGCTAAGAAGTGGGCTTTTAAAACCCCACAGAATGACTCCTTAATGGCGAAAGCGCTGCTGCATGCGATGCAGAAACAAGGTGTGAAGACTTTAGGCTATATTGGCTTTGCTGATGCTTATGGTCAAGGCTGGTTGAAAGAGTTGGAGAACGTACTTAAAGATACCGATATTAAGTTGGTTGCTACTGAAAGCTTCGCCCGTACCGATACCAGTGTTACAGGTCAAATTATGAAATTAATTGCCGCCAAACCCGATGCGGTCTTGATGGGTACAGCGGGTACGCCAGGTGCTTTACCACAGCGTGAATTAATTCAACGTGGCTATAAGGGCCAAACTTACCATACGCATGGTTCGGGCAATGCAGACTTTCTACGTATCTGTGGTAAGGCATGTGAAGGGGTAATTTTACCTGCGGGTCCTGTGATGGTGGCAGCACAACTTGAAGACGATAATCCCGTGAAAACCCTGGGTGTGGAATACACTAAATTGTATGAGAGTAAGTTTGGTGAAGGTACGGTGAGTGTCTTTGGTGGTCATATGTGGGATGCTGCAGCGATTATTAATGCCGCCATTCCACGCGCCATTGCTTCAGATCGTCAGCCTGGTTCAGAGCGCTTCCGTGCCGCTATGCGTGATGCCTTGGAGAACAACAAAGATGTCGGTGGCGTACATGGTATTTTCAATACGACACCTGAAGATCATACAGGTTTAGATGAGCGTGCGCGCGTATTGGTAAAAGTAGTTGACGGCAAATGGGTTTATCAGCCTGATCTGTTAAAATAATGCCAGAAAATTAAATGGTCAGTGGTCGTATCCGGCGCTTAACCGTGGCGGATACGGCTTTTTGTTTGTATGAGAGAATAATCTAATGGATTGGTCAATAGCCAAAATATTATTACAAGATGGCATCGTTACTGGTGTAATTTATGCCCTAATGGCTGTATCGCTAGTATTAGTTTTTGCGGTTACACGCGTTATCTTTATTGCTCAAGGTGAATTTGTTTCTTTCGGTGCCTTAACCTTTGCCATGATGGCTGATGGTCGTCTGCCTCAGACTATTTATTTGTTACCGATTTTAGGCGCCATTATCTTCCTTAAAGAGCTCTACTTTTATTTCAAGGGGCGTCACGGTCTCGGTTTGCATTGGTGCTTTATCTATTTTATCGCCTTGCCCCTTGCGATCATGTTCTTAATTCCTGAGGTTTTGGCCTTAGAGCCGAATATTTGGGTTAAAGCCTTATTAAGTTTAGTGATTGTTGTGCCATTAGGGCCTATGCTGTATCGCCTAGTCTTTGAGCCGATTGCTGAGGCATCTTCATTAATTTTATTGATTGTCTCCATTGCCTTGCACTTCGCCATGGTTGGGACGGGGTTGGTCTTGTTTGGTGCTGAGGGTTGGTTAGTCTCTGAGCCCTTCTTTGATGGACAGACAGAGTTCTTTGGCTTGACCTGGAATTATCAGAGCTTATTTGTGATTGGTATGACGGCCTTCACGATTTTTGCCTTATGGATGTTCTTCGGCCATACGATTTACGGTAAGGCTCTACGAGCGACTGCGGTCAATCGCCGTGGTGCTCGCTTAGTCGGTATCAGTACCTCATTATCAGGTCATATGACATTCTGGCTCACGGCTTTTGTTGGTGTCTTAGCCGGGATTATGTTGGTTTCGTTTATCACGATTAACTACGAAACGGGTTTTATGATCGGTCTTAAGGGCTTTGTCGGTGCCATTATCGCGGGTCTTGTGAGTTATCCAGTTGCAGCTGTTGCGGCGATTGGCGTGGGTATTGTCGAGGCGTTCAGTACATTCTGGGCCAGTGATTACAAAGAGGTTATCGTGTTTACCTTGATTATTCCTGTCTTATTGGTGCGCTCATTAACCATTAAGCATCATGATGAGGAGGAGTAAGCCATGAAACGAATTTTACTTGTCCTCTTTTTACTTATTCTAATTGCTTTACCTCTATTGCCGCAAACCCCCGAATTCTGGATTAATCAGATGAACAATATCGGGATTGCTTCTTTAGTGGTTCTAGGTTTGGTGATTCTGACTGGTGTCGCGGGCATGACCTCCTTCGGCCAGGCGGCATTTGTCGGGATTGGGGCTTATGCGACCGCCTATCTCAGCACGAGCGTAGGTCTATCGCCTTGGCTTGGTTTGCTAGCGGGAATGGCGGTGGCCTTCATTGTGGCTTATCTCTTGGGGCAAATTACTTTACGCCTATCGGGTCACTTTTTACCCCTAGGGACGATTGCTTTAGGTTTAAGCTTTTACTATATCTTCGGTAATATGGAGTTCTTGGGCCGTCACGACGGGCTACCAGGTATTGTGCCGATTGATATTTTCGGCGTATCGCTTTTGAAAGCACGTCATATCTATTTCTTGATTTGGGCGATTGTCTTAATTGCCATGCTCTTGACCATGAACCTGTTAAGTTCACGTCCTGGTCGTGCTATTCGTGCCTTGAAAAGTGGCGCCAATATGGCGGAATCATTCGGCGTGAATACCCATCACTACAAGATGGTGGCCTTCGTCTATGCCGCTTTACTGGCCAGTTTAGCAGGTTGGTTATATGCCCATGAACAGCGAGCAGTAAGTCCGAGCACCTTCGGCCTCAACTATGGTATTGAATACCTCTTTATGGCGATTATTGGTGGATCGGTCAGTGTCTGGGGTGCGGTTTTAGGTTCGTCGATCGTGGTTTTTTTGCGTGACCAAATTCAGCAATACTCGCCGATGTTTATTAGTTCGCAAGTGAACGTGGAGATGATTGTTTTCGGGGTCTTGATGATTCTGATTCTGCATCATGCACGTGATGGTTTGTTGCCAATTATTATGCGTATCAAGAATAAGATTTTCGGTAAATCAGCACAAGAGATTGAGCCATTTGACTTGAGCGGAGAGATTGAAGATTTAAGTCGGCGTCGCCGTCCTCAGAAGGGTGAGGTCGTACTCGAAGTGAATAAAATTCGCAAAGAGTTTGGTGGTCTGGTAGCGGTGAATGACATTAGTTTTAATGTGAAATCAGGCCAAATTATGGGCTTGATTGGTCCTAATGGTGCGGGTAAGAGTACCAGCTTTAACTTGATTACAGGCGTGTTGCCCTTGACCTCAGGCACGGTCAACTTTATGGGGCATGACTTAACGAAACTATCCGCTCGTCAGATTGCAACCTTAGGTGTGGGGCGTACGTTCCAGCATGTACAGCTATTGCCTGAGATGACCGTACTAGAGAACGTCGCTCTAGGCGCCCACTTGCGTGCGAAGACGGGGGTGATTCGTAGTCTCTTGCATCTTGAGCGTGCCAGCGAGAAGCAGTTGCTGAAAGAGGCGAAAATCCAATGTGAGCGTGTCGGTCTTGGTGATTTCTTATATGAAAAAGCCGGTAATCTTGCGCTTGGCAAGCAGCGTATTGTTGAAATTGCACGTGCCTTAGCGCTAGACCCGACCTTATTGCTTTTAGATGAGGCCGCTGCAGGTTTACGCTATAAAGAAAAGCAAGACTTGGCTCAAGTGTTATCTGATCTACGCGAAGAGGGCATG
Organism: Pelistega sp.; assembly: GCA_030538255.1. GTDB lineage: Bacteria > Pseudomonadota > Gammaproteobacteria > Burkholderiales > Burkholderiaceae_B > Taylorella. The sequence continues at coordinate 51,321 of JAUNUI010000016.1, read as the reverse complement.
AGCATCCTCTTGGTTGAGCATGATATGGATTTTGTGATGCGCTTAACCAATCACTTAGTGGTGATGGACTTCGGTACGCATATTGCTGAAGGTACACCTGAAGAGATTCAACAGAACCCTGTGGTGATTGAAGCCTATCTAGGTGGGGTTGATGAGGAATTAACGCAGCTCACACAAGAGGTGAAGGTATGAGTATCTTATTAGAAACGAAGAGCTTATCGACCCAATACGGGAATGTGATGGCCTTAGAGAATGTGAATTTACGTCTTGCTCAAGGTCAAGTTGCCACCGTGATTGGGGCCAATGGTGCGGGTAAGTCAACACTGCTGAATTCAATCATGGGTTCTTTAGCGAGTATTGGCCGCTCACAAGGGCAAGTGATTTATCAAGGTGAGGATATTTCGATCGATAAGGTGGAGCGCCGTGTAGCTGATGGTTTGTGTCTTGTACCTGAAAAACGTGAGTTATTCTCAAGTATGACGGTGCATGATAACTTAGTCTTAGGTGGCTTTCGTCGCTATGCGCGAGGGGATAGTGGCTGGAAGGGCACCTTGGATGAGGTATATGACTTATTCCCACGTCTTAAAGAACGCCAGAAACAATTAGCAGGTACTTTATCGGGTGGTGAGCGTCAGATGCTCGCCGTTGGCCGTGCCTTAATGTCTAAACCTAAGGTCTTAATGCTGGACGAGCCTAGCTTGGGCTTAGCGCCATTAATCGTACGTGAAGTTTTTCAGATTATTATGCGCTTGCGTCAGACTGGGGTATCGATTCTTCTGGTTGAGCAGAATGCGCGCTCTGCCTTGCAAGTAGCAGACTACGCCTATGTGCTAGAGATGGGGGCAGTGACGCTTGAAGGCCCGGCGAAAGATCTGATTCATGACCCTGCGGTGATTGAAAGTTATTTAGGCTTTGGTAAGCAGATGGAAGAGTAGGCAGTAGCCTTGCTTCGCGCGTAAAGTTACCCTTGTTTTGTGTATAAAGTGCGTAAATGTGTGTGCAAACCCACTAGCGATAGTGGGTTTTTTATCAAGTAGTCTTGGGCTTATAGTCACATAAATCAGCAATACCACAGCTTGGGCACTTGGGTTTACGGGCAAGGCAGATATAACGGCCATGCAAGATCAACCAATGGTGTGCATCAATCAGAAATTCTTTTGGTACAAATTTAAGCAGATTTTTCTCGACCTCGATGACATTCTTACCTGGTGCAATGCCAGTACGATTGGATACACGGAAAATATGCGTATCCACGGCCATGGTAGGCTGCCCAAAAGCCGTATTTAATACGACGTTAGCAGTTTTACGGCCCACGCCTGGTAGAGCTTCTAATGCCTCACGATCTGCGGGTACTTGCCCTTGATGTAAGCTCACTAACATTTCACAGGTCTTTAAGACATTCTTAGCCTTGGTCTTGTATAGGCCAATACTTTGAATGGCTTCGGTGAAGGCTTCTAAACCCATATCCAGAATAGCTTGTGGGGTTTTACAGGTCGCAAATACTGGGCGCGTTGCAATATTTACGGAGCGGTCAGTCGCTTGCGCAGAGAGAATCACGGCAATCAATAATTGAAAAGTATTCTCATACTCAAGTTCAGTGGTCGGGTGTGGATTCGCGTCTCTAAAGCGAGTGAAAATCTCTTGGCGTTTGAGTTTATTCATTGGTGTGTGTGAGGGTCAGTTTTAGTCTCTTGAAACTCGAATTGTTTTCTTAATATGCTTTAAGTTGGCAACAATTGTGAAGGTCATTACAACAAGTAAAGCCCAGGCACTCCACTTACTGACGTGCACAAGAGACCATGCCCGCATTTCTTTAAGACCAAAAAATAGGAATTCAGTGAAGAATCTTTTGACCCCTCTTAGTTGAGGGTCAACAGGGAGGTGACTTAAGTAGCGATCGATTTTATTCAGCATGGTATTAACTTTGGCTTATCTGTTTTAGCTTAGCTTTGATTTGGCTTTTGACGACGAGCGCGGGCGCGTGCTAGGGCTTGAGCAATGGTTTCAGTGCGTATTTCACCGAGTGCAGGTGCAGCTACGGAGCGACGGTTGAGTCGTTCTTCTTCCGCTGTAGCTTGTCGTTCTAGGCGCGTGTTACGTTGTTGATGGCGCTGACGTGCGGCTTGCGCATCAGGCTCGGTCCACTCGCGCTCAGCGGGGATCATCTGAATACAGTCGACGGGACAGGGGGCGACACAGAGCGCACAGCCGCTGCAGAGATCGGCAATCACGGTATGCATAAATTTATTCGCCCCGACAATTGCATCAACTGGACAGGCTTGGATACAGAGTGTACAACCAATACAATGTTGCTCTTCAATAATGGCGACTTCAAGGGGCTTATGCACGCCACATTCGGTGTCCAGTGCAATGACTTCGCGCTTAAGTAAAGCAGCTAATTTCTGAATGCCCGCATCACCACCAGGTGGGCAGCGATTAATCGCTTCGCCTTCTTGGGCGATGGCTTGAGCATAGGGTAAACAGCCATTGTAGCCACATTGGGTACATTGGGTTTGCGGGAGAATAGCATCAATGGCTTGAATTAGGGACTTCATAGGGGGTCTTATTTACGTCTAAAACTTAACTGCTATTAGATAACTAATATCTAATGACTCATGCTCAATTTATTGCTCTTGCTTAAGCATACAAACTAAGCGCACATTATTAACTGTACATGATTAAGCGTTCTATATCATTGCCTAAAATGCAAATGGAGTGATTTGCTTGAGCCGCTTGTACTCAATTAATCACTCCATTTTAACGTAGTTCTACCTTAAACCCAGCCTGGTGTGGCGTTTCTTCGTCAGCTTTGGCGCTTCATCAGCTTTGCCAATTTTCAGCTTTGCTGATTTGAGCTTTAGGCTTTACTAAGTTTAGTTTACTTCTTTGTCGGCGTTATAAATAAACTCTTCAACAATCGGGAAGACGCCTGAGCGCCAACGACGACCAGAGAAAATGCCGTAATGACCAACGCCTATAGCTTTATGGTGTTTCTTATTGCTACTTGGGATGTTCTCACACATCTCTTGAGCAACACGAGTTTGGCCAATGCCTGTAATATCATCTAGCTCGCCTTCTACGGTGAGTAGATGTGGGCGTGTAATATCGGCAGGATCGACTAGCTGACCATCAATTTCCCATAGATGGCGCGGTAGGAGATGCTCTTGGAAGACGACACGAATGGTGTCTAAATAAAACTCTGCAGGTAAATCTAAGACGGCATTATACTCATCATAGAACTTGCGATGAGACTCAGCGCCCATCTCATTACCACGCATGAGGTTCTGATAATATTCATAATGTGATTGCATATGTTTATCTGGGTTCATGGCGACAAAACCAGCGTGTTGCATAAAGCCTGGGTAGACTTTACGGCCTGCGCCGGGATAGCGTGATGGAACGCGATGAATCAATTGTGTCTCAAACCAAGCATAAGGCTTTTTGAAGGCCAGGCCATTCACCGAAGTCGGTGAGTAGCGAGTGTCCAATGGACCTCCCATCATGGTCATGCTCTTAACTTGGATAGGCTCTTTGTTCTTGGCCATTAAAGAAACTGCGGCCATGACTGGAACGGTTGGCTGACACACAGACATAATATGGGTATTCGGCCCTAGGAAACGAATAAATTCTTGTACATAACGGACGTAGTCATCTAAGCCAAAGTCACCCTTATACATTGGCACCATACGTGCATCAATCCAATCGGTCACATACACGTCAAATGAACTCAACATGGTACGAACGGTATCGCGGAGGAGGGTGGCATGATGACCTGATAATGGCGCCACAATTAATACGATAGGATCGCCTTCAGGATTTTTACTAGCACTGCGTTGAAAGTGTACAAGACGACAGAAAGGTTTCTCTACGGCCACAGTTTCAGTGACATAGGCTTCTTGCTCATTAATGAGAACTTTATCGATGTCCCAGGTAGGCTTGACATAGTCTTTGCCCATACGGTGAATCAGTTCAAAGCCAGCTGCTACTTGTTTCGCATTCGGGATGTAAGAATAGGGACTGAAGGGACTGCCGAAAAGCATGGAGCCGAATGTTGAAAAATTGACATAGGGTGCCATTGCATTTTTAGTGAACTCATGCAAAACATATAACATGAAATATCCTTGAAAGAATTATTTTTTTTAAAGTAGACTCTTTGTTCTTTAAAATCTACTAGTGAATCTACCAGTATAACTTGTGAATAAATCCATGATAGTGATGAATTCACAAGTATTACTCAAGTATTCATCGTGAATTTACCAGTATTTTTCTACTGCAAGATTACCAATATTGCCACGGCGACCTGTTGCAAAGCCACGCTCGCCTAAGATTTTGCGGGCGTCAGTGAGCATGTCGGGATTGCCACACAGCATAATACATGCTTTTTCGGGGTCAAGTGGGATTTTGGCAAGCTCGGCTAATTGATTATTCTCGATTAATTCAGTCAAGCGAGCTTGCGGATAATCTTGGTAAGCTTCACGCGTGGGTAAGGGTAAATAAACAAAGCGCTCACCCCATTGTGTTTGGCAAGCTTGGATTTGTTCTTGATAATTTAGCTCCTCAGCGTAGCGTACACCATGACAGAGAACGACTTTATTAAATAAGGTCCATGTCTGCTCTTCTTGCAGAAGGGATAAATAGGCCGAAAGACCCGTTCCTGTGGCTAGCAACCACAGACTATCGCCGCCATTCGGGAAATTATCTAAGGTTAAAAAGCCAAAAGCAGTCTTGTCGACATATAGGCTATCACCTGGCTGTAATTGGGCTAATTGAGGGCTAAATTCACCATCAGGCACGACCACAGCATAGAACTCAAGATAATCAGCACTCGACTCATTGACCATCGAAAAACCACGCCAGATCGTTGGCGCACCCTCGCTCCCAAGTGCAGGCAAGCCTAAGCGAGCAAATTGACCAGGCTTGAAGCGAAATTCGGGGCTGCGTGTAGTACGAATAGAAAATAACTTTCCAGGTACCCATACCTTAACCGCTAAAACCTGTTCAGCGGTATATCGTAGATCACTCATCTTATTCGAATTTTTCTAAATATTGCAGCTTATCTGCGACACCATTCCAATCATCAGCACCATCCAATGGTTTTTTGGTACGGGTAATCGTTTTAAAAGAAGGCGTCAAATCGGCGTTAATCTGAATAAAGTGGACTTGATCCTCAGGCACATCCTCTTCAGCGAAAATAGCATTCGCTGGGCACTCAGGCACACAGACTGCGCAATCAATACATTCGTCTGGGTCAATAATAAGAAAGTTGGGACCTTCTTTAAAACAGTCTACAGGGCAAACGTCGACACAATCGGTAAATTTGCACTTAATACAGTTTTCGGTTACTACGTGGGTCATGAGAATTTTCCAAATAAAGCGATGAAAGCCTAATTTTAACCAATCTTACATAAGAAGTGCTTAAAAGTTGTAGCTATGATAAGGTTATACAAAAAATGACTCGGTGACGCCATGATTATTCAATCACTTTTAGACACAGATTTATATAAATTCAGCATGATGCAAGTGGCCTTGCATCAGTTCCCTAGTGCGCAGGTTGAATACCAATTTAAGTGCCGCTCTCAGGGTGTTAATCTGCGCCCATTTATGGATGAGATCCGCGAGGAAATTCATCATTTGTGCCAATTACGCTTTCAGGAAGATGAGTTAAGTTACTTGCGTAACTTACGCTTTATTAAAGACGATTTCACCGAATTTCTTGGTCTATTTCATTTGCCTGAAAAGTGTATTGAAGTTTCTGAAGGTGAGCTTGATGGTGAAATTAGTATTAGTGTGAAGGGTTCTTGGCTGCACACGATCTTATTTGAAATTCCTGTACTGGCGATTGTGAATGAGGTGTATTGCCGTAACACACATCCGAATCTAGATTTGAGTGAAGGGCGTAAGCGCTTAGCCGATAAGATTGAATTGGTTAAATCGGCAAGCGACTTATCCAGCTTTAAATTTGCTGATTATGGTACGCGTCGCCGCTTCTCTCGGACCTGGCACGATGAAGTGGTCGAAACCTTAGTTGATAAATTGCCGAATAATTTTGTCGGCACGAGTAATGTCTTGCTCGCCAAACAATATCGCACCACTCCTTTAGGCACTATGGGGCATGAGTACTTACAGGCTTGCCAAGCTTTAGGTCCTCGCTTACGTGACTCGCAAGTCTATGCCTTCGAGATGTGGGCTAAGGAATATCGCGGCGATTTAGGCATTGCCTTGTCCGATGTGTATGGTTTGAATGCTTTCTTGCGCGACTTCGATATGTTCTTCTGCAAGCTATTTGATGGTGCACGGCATGATTCGGGGGATCCATTTGAGTGGGGCGAGCGCCTAATTGCGCATTATCATGCGAATCGTGTGGATCCTCGAGCGAAGACCTTAGTGTTCTCCGATGGTTTAGATATCCCATTGGCGATGGAAATTGCGCGTCGCTTTGATGGTCGCTGTAAGGTTTCATTCGGCATAGGTACGAATCTGACAAATGATTTGGGTGTTAAGGCCTTACAGATTGTGATGAAAATGGTGCGTTGCAATGGGCAACCCGTGGCGAAAGTGTCCGACGAGCCTGGCAAAACCATGAGTGTCGACCCGGCCTACTTGGCCTACCTTCGCCATGTGTTTGATTTGCCTGCGCCTTAAGGAACCTGGCTGCTGGATAGCTAAATAAGCGCGCGAAGTTGTGTGTAGTTCGGTAAGAGACTCGTTAAAAAATTCGCTGGAATTACTTTATAATAGTCAGGAAATAATTCGGCTTTGCATGGCTATTTTGGATTTGGATTAGTCGAATTAATTTTAAAGTTTAATTGATGTGGGTATAAGCTTGAAGCTTATAGTCATTAGTTTTTAAAGGATTTATATGAGCGATATTAAACGCACTAACGTAGGTGCACGCCTATCTGATATGGCAGTTTATAACGGTGTAGCGTATTTGGCTGGTCAAGTACCTGATGATGCAAGTTTAGATATGGAAGGTCAAACTCGCCAAGTATTGGCCACTATCGATGGTTTATTAGCACAAGCAGGTACTAGTAAAGAGCGTCTATTAAGCGTTACGGTTTATGTAGCGAATATCGCTGAATTTGCCCAAATGAATAAAGCCTGGGATGAGTGGGTTTCTAAGACCAATGCACCTCCACGTGCAACCGTTGAAACACGTCTTGCGAACCCGAACTATAAAGTTGAGATTGTTGCTATTGCGGCGGTTTAAATTTTAAGTTGTAGTGCAAGATAGTCGAAGAGCCACTGTTCACGCAGTGGCTTTTTTTACAACCAAGCACTGAGCGTCGCCCCAAGTTCATGGGCTGCTTGGCGGTGCGCTGCTGTTAGGGTCTTTGGGGCCATAATCTCTTCGGGCGTTTGGCTCTGTGTATTGATAATGATAGGAGTGACTTTTTCCTGAAGACGCCAACCCGTACAGATTCTTTGCAGCTGTCTTAACGCGCCTTGACCATCACTGCCTGCGCTGATAATCGCACTGTAGTAGCGTCCCTGAATTTTATCGAGTAAATCATAATAAAAGCGGTCAAAAAATTCCTTCATGGCGCCACTTAAGCTCCCTAAGTTTTCAGGAGCGCAAAAAATATACGCATCGGCATCTAAAAGTTGACTTAAACTGACTTGTTCCACATGTACTAGATCAATACTGTAGCTTTGATCTAGCTCATCCTGAACTTGCATAGCACCTTGCAGAGCCGCTTGCGCAGCTTGATAGGCGGTTTGGGTACGAGAATGCCATATTACTAAAAGTTTTTTCACAAGAGGGCTTCCGATAGGTACAATATATAGGTTTGATAAAGAATCTTTATGATAAAGATAATAGACCATTATGAGCGACAATATTGTGAATGCAAGTGAGAGTGCTTTTGACCAAGTTTGGAAAAATCAGGTTTTTGAGGATTTGCCAAGCTCGGATAGGCAATTATTAGACCGCGTGATCGCCTGGGTTGAGCCGATTATTAAAGATCAGGTCTTAGTCACGCAAGAGTCAGCCATTCATCACGTTAAGGGCATGCTTAAGGTCTTATCACTCTTAGATCTGGATGCCACCACGATGGCTGCCGCGATGATTTCAGCCGCCGCTATCGATAAGGACGCGCTCAGTAGCAGTCGTTACAAGACCGAAATTATTGATAAGTTTGGGCTTGAAGTGTTTGAGTTGGTCGAAGGTTCTCGGGCCCTAATTCATATTGGTTGGGTGGTCGGTCAAGCCTTACACCAAAGTCCTGATGAAGAAAAGTTAAAACAAGAAGAATTACAACAAGAGATGTTGCGTAAGATGCTGCTCGCGATGGCGACAGACTTACGCATTGTCTTAATTCGCTTAGCAGCGCGTCTGCAAACCTTACGTTGGTTTGCAGAATCTAAATTACCATGTCCTGTGGAAATTGCCTTACAGACCAGTAAAATTTATGCCCCCTTGGCAAATCGTCTAGGGATTTGGCAGATTAAATGGGAGATGGAGGACCTCTCCTTCCGTTTTTTAAAGCCTGACACCTATCGTGATATTGCGAATAAGTTAGAAGCCAAGCGTACCGAGCGTGAGGCCTTAGTGAATGATTTCGTGCATTCGATTGAGTCGGCTCTGGCAGAGCAGAATATCGTGGCGGATGTCGCGGGTCGCGCTAAGCATATTTATAGTATCTACAATAAGATGAGCAATAAGTCCTTAGATTTCGAAGACTTATATGATTTATTAGCCATACGTATTATTGTCGATAATGAGCGTGAATGTTATACCGCCTTGGCCATGGTGCATGCGCATTGGACGCCTGTGATGGAGGAGTTTGATGATTATATTGCGCGGCCTAAGCCCAATGGTTATCGCTCCTTACACACGGTGGTACGTGATACGGCAGGCCGCGCTTTCGAGGTGCAAATTCGAACCAAGAAGATGCACCAATTTGCCGAATATGGCATGGCGGCCCATTGGCGTTATAAAGAGTCAGGCAAGAAGGGCGGTGAAACTACTGCTTCAAGCCTATACGATCGTCAAATTTCATGGATGCGTCAGCTTCTAGCATGGCGCAAAGAAGTCGGTATTGCTGAGCAGCAAAGCGGTGATCAGTTGGAAGGTGCGGACACACAAGCCGCGGACCAGAAGAAAACGGCACTGAAAAAAGAAGGCGAGAAGCTACAAAATATGCGACCTGTGCAAGAGAAGCCAGATCGTATCTATATCATGACGCCGCAAGCCCGCTTAATTGAGTTGCCTGAAGGGTCTACGCCTGTGGACTTTGCTTATAGTTTACACACGGACTTGGGTCATCGTTGCCGTGGCGCTAAGGTTGATGGTCAATTAGTTGCCTTAAATACGCCCTTGAAGACGGGTCAGACGGTTGAAATTGTAGCGGCCAAATCAGGTGGTCCATCACGCGATTGGTTAAATCCTCAACTGGGTTATTTACATAGTTCGCGAGCAAAGTCTAAAGTTCGCTTATGGTTTAATGCGATTGAGTTACAGCTGCGTATTACGAATGGTCAAGAGCAGGTCGAAAAAGAGTTACAGCGCCTGGGTAAGACCTCGGTTAATCTTGAACAATTAGCGGCTAAGTTGGGTTTTGCACGTTCTGACGATTTGTATGTCGCGGTGGCTAAGGATGAGTTCAGTCTGCGCCAAATCGCTCAGGCTTTTGTCGAAACAGAAGAAGACAGCAGCGATGAAACGCTAGTCGCGCGCAAGGTGGGTGCCTTAAGTGCCGCGAACACTGGCAAGAGTGGTGTACTAGTGGTAGGGGTTGATTCCCTTATGACGCAATTGGCGCGCTGTTGTCACCCGGCTCCACCTGACGACATTCGTGGCTTTGTGACGCGCGGTCGTGGCGTGTCGATTCACCGTAGTGATTGCCCATCATTCAAGGTCTTGGAGCAAAAGGATCCTGAACGTGTGATTGACGTGGACTGGGGGCTGACAGGCGAGACTGTGTATCCTGTTAATATTCAGATTGTGGCCATGGATAGAAATGGTTTGTTGCGCGATATTTCTGAAGCATTCGCTAAAATGAAGCTGAATGTGGTCGGTGTGAATACACAGACGAAAGAATCAACGGCCTATTTAAACTTTACCATTGAAATTAAAAATGGCGAGCAACTGAATAAAGCCCTCAAATCGATTAGCGATATCCCTGCAGTAACAGGCGCTAGACGGGTATAAATCAGGTAAAATAAACCCTTACTCATGAAATTATAAAAAAGAGTGCATACTTTCGTGCTGCCTTGTGATTATTTGCTGAGATCGCTTTAGCGTGCAGCATAGCGTTATATCGGCATGCGCGAGGTTTGCCTTATGGATTGCAAGGCTTAGGAGTCATTTTGGACAATGTAAATTTACCCGATGAGCGCGGGCATTTTGGCAAATACGGTGGTTTGTTCGTCGCCGAGACATTAATGCATGCGCTAGATCAGCTGAATCAAGCATATGAGCAATATAAGGACGATGCTGATTTTTTAGCGGAATACGCTTATGAGTTACAACACTTTGTCGGGCGACCAAGCCCTGTGTATCATGCTAAGCGTTGGTCAACTCAATTGGGTGGAGCACAAATTTGGCTTAAGCGCGAAGATTTAAATCATACTGGCGCGCATAAGATTAACAACTGTATTGGTCAGATGTTATTAGCACGTCGCATGGGCAAGACTCGCATTATCGCTGAGACGGGTGCGGGCATGCATGGTGTGGCGACGGCGACTGTCGCGGCGCGTTATGGTCTTGAGTGTATCGTGTATATGGGTGCTGAAGACGTTCGCCGTCAAGCCGCTAACGTACACCGTATGAAATTATTAGGTGCCACTGTCGTACCTGTTGAATCTGGTTCTAAAACCCTGAAAGACGCACTGAATGAAGCGATGCGTGATTGGGTGGCGAATATTGATAATACCTTCTATATCATTGGTACTGTAGCGGGGCCACATCCATACCCATCGATGGTGCGTAACTTCCAACAAGTGATTGGTCAAGAGTGTCTGGTACAGATGCCTGAACATGCAGGTCGCCAACCTGATTATGTGGTGGCTTGTGTGGGTGGTGGCTCGAACGCGATGGGAATTTTCTATCCGTATATTCCTCATGCTGAGGTGCAGTTGCACGGTGTGGAAGCCGCAGGTGAGGGTTTAGATACCCCGCGTAATGCGGCCTCAATTAATGCCGGGCAGGTAGGTGTATTGCATGGTAATCGTACGTATGTGATGCAAGATGCCGATGGTCAAGTGCAAGAGACGCATTCGGTATCGGCTGGTTTGGATTACCCAGGTGTCGGTCCTGAGCACGCGTGGTTGAATGATTCAGGTCGTGCCCAATATAAAGCGATTGATGATCAAGAGGCCTTGAAAGCATTTCATGATTGCTGCCGTCTTGAAGGGATTTTACCTGCCTTGGAATCTTCGCATGCCTTGGCCTATGCCGCCAAGCTCGCACCAACGTTAGCACAAGATAAAATTATTTTGGTTTGTCTGTCAGGACGCGGTGATAAGGATGTGCACACCGTGGCTGAATATAGTCAAATCCAATTATAGGGAGTGAAGATGTCAGTTAAACGTATTGATCAGGCGTTTGCCAAAGCAGGACAACGCGCTGCTTTAATCCCTTATATTTGTACGGGTGACCCGAATGCCGAAACAACTTTGGCATTAATGCATGAATTAGTGAAGAATGGCGCCGATGTGATTGAACTCGGGGTGCCTTTTTCTGACCCTATGGCTGATGGTCCGGTCATTCAATATGCCAGCGAGCGTGCGCTTGCGGGTGGTATGACTTTACGGAAGGTCTTGGAGATTGTGGCGCAATTCCGTGCTGATGACCAAGACACTCCTGTGGTCTTAATGGGTTATGCCAATCCAATCGAAGCCATGGGTCGTGCCGAATTTGCTAGGAATGCAGGTGCTGCAGGCGTTGATGGAGTGCTGGTGGTGGATTATCCCCCTGAAGAGTTTGATGATTTTGGTGATATGCTAAAACAAGCGGATATTGCGCCAATTTTCTTATTAGCACCAACCTCAACTGAGGAGCGGATTAAGCGCATTGCTGAGATCGCTAGTGGTTATGTTTACTATGTGTCCTTGCGTGGCGTCACAGGTTCTTCGGCATTAAATATTGAAGAAGTTGAACAACGCGTTAAAGCGATTAAACAATTTGTTAAAATTCCTGTCGGTGTAGGTTTTGGTATTAGCGATGCTGAAAGTGCTAGCCGAGTGGGTGCAGTAGCTGATGCGGTGGTGATTGGTAGTAAATTGATTGATACCATGCAGAAAGCATTGCAAGGCCAAGTTGCTGCCGCGCCCTCAGAGCCTGTGGTTAAGGCCGCTGGTGAATGGATTGCAGGCATTGCTAAGGCCTTAGCGCCAGTCAAATAAGGATAAGAAATGAGTTGGTTAGATAAGATTTTACCTCCACGCATTAATAAGAATAGCGATTCTACGAATCGTCGCGTGCCTGAGGGAATTTGGGTGAAGTGCCCATCATGTGATACGGCTTTATATCGTGATGATTTGGATAAGAATTTGAATGTTTGTCCGAAATGTAATCATCATTTACGCTTAGCGGCTCGTGCACGCATTGATTCTTTATTAGATCCTGAGGGTCGAGTCGAAATCGGCGAGTCAGTGCGCTCGACAGATCCCTTGAAATTTAAAGATACCCGTAAGTATCCTGAGCGCTTAACCGAAGCCATGAAACAGACTGATGAGACGGATGCATTAGTCGTCATGAGTGGTACTATGCACGCTGTGCCTGTGACCTTGGCCTGCTTTGAGTTTAACTTTATGGGTGGCTCAATGGGTTCTGTGGTTGGCGAGCGCTTTGTTCGTGGTGTTAAGGCGGCGATTGAGAATAAAACAGCCTTTGTCTGTGTGGCGGCCTCAGGTGGTGCACGTATGCAAGAGAGCTTGTTCTCTCTGATGCAGATGGCTAAAACGAATGCGATGCTGACGCGCTTATCAGAGCATGGACTGCCATTTATTAGTATCTTAACGGACCCAACGATGGGCGGTGTCTCCGCTAGCTTTGCCTTTATGGGTGATGTAGTGATTGCCGAACCTAAAGCTTTAGTCGGCTTCGCAGGTCCTCGCGTGATTGAGCAAACTGTACGTGAGCAACTACCTGAAGGCTTTCAACGTGCTGAATTCCTCTTGGAAAAAGGCGCTATCGATATGGTGGTTAACCGTAAAGATATGAAGGAAGAGGTGGCACACCTGATTGCATTATTAATGCGTCAATCGACCGAAATGGTTGAGGTGTAATTGCGCGAGATAGTGAGCGCGGTAGAAATGCTTAAGCTGTAATCGAACTATTGCGAGAGCAGTCGAACACAAAAAAAGGGGTCTAGAAAATTTATTCTAGGCCCCTTTTTTAGCTTGGTATTTAGTGAGGATATTTACTGTAGCGATCATATTTGTTGCAGAACGAGTATATTGCTGAGTCTGACTGTCTGGCGAACATGCTCCAGCTTACGATTATATTGCTGTAGAACGAGTAATAAAAGCAGCGCAACGGAAAAAAGACCGTTGAGCGGTCTTTTTACTTACTAAACGTGTAATAAGCAGCTGAAGCGGCTTAGTTCACCGCATCGCTGCTTATTGCCCTAAGCCTACGCTTCAGATTTGGTTTCTACCAATTCTAACGCTTGCTCTTGGATGACGACCGCTGGTTTACGTGCTCGACCAAGAACAACAGGTGCTTCTGTGATTTGTGTCACAGCATCACTCTTGGTTTCGATCCACTGCATACCGGCATTCTCTAACATATCGCTTAAGCTTTGCTTGTTGATAGAGGCATTGCTTGAGCTTATTGATGCTGATATGGCCTCAATCTCAGCGGCATCGACTGCTGTTGCATCAAGGGCTACAGTTTCAGCTGCTGCCGTTTCAAGGGCTGTGGTTTCAATAGCAACTGTCTCAACCACAGTGTCCACAGGAGCCGCCAAGTCCTTAGCTGGCGCGGCTTCAGTAGGTGTTGCTTCAACAGGAGACGCTTCAATAGGTGCTGGGCTTGCTGTTTCAGCAGGGACTTGGGCGACTGCTTCAGTTACCTCAGCAGGGACTTGAGCGATAACTTCAGTTACCTCAGCAGAGCTGATGCTAGCTGCCGCTTCAGAAGCTTGAGCTTGACCAGCGGAACTTAAGTCGCTTATGTCAGCATGAGGAGCTACATTATCGACAGAAGCGACCTCAGCTACTGGAGCCTGCACTTCAGTCGCTGGTGATTCATTCGCTTGAGATAAGCTTGTTGGATCGGCTGAGACGTGTACTTCAGTCGGTGTCACCACAGTCTCAGCAACAGAAGGTGCTTCAACTTCTTGGATAAGCTTAACGGTTTCAATCACCGTCTCACTGGCCGTCGCTGCCACACTTGGAGTCGCCTCAGAAGGAACTGCTGAACTAGCGACTTCAGTGCGAAGGGGTGCTTTGGTTTCTACCGCTACAGCTGTTGCTGCGGGTTCAACAGCTTGTCTAGTTTCGACAACGGCTGTATGTTCGCCAGGGCTTGCGACAGAGCTTACTGCCAAGGAGTCATTGCCTACGGTAATCGGCTCTTGCGACACAACAGACACACGTTCTGAGGCAGCGGCTACTTCACTTGCAACGGCAACGGCACCAGCAGCCGCTAGGGTTGAAGGCGCTAAGTTTGAAGGCTCGTGGCTTTGTTGCTCGAGTAAGATTTCGTTCGGTACAAATGCCGTGTTTTCAACGCTTTTCTCTTCATCACCAGCACGACGGCTACGACGTGGACGGCGGCGACGGCGACGTGGTTCAGCACCGCTGTCCTCATCATCTTCACCGCGTTGAGCGGCTAGGGCTGCGGCAGCTTGAGCGGGTAATAGCTCTTTCTCTACTGCAGGTTTCGCTACTTGACGCTTAGGAATATTCGGCGTCACTTCAGCTTGTGCAGTATCTTGAACTGCCGCATTATCGGCAAGCTCGACTTGATTCGCGACATTCGTATCATCATCACGACGATTGCGTGAACGACGACGGTTATTACTACGGGTACTTTGCTCTTGCTCAAGATCCTGTGATTTCACCTCAGCTGAGCGAGCTTCGTTAGCCTTATTATCTTGCGAGCGATCATTACGACGATTGTCTTCACCTTGGCGCTTGTTTTGTGCTTGGCGTTGACGATTACCTTGCTGATTGCCTTGTTGATTAGCATTGCGTGTGTTCTTATCATCATCCTCGGTGCGCTCATTCGTGCGATCAGCATTGCGATCATTGCGACGGCGATTGTTTTGACCTTGGCGATTCTGTTGGTTTTGGCGGTTGTCACCATCACGCGATTTCTGTCCTTGACGGCCTTGCGCTTTTTTCTGCGCATGTTCTTTAGGCGAAGTCTCTGCAACTGGCTCATACGGCTTACGCGCAAACCAAGAGATGACTTTCTGGAAGAAGGTCATGGTAGGTTGCTCAGGCTCGGCTTTCGCCGCTGGGGTAGGAGCGGGTGCGGGGGTGTCACGGTGGATGCCTTTTACTAAGGCTTCAGGACGGGCTTTTTCCTCGGTTTTCTCTTTCTGAGTTTCCCATGTTGTTGGGGTCGCAACTGGCTGCTCAATCATCTCTAAGCTAGACTTTTGCTCGTCCATACGCGGGTCATCGTAACGTACACGCTCAATATGATGGTGCGGTGTTTCGAAGTTCTTATTCGGAATCAGGTAGACGCGGACTTTCAAGCGGCTTTCCATCTTCACGATATCGCCACGCTTCTCGTTCAAGAGGTAGGTCGCCACTTCAACAGGGACTTGCGCATGCAAGGCCGCTGTGTTTTCTTTCATGGCTTCTTCCTGCAATAAACGCAAGATATTTAAGGCGCTAGATTCAACGTCACGAATCACACCTGTGCCATTACAACGTGGGCAGGTAATATGTGAGCCTTCGTTGAGTGAAGGGCGTAGACGCTGACGTGATAATTCCATTAAGCCAAAGCGCGAAATCTTACCCATCTGTACGCGCGCGCGGTCAACACGTAGTGCATCGCGTAGGCGTTGTTCAACTTGACGCTGATTCTTATTGTCTTCCATATCGATGAAGTCAATCACAATCAGACCACCCAAGTCACGTAAACGTAACTGACGAGCGACTTCCTCAGCGGCCTCTAAGTTGGTGCGTAAAGCGGTTTCTTCAATATCGGTACCACGGGTTGAGCGTGCTGAGTTCACGTCCACTGCCACTAAGGCTTCGGTGTGGTCAATCACGACTGCGCCGCCTGAAGGCAGTTGCACGGTGCGCGAGTAAGCCGTCTCAATCTGGTGCTCAATCTGGAAGCGAGAGAATAGGGGGATGGCGTTGCGATAAGGTTTAACCTTATGGACATTATCCGGCATCACGTCTTTCATGAAAGCGATGGCTTGATCTGCAATGGCTTCTGTGTCAACCAGAATTTCGCTAATATCAGGTGAGAAATAATCACGAATTGCACGAATGACTAGGCTTGATTCTTGATAGATCAGAACGGGTGCAGGGTACTGTGTCGACGCATTGTAAATAGCGTTCCATAATTGCAAGAGGTACTTCAAGTCCCACTCGAGCTCAGGTACGGTGCGACCAATACCCGCAGTCCGTGCAATCATGCTCATGCCTTCAGGCAGATTGAGTTGATCCATAGCTTCGCGTAGTTCTTGGCGCTCTTCACCTTCGATGCGGCGGGAAACACCGCCACCACGAGGATTATTAGGCATGAGCACTAAGTAACGACCGGCAAGCGAGATGAAGGTGGTGAGGGCGGCACCCTTATTGCCACGTTCTTCTTTCTCTACTTGAATGATTAGCTCTTGACCTTCGCTTAGGGCATCTTGAATACGTGCATTACGTACGTCAATGCCTTCTTTGAAGTAACTGCGGGCAACTTCCTTGAAGGGAAGAAAGCCATGGCGGTCATGTCCGTAGTTGACAAAGCAAGCTTCAAGACTTGGCTCAATACGTGTGATGACACCCTTGTAGATGCTGCCCTTGCGTTGTTCACGGCCAGCTGTCTCAATGTCAATATCGAGCAATTTCTGCCCATCGACAATGGCAACGCGCAATTCTTCTTGATGCGTTGCATTAAATAACATGCGTTTCATTGTATGTTCTTCTCTAGGTTTTTATTTAATGCACCGAAAACCGAATGCATTAACCCTAAATTGCGACAGAACATGTGTAATCTGCAAGCAGAAATAGCCCATATAGGCCTATGTGATCAACATAGACCTAGTGTCATCAGCATGTTCAGATAGTGCGAGTAGTGTCAATGTTTCAGAGCAAAACTTACTATATGGACAGCGATCAAATTGTGTTGAAAGTGATATATTCATCAATCAATGGTTACAACATGTAGACCAGAGGTTGTGCTTTAAGGCTTGCTTATGACTTACGTTAAAGTTTAAAGCGAGCATAAAGCGCCTGAATCTACAATGCTAAAATTTTAGGCAGTTACACAAATATTCTAGCGAATGGGGTTTAGTAATTTTTGTGGGTAGATGATTTGCTACCGCATTCAAAACAAAAAAATCAAAACCAGCATGCGCTGTATAGCAACTTTAAAAATAGTGACACCGACGCGAGAGCGCTTACAAATTATAGGTCTCAGCGTGCCAACTTAAAGTCTGTTAGGCGGAAAAACTTACCGATTTACCGATTATTAGCCAGTTTCATTATTACTAGGCACTCATCAAGGCAAGAATTATCTACGCAAAACAAGGACTTATTGGCCCCTGGGTTAAGCTATTTTAAAAAGGGTGGCCCATTATAACATAAAGCCCTCTTTTTCCATCAGGTTTTTATTTTTGTTTTTTCTCCTTAAGTCGCTTGCACATTTGCTTTAAGCCGCCGATACAGTTGCTCTTAAAGCACCTACATAGTAGCTCTATAGTCGCTTACGCATTTGCCTTAAGCCGCACACGCATTTGCTCAGCAAAGCCTGAGTGCTTGCGCTAAAATAAGCGCTTTAGTGCAATAACAGCAGCAAGGTAATTACAGTGAACAAACTCCCCCAGACACCTACGTTCGCGGTACGCTTTCTCGAAGTCGACGAGGCAAGCGATGGACAACGAATCGATAATTTTCTGATTCGAGAATGTAAGGGGGTGCCTAAGAGTCACCTCTATAAGGCGATTCGTTCTGGGCAGGTGCGGGTGAATAAGGGACGGATTAGTTCAGAGTATCGCTTACAGAATGGCGATATTGTGCGCGTGCCGCCGATGCGGATGGCCGAAGCGGAGTCTAAGAAATTTGTCCCTAGCGCTGAGTTCCCTATTGTCTATGAGGACGATGCGATCGTCGTTATTGATAAGCCAGCAGGCGTTGCTGTGCATGGCGGCAGTGGGGTGTCATTCGGGGTGATTGAGCAAATGCGGGCGGCGCGTCCGCAAGCGAAGTTTCTTGAATTGGCCCACCGTTTGGATAAAGAGACCTCGGGCTTATTGATTATTGCCAAAAAGCGTAGTGCCTTAGTCGCTTTACACGAAATGATGCGACAGTCCGATGGACATAAGCATTATTTGGCGTTAGTTGTTGGGCAATGGACAGCCAAGCGCTTAGAGATCAAGCATCCACTGACCAAGTACTTAACCCCTGATGGTGAGCGCC
Organism: Pelistega sp.; assembly: GCA_030538255.1. GTDB lineage: Bacteria > Pseudomonadota > Gammaproteobacteria > Burkholderiales > Burkholderiaceae_B > Taylorella. Next base: position 32,772 of record JAUNUI010000016.1, on the reverse strand, counting down.
GAGTGCGTGTGGATAAGGCGCAAGGTCGTTATGCGCATACAATTGTCACATTACTGACTGCATATCCTGAGTATACTTTAGTCGGTGCGCAGTTAAAGACGGGGCGTACGCATCAGATTCGTGTGCATTTGGCTGCTGAAGGTCATTCCATTGTGGGTGATGAAAAATATGGTCAGGATGCTGTGCGCGAACGCTTTGTGAAGATGGGCTTTAAGCGCATGTTCTTACACGCGCATCGCTTGGATTTTGCGCATCCCTTGACAGGAGAGCGTCTACGCTTGGAGGCGCCCTTGCCAGAAGAGTGTCAGCGGCTGTTAGAGCGCTTACAGCGCCAGGCCTAGCTGAGCTGATGGAAATACGCGCTAGTTCGTGCGCTTAACGCTAGGCCTAGAGGACGCATAAGTTAGCGAAAGATGAGTGGCTGGAAATGTACGCTAGTTAGAGAGCTGAGTGCGTCAATAGATTGAGGACTTCCGATGGCGTATAGGATAGTCGAAGTGTTGAGGCTTGAGGCTTGAGGCGTAATTAAAGCGCTCACTGTGTAATGAGATTATTAATTTTTCAAAGCCAGCGTGCATATTGTTGTATTTGACGGCTTTCTATTGCAATAAGGATAAATTTTTAAATGACATATTCACTCGTGGTTTTTGATTGGGATGGAACGGTGATGGATTCCACGCATTCGATTGTGGTGGCTATCCAGCAGACATGTAGAGATTTAGAGATTACTGTCCCGACAGATCAGCAAGCGAGTTGGGTGATTGGTTTATCACTAACCGAAGCCTTAAGAAAGGCGGTACCAGATTTAGGTGATCATAATATAGATCGTTTTATTGAGCGCTACCGTTATCATTACTTTACGCGTGATACGGACCTACGCTTATTTGCAGGTATGCGAGCGTTATTAGAGCGCCTCAAAGCTGGCGGCATTCAGTTAGCCGTGGCTACAGGCAAAAGCCGCCGAGGCCTTGATCGTGGTATTGCGAACCATCAATTGGCACCGCTATTCGATATGACGCGTACAGCCGAAGAAACAGCTAGCAAGCCTGACCCCCTGATGTTGCATGAAATTATGCAGGAGCTTGATGTGGCACCTCAGCATGTGGTGATGGTTGGTGATACCACCCATGATATTGAGATGGCGCATCATGCGGGTGTTGATAGCTTTGCAGTCACTTATGGCGCGCATTCACGACATGATTTAATGGTCTCGAAGCCGACTAAAGTCGCAGAAAATGTCAGTGAATTAGCGCGTTTGCTTGAGTTGTATTGTAAAGTCTAAGTATTGAAAAAAATATTGGAAAAAAGGTGTTGTCGTATGAATCAAACTCAGCCAAGCCGTATAGAGCGCTTGAAGCCCTGGCTTATCGTACTCTGCCTCATTCCTGTATACCGTTGGTTATTCTTAGCCTTCGGTGACCATTTAGGGGTTGATCCGGCACGCTTTATGGTGCAATCCAGTGGTTTAAGCACCTTGATTTTTTTGGTGATTACCTTAAGCATTACGCCACTGAGGGTGCATTTGACGATGCCTGAGCTGGTTAAGTGGCGTCGCATCTTCGGCTTATTTACTTTCTTCTACGCTTGTTGTCATGCGATTTTCTGGTTCTGGCTTGATCGTCGCTTGAATTTTTCGCTAGTTGCTGTTGGTGTGTCAGAGCGCCCATTTATCTATATAGGGGTGCTGAATTTATTGATGCTGACTGCTTTAGCGCTGACCTCGAACCAAGCGATGGTACGTAAGCTTGGACGTAACTGGCGTCGTTTGCATCGATTGGTCTACGTAGTGGCTGTGTTGGTACTCCTGCATATGTGGCAGATGCAGGATCAGGGTAGTGACTATATCGCTGTTATCGTTGCGGCACTGGTTTTAGGATTCTTACTTTTGTGGCGAGTGGTTTATCAGCGTAAGCAAGCTAGCAAAGTGCAAGAAAGTATGGCGAGTATTAAGCCGAAGTCTGAGTAATTGATTAAACCATTCTTGAGGGGTGGGCTGGAGACAATTTATAGAGTTGCGTCGTAAAACTTTGCCGTTCACGGCGGAGATGCAAGGTGTGGACTGCGTAGCAGTCCCAAACCGCCCATGTTCAGTTAATCAGCTAGTGCTTAATGCTAAATAATCGATTAAGCTATCCTAAGATGATGAGGCTTGAAGCGCCTAATCAAGGACTAAAATGTCACAATAATAGACATTACACGCTTCACGCTCAGCAGTTATCATTAGCCTTGTTATGGAGGACAGCCACCTTGCTACTCTCTAAATTTCCTAGCTTATTGCGTCTCTCAAACAGGGCACTCATGCTCTTTAGCGCAGTTTTATTGGTGGCCTGCCAGGGAACGCCCTTGGTCGATGCACAGTACCAGGCCGAGGGGCAGGATAGTCGGGTGCGCCATGTCGTACTGCATTATACCTGGGAAACTACCCCAGACTCTTTACGTATTTTGACCCGGCAAGCCGTCTCTGCGCACTACCTAATTACCGATGATGAGCCAGCACAAGTGTGGCAGCTAGTCGATGAGAATCGTCGCGCTTGGCATGCTGGTGAGAGCTTTTGGTATGGAACAAGCGGCCTGAATGCCACTTCAATTGGTATTGAAATTGTGAATCTTGGTGCTAAGGCCCATGGCAACACAATTCCCGAGAGTCGAGATGATTGGGATGCCTTTAGTTCTAGTCAGATGCGGCGTCTCATTGCCTTGTTGCAGGATATTGTGGCGCGCCATAAGATCAGATCGCAGAATATCGTAGGGCACAGTGATATCGCGCCCCAGCGTAAGATAGATCCGGGTCCTAGGTTTGATTGGGAGCAGTTAGCGCAAGCGGGTTTGGGGCGTTGGTTTGATTCTGAGCATGTAGCCGCCCAACAGGCACGTTATGTGGCTGAGGGTCTGCCCAGTATTGCTTGGGCACAAGAACAATTGCAGCATCTTGGTTATAAGATTGAGCTGACAGGGACACTTGATGAGCAGACTCGCAATGTTATCCGCGCATTTCAGATGCATTACCGGCCAGCTCGTTATGATGGGATGTTGGATCTAGAAACAGCAGCGATTATGCAAGTATTGTCTGGGAAATAAGTCGCTGAGACAGTGTAGGCCACTTTAATGAGTATTGTTGCCACTTGAGTTACCGTATAACTAATCTTGCTCTGCTTGCTGATTAAGTGCTTGAAATTCTACGTCTAAATAAGCAAAGAACAAGCAGGTGAGCAAAACAAGCAGGTGGGCAAAATTGGGAAGCGTATCCTTGATGCGCCAAGAAGCTTTTTAAGCTAAAAATAAAAATAATGTCGGCTGCTTATCTAAATCAGGTGGAGTTTGTTTCTTCCACTCTGAAATACGGCGAGTCTGTATCCACTCCTGTTCACTGGTTAAGGCGCGAGCAATACACAGGCGTGTGCTCGGCTTAAGCGTCTCAACAAGTGACTGAAACATAGCTTGGTTGCGGTAGGGGGTTTCAATAAATAATTGAGTCTGTCCAAGCTTCGCAGATTGTTGCTCCCATTGCTTAAGTTGCTGCACGCGCTCGGCGCCATTCACTGGAGCATAACCATGAAAGGCAAAGCGTTGTCCCTCAAGGCCGCTCGCCATCAAGCCTAATAAGATTGAAGAGGGGCCGACCCAAGGAATCACCCGAATCCCCATTAGGTGCGCTTGCATCACGACTTTAGCGCCAGGGTCGGCAACTGCAGGGCAGCCTGCTTCAGAAACTAGGCCAATACGACCCTCATGTCCAGGCTGCTTGAGCCATTGTTGAATTTCGCCATCTTGAGTCTTGCTACTCAAAGTATAGATTGTGATTTCTTGAACAGGTTTGACGGTGCCGATCAATTTTAAGAAGGCACGGGCAGTTTTAGCGTTCTCAGCGATATACACATCAATTTGGCTGGCCATGCTTTGCGCATCAGCAGGTAGCCATTGTTTAGCTGGCGCCTCACTGAGGCTAACGGGAATTAAGTGTAGTGTGGTATGCATCAGACACTCGCTTGTAAGGTAGGGTTGATGCCAAATTCACGTAACATCTTGGCTAATTCAATCAGAGGTAAGCCAATAATGGCGGTTGGATCATCGCTTGTCATCTTGTCCATTAAGGTGATGCCTAAGGCTTCAGCTTTAGCACTGCCTGCTGTGTCGAAGGGTTCTTCAACGCGTAAATAATGTTCAATTTCGGCTTCAGTCAAGGTGCGAAAATAGCAATGTGTAATAATATTAGCATGCAGTAGTTTTTCACCATTGGTAACTGCTAAGGCAGAGTGAAATTGTACGTGTTGGCCACTCAGCTGGCGTAGCTGTTGTTGCGCTTTTACAAAACTTCCAGGCTTGCCAATTGGCGCTAATCCGAGGGTGGCCACTTGGTCAGAACCGATGACAATAGCACCAGGAAATTGCAGACTAATTGCCTGCGCTTTCTCTATCGCTAGGCGGATAGCAAGGTCTACCGGTGTTTCCCCAGGTTTAGCAGACTCATCAATGGCGGGTGAGTGTGTTTCAAAAGGGATGCCAAAGCGCTCAAGCATCATTTTGCGGTACTTGGAAGATGAGGCAAGAATCAAACGAGGAAGTGTGTTTGTCATTGTTTTATTTGACCAAATTGGAATAACAGGTTATTATCCTATGTTTTCCGAGATTTGTGTATAGGCAGAACATAATCCATACACATATATCGTAATATATTGGAAATTAACACTTTGGCGTTGATTTTAGAATTAACACTTTGGCGTTAATGCAAGAAATTAACACTTAGGCGTTAATGGTAAGAGCACAAACTATGAGCACAGCAAAGAGATTAACTATCGATAGCGCTGATTTTGTGCGAGTCGAGAGACATATTGATGGTCAAGCACCCATCGCTTCGTTCACGCGTCTAATCGAGGACTTACCTGAGCAGGCAAGTCAAGGCGAAGCAAGCATGGTGTATTGGTCATTGCAGGGCTATAAGGCGCCTCGTGGTGAGTCTATGTTGCGACTGTCTGTTCAAGCGGCTCCCTTAGTAGAGTGCCAGCGTTGTCTGGGCGCATTTCACTATCCAATTGATGCAGAAACAACACTTGAGTTGGTTAAGTCTGAGCAAGACTTGGCGCTTGATGTTGATGGTAGCACAGGTGAAATCGATCATGATGCCAGTGAGAAGATTTTAGCTTCTACCCATCTTGATGTGCTCGACTTAGTGGAAGATGAGTTAATCCTCTGTTTGCCCTATGTGCCAACACACGATATTTGCCCGGATCAGGTCGCCTTACCTGAAGATAATTTAGAGAAAGAAGCCTCTCCTTTCGCCGTATTAGAGAAGCTGAAAAAGTAAACCCTATTTAATTTAGTCACTGTACCTTAGCGATACAGAATTTTTTGGAGTCATCATGGCTGTTCAACAAAACAAAAAGTCACCGTCTAAACGCGGCATGCATCGTTCACACGATTTCCTAACAAATCCACCTACAGCTATCGAGCCAACAACAGGTGAATTGCACTTGCGTCATCACATCAGTCCGAATGGTGTGTATCGTGGTCGTAAAGTATTAAAAACTAAAAACGACGAATAATTATTTCTAAAATAATGCCTGCATCTGGTTTTCATGTTACAGGTGCAGGCCTTATTTTTGTACGATTTAATCGTGGTACGTATCGCTATTGATTGCATGGGGGGAGATCACGGTCTCCCTGTCACTGTGCCGGCTGCTGTGCAGATTGCCCAACGTTACGCTGATGTACACCTACTGCTTGTGGGTGACGAAGTACAAGTTGAGCAAGCGTTAAAGCAAGCCTTAGTTCAGGCATCCAAGCAGGCAAAAACTGTACAAAGAGATCAGTTCACCATTGTTCACGCTTCTGAAGTGGTCACAATGGAGGATTCGGTCGAGGTGGCTTTGCGCCACAAAAAAGATTCTTCTATGCGCGTTGCTGCGCGTCTTGTCAAAGATGGACAGGCTGATGCCTGTGTCTCTGCGGGTAATACTGGCGCCTTAATGGCCGTCTCCCGCTTCGTTCTCAAAACTCTGCCTGGTATTGATCGCCCCGCGATTGCTACGGCTATACCGAATCAGCTCGGTAAGGGCACAACGATGTTGGATCTTGGTGCGAATGTCGATTGTACGGCTGAGCATCTGCAACAGTTTGCGATTATGGGGAGTGCCTTGGTGCAAGCCCTTGAGGGGGTTGAGCGCCCGAAAGTCGCCCTGCTCAATATTGGTGAAGAAGCCATTAAGGGTAATGAGGTCGTTAAGCAGGCTGCTGAGCTAATTCGCCAGACCAATTTAAACTTTATTGGTAATGTTGAAGGTGATGATATCTTCAAAGGCACCGCACATGTTGTTGTCTGCGATGGCTTTGTAGGCAATGTGGCCTTGAAGACCGCTGAGGGTATTGCCAAAATGATTGGCGGTATGCTTAAAGCAAACTTTATGAGTAGCTTTTACAGTAAACTATCCGCTTTAATTGCTAAACCAGTTTTAAATAAATTCCGTGACCAAGTGGATAACCGTCGCTATAATGGTGCGGCTTTGCTAGGTCTACGCGGTATCGTATTTAAAAGTCATGGCTCGGCCGACATTTTAGCGTATGCTGTTGCTATAGAGCGCGCCCGTGAGGCGGTGGTGAGCCAATTACAAGAGAAAACCGTAGCTGGTATTGAGAATATCCGCAAAGAATGTAATCTTAATGATGCTTCTAATGCCCGTTGCGAAGATAATTAAATAACAATAAAACGAGTGCCCTCAATAGGCGCTTTTTGCTGGAGTGACGTTATGCGTTTTGCAAAAATTATCGGCTCAGGCAGTGCTTTGCCCGAACATATTGTCAGTAATGATGAACTGGCAAAAAAACTCGCTCAGAAGGGCTTAGAAACTTCAGATGAATGGATTGTCTCGCGTACGGGGATTAAGCAGCGCCATATCGCTGATGACTCCATGGCGACGAGTGATTTAGCAACAGCAGCTGCACGTAAAGCGATTGAAAGTGCAGGCATCGATGCGAATGAGATTGACCTCATTATTTTAGCCACATCAACTCCCGACTATATTTTCCCGAGTACCGCTTGTATTGTGCAGTCCAAACTTGGCATCAAGGGTGGGGCGGCGTTTGACGTGCAAGCGGTTTGCAGTGGCTTTGTATATGCCTTAACCACGGCGGATAGCTTTATCCGTGCGGGTAATGCGAGTTGCGCCTTAGTGATTGGTGCTGAAATTTTTACCCGTATTCTGGATTGGAATGATCGTGGTACATGTGTGTTGTTCGGTGACGGTGCGGGTGCGATGATTCTTAAGGCCAGCGATGAGCCTGGTATTGTGGCGACGCAATTGGATGCTGAGGGCGATCTTCATACGATTCTACATACCCAAGGATGCATTCATAACGGTCAAGTCGTGGGCGATCCCTTCTTACGTATGGATGGTCAAGCGGTGTTTAAGAAAGCGGTGACTGCGTTGGAAGAGTCTGCGCGGATTGTATGCGCTAAGGCAGGCATGGATTTATCCCAAGTGGACTGGATGGTACCGCACCAAGCGAATGTCCGTATTATTAATGCCTTGGGCCGTAAATTAGGTTTCCCAAGTGAGCGTGTTGTGGTGACAGTTGATCAGCATGCCAATACCTCGGCAGCAAGTGTGCCCTTAGCGTTTGATGCGGCGCGCCGCGATGGTCGTCTGCAATCGGGGCAATATGCTTTATTGCAAGGTGTAGGTGGTGGCTTCACTTGGGGTTCGGTATTAGTTAAACTATAACGTTAAACTGTAAGATAACTACTGTATGGTTATGCCTGTAGTATAGCGATATAGCTGACTTATACAGATAAAATAACGATAAACCAACAAATAAGAGAGATAAACCCAATGAAAGTAGCATTTGTATTCCCAGGTCAAGGTTCACAAGCCGTTGGTATGTTAGATGCTTGGGCTGATGTAGCGGTCGTTCAAGAAACGATTAGCGCTGCGAGTGCCGCGATTAATCAAGATTTGCAGCAATTGATTGCACAAGGTCCGGCTGAACAATTAAATTTAACCACGAATACGCAACCAGTGATGTTGGCAGCAAGCTATGCCATGTACCAAGCCTGGTTAGCCGCAGGTGGTCGTCCTGCGGATATTATGGCGGGCCATAGTTTAGGTGAATATACCGCTTTAACAGCAGCAGGTGCTTTAAGCTTAGAAGATGCTGTGCGTCTGGTGCGTATCCGTGCCGATGCTATGCAACAAGCGGTACCTGTGGGTACGGGTTCAATGGCCGCTGTGTTAGGCTTAGACGATGATACCGTGCGTCAAGTTTGCGAACAGGCTGCTCAAGGTGAAGTGGTTGAAGCGGTTAATTTTAATGCACCCGCACAAGTGGTTATTGCGGGTAGTAAAGCAGCCGTTGAGCGTGCATGTGAATTAGCCAAACAAGCAGGCGCTAAGCGTGCTTTAGTCTTGCCTGTTTCAGCGCCATTCCATTCTTCATTATTACAACCCGCAGCACAAGTATTAGAGCAGGCTTTGGCCAATGTTACTATGCAAGCGCCATGCATTGAGGTTATTAATAATGTGGATGTGGCTATAATTAATGATGTAGCTGGCATTAAAGACGCTCTAGTACGCCAAGCTTGGCATGCGGTGCGCTGGGTAGAGACGATTCAAGCCATGCAAGCGCAAGGTGTTACCCATATTGTTGAATGTGGTCCAGGCAAGGTATTAACTGGCTTAGTCAAGCGCATTGCACCTGAATTAACCGCACTCGCAATTAATGATCCTGCTTCATTAGAAAGTGTTAAAGCTAGCTTAACGAATTAAGGAATAACAAGATGTCAGAGAAAGATTTAACGGGTCAAATTGCTTTAGTAACGGGCGCAAGTCGTGGTCTTGGCCAAGCAATTGCTTTAGAATTAGCGAATCGTGGTGCTACAGTTGTGGGAACAGCGACAAGCGAAGCTGGTGCACAAGGCATCACTGAACAGCTATCAGCGCTTGGTGGTCGTGGTGTTGTGTTGAATGTGACCGATGCGGCCGCTTGTGATGCTTTATTGGCTGAACTCGCTAAAGAGGGTGGTCCCCATATTTTAGTTAATAATGCGGGTATCACGCGTGATGGCTTGATTATGCGTATGAAGGACGAAGATTGGGATGCGGTGATTGATACCAATCTGAGTGCAGTTTTTCGCTTATGCCGTGGTGTGATTAAGCCGATGATGAAAGCACGCGGTGGACGTATTATCAATGTGACTTCCGTGGTGGGTTCAAGTGGCAATCCAGGTCAAGCCAACTATGCTGCTGCTAAAGCCGCGGTATCTGGTTTAAGTCGTGCCTTAGCACGCGAAATCGGTAGCCGTAATATTACTGTGAACTGCGTGGCGCCAGGTTTTATTGATACCGACATGACGCGTGCACTGGGTGAGCAAGCCACTGAAGCCTTGTTATCACAGATTCCTTTAGGTCGTTTAGGTCAAGCCAGTGATGTCGCGCATGCCGTCGCTTTCTTAGCGAGTCCTGGTGCTGCGTACATTACAGGAACGACTGTGCACGTGAATGGTGGCATGTACATGTCCTAAACCAAGTCGCAAGGCTTGTCAAGAAGTGGTAATTTAATTTTTCGGATTGATAAATTTTTAGCAAAAACCTTATCAATTTTTTATAAAATGCAAACTAGCAAGAACTTGTTTGCAATCTTTTCATGGTTTGATTGGTCCTTCCAAACTAATCAGATCGTTTTTTGTCATTACAGCCGTTTGCTTTGCAGTGGCTATAACTTTTGGGATTAGATCCCGTTTTTGGAGAGTTAAATGGATAGCATCGAACAACGCGTCAAGAAAATCGTCGCAAATCAGTTAGGTGTAAGCGAAGCCGAAATCAAAAATGAATCTTCATTTCTTGACGATTTGGGTGCAGATTCACTAGATATGGTGGAATTAGTGATGGCTTTTGAAGATGAATTCGAAGCGAACATCACTGATGAGGAAGCTGAAACAATCACAACAGTCCAAAAAGCGATTGATTTTATCGAAGCTCACAAAGCCTAATATCACGATAAGCCTAGTATTGTTCTAGTTTCACTAGTGCTAATGCTAGGCTTTTCTCAAAGAGCGTTTTTGGAAAGCCTTTCTAAGGTATTTCTGATGTGAAATTCTTCTTTATTCAATTATTCTTAATGAACTAGAGAATTAAATACAGGGTCTTTCCAAAGCGTTTTTTGCTTAACTAATAAACAGAGTTTAAAACTAGAGTAAGTAGGAGTCTTCAGTGAAAAGACGTGTTGTAATTACTGGTTTGGGTATTATTTCTCCTGTGGGTAATACGATTGCTCAGGCATGGGATAATATCGTTAATGGTCGCTCAGGCATCACGAATATTACTCGTTTTGACGCTAGCGGATTTAATTCACAAATTGCAGGCGAAGTGAAAGACTTTGACCCTACGCAATATATTAGTGCGAAAGAAGTCAAACAGATGGATACCTTTATCCATTATGGTATTGCCGCTTCTCTAGATGCATGGCGTGATTCAGGTCTTGATATTAACCAAGTGAACGCTGAGCGTATTGGTGTTATCGTTAGCTCAGGCATTGGTGGTCTTAACCGTATTGAGGAAACTCAAACTGAGTACTTGGCCAAGGGTCCGCGTCGTATTTCCCCTTATTTTGTACCTGCTTCATTGATTAACCTGATTTCAGGTCAAGTATCAATTATGTTAGGTCTGAAGGGTCCAAGCTATGCGGTAGTATCTGCATGTACTACGGGTCTACACTCAATTGGTGATGCTGCGCGTCTCATCGAATACGGAGATAGCGATGTGATGATTGCGGGTGGTGCTGAATCAACCGTTTCGCCATTAGGTATCGGTGGTTTCGCGGCAATGCGTGCTTTATCAACTCGTAATGATGACCCGGCAACGGCATCTCGTCCATGGGATATTGACCGTGATGGTTTTGTCCTTGGGGAGGGAGCAGGGGTGTTAGTGCTTGAAGAATATGAACATGCGGTTAAGCGCGGCGCGCGTATTTATGGTGAGTTTGTAGGTTATGGTATGAGCTCTGATGCACACCATATTACGGCGCCAGACCGTGATGGCCCACGTCGTGGCATTCTGAATGCAGTGCGTAATGCAGGTATCAATGCGGATCAAATTCAGTACGTGAATGCGCATGGTACTTCAACACCACTGGGTGATAAGAACGAAACTGAAGCCTTAAAATTAGCCTTAGGTGAGCATGCGCATAAGGTTGTGGTGAACTCAACCAAGTCAATGACAGGTCACTTATTGGGTGCTGCGGGTGGTATCGAAGCGGTATTCACGACATTGGCTGTGCATAATCAAGTATCGCCTCCAACTATTAATATCTTTAATCAAGACCCAGAGTGTGATTTAGATTACTGCGCGAATCAAGCACGTGATTTAAAAATTGACTATGCCTTGTCGAATTCATTCGGCTTTGGTGGAACCAACGGCTCCATGATTGTCAAACGAGTGTAATTTGGCGGCTCAAGAGTACGAACACTCTTCTTCGCGCTGGACGCATACAATTAGCTTGCGTCCAGTGCCACTCTTGACCTTCTACCGAGCAACTCTGCTCAGTTTAGCTTTCTATATTCTTCTAGGCTGGCATGCTGCAATGCTTGGCCTATGCATCTTCATCCTACTTCAGCGCTTGCCTTCAGCACAAGCTCATCACATGGCACGTCTAGACTTTGGGCCTGGTGATTGGTGTTGGCAAGAGCATGGTAGCTCACGTTATTATCAGCTGCATCAAGCAGCGCGTGGTCCCTTTTGGTATCATATTCAACTGATTGATGCCCGTGGGCGAAAGCGTCGGCTTAATTTATGGCAGTTTGCCATGAGTAAGACAGCTTGGCGCCGTCTAAACGTGTTGCTTCACGCTAAGCGTTGGCAACAGCTTGCGTAAAGGTAAGATTGACTTATGCCTGAGCAAGATATTGATCTTCGATTAGTCAAACGAGTGCAAGAGGGCGATAAGAAAGCCTTTGACCTATTAGTGCTGAAGTATCAGCGCAAGGTCATGAGTATTATTGCCCGCTTAGTGCGCCAACCCGCTGAAATAGAAGATATTGCCCAAGAAACCTTCATCAAGGCCTATCGAGCAATTCCTAACTTCAAGGGTGAAAGCGCCTTTTACACTTGGCTCTATCGAATAGCGATTAATTGCACGCATTCCTATGTGGAGAAGCATCTAAAGCGTTCCTTATTACCTGATGAAAAAATTTCTTTAGATGAGGGAACTTTGACTATTAACCCGAGTCTAATAGATAGTCATACGCCTGAAAGCAATTTTGTGAACCAAGAAATTGTTCAAGTGATTCAGCAAAGTCTGAGTGAATTGCCTGATGAGTTGCGTCAAGCTTTGGAGCTACGTGAACTTGAAGGCTTAAGTTATGATGCAATAGCGGCCCAGATGCAAACCCCTATAGGCACGGTACGCTCGCGAATTTTTAGAGCACGGGAAGCGATTGCTGCACGTCTAAAACCTGTCTTGTTGCAAGGGGGAGAAAAAAGGTGGTAGAAGAGAGCTCAACCGATAAATTCGATGATAATCCTTGGGATGAGTCAGTATCCGTATTAATGGATAATGAACCGAGTGATTTTGACCCGATGAATTTGGATATGCCTTATGGCCGCCAAGTTTGGGATCAGTATCATCTGATCGGTGACGTTATGCGTAAGCAAGAGTTAGCTTTTCAACCATCCGAGATGTTTTATGCCCGTCTCAGCAAAGCTTTAGAACAAGAGCCCGTGCATCAGCTTAAGCGGCAGTCGCTTTGGCCTTGGGGCTTGAGTATTGCCGCGAGCTTAATGCTGAGTGTAGGGGTATGGTTGTTTTCTCAGAATGCAATGGATGAAACGCTTGAACAAGCGCCAGCCTTGGTTCAAGCGCCTGCGCCATCAGCAAGCACGCCACTGAGTGCGAGTTCAGGTGTAAATTCTATGATGGCAGCACGTCCTGCGCCCACGAGTCGTATTCAGAAATCTCAGGAGAGTGCTGCAATGGCAGAGGTGGCAAGCGCTGAGACCGCGCCAAGCAAGGGGCTGTATATGGCTTTTGCACCTGATAAAGTGGCTCAGATTAAAGAGTTTGTGACGCCTGGCGTTGAACAAGTAGATCTTAGCCAATTTAGGGATTTTGCCTTCACTGATGCATCGGTTGATAGGCGTAGCCATACGACGAAGCACATGTCCACTGCTCAAGCGCAGGAAGAAACATTAAGCTCGATGAGCTTAGCTGAAACCGCTGAGCCGATTGACGAGTTTCTTCATCATCAGACGCCTCAGGCGCTTTGGCAAAACCATTTTAAAACCTTAATAGAGCAGCATAATCGTTCAGCGGGAACGCGTCTAACCGTCCCGGTCAGTTTGCGCGGGGTAACAGCACCATGAAGCGCATAGTGATATCGGTTTTGGTTTATTTTGTTTGGGCATTCGCTTCTTTAAGTTTATTGACAGCGGCGACACCTATTAGCTGGGCTCAGACCAATACGCCAGTCGCTTTTGCTCAAGCGGTCGGCGATTTGAATCTTCTGTTGCAAGAAATTGAGCAGGCTGCGCACAGTGTGGACTATAGCGGCTCTTATACACTCTCGAATGGGGGGCAGGTAGAAGATTTGCAGACAATTTCTGTGCAGGATGGTTTGGGTTTAAAGCAAAGAACTATCTCTTCAGCCTATCCTGGAGTTGAGCTTATTCGTCAGAATCAAGATTGGTATGAGTTACTACCGCAAGCGCATCTGGCCTATGCAGTGAGTTCTATGCCCGCATTGTTTCCCGCTGTTTTAACGAAGGCGAATGATTTAAATAAATATTACCGAGGGTTTCAAATAAATGAAGCGAAACACTTGGCTGATAGACTATGTACCCCATATAGTGTGATATCTATTGAGGCCGACAGACCCAATTGGTATTTCTGTGTGGACACGGAAAACTCGCTTTTACTAGAGCGTCATGTGATTGACCCAAGTAAGCGATTTATGGTTTATACCCGATTTAATGAGGTGCGTTTCGGAGCTGATGTGGATGTTGCGCAAGCAAGTCCTTCAGTTGAAGTAACATCTCTATTAGTGAAGACACCAGAGAGAGTGTCAGTTAATCTACAGAAATCAGGCTGGCGCTTTAGCTTTCCTGATGGCTTTGAGATATTAAGTAGTCAACAATTAGGAACAGGGACGTCGCCGTCGACTATTCAGCTGGTACTGAGTGATGGTTTGTCGGTATTTTCAATCTTTATCCAGAAGCTGAGTGAGCAGGAGAAACTTTTAAGTATTGAGCCAATGATGCAATTACATAGTACGTCTATGTATGCCCATCGTATTGATGATTATATGGTTATGGTGGCAGGCATGATGCCTATGAAAACCCTTAAAGAAGTAGCAAGCTCGGCGACATTTATTCCGCCTGTGGTAAATCAATAAAATTTAGGAAGTATGTTCATGTTTACAAAAAAACTTACTCAAATTGCATTAGGTGTCAGTATTGCCTTAGGCTCTACTGCATTAAGTACTGCTGCATTCGCGCAGACCCCAACACCATCGCCGCTGCCACTACCGGTTGAGCAGGCCCTAGCTCCCTTAGTCTTTGGTCTACCGGACTTTACCTCGATTGTGAAAGAGACTGAGAATGGTGTGGTGAATATTCGTACCATGGCACCAGAGCGACGTCGTGGTAGCGGTGGCTTTGATTTTGGCGGCGATGATCCAGATGAGTTCTTCCGCTTTTTCTTCGGACCTGACTTTGCCCCACCATCGCCACGTCGTAATACACCACGCCAAGACAGGCCACAACGTGATGTACCAAGTGGTATTGGCTCAGGCTTTGTGATTTCAGCCGATGGTTACATCATTACCAATCAACACGTGGTTGATGGTTCCTCGAAAATTCTTGTGACCTTGACCAATGGCAAGGAATATACCGCGACCTTGGTGGGCTCGGATAAGCGTACTGATTTAGCCTTATTGAAAATTGAGGCGAAAGACTTACAACCCTTGAATATGGGTAACTCAGATGGCTTGAAAAAAGGCCAATGGGTGTTAGCGATTGGCTCCCCCTACGATTTAGAGTCCACCGTAACTGCTGGTATTGTGAGTGCGATTAACCGCGATACGGGTGATTATTTACCCTTTGTACAGACAGACGTGGCGATTAACCCAGGTAACTCAGGAGGTCCATTAATTGATCTACAGGGCCGTGTAGTGGGCGTCAATACCCAGATTTACACCCGTAGCGGCGGTTATATGGGTATTTCTTTCTCTATCCCAATCAATGAAGCGCTGAAAGTGGTTGAGCAATTAAAAGAGACTGGTACGGTGCAACGCGGCCGTATTGGTGTGATGATTGGTGAAGTCCAGAAAGAAGTGGCGGATGCGCTAGGTCTCAGCGACACCTCGGGTGCTTTGGTCAGCAATGTCGAGCAGAATAGTCCCGCGGAAAAAGCCGGTATCGCCTCGGGTGACGTGATTACCAGCTTTAATGGCGAGAAAATTAAGAAGTGGAGCGATCTACCACGCTTGGTCGGTCAAACTAAGCCTGGCGTTAGCGCAGATATCGAAGTCTGGCGTCGTGGCAAGGTAGAATCCTTGAAGATTACACCTGAAGCCATGCCGAGTGAGCCCGGTGAAGTGCAAACTCAGCCAAGCGCAGAGCCTACTGTGACTGCTGAAGACCGTCTTGGCTTAACCGTTAGTGCATTGCCTGTGGCGAAACAGACTGAGTTACGTATCAAGGGTGGTGTACTGGTGACCCAAGTGGGTGGGGTAGCAGAGCAGGCTGGTTTGCAGAAAGACGATGTCATTTTGACGATTAATAATCAAGAAATTCACTCTGTTGCTCAATACTTAGAGTTGGTGAAAAACTTGCCAAAAGACAAAGCAGCTGCACTTCTTGTCCGCCGTGCGAATTTAAGTCAGTGGGTAACGGTGACACCGACAAAATAGGCTTGTCATTAAGCCGTCATTGACTTGCGGTGGATTTTACACCGTAAGTCAATGAAACACCGACAAAATAACGTTACAATACTAGTCTATTGTCGCTAAAAGGGCGCAGTGCGCCCTTTTTCTTTTACTATTTTTATATTGTTTATTAATGCAGCATATTCGTAACTTCTCAATCATTGCGCATATTGACCACGGTAAGTCTACTTTAGCGGATCGTTTGATTCAGCGTACAGGTGGCCTCGCCGATCGTGAGATGAGTCAGCAAGTTCTCGATTCAATGGATATTGAACGTGAGCGTGGTATTACTATTAAAGCCCAAACCGCATCCTTAGAGTATAAGGCTCAGGATGGTAAAGTTTATAATTTAAATATTATTGATACGCCTGGACACGTTGACTTCTCCTATGAGGTGAGCCGCTCTCTATCGGCCTGTGAAGGTGCTTTACTCGTCGTTGATGCCAGCCAAGGGGTTGAAGCACAGACCGTGGCTAACTGTTATACCGCGATTGAATTGGGAGTTGAGGTGATTCCTGTCTTAAATAAGATGGACTTACCCTCCGCTGAACCTGAAGCCGCACGCGCTGAAATTGAAGACGTGATTGGGATTGATGCGCATGACGCCGTGTTAGCCAGTGCTAAGACAGGCGTTGGGATTGATGAAATCCTTGAAGTGATTGTCAATAAGATTCCAGCACCTGTTGGCGACCCCGTTGCTCCGCTACAAGCCTTAATCATTGACTCTTGGTTCGATAACTATGTGGGTGTCGTGATGTTGGTGCGTATTGTGAACGGCGTACTGAAACCGAAAGATAAGATTTCGTTTATGGCGACCGGCTTTACCCATCTGGTCGAGCAGGTGGGTGTGTTCACACCGAAATCATCTCCTCGTCCGCAACTGAGTGCGGGTGAAGTAGGATTTATTATTACAGGTATTAAAGATCTGGCTTACGCTAAGGTGGGCGATACGATTACCATTAGCGGTAAACCTGCTGCAGAGCCATTGCCAGGCTTTAAAGAAGTGAAACCCCAGGTATTTGCGGGCTTATATCCTGTTGAAAGCAGTGAGTACGATCAATTACGTGATTCTCTTGAGAAGCTTAAACTTAACGATGCGGCCTTAATGTTTGAACCTGAAGTATCTCAGGCGCTTGGCTTTGGTTTCCGTTGCGGCTTCTTGGGTCTCTTGCATATGGAAATCGTGCAAGAACGCTTAGAACGTGAATTTGATATGGACCTGATCACTACCGCGCCATCGGTAGTGTATGAGGTTGAGACCAATGATGGCGAAGTGGTCATGATTGACAGCCCAGCACGTATGCCTGAGGTTGGTCAAATTAATGATATCCGTGAACCGATTGTGAATATGACTTTATTCATGCCGCAAGAGTATGTCGGTCCAGTGATGACGCTCTGTAATAATAAGCGTGGCATCCAGAAGAATATGACCTACCATGGTCGTCAGGTGCACTTACAATATGAGTTGCCTTTGGCGGAAGTGGTGCTTGATTTCTTTGATAAGCTGAAATCAGTTTCTCGTGGCTACGCTTCAATGGATTATGAGTTCTTAGAATACCGTAGTGCCGATGTGGTGCGTGTGGATCTCTTGATTAACGGCGACAAGGTCGATGCCTTATCCATGATTGTACACCGTTCGGTGGCGCGTTATCGTGGTCGCGAAGTGGTTTCGAAGATGCGTGGCCTCATTCCTCGTCAGATGTATGATGTGGCGGTGCAAGCGGCAATCGGCGCTGAAATTATTGCTCGTGAAAACGTCAAAGCCTTACGTAAGAACGTCTTGGCTAAGTGTTACGGTGGCGATATTACGCGTAAGAAGAAGTTGTTAGAAAAGCAAAAAGCGGGTAAAAAGCGCATGAAGCAAGTGGGTAGTGTGGAAATTCCGCAAGAAGCCTTCTTGGCGATTTTACAAGTTGACGATAAATAATCCGTGAGATACCTAATGAATTTCGCCCTAATTTTTCTGATTCTCTTAATTGTTACCTGGACCATCAAGCTGCTTGATAAGTGGGTCTTAAAGCCACGTCGTATTGCTCAGTATGGTGCACAAGAGGCCGATACCCATCGCTCCAAGATTGTTGAATATGCGATTAGTTTTTTCCCCATTATCTTAGTGGTTTTTGTGGTGCGCTCTTTTATCGTGGAGCCATTTCGCATTCCATCAGGCTCTATGTTGCCAACTCTTGAGAGTGGCGATATGATTTTAGTGAATAAGTTTAGCTATGGTATTCGCTTACCCGTGATTGATCAGAAGGTCATCCCACTCGGTGATCCAGAGCGCGGTGATGTGGTGGTGTTTCGTTACCCTGTGGATCCTAGCATTGACTATATTAAGCGTGTTGTTGGCGTGCCTGGCGATACCATTCGCTACGAGAATAAGCGCCTGATTGTGAATGGCGAGTTAGTACCGATGAAAGATGTAGGACCTTTCGTTAAGCCATCGCAGCAAGCTGGTAATCCAATGCGTTATACGGAGAATATCAATGGTGTTGAGCATGATTTATTACTCTTGCCGCACCAATCTATTTTCCGTCCGATGATTAATTTCCCGCATTTGGACAATTGTAGCTATGCAGAAACCACGGTAGAGTGTAAAGTACCTGAAGGACATTACTTTATGGTGGGTGATAATCGCGACAGCAGTCAAGATAGTCGTTACTGGGGCTTTGTACCTGATAAGTATATTGTTGGTAAAGCCTTTTTTATCTGGATGAATTTTGGTGAATTTAGCCGTATAGGTTCTTTCAAATAATGAAGTTAAAGAAACTACAGCAACGTCTGAACTATGAGTTTCGCCAGGAAAATTTACTGGTGCGTGCTTTAACGCATCGCAGTTACAGCTCTCAGCATAACGAGCGCTTAGAATTTTTAGGTGATTCAATTTTAAACTTCTCGGTGGCAGCGCTTTTATTCAAGCGCCTGAGCCAGCAAGATGAAGGTGATTTATCGCGCATTCGTTCAAGCTTAGTGAATCAATCCACCTTAGCTGATTTGGCCAATCAATTTCAACTCTCTGATGTGTTGTTATTGGGTGAGGGTGAGCTTAAGAGCGGTGGCTTTCGCCGTCCCTCCATTCTTGCCGATGCCATGGAGGCAATTTTCGGGGCGATTTACCTTGACCAAGGTGTAGAGCAAGCACAAGCGGTGATTGAAGGCTTGTATGCGCCCTTATTGGAATCGGTGGACTTTGCCACCTTAGGTAAAGACGCTAAGACCCTATTGCAAGAGATGCTGCAAGCCCGCAAGATGGCCTTACCGCAATATACGGTGACGGCGACTACCGGCGCAGCGCATGATCAGCAGTTCGAGGTTGAATGCAGTGTTGCCGATTTATCAATTGCCGCATCAGCTACTGGCAATAGTCGTCGTAATGCGGAACAAAGCGCGGCGAAATTAGTGATTGAACAACTTAAGCAAGTCTTGCCCAATAAAAAAGGCGGTGCTAAACCTAAGCGCACCGTGATGCAATTAACCCTACCTGTGGCTGTGGAGCAAGATAGAAATGACGACTAATAATATGGCGCTGACAACGGCGATACGAAATGTGCTTTGTAGTGGCGAAGTGAGATAGAGATGACGACTAAAGAACACTTTAAAACAGGTTTTGTGGCGATTGTTGGACGCCCTAATGTGGGTAAGTCAACACTGAGCAATGCCTTGATTGGCGGTAAAGTATCGATTGTTTCGCGCAAAGCTCAGACTACACGTCATCGTATTCATGG
Organism: Pelistega sp.; assembly: GCA_030538255.1. Lineage (GTDB taxonomy): Bacteria > Pseudomonadota > Gammaproteobacteria > Burkholderiales > Burkholderiaceae_B > Taylorella. Next base: position 13,143 of record JAUNUI010000016.1, on the reverse strand, counting down.
CGTTCTCACACGCGAGCAAGAACAGTTTGTCTTTGTGGATACGCCAGGCTTTCAGACACGTCATGGCGGGGCGATGAATCGCATGATGAATCGTGTCGTGACCCAAGCATTAGCCGATGTGGACGTGGTTCTACATGTGGTTGAAGCAGGCAAATGGAGTGAAGGGGATGAGAATATCGTGCCTCTCCTACCCGATAATAAGAAATGCATTCTTGTGATTAGTAAGGTTGACTTACTCAAAGACAAGAACGAGATGTTTGCCTTTACCAGCAAAATCCTAAGCAAATTTAATTATGATGCAGTCGTGCCACTAAGCGCGGTCAAGAAAATTCAACTTGACACCTTACTTGATGAGATTGCTACTCGCTTACCTGAAGGTGAGCCGATGTTCGAAGAAGATGCGATGACCGACCGCTCGGTCCGCTTTATCGCCGCTGAACTGATTCGTGAGAAAATCTTCCGCCTAGTGGGTGATGAATTACCGTATTCAAGTACAGTACAAATTGAGAAATGGGAAGAGGACGAAAATGGCGCCCATATCCATGCTTGCGTCGTCGTTGAGCGCGAAAGCCATAAGCCTATTTTACTAGGTGCCAAGGGTATGCATATGAAACGCATTGCGACTGAAGCCCGTCAAGATATTCGTGAGTTATTGGATAAACCAGTCTTTCTTGAAGTCTATATTAAAGTACGCAAAGGCTGGTCCGAGAAAGAAAGCGCGCTACGTGACTTGGGGTATGAGTAAGTCGTCTTATTGGGTGTACTTAGGTGTGATGGATTTGGATGCTTGCATTGTTGAGAGTAAGCTAAGCTTCATCACTGATGATAGGTATCTACGGAGTAATAGGGTGTGCTCACTAAGACCACTAAGCGACGAGTCAATTAGAATATGAGCAAACGTATTCATCGAGTCCATGAGGCGGATGCTTTCCTCTTGCAAGCGACGGCTTGGAGTGAGACTTCAGTCATTGCCACTTTATTGACACGAGACCATGGTTTGATCGCAGGTATTGCTAAGGGAGCTAAGCGTCCTTATTCAGTGATGCGACCAATTCTTTCACACTTTCAACCCTTACAAATCTCTTGGTCAGGCCAAGCTGAGGTGAAGACCATTACCCGTGCTGAGCTTGCAGGCTTAATTACCTTAGCGCCGCGCTACATGATGTCAGCCTGGTATATGAACGAGCTCTTACTACGCTGTCTCGCCAAAGAAGATCCTCACCCTTATCTTTATGATGAATACCATCTCGCCTTGCGTCTGCTGACTCAAGACATGGATGAGCGTGCTGTATTGCGTCGCTTCGAGTGGTTCTTATTAAAAGAAATTGGTTATGGCTTTGACCAAGAACAACCAGATTTCAATGACCTTAGCCAAGAAGTAACGTTACGTAAGATGCTGCGCGAGCGCTTAGATGAACTATTAGAGCAACGCGAGTTAAGTACACGGAAAGTGGTGCAGTCATTGCGGCAGATGTAAGTAGCGTACTGCCCGGGAACTTTATCGTCATAAGGCAGTCTATAGTAGTAAGCATAAGCTTAAGTACACAAGCTCAAGTACACAAGCTCAAGTGCATAAACTTCTCAAAGGACGCATTATGAAATACATTCCAATTGCCGCATCCGTACTCTGCGCGCGCTTAGGCTTTATTAGCTTAGCTTTAGTCCCAGTATCGGCGCTAGCGGCGAGTTTTGATATTGACTCTCGTGTCACGCAAGTCATGGTCTATCCTGATCAAGCGTGGATTCAGCGTCAAGCTCAGATTGATTTACCTGTCGGTACGCATGAGTTGTACTTTCGCAATCTTTCCTCACAAAGCAATATGCAAAGTGCAAGTTTTGAGGCCAAGGGTAGTGCGAGTATGCAAATCTTGAATCAAGGGGTAGAGTCGCAGGATAATCAACGTTATCCCAATCAGCGTTTAAGTGCCTTACAGAAAGCGCTTGATGCGCAGGAGGTACGTATAGTTGAGCTGAGAGACGAGTTGGATGTCATTGATCACCAACTTGAATTGTTGAGAAGTATGCGTGAAGGTCTGGCCACAGCGAATCAGCCCTTAACGATGCAAGAGATTGAACAGATGCAGAGCTATTCGCGAACCAGTTATGCGCAGTTGCATAAAGAGCGTCGTGATCTTAGCCAACGCATGAAAATAGCTGATGAAAAATTAGCTGAATTGAAAGACGATTATGATGCTTACCTTGCACAGCAAGGTCAACAGAGCTACGCTTATCGTGTCACTGTGCAAGTGGATAAGGCGGGGCAACAGACCTTAGACTTAGGCTACTATAGCTGGGCGGCCTCTTGGGTGCCGAGCTATCAATTGCAATACGATAGTAAAACTCACGCATTAGCCCTAGATTATGCGGCACAGCTAAGCCAGCATACCGCTGAGGATTGGCAGGATATTACGATAGCATTCTCTACTGGTCGTCCTATGCAAGTTGGGCTTGTACCCGAGCTCAACCCGCAGTATATTCGCTTTCGTCCCGAGCGGCCTACGATGACACGTGAACGTTCTGCCATGGCACCTGCACCCATGGCGATAAATGCAGAGCCTGCCGTGGCTGAAATGGCTTCTGATGCATCTGTTCAGTCGAAAGCCGCGAGCCGGCCGCAAGCACAAATTCAAGCTGATGCGCTAGCCAGTACCTTCACCATTGCCTCGAAAGTCACGATTCCGTCAGGACCACAGCAGCAGACAGTGCATATTTCCAGCTCAGAGCAGACGGTTAAGCCTGAGTATGCGTATTATCCAGGTTTCTGGGCGGATAAAGTCCTGATGACCGTTGAAGGTAAGAACACCTTAGCTTACCCCTTACTGCCTGGCAGCTTATTGAGCTTTAGCGATGGTAAGTTAGTGGGTTCAGGTGAGTTGCCTATGCTCTTGCCAGGTCAGAGCTTTAAGCAAATGTTAGGTGAAGATCAGCGAATTCTGGCGAAAGCAGAGCCTATGAAGCGTTTTGAAGAGAATAGTGGTTTAATCAATAAATCTAAGGTGGTCCGCACAGAGCAAAGCTATACACTCGCTAATCAAGGTCCAGATGCGATTTCTTTGACCGTGTATGGCGTGATTCCACAATCTCAGCATAAAGATATTAAAGTCAGCGTGTTCGATCCTAAGGACGTGAAATTGGATAAGTTTGGCCGCTATCAACAGGTGTTGAGTTTAAAGCCACAAGATAAGCAAACTTTTACACAAACTTATACGGTTGAGTATCCGATTGATAAAGAGGTGACAGGCGGTTTTTAAGTAAGGCTCCACTTTAAGCTAATGATGCTCTTCGTGATCAATGTATGCACTGATAGTAAGGAATGAGTTAATTACTCGGCGAGTGCTTATAAGATTTAGTGCTAAGTTAGCGCTATCCCACGAGCTTAAATAGCATAAGTCCTTGTAGAATGCTTACTAGCAAAAAGTAGCGCTGGATTATTAGCCACCCACAAAAAAGCCGTCAGTTCAGTTTCAAGGCTGGGCTGACGGCTTTACTATTTTCTGGTTTTGCTTGGGGCTGTGGCTAGGTGCGTTGTACGCGTGTGCAAATGCCTCACTCACTAGACCTAATTCACCTTAGTGGTCTAATTAATCATCACTACCAACAATATCCAAGCTTAGTTGTCTGATTAATCATCACTACCAACAATACCCAAGCTTAGTAGTCTAATTAATCATCACCACCAACAATACCCAAGATCTGCAATAGGCTCACAAAGACATTATAGATGTCGAGGTAGAGCGCTAAAGTCGCTGAGATATAGTTAGTTTCACCACCGTTCACAATGCGTTGAATATCCACTAACATTAAGAGTGAGAAGATAATCACGGCAAGTGAGGCAATGGTTAGGGTAAGTGCAGGCATCTGTAAGAAGATATTCGCGATAGCGGCTAAGATCACCACAATCACACCAATCATCAAGGCCTTATTCATAAAGGTGAAGTCGCGCTTAGTCGTGGTGGCAATACCGGCCATTACGGCAAAAATCACCGCTGTACCACCGAAAGCCATGGTGATAATATCGCCACCATTGCTCATGCTTAAAACTACGGTGAGGATGCGCGATAGCATCATGCCCATAAAGAAGGTGAAGCCCAGTAAGAAGACAATACCCATGCTGCTGTGCTTATTCTTCTCGATTAAGTACATCAGGCCAAAAGCACCGGCAAAGAAGATAATCATGCTTACCCATGGCGACATACCGACAAATAGGTTGAGTTGCATGGCTAGTACCGCACCGATAACGGTAGGGATGAGTGAGAGGGCAAGTAGCATATAGGTGTTACGTAATACTTTATTACGCACTAGCTGTGTGCTCTGGTTTAAGTCACTAGGACGTGAAAACTGGTCAAAGTTGCTCATTGAAGCTCCAAAGATATCATGAGAAATTAAAAACTGACAATTACCTGAAATTGTACTGGATAATATGCTCAGCGCCAATATTTTTTAGCTCATGTTGAAATAATACATGATGAATTGCTTTCATCGTATTACAACTTAGCCCAATTTATGGCACTACTTTATTAATTGATGATTCCAGCACAATGAATAATGAAGCTCAATAAAGCTAAATTCAAATAAATACATGAATCTAGCTTAAGCCTAGCTTAATTCTAGGACTTAGCCTAATTTATGAAAAATAGGCTTAATCCCTGCTTGCTTATATTGCTGCATACGTTGGCGCGCATATTCCTGGTCGGCAGGGTGGGTCGAGACTATCTCTAGGACACGCTCGAAGGCAGTAAAATTCGGTGGGCAGTGCAGGTCTAAATTAAGTAATAAGGGCATTTTAGCTTTCACGACGCCTTTTTCCCATTCTGGTAAATAGTGCGCAGGATCATCCTGACAGAGTTGCACCAAGCAGCTGCCCACACCTTCCTGGATAGAATGGTGGGGCACAAATTCGGTATCCTCAATCGACCAAAGCATCTTGCTAAAGCTAGCTAAGCGCTTAGGATCGGTGCAATACACCCAAATCGCTTGACCATTACGGTACTGTTTAAATACCGTATTGGCGGCGACTTGTAAGCGATGGCTTGCACCGTGGGCGACATCGAGTCGAGTCATCGCATTCATCACTTGGCGTGGCGATTCAGCAAGAATTGGATGAGAAGGGGAACAGGGCGACCGCTCGCACCTTTGTCCTTACCTGTAGTCCAAGCTGTGCCCGCAATATCGAGGTGCGCCCAAGGGTAGGCTTTAGTGAAGCGCGATAGGAAGCAAGCGGCGGTCACTGAACCACCAGGCATGCCACCAATATTCGCCATATCCGCGAAATTACTCTTCAATTGTTCTTGATACGGCTCTTGCATAGGCATATGCCAAGCCGTGTCATTCGCCTGTTTACCTGCTGCCACGAGTTCTTGTGCCAAGGCATCGTTATTCGCAAATACGCCTGTATTCACATAACCTAAAGAGACAATAATCGCACCCGTTAAGGTCGCCACATCAATCACTAATTCAGGCTTAAAGCGTTCTGCATAGGTGAGGGCATCACATAGAATTAAGCGACCTTCAGCATCGGTATTCAGAATTTCAATAGTCTGACCTGACATACTAGTGACCACATCGCCAGGTTTAGTGGCGTGGCCGTTAGGCATATTCTCTGTGGCAGGAATTAAGCCAATGACTTCTTGTGGCAAACCGAGTTCAGCAATCGTGCGCATAGTACCTAACACGGTGGCCGCACCACACATATCATATTTCATCTCGTCCATGCCTAGGCCTGGTTTAAGGGAAATACCGCCTGTGTCAAAAGTCACACCCTTACCCACCAGAACGATAGGTTTCTGCTCACTAGTGTTGTTGCTCTTGCCCGCGGGCTTATATTTAATAATAATAAAGCGCGGCGCTTGGTCTGAACCAGCAGCCACTGATAGGAATGAACCCATTTTTAAGGCTTCAATTTGCTTCTTCTCTAAGACTTCAACTTGCAGAGTCTTGAACTCTTTGGCCAAGACTTTCGCTTGATTACCAAGGAAGGTAGGGGTGCAGTAGTTGGCAGGTAGATTACCGAGGTGGCGGGTTAAGTTCATGCCATTACCAATTGAGCTACCTTGAGCTAGACCTTGTTTCACCTCATTCTCTAGACCCTTATCGATCGTGCAGACGAGTTTCTTCAAGCTGATTGGATCTGGGCTCTTGCTGAAGGTTGTATCGTACTGATAAGTCGCTAGGGTAAATGCGCGCGCCGCTAAGCGAGCTCGTTCAATTAAGGGAACGTCCGTGGCTTCTTCGCTTAATAAGGTATTCGCGCCTTCAGTAAGGTTCGCGCTTTTTAGGTATTCTGCAGCAGCGCTATGTGCTTTCAAAATAGCATTCGCGTTATAATCTGCCTTATCGCCTAAACCCACGAGCACAATGCGCTCAGCGCTGACGCCATTAAGATTGCGTAGAACGAGGGTCGTGCCTAATTTGGCCTTGAATTCTTTCTTGAGGACTTGTTGGATACTGCCTTCGCTAGCCATATCAATGGTGCTAGCGGCTTCGCTAAGTTGTTTGTCGGTATACACGCCGATAATCAGTGCAGGAGTTTTAATTTGTTGCACCGAGCGAGTGGTTTGTGTGGTAAATTGCATTCTTAAATCACCTTTAGTTAAGTGTTTTTGCTTAACGCTATTATTACCTAAGTTTCATTATGTCGCTATTCAAACGCTCTGTTGTCGCCGAAATTTTAAGTCATGCGGGAGTTATTTTCTCTAGCTTGATTGTGATTTGGCTGAGCGTATTATTAGTGCGACTCTTAGGTCAAGCGGCCGCGGGGACGATTGGTGCGGATATCGTTGTTGGTATCACGGCATTCTCAAGTATCACCGCCTTGCCTATCATTTTAATCGTTTCTTTATTTATTGCTATCTTAACCACGATTTCGCGTAATTATCGTGAATCTGAGATGGTGGTTTGGTTTGCCAGTGGCGTCTCTTTATACGATTGGATTCGCCCGGTGCTCCGTGTTGCGGTACCAGTAGCCATCTTAATTGCGGTACTCACCACAGTAAGTTCTCCTTGGGCCTATCGCCAGATTGAAGAATATCGCCAACGTTATGAGCAACGTTCTGATTTCTCGAAGATTGCCATGGGACAGTTTATTGAGACCAATGGCGGGCGCCGAGTGTTCTTTATTGAGCCCTCAGATAATCCTGAAAATGAGATGGGCAAGGTCTTCGCCCGTGTGACTGAAAATCCAGAGTGGTATACGATTTTAATGGCGGATCATGCGAACTTTCGTACGGATGTGGAAAAAGGCGAACGCTATATCGATTTAGGCCCAGGTAGCCGCTATGATATGAGTCCTAATTCGGCACAATTTCGCGTAGCCAAGTTTGAGTCGGGCAGTATGCGCATCGAAGATAAAAGCGGTGGCACGACAGAAGAGGCGATTCGTGCTAAGGCGCAGGAACAGTTGAAAGCGCGTCCATTCGAAACGCTTATTGAAGATAATAATCCGAAAAGTGATGCCCAGCTCATGTGGCGTTTATCTCTACCTTGGGCTGCCTTAAATATGGCTTTATTAGCGATTCCATTAGGCTCGGTTAACCCACGTCTTGGCCGCTCTGGTGATATTATTATTGCCGCCTTGGTGGGGCTGCTATATATGAACTTACTGAACATGATGCGTGGCTGGATTGGCTCTGAGAAAATCTCATTTTTACTGGGTTTTCTCGGTATTAATGGCGCAATTTTTCTATTGGCGTTGTTCTTATTCTGGTATAAATCTCGCGTTAAAGCACCTAAAGATAAGGCTAAGCCAGCGCTTGCTACAAGCTAAACTTACTACTCCTAGTAGACATAGTAGATTAAACGCTAAAAATAAATTTGGCTTAGCTAGAGTCAAACCCCCTTTTGTTATGTAATGAAGCTCAGTTTGGAGAGGCTGCATAATGCTGAGTTTCTGCATCCTAGGTGATGAACTTGACCAGAGGAATTGCGGTTTTTGGAACACCTTAAAGCTATATGCAAATAACTATTGGTTATAATAATCATGTGTTATATGCAATATAATAATAAAAATTTTAGGCAATAATGGACTTTTATGAATCTACAGCAATTTCGTTATATTCGCGAGACAATTAAGCGTAACTTTAACCTAACTGAAACATCACAAGCTTTGTTCACTTCGCAACCTGGCGTATCGAAAGCGATTATTGAGTTTGAGGATGAATTAGGTCTTCAGATTTTTGAGCGTCACGGCAAGCGTATTAAGGGTTTGACCCGTCCAGGGCAAGCTGTCGCTCAAGTCGTCGAGCGCATTATGCGTGAGGTGGATAATCTTAAGCGCGTGAGTGATGATTACGCGAAAAAAGATGAAGGCGAGCTCATCATTGGTTGTACCCATACGCAAGCACGATATTTCTTACCGAATATCATTTTAGAATTCAAAAAGCGCTTTCCTAAAGTACGTGTGTCTTTAGCTGAAGGAAGTCCCTTACAGCTAGCGGAGATGGTGCTGCAGGAAGAGGCAGATGTGGCTTTAGCGACTGAAACCTTGGCGAATGTTCCTGGCTTAATCACTTTCCCATGCTATGAGTGGTCGCATACCTTAGTGTTAAAACCTGATCATCCCTTAACGGCATTAACCTCGAGTCAGGCGCGCAATATTAGCTACGCCCAAATTGCGGAATACCCGATCATTACTTACGATAAGGCTTTCTCAGGTCGTAGCGCGATTGATGCCGCTTTCGCTAAAGCAGGGGTAGAGCCAGATATTGTTTTAGAGGCGATTGATGCTGACGTGATTAAGACCTATGTGGAAGTAGAACTAGGCATTGGCATTATTGCAGGTATGGCATTCGATCCACGCCGCGATACTAAGTTTGTCGGTATTCCTGTCGGTCATTTATTCGGCAATCATACTTCGCGAGTGGGTGTGCGCAAGGGCGTGTTTGCACGTGACTATGTCTATGACTTCATTCAGATGTGTTCCCCCCAGAATACTCGTGAACAGATTGAGAATGAGTTAAGCTTTAAACAAGTGTAGTCTACGGATACTGAAGGCAAACTGTTATTAAAACTACGCTCGTGCCAGAAGACATGCGTATGATTCTGATTGTTGCGGGTCTTCAAGCTTGCTTATAGAAACAGGTGCTCCTATGGCACCTGTTTTTTTATGGCGTCACTATCATCATTAATTATTTTATTAATAATTTAAAATAAATTCGTATAAGTATTAAAAATAAAGAGATAACTCATCGATAGGATAATCTTATCCACTTAAAATTAAATGTCATTATATTGTCATGATTATTGAGTAATCTAATTTTTAGCTTAAAGCTTTTGGGTGATTGTTTGGAGTGTATAGTTTTTTTAACGAAGCTAACTATAGGGGCTGAGTTTTTATATGAATCATTTGTAAATGGTGTATTGACTCTAAATTAGTTTTAAATCCATTGAAAACAAGCACCCACAATCAATTTGATCATAACTTAATAATAAATGCCGTTAATATATAACTATGACTCTAGAATCTCAGAATATACTCGCTTCTGAGCACTCGATGCGTGTCTATGTAGATGTCGACATGCAGAAAGTTGCTGATAAGTTTAATCAAGGTGCTTTCTTGTTTGACAGCCTACAAGGGGAAGAAAGTCTTTCAAGCTTACCAACATATACGGTGAAGTTACTGCATCGCTCAGATAGGCTCAAACTAGATGTCTTGCTAGGCACAAGACTTACGGTAAGCATTGATACTTTAACTGCTCCTCGGTATGTGGGTGGTTTAATTACACAGGCTCAATTACTCGGTTCTGCTGATGATAACGATCGTTATTATAGTTATGAATTTAAGGTGAGTCCTTGGCTATGGTTAACGACACTTAATCAAGAATTTCGTATTTATCAGGATCTGACAGTTCCACAAATTGTGACTCAAGTGCTAGAGTCTTATGGTTTGGACTTTAAGTTTGTTCTGCTGGATACGTATCCACTTCGTAGTTACTGTGTTCAGTACGCTGAGAGTAATTTTAACTTTGTGTCTCGGCTGCTGGAAGAAGAGGGAATACATTATTATTTTCAGTATAGTGCTGATAAACATACGCTTATATTGGCGGATACGTTCATTACTCACAGTAGCGTTGAGGGCTATGAAGAAGTCCCTTATTTTGCGCAGGATAAATTAGTCAAGGTACAAAGTGAGTACTTAAGCGATTACCATCCCATTGATCGCTTATGTTCAGAAAGCTATAGCGCTAAAGATTATAACTTTTTGGGACCATCAGCCTCCTTATACGTAGCTGATGGTTGGCCGCAGAGGCAAGCACATCATCCTGAGGGTGATGTCTATGAGTGGCCTGGTAAGGCAGTCTGCAGCTAAGTGTTGAGAATAACAAAGTTGAACTCATCGGCAATCATCATTCACAACGTATTCAGAATAATAAAAGTGTCGATGTGCAGAATAACTATTATATGGATGTCGGTGATGAGTTAATTATTACAGCGGGTAAAAGTATCCGCCTGCAATGTGGTCAGAGCGTTATCTTAATGAATGCTGATGGCTCCATCCAAATCAATGGTAAGACCTTAACGATGAATCTACACGATATTATTCGTCTGGTGTCTGAGATTGTTAAGGTTAATTAAGTAGGAAACGACGATGTATAGCAAAAAACAGTTATTAATGCTACTGGCATTAATCCTCTTGGTTGTCGTTGGATGGATTTACCATTCAGTTTCGGAGAACAATATGAAGCCGACGTATCAATCGAATCGATTCTTTCAATCCTATGGGGAAGAGGTTTATGAGCTTGCCCAAAGCATTGAGCGTGGACAGCGCATTAGCCTTGCCCAAGTAAAGTTGCTACCTAATGGTGTGAATGCGCGTTATGGGGAAGAAATTACCTTGCTCTTTCATGCTTTGTCAGCACGTAATTTAGAGGCAATTGATGTGTTGCTTGCGGCGGGTGCTGATCCCTATATGGTGGATACCCCCGCTAAGGGATCCACCCGTACTTTCGTCTATTACCTGACGCTACCAGGCCATCCAACCGATCCAGAATTGGGTTTTCCATTTATTAATCAATTGATTCGTTTGTATCTTAAGCATGGTGGTAATCCCAATCATCGTCTTGGTGGGGCTAATAAGGATCCGCTGATTGCGGGCGTGGCGCTTATGAGAAATTATGAGGGTATTGATATATTACTGGCAGCGGGTGCCGATCCTTGGGCGGAAAGTAAAGATGCAGATACTGCCATGTCATTATTAGCTGCTGACGATATTTCTCAACCAATGCTTAATCAATTAATTAATCAAGGGTACTTTGATGTTATTCCATATATAAAACTACAGGAGTTTATGCAATGGATTTCTTCGTATGAGCAACGAGGTGATGAAATTAGCCTGGCTAATCAAAAAATCGGCCGTCGTGTCTTAAAGCGTCATCCTGATTATCCTGAAGATCGTTTTACAGAGCGACTCTTTCAAGGGCCAATACCATGGCAGGAGATAGCGAATGAGCAGTAAGGTGAGTCGGTTTATTCAAGGCACTGTTATATCGTATTCACACATATAAGTAGGAGATTCGCTTGTCTGAGAAGTTACCGATTACGAATTCGGATTTTACTACTTTGCTGGATCGTGCGACAAGGAAAGCTGAGGCGTTTGTAGCCCAGGTAGATGCTGCGGTATCAATGGGTCGAGCACATAACAAGGGCAATAGTACGATTATTCATGGTAGAGCAGAATGGAAAACCTGCTGGCGCTATGCTTGTTACTTGTCTAAATATATCTATAAAGACCCACCCTCTCCAGAGGGCTTCCAGACCCGATTCCCTGAGCAGATGGCACTTGTTGAAAAGCATTGGGAGAAATGGGATGAGTTGGTTAATCAAGCGGAATCTGGTCTAGTCGCTCGGCTCTTTAAGACTCAAGGGTACGATCCTTCAATTAAAAGTGATGGCTGTGCACCAACCCTTGTTTTTCGGGGGACTGACTTTGAAGATATGCGAAATTTAGTAATTGTTACTACTATTAGCTTGAGTTGTTTAGGGTTAACCAAGTCATTTGAATTCATTAAGCGTCTGGACAACACATTAGATTCTAATAGCACAAGACAGTTTTTACTGGATAATGGCTTTGAACCATTTGCTATACTGAATGAACCTGGTGTGGTAAAGGTTCCCAAGGTGAGTGACGAAATACCGTTAATTGTAAGGGTAGAACTAAAGCTTGAAATCCTTGCTAAGCAGAATGGGGATTGGTCGAATAATATTCGACAAGGCTTGGGGAAGGGAAGTGAACAATATAAGATGGCTCTCAGATATACCAGAAAGGTTCTAGATGAAAAAATTATGTCTAGCAAAGATAGGCGCCTTGAAGTAACAGGTCATTCTCTAGGAGGAGGCTTGGCCAGTGCCGTAAGTGCTATCCTTGATCAGGAAAATCCATCCGTCTATACACATGCCATTGTCTTTAATCCTTCAGGTGTTCATCCCAATACTATTAAGCCTGCATCACCTGCTGATGGCTTAATTCATGTGTTTGCGGTTAAAGATGATATTCTAACGACCCTACAGAACTTCCGTAGCAGACTGCCTATCGCAGGAGCAGTATTTAATCTTGCAAGGAAAACCATTAATCAGACTGGTATGCCAGAGGCAGTGGGCAATCTGATCGTAAAAGAGGGTATTCGCCCAGGTAGAAACAAGGAACAATGGGCCGTTCCTGCAAAGGGTGAGGCCTTACCTACGCTTTTTCCTATTCACCATCAAACTCTCGTCCCTTGGGCAACACTCGCTAGATTTCCAGAGTTAAATCGCTTAGATCGAATGTTGCATAATTCACCATCCGTCGCAGAGTTTGCCAATCTTTTATCAAGTTGCGCCGTAAAACTTCGCCGTTCACGGCGGAGATACAAGGCGCGGACTGCATAGCAGTCCCAAACCGTCCATGTTCAGCTAATCAAGCGTTGTCTACTGTTCTTCAATCAGTTTCTTTTTCCATTGACCAAGTGTAGAATGTGGAATGTAGAAATGCCAAAAATCCTATTATCCATGAAAGCATGTTAATACGTAAAGCATTTAAATTTGAATTGATGCCAAACGGTGCACAAATCCGTAAGATGAAACAATCTTGCGGTTGTTCGCGTTTTGTATTTAATCGTGCTTTGGCGTATCAAAATGCGCAATATCAACAGGATAATTCATTTAAATTTAGTT
>JAUNUI010000001.1 GCA_030538255.1 Pelistega sp. | reverse complement strand
TCAAACTTTGTTGCAAAACTTGGCTGGGGCAGTCTTTTAACCACATTAGCTCGCGTTTCCATTCAGGCAATAAATTTGCGACTTTGGTGTAACTAAACTTAAATGAATTATCCTGTTGATATTGCGCATTTTGATACGCCAAAGCACGATTAAATACAAAACGCGAACAACCGCAAGATTGTTTCATCTTGCGGATTTGTGCACCGTTTGGCATCAATTCAAATTTAAATGCTTTACGTATCAACATGTTTTCATGGATAATAGGATTTTGGGCAATTCAACATTCTACACTTGGTTTATGGAAAAAGAAACTGATTGAAGAACAGTAGACAACGCTTGATTAGCTGAACATGGACGGTTTGGGACTGCTATGCAGTCCGCGCCTTGTATCTCCGCCGTGAACGGCGAAGTTTTACGGCGCAACTTAATAAAACTAGCCTTTACTTTTGTAGTGCGATCTAACGTTAATTGCCAAATTTTATACTGCCTACATTGTTATTCCGAAATTTCTGATTGAGCCTAGCTTGGTAAAACCCAAGCATCGAGTTTTAGTCACTCTTTTACCAAGCAGAATCCCACTTAGGCAACAACCGCTAAAATTACTCCTCCTCCCTCCCTAAATGTTTTAATTCTTTTTCCAATTGTTCCACGCTAGGCAACACCTTCTTAAGCTCATAAGCAGAAATACCGATTGGTTTTTTCACATCACTCAATGCATATTGAGCAACCAGATGATCTTTGCTTTTGCACAGCAGCAAACCAATTGTCGGGTGATCATACGTGGTTTTAATTTGTTCATCGACAGCTTTAATATAAAAATTTAGTTTGCCAATATGCTCAGGCTCAAAATCAACCACCTTTAACTCAACCACAACATAACAATGCAATTTAGTGTGATAGAAAAGTAAATCCAAATAGAATTCACGTTGCCCAACCAACAAAGGCACTTGCTTCCCTACATAAGCAAAACCAACTCCCAATTCAATTAAAAAATGACTAATTTTGTCAATCAGGGCTTGCTCCAGCTGCCGCTCATTATATTCAGGACTCAGATTCAAAAAATCAAAAACATATGGGTCTTTAAGAGTTTGTCCAACCAAGTCGGATTGCACAGGAGACAAAGTCACACTAAAATTATTAATTGCTATGCCTTGCCGCTGCCAAAGTTGAGACTCAATTTGATGAGTTAATACCGCTCGACTCCATCCATGTTGAACACTTGCTTGCAAATAAAACCGAGCGGACTCTAAAGACTTACACTTATCTAAAATAGTTGTGTGATGCCCCCATGGTAGTTGATCTAATTGCGCAACAAGCTGTTGCGCAATTAAAGCATCTTGCGACCAAAACAAATACCAGCGTCGAATATACTCCAAATTTCGCCTAGAAAACCCTTTAATATCAGGAAATTCTGCCATAAGATCTTGACTCAGCTGCTTTAAAAAACCATCTCCCCATGCATAACCTACTTGCTGCTGAACAATTTGCTCACCCAGTTTCCAGTAAAACCGTAGCATTTCTGCATTCACCATGCGTACCGCATGCTGCTGCGCGAGTTGAAATTGCTGCTTAAGCTACAACAACCATTGCTGATAGTTAGCGCCTAACTCAAAGCCCATAACCTAAGCCCTTTATATTATTTTGTAATACACATTGAAAGCCATAAGCTTAACAAAAAAATACCGATAGCGTTACCCCTATCGGTGTCTTCATGGATGGACAAAAGCAGCATCTATCCAATAGCTGCGAGTGATTATTTTAATACAGCATACGACTCAAGAATTCATGAGAAAAGGTCACTTCTTGCGACACTATTGAACAGTCGTTCAAGCGGCTTTATGAAATTATTGAGCGGCATCGTTAAGTTGCATTGATAAGGAGTTGAGATAGGTGGTATTAACACCATTGACGAAAGCAGGATTTCTTCGAGAAAAACAATCGCAGCCCAGAAAAAAAGACACCGCAAAAAAAACACCGATTGAGTTGCCCCAATCGGTGTTCTTCATAATTCTGGCGGAAGCTGTGAGATTCGAACTCACGAAGGGCGCAAACCCTCGCCGGTTTTCAAGACCGGTGCATTCAACCGCTCTGCCAAGCTTCCTATACACGAAATAAGAACCTATAACTCTCTAGAGTTTATGGTGCACTCGGCCGGAATCGAACCGGCACGGGCGCAATGCCCGAGAGATTTTAAGTCTCTTGTGTCTACCTATTTCACCACGAGTGCCTTCGTGTAAGAATAGAACTATAGCACAAGCATTTTTAGAAAGTCTAGTCTTGGGCTAAAAAACTGAATAATTCAGTTTTATTGCAACTTTTTTACAACATTCCTGTTGCTTCTAGGGGCTTGAAGGTAAAGCTCTGCAAAGTGCAATATTGGCGCCTTTTGATTTTTACAATTTGACTTTGCGTAGATTGGCTTTGCACGGCCTTCTGCGGGCAAGGCTCTAGCTATACAGAAGTAGCGGACACATTTACTTGCACTTATAGCGCATGGTGAAACACCTCGCCTGCTGATTTACGGCACAATATTACTAAGTTCTCTTCTTTTTTATAGGTATCACTACTATGAAACGTATTCTTGCTGTTGTTGGCGCCTGCCTGGGTCTGAGCGCCTGTGTGGTCAATGATGGCTATGGCTATTATGATGATTATGACACCTACGGTAATCGCTACTACTCTTCGGCACCGAGCACACGAGTCTATTATAGCGACTACTATGGCTATCGTCGCCCCTATGTCAACAACTATTATTACACCCAAGATGGTCGTCGTTATGACCGTAATCGTTACGACCGTAATGACCGACGTTATAATCGTGACGATCGACGCGCAAACAATGACAATCGCCGCCCATCACGTGATGCACGCCCAGGTCGTGATGATAGGCCAGTAATTAATCGACCAAACCGTCCAGACCGCCCATACGTACAACGTCCAGATCGTTCTTCAGGCCGGGAAACCTGGTGGAATGAGGGCCGCAGCTCTCGACGCGCTGATTTTGGTAACAGCACAGGCGGACGCCCGAACGATGACTCACGCTAAGTAATTGTTGCAGTAATGTCACAAAGCAGTAAGTTTCAAGCAAATGACTTGTCATTACCGAAAAGACTATGTATAATTATTTTCTTTGGTAGGGAATGACAAGCATCACTACCAAGCTATAAAGTTTAAGTCGGGGCATAGCGCAGCCTGGTAGCGCATCTGGTTTGGGACCAGAGGGTCGTAAGTTCGAATCTTACTGTCCCGACCATTTAACTTAGATAGCATATCAATTAAACCTGTTAATTCATTGAGTTAGCAGGTTTTTTTATGCTTGCTTTTTACAGTGGTATGGATTTATTGGACACTTAGGAGTCCAAACTATGACCATATCAATCTCTATCAAACTTAAATTACCCTTCATTTCATCTACACCCACTGCAAGGCGATTTATTAAACTTTTGGTCAATTAGCGTTAATGGTCATTGGCGTGTGATATTTCGGTTTATCGATAAGAATATAGAACTCGTTAACTACCTCGACTATCACTAAAGGAATACACTATGATGCACAATCCTGCACATCCTGGAGAATTACTTAAGAAAGAACTTATTACGGAACTAGGCATGACAGTTACTGATGCTGCTGAGCATTTTGCTATGTCACGCCCTGCTTTTTCACGCGTACTTAATTGCAGAGCGGCTATCAGCCCAGATTTGGCTATTCGACTTGAACAAGCAGGAATCAGCACTGCTAGAGCTTGGCTTGCCATGCAAGCCAACTACGACTTAGCTCAAGCTATGAAACGCCCACAGCCGAAGATCCAACTCTTGCAAAGCATGACTCCGTCTACATAATGTCGTTATTCAGCTATAAAAACTCGCAAACTGTGGTTTTATTGTAATGTAAAGCCCATAAACCACCCCAAACCCTTGTTATTTATGATTCTACTATGCTAGAATATATTTCTTTAAGCAGTTGCATAATAATGCATGCTACTTAATGGTGATCGTAGCTCAGTTGGTAGAGTCCCGGATTGTGATTCCGGTTGTCGTGGGTTCGAGCCCCATCGGTCACCCCAGATTTTAAAGCCACTTCATATCGAAGTGGCTTTTTGCATTTTTGGCTTTTGCAGTGAAATCGATTGAGCCTAATCCATCCATGCGCGTAGTTTTACGATCTTGTTGAGACGCATATTACCTATTACACTAAAGTTAGTGATTAGCATGCAGAAACAATAAATTTAAGCGATGATCATTGCTTTCGTGTATCTACAATGTCTAATAAATAGACAGTTTTAGAGGATATCCTTATGCAACAAGTTGCTTTTAAACGATGGGGAAACAGCCTAGCAATTCGCATCAGTAGCCTTATCACTGACAAATTGAATATTGATGAAAACACAAAATGCCAGGTCACCATTGAAAACAACCGCATTGTAATAACGCCCGAAGCTGATAAACCAAACTACCAATTATCAGACTTGCTTGCACAGATTAACCCTGAGAACCAAGCAGAACGCGTAGATTTTGGCCCACCAGTCGGAAAGGAATGGATTTAATGCCCAGCAATTATATTCCTGACCTTGGCGATATTATTTGGATTGATTTTGATCCGCAAGCTGGACGAAAACAAGGTGGGCATCATCCAGCTTCTTAGCCTATAACCTTCAGAACTGAATACCAGAAGCCATCTTTAGAACGTAAACAACAAACCATCTTACCACCTAAGCACTCGCTAATAATAAAGCCCCTAAGACAACTAGCACAAAAAAGGTCAAACGGCGCATCGCGATTGGACTAAGTTTAGGTGGATATTTATGACCCAACCAAGTCATTAAGAAAATAATCGGCAGAGACAAGAGTGCACTGATATAGTTCTGCATCTGGAAGCCCTCGGTCGCGATTAAAAACAACTCTCGGAATGACGAAATAAAAAAGAAAATCGCCAAAAGAATCAGCTTAATGGATGCCATCGCTAAGGGTTGCCGATACATAAGAAAGATAATCGGCGGTCCAGGCATACCAAATAAACCACCGCCTAAACCTGCAATACTGCCGTATGCCAAAAAGCTCGCTTTAGAGGAAATCTGCGCAAAAGGCGCAGGACGGAAAAGACTTTGTGCCGCTGCCAATACAATACTTAAACCTAAGATTATTTGTAAGGTATTAGTCGCTTGATGACTTAAAAAACTAAGCAGAGCAACACCCAGCATACTCGCTGGGATAGCACTTAAAGAAACAATCTTGACAATCGCCCAATCAATGCTTGCCCACTTCTTCGGTGGAAGTGCTAAGGCACAGTTGATCAAAGAAATCAGACTAATAATGGAAGCCGCCTGGCTTAAGGGCAATAGGTCAAAATTACTCGTCACACCAATCACAATAATCGACAAGCCATAACCTGTGACGGTTTGAAAATACGTCGCAAACGCCACGACTAAAATTAAGACAAGTAAAACACTAGGGTCCATTAGAACACTCTGATCTCTTTAGGCTGCAAAGCTTAGTATTGTAGATGACTTATATGAAGCAAGGATTAATCGAGCGTGAATATTGCATCTTGATCTAAGGGGTAGATGGGAACCATGGCGCAGAAACTCAAATCGTACCTAACAACCTCCCTGTTTGCTTAATAATGTGTATTAGCTAAGCACGATACACAGCATAAAAAAGCAATTAGGTTTAAAATTGATACCATTATTTTTCAATTGCCGTTGACACCATCTCTTGATATAAACTTAAGGAGCTCATATGCTTTACCCTGCTATTTTCGAGAAAGAAGGCACTGGTTACAACATTAGGTTTAGAGATATTCCTGAAGCAATTACCTGTGGAGATAATTATGAAGATGCCATCCTGATGGCAAAGGACGCTTTACTAACGGCCATGGATTTTTATTTTGAAGATAATCGCAAAGTGCCTTTACCCAGCACTCCAAAAAAAGGTGATGTACTCATAGATTTGCCTGCAAGTGTTTTTGCTAAAGTACTATTGCTTAATGAGATTTTTGATTAGCTACAAAATAGAATTTTGGCGCCCCCAGCGAGAATCGAACTCACAACCGTCCGCTTAGAAGGCGGGTGCTCTATCCAATTGAGCTATGGGGACTGAACCCGTAATTATACGCTGATTTTTCGAATAAATGATAACGACTGCCCACCGCTCTATTTTTTATCTAAGAAATTACTTGGCGCCCCCAGCGAGCACCGAACTTACAACCGTCTTTATTAATTCACCTTCAAGCCAAAGCGCCTTTCTAAACAATAGTGATAGCTCCATAAACATTGCTATGCCTGGCTAAATTTACCCTCATATTTAATATTTTCGCCTCCTGTTAGCAAAAGCGGTAAAATGTCTTCTTTATTACAGGGAGGATGTCATGTCTTTATTATTCGAAGTACATCCAGAGAATCCACAAACACGACTTTTAAATCAAGCGGCCATGTTAATTAAGGATGGCGGTTTAGTCGCCGTTCCAACTGACTCGAGTTACGCGGTTGTGGCGCGTCTTGACGACAAGGATGCGGCGAAGAATTTACGTCGTATTCGTGGGCTTGATGAGCGCCATTTGTTAACCTTGCTTTGCCGTGACTTGGCTGAGATTGCGCATTTTGCGCGAGTTGATAATTCACAATATCGTCTTTTAAAAGCTGCCACGCCTGGGCCATGGACCTTTATTCTTGAAGCCACCAAGGATGTACCACGACGTGTCTCTCACCCTTCACGTAAAACGATTGGTTTGCGCATTCCTAAGCATCCAGTCTTACTGCAATTGATTGAAGCGGTGGGTGAGCCTTTGCTTTCGACAACGTTTATCGCCGAAGGGGAGGAGCAGCCTTTTACCGATTACGAAGACTTTATTGATGACTATAAGGGTCAATTAGCAGGTGTTATTAGCTGTGGTCACGTATCACCTGAGCCTACAACCGTGATTGATTTAACCGATACACCACCAAGCGTGGCACGTCTCGGCTCCGGTGATCCAAGTACTCTTGGTATTGGCTAATCTCGGTATTGGCTAATCTTGGTTTTGGCTCAGACAGATGAATGCGGTTGCCTGAGGTTGCTGAGTACTATTGGTTGAGGCAGGTGAATACGCTGCATTCTCACACTTTGTCACATTATTATTTTTTTACGCTTTTTTACGCTTTACAGTGAGTTTTTCTATTAAACTAGAGAGCTGTACGTTTAACCAAAGTTTACTTTTTCGTTTAGGATTTTGTGCATATGGCCCTTAATGGTTTCCAATACCCTAACTTCACAGGCAGTATTCCTGCGCTGGTCACTCCCATGACTCCGAATGGAGATATTGACTATGACGCCTACAAGAAGCTGATTGATTGGCATGTTCAAGAAGGGTCTGATGCGCTAGTCGTGGTTGGTACCTCTGGTGAGTCACCAACTGTTGATGTTGATGAACACACACAGCTTATCCGTGTAGCGGTTGAGCACTCTGCTGGTCGCATTCCAATTATTGCTGGTGTTGGCGCTAACTCCACTAAGGAAGCAATCCACCTAACTTTAGCCGCTGAAAAAGCTGGCGCTCAAGCAGGTTTATCGGTTGTACCCTACTATAATAAGCCAACTCAAGAAGGTTTATATTTACACTTTAAAGCAATTGCTGAAAGTAGTAATTTGCCGATTATTGTCTACAATGTTCCTGGTCGCACAGTTGCTGACTTATCGAACGACACTATCCTTCGCTTAGCTCAACTGCCTGGCATTATGGGCATTAAAGACGCTACAGGTGATATTGCTCGTCTTGGTTTATTAATTAAGAACAAACCTGCGCACTTCCAAGTATATTCGGGTGATGACCCAACTGCTGCTGCGCTGATTATGTTAGGTGGTCAAGCAAATATTTCAGTGACTGCTAACGTTGCGCCTAAGCTTATGCATAATTTATGTACGGCTGCCGCACAAGGCGATCTCGCCACTGTTCGTGAACTTAACGGTCAGTTAGCGCTTTTAAACAAAACCTTATTTGTTGAGGCTAATCCAATCCCAGTGAAATTTGCTGTCGCAACAATGGGTTTGAGTCAGCTTGGTTATCGTCTGCCATTGTGCCCGCTAGCACCTGCTAATGAAGCCTTGGTTCTTGATGCCCTCAAACAAACAAATCTAATTTAATTACTAAGGATTTATTCAATGCGTATTAAAGCAAATCGTATCGCATTAGTGGCCGCAGTGGGTATTGCATTGACAGGCTGTCAAGCGATTGATGATATCGTCTCTGCGGAACAAGTTGACTATAAGAGTACTGTCCGTGGCCAGCCATTGACCTTGCCGCCAGATCTTTCTCAAGCACAAATTAACCCACAATATTCAACTCACGATGGTGTAGCCTCAGCTGCGGCTTATAACCAAGCCATGGCTCAAGCCAATAAAGCCAACCAAGGCACGGCTGTCTTACCTGAACAAGCAGGCATGAAGATTCTTCGCAGTGGTGATGTACGTTGGTTGCAACTAGATCGTGACGCAGCGCTGGTTTACCCAGACTTAATCGCGTTCTGGACGAATGAAGGCTTCACGATTAACCGTGATAATCCTGCGGCTGGCGTGATTGAAACCGACTGGGCCGAGAACCGTTCTAAGATTCCAGGTAACTTCTTACGTCGTGCGCTTGGCTCAATTATTGATGTCGTCTCTGATAGCGGTGAGCGTGAGCGCTTTACGACGCGTCTAGAGCGTGTTTCTGGTAAGACTGAAGTCTTTATCAGCCATGAACGTATGGTTGAGACCCAGATGGACCGCGATGGCACTACCTTCAAATGGCTACCCGCTAATGAAGACCAAGGTCTTAACGCGGCGATGCTATCTCGCTTAATGATTTTCTTAGGTGCTGAACAAGCTAAAGCAGAACAGCAAGTGCGCAACCCTGAAGTCGTTCGTCAAGTCAGCCATAACGCTAACTTTATCGATGGTGAGAATGCTTTAGGCTTTAACGTTGCGCGTGATGATGCCTACCGTCGTGTTGGTGCTGCTCTAGCCTCAAGTGGTTTTAGCATCGATCAATCGGACGCAGCTTCAGGTACTTTCGTTGTGCGTTACTTAGATACGGATACGGGTGAGAAGCGCCAAGGTCCTAACATCTTCTCGCGCTTATTTGGTGATAAGGGTAACCTAACACCTGTACCGTACACCATTCGCGTCAGCCAAGGTGGTGGTCAGCAATCGATTATTAGCGTGCAAGATGCACAAGGTAATGTTGATCGTTCTGATACAGCACGTCGTATCTTGACCGTATTGCAAGATCGCTTGTAATTGAGTTTGTAGGCAAGAGGACCATCTCCTGCCTACTTGCGAAAGGCATAAAAGCCATTAGTATTCTTTATTGAAGCTAATGGCTTTTTGCTTTTCTGTTACTCTATGTAGATATTCTTAATTGATCGAGAAAATTCGTATGAGAAAGCTTGGCATTATTGGTGGCATGAGTCCAGAAAGCACCGTCCTATATTATCAAATCATTAATCGTGAAGTTAATCGACGTATGGGTGGCAATACGAGCGCTGATTTGCTGTTGCATAGTGTCAATTTTGAAACTATAGTACAGATGCAAAAGCAATCACAATGGGAACAAGCAGGCTTATTACTCGCTCAAAGCGCGCGTCAATTAGAACAAGCTGGCGCCGAAGGCCTTATCCTAGCAACGAATACGATGCACAAAGTCGCCGATGCTATTTCAGCGGCAACAACTGTTCCCCTCTTACACGTTGTAGACACCACGACGGAGGCAATTAAGTGCGAGATTAAGTCAGAAGTTAAGCATGAAATCAAGGATTCTGAAGACCCGCTTTCTCCCGAAAACAAGCCTCTGATCGGCCTATTGGGGACGCGCTTCACGATGAGTGATGGTTTTTACGCTGAGCGTATGCAGTCTTTAGGGGTAGACTTATTAATGCCTAGCGCAGAAGAACAAGACGAAATTCATCGTATTATTTTCGATGAACTCTGTCTAAACCAAGTGACTCAAGCCTCTCAGAACTATTACCAAAGCGTCATACAAAGCCTTGCGCAGCAAGGCGCACAAGGGATTATTCTTGGATGCACTGAAATCAGCCTTTTAATCAAGCAAGAGAATTGTTCATTGCCCGTCTTTGATAGCACTACTATTCACGCTATGGCAGCCGTGGATTTTATACTTGGCGATGAATAAGTGGGAAGAGAATTGGCTCAGTTAGGCATCAACGCTTGGGTGGTTTAAGTTCATCTATTAAACGTAAATACGACTCATCAACTTCACCCGCCTCATTCTCTGGTTGAGAAATTGACTGGGTTTTAATGCGTTCAGAATTATTAATACCTAAAGCATCTAGCTCGCCTGCATTTGAATCACTCGCACCTAAAGCATCTAGCTCGCCTGCATTTAAATCACTCACACCTAAATCACTCACGCCAGACATTTGCACGCTGGTCTTCTGAGTGCTGACTTCATTAGCAGCCAAATTATTTGCTACCACCTCTAACGCTTGCTGTTGACCTTCTCGGCGGCTTAACCATAGCGCTCTTGTAGTAGTGAACAAAAACAAGGCAAAAATCGCCAACATCGCAGCCACCAAGACATTATCCAAAATAAGCCATAACACTATCGTTAATACGAGTACTAATAACCACATACCTTGAACTCTTAAATTTACACTTAAAATAAAGCTATCCATTCGATTTAGAGCCACAGATATTGATCTCTAAGCAACCCTACTCCTCAAGCCACCTATTATCGCATAAGCTACGCACCCTCTATGTACAATAAGCGACTATTCAACCTCTCTTAATGACTTACTCACCCTCATAGGCGTGCGCCTCCATACTGCCAAGATTCAAGGCTCAGCGAAGACCTCAATCACTTCACACAGGCATACACCATAAAGCGCTGAAAAGCATCGGCCACCAAGCTTAAGTCTCTCTCTTTGGACCAGAACAGGCCTGCCTCTAAATCAGGTACCCCACCCTCGAGCGGTATTGCATTAATTTTTTTCCCATCCAAGGACCAGGGTCGATACACCATATCCGATAGAATCGTCACACCCAGGCCTTGGCCAACAAAACCACGCACCGACTCTAATGAACTGGTCTGCAAGACGTAATTCGCCTCTAAACCACTCGCTTGCCAGAACTTCTCGGTAAAACTTGGGGTATCATCAATCGTGATCATAATATAAGGATAGGGAGCAATTTGCACTAAGCTTAAACTATGCATCTGCCCCAAGGGATGGGTCGGTGAAACCCATAGCCGTCGCGGTGAGCGTAGTAAAATCTCTTCATGGTATTGCGCTCGATTCTTAATATTCGAGAGCAAACCAACGCCAATATCAATCTCATCAGCCTGCACGGCTTGCTCCATCTGCGCTAAATCCAAATCAATTAAATCAAAAATCACGCGTGGGTTAGCACGCTTAAATCGCGCCACTAATTCAGGTAAGAAATAGCCTAGCATGGTATACGAAGCCGCCACTCGCAATCGCCCTTCTACGCCACTAATCGGCTGCTGAGTCGTCAGGTTCATGGCCTCATCCACCGACTCTAAAATAAAGCTGGCATGACGGTAAAAGGCTCTGCCGGCTTCGCTTAGGCTGACGCCATGTTGTAGACGCTCAAATAGACTGACACCGAGCTGCGCCTCTAAATCTAAGACAGCATTGGTTATCGCTGATTGTGAGACGTGCTCATGCGCCGCCGCCATGGAGAAGCGACCAAGCCGCGCTGCACTCACAAAATAGCGCATTTGTTTTAAGGTGACTTTCTTGGACATTTACTTTTCCCTATTACAAACCTACTATGACATACCTACTTACCACGGCCCTATCCCGCATCAACCCTAACAAATGAAGCGTAAATCAGATACCCACTCACCACTACTCTAGCGACACAGCTTAGCCTATTTTAGATATTAGTTTTTCAGATACCTGCTAATAGATTTAATTGTTTTGAGATAACTAAAAAACAGGATACACTAAAACAATAATAAAAACACCAGAGCGACACAATTGCTCTTGGTCGTCATCTTAACTTGACGCATACACCGGAGACAACGATGAATGCACCTTTAAACACCAAAACCCAAGACGTCACGCTGGACGATAAATACACAGCACTGAACCAATATGTCTTTATGAATGGGACACAAGCCTTGGTTCGGCTACCACTTTTACAAAAACAGAGAGATCAAGCAGCAAGGCTGAATACTGCAGGCTTTATTTCGGGCTATCGTGGCTCGCCCTTAGGAAATGTAGACCTTGCCTTGTGGAAAGCGCAGAAGCACTTAGATGCCCATGATATTGTGTTCCAGCCGGGGATTAATGAGGACTTGGCCGCTACCGCCATCTGGGGTTCACAGCAGCTGAACCTTTTTCCTAAAGCCAACCGTGATGGTGTCTTCTCCATGTGGTATGGCAAGGGACCTGGGCTAGACCGCTCGATGGACGTGTTTAAGCATGCGAATAATGCGGGCACCTCGCAATACGGTGGTGTGCTCTTGATCGCGGGTGATGACCATGCCGCTAAGTCTTCGACTGTTGCTTATCAATCAGAACATGATTTACAAGCGGCAGGGATTCCTGTGCTCTACCCCGCTAATGTACAAGAATATCTCGACTTCGGTATTCATGGCTGGGCGATGAGCCGTTACTCTGGGCTTTGGGTGAGTTTAAAGTGCGTCACTGATGTGGTGGAGTCCTCTTCTTCTGTTGAGGTGAATCCTGATCGTGTCAAAACCGTCATTCCAGCCGACTTTGAAATCCCTGAAGGTGGCTTAAATATTCGCTGGCCTGATACCCCACTTGAGCAAGAGCGTCGCCTCAATGACTATAAGTGGTATGCCGCACTTGCCTATGTACGTGCGAATAAATTAGATAAGGTGGTGATTGATTCACCGCAAGCGCGCTTCGGCATTATGACCGCAGGTAAGGCTTATCTCGATGTACGTCAAGCCTTAATTGATTTAGGTTTAGACGATGAGCGGTGTGCCGAAGTTGGTATTCGCCTATATAAAGTTGGCTGTGTCTGGCCGCTTGAAGCACAAGGCGCGCGTGAATTTGCCGCAGGCTTGGATGAAATCTTAGTGGTTGAAGAGAAGCGCCAAATTATGGAATATGCGCTGAAGGAAGAGCTGTATAACTGGCGCGATGATGTCCGCCCTGATGTCTACGGTAAATTCGATTCACGTGAAGATGGTGGCGGTGAATGGTCAGTGCCTCGGGGGCCTTGGCTCTTACCGCCGAATGCGGATCTCTCCCCCGCGATTATTGCGCGTGCGATTGCTAAGCGTCTCCTGAAGCATCCCTTAAGTGAAGAAATTCGTGAAGGCATTCTGGCTCGTCTTGCTATTCTTGAGCAAAAGGAAAAAGAGACCCAGCGTATCTCTGTCGTTACCGAACGCAAACCTTGGTTCTGCTCAGGCTGTCCTCACAACACCTCAACCCGCGTACCTGAAGGATCACGCGCTGTTGCTGGCATTGGTTGCCACTATATGACCACCTGGATGGATCGCAGCACCGACACCTTCTCACAAATGGGTGGTGAAGGTGTCGCATGGATTGGTCAAAAAGCCTTCACCGACGAGAAACATATTTTCTCCAATCTGGGTGATGGGACTTACTTCCACTCAGGTATTTTAGCGATTCGTGCCTCGATTGCGGCTAAGGCCAATATCACCTATAAGATCTTATACAACGATGCTGTCGCCATGACTGGCGGTCAGCCTGTTGATGGCATTTTAACTGTAAAGCAAATCCATGATCAACTCATTGCCGAAGGTATCGGCAAGATTGTGATTGTCAGTGATGAGCCCGATAATATTAAAGCCATGAATATTAGCGGCAGCCCTGAAATTTATCATCGTGATGAACTTGACGATGTGCAAATCATGATGCGTGAGATTGAAGGCACCACAGCAATTATCTATGTACAGACGTGCGCTACCGAACTGCGCCGTCGCCGTAAGCGTGGCCTAGCACAAGACCCTGCTAAGCGCACCTTTATCAATGCCGCCGTTTGTGAGGGTTGCGGTGATTGTAGTGTGCAATCGAATTGCTTATCGGTTGAGCCCTATGAAACTCCTTTAGGTGTAAAGCGTCGTATTAATCAGTCTACCTGTAATAAGGACTTCTCCTGCCAGCGTGGCTTCTGTCCGAGCTTTGTGAGTGCCAAGGGTGCTGAACTTTTAAAACCCGCCAGCCAAAGCGGTCAGCTTGAGAAAAAGCCCGTTCCCTTACCGACACTCCCCACCTATGAGCGCTCCTATAATATCCTCGTACCTGGTGTTGGCGGTACAGGGGTAGTGACTGTAGGTGCTATTTTAGGTATGGCCGCACATATTGCAGGTAAAGGCGTCAATATCCTTGATGTCACAGGCCTTGCCCAAAAAGGCGGCGCAGTGATCAGTCATATTCAAATTGGTCGCACGCCTGAAGACCTCTACTCCACTCGCATTGGTACGGGTGAGGCTGATTTAATTATTGCCTGTGATGCAATTGTGGCGGCCTCTAAAGAAATCACCTCAAAGGCGCAACGTGGCATTACCTATGCTGCCGTCAATAGCGCCAAAACCCCAACCGCAGAGATGATTGGCAATCCAAAATGGCGCTTCCCGACGGTGATTACACAGTACGACTTGGAGTCGGTCCTAGGGCCAAATAACACCAGTTTCTTCGATGCTTCAGGCTATGCCATGACTTTACTTGGCGATGGCATCTATGCCAACCCCTTATTGTTAGGCTATACCTGGCAAAAAGGCAAAGTGCCTCTTGAGCTTGATGTTATTGAAAAAGCCATCGAGCTGAATGCTGTAGCCGTCGAGAAGAATTTAGAAGCCTTTTACTGGGGCCGCTATCTAGCGCACTACGGTGTTGAGTCCCTAGAACTGAATACTTTAAAAGGCAAACCACTAGAGATGCCTGAGACCTTAGACGGCTTACTCAAGCGCTTAACTAGCCACTTAACGGCCTATCAGAATGCTGCCTATGGTGAGCAATTTATGCAGGCTATTGTGCCCTTACGTCAATTGGAAGAAGCCGTTGCTGGTAAAGGCAGCCGCCGCCTCACCGAAACCGTGGCGAAGAACCTCGCTAAGCTCATGAGTTATAAAGACGAGTACGAAGTGGCGCGCCTCTATACTGATCCCGCCTACTTTGAACACCTACGTCGCACCTTCGCTGGTGAGCCAGGCAAGGATTATCAGCTGCATGTGCATATGGCACCACCTGCTTTTAGTAAAAAAGACAGTAAAGGACACCTCGTTAAACGCGAATATGGTCCGTGGATATTTAAAGCATTTAAATTATTAAGTCGCTTTAAAGGTTTGCGCGGTACTGCCCTCGATCCATTCGGTCGCACTGAAGAGCGTCGCCAAGAGCGTGCCTTAATCCAAGAGTATCAAGAGTTATTGGACTTATTTAAAAGCTATTTAAGTATTGATAATTATGATAAAGCCTTGGAATTAGCGAATTTAGCCGATGATATTCGTGGCTTTGGTCATGTGAAAGAAGCCAATATTCAGAAGTACAAGGAACGCAAGAAGCAGTTAATTGCTGAGTTTTGTGCACCCGCACAGGCCAAAGCGGCTTAAGTTCAATGGCGCCGATACCGGCACCGGCACAGGCCAAAGCGGCTTAAACTCAAACATGCCGCTTCAGGTATAGCGCAAAGCGGCATCAAGTACTAAGCCTAGATGCAAACCGGGCGCCCCGTATCTTAGGGGCGCCCTATTTTTGTCTGAATTCTCTCCGTTCATCCTCTCCGCTCATTCTGCCCTACCTCAGCATTCACTCATTCACTGGCTTGGCTTCTGCTTTAACTATTCTCACTCTTTCACATCATATTAAGCACATAGCTAGCAAGAAACCATTCTTGGCTTTAACAATGCTATCAACATAAAGCAATCAAGCATTCAATAAGATTAAACAATAGCTTGTGCCGATCAACATAAATCTTCAATACGATTCAATAAGAGCTTATGCCAATCAGCATAAATCCTATGTAAAAGTTCTGGACTTACAAATTCCTTAATATGTATACTACCTGAAACTGTCTCAAAATTACGTAATTTAATGGTGAGTTATAAAGACTAATAAATTTATTAGATGAATCAACCCACCATTAAGTAACTCAAAATTAAGAAGGACATGCATATGACTTGGGATATTGCCATCACACTCAGCATCTCCATTATTGCGGTTGCGCTTTTTATCAGCGAGAAGATCCGCATGGATGCAGTCGCTATCTTAGTACTTGCCACACTAGCTTTGTTGGATATCATTAGTGTGCAAGAGGCTCTGAGCGGTTTTAGCAACTCAGCCACGGTCGCCGTCGCTGCCATGTTTGTCTTAGCCGCAGGTCTACAGAATAGCGGCGCACTGGATGGTATTGCTCAGCTTTTAAGCAAGGCGAAATCCCCCCTATCTTTCCTACTGATACTGTTTGCTTTGGTCGCGCTTATCTCGCCATTCGTCAATAATACAGCGGTGGTAGCGGTCTTTATTCCTATCGTGATGGCCGCGGCGAAGAACATTAAACTACCCACCTCTAAGGCGCTTATCCCACTGTCCTTCGTCTCGCAAATGGCGGGGGTCACGACGCTTATCGGCACCTCAACCAACCTTTTAGTGAACGCCATCGCTGTGCAACAAGGGCATCCTGGTTTTGGCATCTTTGACTTTGTCTCACTGGGCCTTATCTTTCTCGTCGTGGGCTGCGCCTATATTTTGTTATTAAGTCCTTGGCTCTTACCTGAGCGCACGCCTGTACTTGATGAACAGCAAGACTTAGGTAAATATGTTGCAGAATTGAAGATTAGTGCTGACTCACCACTGATAGGCCAAACCACTGCAGATCTTGAAATAAACCAAACCTACAAAGTCTATCTCTTGGGTCTCTTGCGCCTAGGCCAGCATCTGACTATGCCCTCCCATCAAGCCTTGAAAGAGAATGATATTCTCTTAATACGTGGCCAGCCTGAAGACTTGATGCGCTTACGTGATAAGTTTAATTTACAACACTCTTCTGTCTATCACCATGTGAATTACTCCGATGACAAGGAGCATAATAGCCGTGATATTCGCATGGTGGAGGTCATGATTACGTCCAACTCCAAGTGGCTAGGCAGCAATACCTTGGTCTTATCAAGTCACTGGAATCGCAATATCATGGTCTGGGGTTTGCAGCGTCGCGGCAAAATCATCCGTGATCGTTTGCGCAATATTTCCTTGCGTGTGGGCGATATTCTGCTGATGACGATTCCACAAGAGGATATGTCAAACTTGCGCCAAGATCCTCACTTTATCGTTCTGTCTGAGGGTAAAGCACGTAGTGGCAAGAATTGGCGTGCCTGGTTCGCCTTGCTCACCATGGTCGCTGTTGTCCTTGTCTCCGCCTTAGGCTGGGCCTCAATTGCCATCACAGCCTTGCTCGGTGCTGCCGCCATGACCATGGCTGGTTGTCTGAGCGCTGAGGAGAGTTATGACAGTATTGATTGGCGCATTATTATTTTATTAGCAGGTCTAATACCGCTGGGCCAAGCCATGGCCAATAGCGGTGCGGCCGAATTTATCGTCAGAAATACCGTGGGGCAAGTCGGTGACTTTGGACCACTTATCGTCTTGGCTGTGCTGTATCTGATGACGAGTATTCTCACCGAATTTATGAGTAATGCAGGGACTGCCGTCTTAATGACCCCAATTGCCCTATCCACTGCTCAAATGCTCGGTGTGGATGCCAGCCCCTACCTAATTGCCGTGATGTTTGCAGCGGCCACGAGTTTTATGACGCCTGTCGGCTATCAAACCAATACCATGGTGTATGCCGCAGGGGGCTATCACTTCACGGATTTTATCAAGATTGGTCTGCCGCTGAATGTTCTCTACTGGATATTGGCGGTCATCTTAATACCTGTTTTCTGGCCTTTTTAAGTCGTTTTTGTATTTTTTTTACAAGGGCTAGTATATATATGAGTAATTTAGTAAAAATCAAGTCCATGTAGGCAAAAAAATAATTATAATAGCTAGAACTAAGTTTAGATTTTTTTACATATTGGACCTATCCGACCATGTCACTTTTTTTAGAGTATTTACCAAAGCTACAAAAATCCAGTCCAGGACAACCTGAGTTTTACCAAGCCGTACAAGAGGTCGTAGAGTCTTTAGAGCCTCTACTTCTGAAAGAGCAGAAATATCTTGATCACAATATTCTTGAGCGCATTATTGAGCCTGAGCGTCAAATCATGTTCCGTGTAACATGGATTGACGACCAGGGTAAGATTCGTGTGAATAAGGGTTATCGTATTCAATTTAACTCAGCGATTGGTCCTTATAAGGGCGGTCTACGCTTTCACCCAAGTGTAACGAGCGGCACAATTAAATTCTTAGGCTTTGAACAAATCTTCAAGAATGCCTTAACAGGCCTTGCCATTGGTGGCGCTAAGGGTGGTAGTGACTTTGATCCTAAGGGCAAGTCAAATAATGAAATTATGCGTTTCTGCCAAGCCTTCATGACTGAACTTTATCGTCATATTGGCCCAACTACTGACGTTCCAGCCGGTGATATCGGTGTTGGTGCGCGTGAAATTGGTTATATGTACGGCCAATACAAGCGCTTAACCGCTAATTATGATGGTGTTCTTACCGGTAAGCGTATCCCTTGGGGAGGTTCACTAGGCCGCACTGAAGCAACTGGTTATGGTACCGTCTACTTTGCACATAATATGTTGAAAGACAATGGCAACTATCTCGACGATAAGATTGCTGTGGTTTCAGGTGCAGGTAATGTGGCCGTCTATACCATCGAGAAACTCTATCAATTAGGTGCGATTCCTGTAACTTGTAGTGATTCTCGCGGTTTCATCTACCATAAAGCAGGCATTAACTTAGAGACACTGAAAGAGCTTAAAGACGGTGAGCGCAATGAGTGCTTAGACAAGTACGTTGAGAAGCACCCTGATGCGATTTACACACCAGTCACCTCTTACCCAGAAGGCCGTAACCCAATCTGGTCAGTACCATGTGACTTAGCCTTCCCATGTGCAACTCAGAATGAATTGAACTTGGAAGATGCGAAAGCCTTACTAAGCAATAACTGTATCTTAGTGGCTGAAGGTGCGAATATGCCTTCAACGCAAGAAGCGGTTCAAGCTTTCTTGAATGCGAAGATCATGTACGGTCCAGGTAAAGCAGCGAATGCGGGTGGTGTAGCAACAAGCCAATTAGAGATGGCTCAGAATGCGAGCATGACACAGTGGTCATTCCAAGAAGTAGACGCACGCCTCAAAGGCATTATGGCGAACATCTACAATATGGCCTCGGAAACAGCGAAGGAATTCAACCAAGCACATAACCTCGTGTTAGGCGCGAATATCGCAGGCTTCCGTAAAGTGGCGGATGCCATGATTGATCAAGGTGCCGTGTAAGTTTATTGGAATAGTTAGATTAAGCCCCAAAGCAAGGATCACATTGATACCTTACTTTGGGGCTTATATTTTGGGGCTAGACTTAAAAGGAGTGCTCAGACTCAAATAAGGATTATCCTCTTCGACGTCAGCTCTCCTATCACCCTTACAGTCACATATTCCTAGCTCTTAGCAGGAATCACTGTACCCTTATACTTCTCTTCAATAAATTTAATCGTGGCTTCACTATGCCATGCTGCATTCAATTTCTTAATCGCCTCACGGTCTTTATTGTCTTCTCGACTTGCGCAGTAGTTGCCGTAAGGTGAATTCTCATCTTCTAAGAACAGTGAATCATTCTTAGGATTTAAATTCACATCCAGTGCGTAATTGGTATTAATCACCGCTAAATCTACATCCGCTAAAGCACGTGGCACGCTAGCGGCCTCAAGCTCAACAAATTTTAATTTCTTCGGGTTCTCAGCAATATCACGAGAAGTCGCAAATAAATTATTCGGGTCTTTCAAGGTAATCAAACCGGCTTTTTGCAAGAGGAATAAGGCACGAGCACTATTGGTCGTATCTGAAGGAATGGCGACAGTGGCACCGTCTTTCAACTCTTCCACTGACTTCACTTTATGTGAATAAGCGGCAATCGGTGGAACATACATATAGCCTTGAGGCACCAGTTTTTCATCTGAACGGTTATTGAAGGCTTCCAAATGTGGTTTATGTTGGAAGCAATTCATATCAATTTGCTTATCTGCTACTTGTTGGTTCGGCTGGATATAATCGGTAAAGACATAGATCTCAAGGTCAATACCTTGCTCGGCCAGCTGTGGCTTCATAAATTCTAGCACCTCGGCGGCAGGTACTGGGGTCGCTGCCACGCTTAATTTCTCATTCGCTAAAGCGACGGATGAAGTGGCAAATACAGCGCCTAGCGTTAAGGCTAAGGCATTAATCGTTGAACGAGTTGAACTAACTTTCATTAAATCATTTCCATAATAAGGACTAAATTAGGTGAGATCAGCGCGTCTCAATAAGCACCATGATCTCTAGATGACTATTGTAGCCTGTCTGTCAAGTATGCGTTAAGTTGAATTACTTATATCTTTATTCAATGTTTTCGCTGTCTTTCAATTGCTGCTAACTTCGCAACAATCCACTTAAGTTCCACACTATATAACTCTCTTGCTTGCGCATGCAGGCGTGGTTAGCCGTGAAGATTTGACTTAAGCTCCACACTATATAACTCTCTTGCTTAAGGTAGGCTGCTTAATTAAGCTAAATTTTTGTTTTAATCAAAATTAAAAAACAATACGCTTAATTTATCCCCACTCATGCTCTATATATCAACACTTCACATAACTGATAGGCGTTTGTGTAATCTCAGCCTTAACCCACCCATGCTCTATATGTCAGCACTTCACATAACTACAAATCAGCACTTTCCACGCCCATAAATCATCTTTGATTGATTTTGCTTCAAATTAATGACATATATTCCGCGTAAAATAATGGTATAGAGGGAAAAATTTAAACCCTTATTTATTGGAGTAAATTATGACGAAAATTGTTGTTGCACCAGGTAAATACATTCAAGGCCCAGGTGAAATTAAGAAACTATACGAACACACCAGCGTCTACGGTAATGATGGTATCTACGCTCTGGTCGACTCATTCATTCTTAAGACGTATAAAGAACTTATTGAAAGCAACTTCCAAGGTAAAGACGTTGAATTCACCATGGTTGAATTCGGTGGTGAGTGTTCTCAAGCAGAGATTAACAGCCACAAAGCTAAGATGGCTGGTAAGAAATATAATGTGATTCTCGGCATCGGTGGTGGTAAATCACACGACACCGCTAAAGCAATCGCTTATGAATTAAACATTCCAGTGGTTATCGTACCAACAGCTGCCTCAACTGATGCACCAACCTCAGCCCTCTCTGTACTCTACACACCTGAGGGTCAATTTGATAAATATCTTTTCTTGCGCTCGAATCCTGATGTCGTGATTATGGATGAAGAGATTATTGTAAATGCCCCAGCACGCTTATTTGTCGCAGGTATGGGTGATGCACTTGCAACGTATTTTGAAGCGGATGCCACACGCCTCTCGAATAGCAGCACAATTGCCGGTGGTAAGCAAACCAAAACAGCGATGGCCTTAGCTAAATTATGTTTTGATACCCTAATGAGTGATGGTCTTAAAGCGGCTAAAGCTGTTGAGAATCAGAGCCTCACGATTGCTGTTTCTAACGTTATCGAAGCCAATACCTTATTATCAGGCATGGGCTTTGAAAGCGGCGGTTTAGCAGCCTCTCATGCTATCCATAATGGTATGACCGCTCTACCACAATTACACCATCTACTGCATG
Organism: Pelistega sp.; assembly: GCA_030538255.1. Classification (GTDB taxonomy): domain Bacteria; phylum Pseudomonadota; class Gammaproteobacteria; order Burkholderiales; family Burkholderiaceae_B; genus Taylorella. The sequence goes on along the minus strand of JAUNUI010000001.1, from coordinate 216,087 downwards.
GTGAAAAAGTGGCTTTTGGTGCACTCACACAGATGGCTCTAGAAAACCGCTCTGAAGAAGAGATTTACGAAGTGATTGATTTCTGCCAGTCAGTAGGTTTGCCAACAACATTTGAAGCCTTAGGTATTCCTGATGTGAGCAAGGAAGATCTGTATAAAATTGCCACTTTAGCCAATGACAAGAACGACACCATGGGTAATATGCCATTCGAAGTGACTGACGACGCTATCGTGGGTGCTATGTACGTGGTCAATGCCTTGGCTAGCCACGAGTTCTAATGCTATATAACGAAGTATCTCCTGAGCAAAGTACTAAGCAACATGGCTATATGCTTTGCTTAACGTGCTTTCATTAAGAAGCACTTTACTAAGTACTTGCGAGTAACTTAGAAGATCACAGTCTTAGCTAAGCAGATCATTGTGTGCAAAAGGCTTTACTCCCTCACGTGCCAGTAAAGCCTTTTTACGTTCTAGGCCTAAGCTATAGCCGCCTAAGCCACCATTTGAGCCTAATACACGGTGACAAGGAATTAATACGGCCACCGGATTTTTACCGCAAGCGCTCGCTACGGCACGAAAGCCTTTTGGCTTACCAAGTCGCTCAGCCAACTCCTTATAACTGATTGTCTGTCCAAGCGGAATATTACACAACTCACGCCAGACAGCTCGCTGAAATTCTGTACCCTTGGGCGTATCAAATGCTAAATGACACTCATGCGTAGGAGCTTCTATGCACGGCAAGACCTGCTCAAGTGAGCCTGCTAAAGCTTGAGGATTCTCATGACATTGCGCCTGCGGATATTCGGCCTGAAGTTGTGCGAGCAAGTCATCTGGCATATCCGCCAGATTCAAGGCACAAATCCCCTTCTCTGTCTGGGCCAAGAGCATCCAACCTAGGCTGGTTTCTTGAATAACATAATCAATCTTCATAAAAAATCCTTTACGATTGAGATTGCGTTCTTTAAGGTACTAGATGTATATGGTATGTATATGAGCATTGCCCTAGGTATATGGTGCGTATACAGAAATTGACTACGTATATGAGTACTGGGCTAGGACGTACTCTTCCTTCTATGCAGAATGATTACGCTTCGCTTATTCAATCGGCACAAAAAAAGGGTGATGCCTAATAGCACCACCCTCTTAATTTAGCATATGAATGACTTGCTTAAGCTGAACTCAGCCGCCATGCAATGTAAAGTACATTATCTGAGAAGCGAATTCTGCGCTACGTATAAGCTATCACGGACCAGCTATCACGAACCGCTTATTGCCTCTCAATGCATTATCTGAGGTGCTTATTCACACCCCAGCTAATGCAAAACAAATTACTCAGCTGCTGGTTGCTCTGTCTGAGGAACAGAACCCTCTAGACCTTCTAAACCACCTAAGGCTTTCGCTGATAAGCGTACACGACCACGGTCGTCAGCTTCAATCACTTTAACCTTAACCTTTTGGCCTACGCTTAATACATCATTAATATCATTAATGCGGTAGTTAGCGATTTCAGAGATATGTAGCAAGCCATCACGACCTGGTAGGATTTGTACAATACCACCGAAGTCTAATAGACGCTGTACTGTACCTTCATAGACTTGACCCACTTCAACCACTGCGGTTAACTCAGCGATACGACGCTCAGCTTCTTTAGCTTTGTCTAAGTCAGCGCTAGAGATAGTTACTACGCCTTCATCAGTAATATCGATCTGGCAACCAGTCTCTTCCGTTAAGGCGCGAATGGTTGCACCACCCTTACCAATCACATCACGGATTTTTTCTGGGTTGATTTTCATGGTTAACATACGCGGCGCGAAGCTTGACAACTCACCACGTGAACCACCAATCGCTTCTTTCATCTTACCAAGGATATGCAGACGACCGTCACGCGCTTGCGCTAAAGCCACTTGCATGATTTCTTTGGTGATGCCTTGAATCTTGATGTCCATCTGTAGTGCGGTAATGCCTTTCTCGGTACCCGCTACTTTGAAGTCCATATCACCTAGGTGGTCTTCATCACCTAGAATATCAGTCAATACGGCGAATTTATTGTCTTCTTTGATAAGACCCATAGCCACGCCAGCCACGTGATCTGTCACAGGCACACCAGCGTCCATCATCGCCAATGAGCCACCACATACTGAAGCCATTGATGAAGAACCGTTCGATTCGGTAATTTCAGACACGATGCGGATGGTGTATTGGAAATCATCATGCTTAGGTAATGTCGCTACTAATGAACGCTTAGCTAGGCGACCATGACCGATTTCACGGCGCTTAGGTGAACCAAAGCGACCTGTTTCACCAGTTGCAAACGGAGGCATATTGTAGTGAAGCATAAAGCGATCACGGTGCTCACCCATTACCGAGTCAATGATTTGTTCATCAGACTTCGTACCTAAGGTAGCAATCACTAGGGCTTGAGTCTCACCACGAGTAAACAATACGCTACCGTGTGTGCGTGGTAGCACGCCGAGACGGATAGAAATTGGACGCACAGTACGGGTATCACGACCGTCAATACGTGGCTCACCATTCAAGATCTGGCCGCGAACAATCGCTGACTCCAAGTCAAATAGGATATTCTCAACCGCTACTGAATCAGGTGCATCTTCACCACGCTCAGCTGCTTGCGCCGCGAGTTTCTCTTTCGTGTTGGCAGAAACTTGCTTCAACTTCGTTGAGCGCTCTTGCTTTTGGCGGATTTGATAAGCCGCTTTCAATTCTTCACCAGCCACTGCGGTTACTGCTGCGATCAAGGCTTCATTCTTAGGCGCTGCTTGCCAATCCCACTCAGGTTTGCCAGCATCGGCTACTAAGTCATGAATCGCATTAATCGCTGCTTGCATCTGCTCGTGACCGAATACTACGCCACCTAACATGATTTCTTCAGACAATTGCGTCGCTTCAGATTCAACCATTAATACCGCTGCTTCAGTACCTGCAACAACCAAGTCCATCGCTGAATCTTTAAGTTGAGAAACTGTTGGGTTTAAAACATATTGCTCATTGATATAACCAACACGCGCCGCACCAATTGGGCCATTAAATGGGATACCCGATACAGCTAAAGCAGCTGAACTACCAATCATCGCTGGTACATCAGGATCAATTTCAGGATCTACCGATAATACGTGCACAATCACTTGTACATCGTTATAGAAACCTTCAGGGAATAATGGACGTAATGGACGGTCAATTAAACGAGAAGTTAATGTTTCTTTCTCGCTTGGCTTGCCTTCGCGCTTGAAAAAACCACCAGGGATGCGACCCGCAGCATAAGTTTTCTCAACATAATCAACTGTTAGAGGGAAAAAGTCTTGACCTGCTTTGGCTTCTTTCTGTGCGACCACCGTGGCTAATACCACTGTATCACCCATAGACACCACAACGGCACCTGAGGATTGGCGAGCAATTTCACCAGTTTCTAAAACAACGGTGTGTGCACCGAACTGAAAAGACTTACTTACTTTATTGAACATAGATGTTCTTCCTTTTTAATGAATTTGCCTGAGATCACATTAAAATGCACCATGGTTCCATGCACTTTCAGACAAATTTCCAACAATAAAAAACCGCACACAGAACACCTCGGCACTGTGCACGGTCTCTAACCCGGGTTAAACTCAACCCTAGTCTTAATTACTTACGTAGACCTAATTTCTCAATTAGAGCGCGGTAAGCGTCTGGGTTACGACCTTTCAAGTAGTCTAATAACTTACGACGACGGCTAACCATACGCAACAAACCACGACGAGAGTGGTGATCTTTCTTGTGCTCTTTGAAGTGTCCAGTTAACTCGTTGATACGAGCAGTTAATAAAGCCACTTGCACTTCAGGAGAACCTGTGTCGCCTTGTGCGCGTGCAAATTGACTTACGATATCCGCTTTATTGATGTCAGCTACAGACATGATATTTCCTCTAAACTATATACAAGCGTTAGCAATGAGAGTTCGCTAACGTGAAATTAACAAAAATTACGTGTGTCTCTTAAAACCACAAAACAAGCACATTATGTCAAATCATTATATGAAACCACATTGTGCAAATAGTAAGTGAATCTAATCCAAACACGATAATTCTATTGGATTTTCCCAATAGAATCGTTAATTATACCTGATAACTGCGCATTTTGTTAAGATTTTTCAGTGATTTAGTGGATAAATCTCTTGTGCATGTTGTTTTCATATGCCCGTCAGACTGAACTCAACCTGAAAACAACGTTATACCCCGCTAAGGCGCCAATTTAGCGCTCTCACACGGGTCTTGCTTTAAAATACACCTATGCTCTTGCTTCACGTTGATGATGCCTACTAGCAGCGCACTTTTCTAAAGGATATTGTATGTCTATTAAGCTTCATGGTTTCTTCTCTCAACGCTTCTTACGAGTTGGCTTACTGAGCGCCCTTGCGGTGAGTCTTGGTGCTTGCGCGACCTATCGTGATATTGCACCGAATAGCCCAGTACACGAAGTACTCGCACGCATGGGACAACCCTCGCTGACCTGCCCTAAAGATGATGGTGGTGGTCGATTGGTCTGGTCTTATCAGCCCTATGGCCAATATGGCTATGGCGCGAATGTTTCTAAGGAAGGGATTGTTGAGCGAGTCGAATCTGTCTTAACTGATACCCACTTCAGACGCCTTGATTCAGGCACTTGGACTCAGCAAGATGTGGTCTGTGAGTTTGGTCCACCCGCGGAAACCTCGCGCCTAGGCTTGGGTGAGAAGAATGCCTTAATCTGGTCATATCGTTATAAGCAAGGCAATGCCTGGAACTCCCTCATGCATGTTTACTTTGGCGGCGATGGCTCGAAGGTGACGCGCTATCACTCAGGCCCTGACCCACTGTATGAAGTAGATGACTGGTTTGGGCGCTGGTAATAAAATGGCCAGTGAATCAGCCATATCGCTGACTCACTGGCTTTATTTTCTAGCTTCGTTGCGGCTTTATTTCTCTAGCTTTACAACGGCTTTATTTTTCCAACCTCGCTACTGTTGTACTCTTTCCAACTTCGCTACGGTTTTCTTTTTTCTAACTTCGAAATTTAAAAACAATCTAAAGATAATATTTCTCATGCTTGCTTGAACCAAGCGGCAAAATAATTATTACCGGTCCTTGCTAAAAACAATCGAAAGATAATTATTTCTCGTCCTTGTTGTCAGGCTCTTCAAACGCGGATTTGCGTGCCTGAGATAATTGATGTGCTTTGCGCCAACGCCAAGCATACAGCACCCAACCCGATAAAGAATAAACCACAAATAAGGCAAATAGCATAAGCGCTGGCTCCAAAGCCACCACAGCGAAGGTCAACACCAAGGCTAACATTAGCCATACGGGTGGACGCTTATTGCCAGTCGGCTCTTGACGCTTAATCATTGACTTACCACTAAAGAATGGTGCATTCGAAATCATGGTCAAGCCTGCATATACCGTTAAGATAAAGGCGATCCAAGCCATAAAACCATCGGTAGGAATACGATTCTCCGCACTTAACCAAACAAAACCACTCAATAAGGCAGCGGCTGACGGACTCGGTAAACCTTGGAAAAAGCGGCTATCAACAACGGCAATATTCGTATTAAAACGCGCTAAGCGTAAGGCCGCGCCAGCAACATAAATAAAGGTCGCGACCAAGCCCCAACGTCCGATATCATTCAATAAGTAGGAATACATCACTAAGGCAGGCGCCACGCCGAAAGAAACCATATCGGCCATGGAGTCATATTGCTCACCGAAAGCCGATTGGGTATTGGTTAAGCGAGCAACTCGACCATCCATACCATCTAAAATCATTGAAACAAAAATAGCCGTAGCGGCTAATTCATAGCGCCCATTCATGGCTAGCATAATGGCAAAGACACCGGCGAACAAATTACCTGTGGTAAACGCATTCGGTAATAAGTAAGCACCTCGATGCGGTTTATTTGCATTCATCAGATATTCTCTCTTCTTGGTAATCTGGCTAGCGCTGTCGTTGTGGCACTGACCTTATCGCCAATTGTTACCAAGGGCTGGGCTTCAAGCGGTAAATAGACATCTACGCGTGAGCCAAATCGGATAAGACCATAGCGCTCACCGTGGGCTAAGCGTTGGCCGACTTTTGCATAGTTCAAAATACGCTTGGCCACTAAACCGGCGACTTGAACGAAGGTTACTAACTGATCATCATCAGTTTTCAGGACAATCGCATTACGCTCATTCTCCAGCGAAGCCTTGTCTAAGGCAGCATTCAAGAACTTGCCTTTAAAGTACTCAACACTCTGCACCACGCCATCAGCAGGACTACGATTAGAGTGCACATTGAACACGTTCATAAACACACTAATCTTCAGCGCTTGACGCTTGGCATAAGGGTCTTCGGTTTGTTCAACCACCACAATGCGACCGTCAGCAGGCGCTAGAATCAAATCATCGCCATCAGGGGCCATACGAGCAGGATCACGGAAGAATTGCAGGACAAAGATCGCCAACAACCAAAAAGGAATAGCAATCCACATGCTTGCAAAGCTGACTGCAATCGCTAAGGCTAAGGTGATTGCAATAAAAGGCCAGCCTTCACGGGCAATAATCGGATGGGGATAAGCAGGTTTATGCATAGGGTTAGATATCATACAATTTAATCAATGGACCTATTATTTTAACAGTTTTTACTGTCTGCTCTATCCTAGGTATCGCTGCGCACCTTATCCTCCTTCTTAAATAAGGCTTATCCTGCTTCTTAAACATGGCAAGACAGATCGACTTACGACAGTATAAGGGACCCGACCAAATACATAATTTCTAGTTATGTCTGCAAACATGGCTCTACCCCACAAACGTGAGGCACTAGAACACTGATAGAGACATCGGTGCATGCGGGTAGAAACAGGTACAATAGGGGTTTGCTGATCTCTTGATAGCGATTATCGTCAATCCATATGCCCACGTCCTCAAGTCTCAAACCTAAGTTTTCAAAATTACAGATTATTGTCCTAATTGCCACCGTAGCACTTAGTGCAATTTCTACGGATCTCTACTTGTCAGGCTTTATGGATATGACCCGAAGCTTTGGCACCAGCGAGTCTCAAGTACAGCTGACACTGACTTTCTTTATGTTAGGTTTTGCTGGTGGGCAAATTATCTCTGGACCTCTCTCTGACCACTACGGTCGCTTACCGATTCTAAAACTCAGCCTTCTTTTTTATATTGCCGCCTCAATCACCTGTTTTCTTGTAGCGAGTATTGAGATGATGTGGCTAGCACGCTTTATTCAGGGATTAGCCGCAGCAGCAGGTCCTGTCCTAGGGCGTGCAATGATTGCTGATTTATATGAACGACAAGAAGCGGCGAGCTTTATGTCACACATTGCCTCAGCGATGGCCATTGTGCCAGCCTTAGCACCCATCCTCGGCAGTCTATTGCTACACTGGTTTGCTTGGCAATCTCACTTTATCGCCTTGAGCATATTTGGTATAACCCTGCTATTCGCCGTCCACTTCCTGATGTTTGAAACAGCACCAGCTAAAGGCGGTCAGGCACTTAGTAAGATCAAAACCTTATTTGCTTCTTCGTTTGGCTTCTTGAAACATAAACAATTCTTAGGCTATGTCATCCTAGCAAGCTGCGCCTTTGGCTCTATGTTTGCCTACATCTCGATCGCCTCTTACTTAGTCACGGACGCACTGGGCATTGATAAAACCTACTTTGGTTATACCTTTGCCTTCAATGTCTTTGGTTTATTTTTAGCCGCCTCAATTAATGCTCGCATTATTAAGCATATCCGCATTGAGCGCATTCTGGGTGTAGCGATGGGCGTCTTATTTACTGCTGCCAGTATTTTCCTATTCTTCCAGTTTGAACACCTCTCCCTGCCGCTCTTGCTCATCTGCATGTTCTTTGTCTTTGGTGTTGGTGGCATGACCATGTCGAATACGCAAGCCGCCGCTATTAGTATATTTCGTGCGCAAGCAGGCTCAGCCTCGGCTATTTTTGGGCTGATACAGACAGGTAGCGCTGCACTCACCGGCACCTTAGCGGGTTACTTCTATGCCGGCACCGCACTCCCCTTAGCGATTATTATTGGGTTTTGTGGCGCACTCGGCTTAGTGACGTGGTGGATTTGTTTTTCTGACGCCAATCGTTAATTTGTCGATTAAGTGCCTTGTCGATTGAACACCTTATCGACTAAGCGCCTTATCGATTAAGCACCCATGACGCCCTTCACGCCCTGAGGAATGGGATTTTACGGTGGATCCTATAAAAAATCGGCCAAGCCCAAACTTTCTAGGCCCAGCCGATTTTCAATCACACAGCACGCACAGGCTTATTTTAAAGGCTCGCCTGATTCAGCATGTTGCACAAGCAAAGGCGCTACTTGCCAAAAAGTCGCTGCCTGCTCTGAAGCACGTGCAAAGCGCTGCATAGACCGAACGACATTGAACAGACCTACTTGTTGGGCATAATTCATCGGGCCACCACGGTGCGCAGGGAAACCATAGCCATAGAGATAGACCACATCAATATCAGAGGCTCTGAGCGCAATGCCTTCCTCAAGAATTTTAGCGCCCTCATTGACCAAGGCATAAATACAACGCTGCACGATTTCTGAGTCGCTAAATTGACGCGGCTCAATGCCTTTAGCTTTACGGAAATCTTCAATAATTTGCCCGACAATCGGATCAACAATCGGCTGACGATTACCTGCTTCATACTTATACCAACCCATGCCTGTCTTCTGACCGAAGCGACCTGCCTCACAGAGTTTATCCGCGATCACGGGTTCATAAGTCTGTTCTGGATTTTCAGCCGCCTTACGTTTACGAATTGCCCAACCGATATCTAAGCCGGCTAAGTCGCCAACGCGATAGGGCCCCATGGCCATGCCAAAGCCTTCAAGCGCCTTGTCGATTTGTGAGGGTGATGCACCAGCCAAGACCATTTCATCTGCTGCTGCACGATAAGGGTATAACATGCGGTTACCAATAAAGCCGTCACATACACCTGAGACTACAGGCTTTTTCCCAATCTTACGACCGATCTGTATGGAGGTTGCCAGCACGTCTTTCGCTGTTTTAGCACCACGTACAATTTCTAATAATTGCATCACGTTGGCAGGGCTAAAAAAATGCAGTCCAATAACATCCTCAGGGCGCTTAGTAAAATCCGCAATCTGATCAACATCCAAGGTTGAGGTGTTCGAGGCTAAAATGGCACCTGCCTTAGCAACTCGGTCTAACTCTGTGAAGACCGCTTTTTTCACACCCATCTCTTCAAATACGGCTTCAATAATTAAATCCGCTTGGGCTAAGTTATCATAAGATAAGGTCGTACTGAGTAAACCCATGCGCTGCTCAACTTGCTCTGCGCTTAAGCGCCCTTTCTTCATGGTGTTTTCATAATTACGACGAATCGTTGCAACACCACGGTCTAAGGCCTCTTGCTTCATTTCTAACATCACCACTGGCAGACCAATATTCAGGAAGTTCATGACAATGCCACCACCCATGGTGCCTGCACCAATCACCGCCACTTGCTTAATCTCACGTAATGGTGTGTCTGCTGGGATATCAGGTATTTTCAAGGCGGCGCGTTCAGCGGCAAAAATATGTCGTAAAGCTTGTGATTCTGGAGAACTCATTAAGCCTAAAAACAACTGGCGTTCGAAAGCTAAACCTTGCTCAAAAGGCAACTCCATACTTGCTTGTACCGTCTCTAAACACTTTAACGGCGCCGGGAAATTCTTGCTCTTAACCTGCAATGTCTCGCGCGTGGTTTGGAGCAAGGCTTGCTCATCGGTTTGTGAAGTCACTTGCAGATCGCGTAAGCGCTTTAATGGAGCCTGATTCACCACAAGCTCTTGGGCATAGGCAATAGCCGCTGCAATTAAGTCATCTTCAACAACACGATCAAGTAGTTGGGTTCCTGCTAAGGACTGAGCTTTCACAATGGAGCCGCTGGTGATCATCTCTAAGGCCTTCTCTAAGCCTACCGCACGTGGCAATCGTTGTGTGCCACCTGCACCGGGTAATAAACCTAGCTTCACTTCTGGCAGGCCGATTTGGGCGTCGGCTTTAGCGATTCGATAATGCGCCCCCATCGCCAACTCTAAGCCGCCACCTAAACAGACACCTTGGATCGCCGCTATAACAGGCTTCTCACACGCCTCTAGTGCTTCAATAACCGCGCGTAGTATTGGCTGCTGCATCACTTTAGGTGTACCAAATTCAGTCACATCAGCGCCACCTGAGAACGCTTTCTCTGAACCTGTTAGCACAATGCTACTCACTGCAGTATCGCTTTCCGCCTTATCAATTGCTTGTACAATACCTAAGCGTAATGCATGGCTCATGCCATTCACAGGCGGATTCTGGAAAGCCACCAAAGCAACACCGTCTTTAATTTCATACTTTACTGCGTCCATCACCAATCTCCTAATAATATTAATTAAAATAATATTCCACTCTGCAGAAATAAATTATCTATATAATACCTTAAACTCTTTAAAAAAAACAATGAAAAAAAGCTATATCCCTAATTGACCTAGGATAATTAATGAATTATGATAATTCCATTATTTATTATTAAGTTCCATAATGCGGAATTAATAATGCAGAATCAAGGAAGATTCAGAGTAGAACATCAAGATAAACATTATGTAAAGGAAACCCTCATGGATTTGACGCTGACGCCAGAACAACTCGCTTTTCGCGATGAGGTTCGACAATTCTTAGAAAACAACGTATCTGCCGAAGTTCGCCAGAAGACTTTCAACTATGAACCGCTAAGTAAAGAAGAGCGTATTCAATGGCAGAAAGCGCTATACCAACAAGGTTGGGGTGCCCCCTCGTGGCCTGTTGAATACGGTGGCACAGGCTGGGATGCTGTCCAACGCCATATTTTTGAAGAAGAATGCGCTCGCTTTGGCGCTCCTGAACAACTGGCCTTCGGCGTGAAAATGGTTGCGCCTGTGATTCAGAAGTATGCTTCACAAGCCCAGAAAGACTATTTCTTGCCACGCATTATTTCTGGTGAGGATTGGTGGTGTCAGGGTTACTCTGAGCCAGGTGCAGGTTCTGACCTTGCTTCGCTCAAAACAACTGCGGTACGTGAAGGTGATCATTATGTGGTTAACGGCCAAAAAACCTGGACCACACTGGGTCAATATGCCAATTGGATTTTCTGTTTAGTTCGTACTGACCCAAGTGTACGTAAACAAGAAGGCATCTCTTTCTTGCTGATTGATATGAACACCCCAGGTATCACTGTCCGTCCCATCATTATGTTGGATGATGGTCATGAGATTAATGAAGTCTGGTTTGAGAATGTCCGCGTTCCTGTTGCTAATTTAGTGGGTGAAGAGAATAAGGGTTGGACGTATGCCAAATATTTACTTGGCCATGAGCGCACCAATATTGCCCGTGTAGGCCGTTCGAAAGCGGCGTTGGCTCGGGTTAAGGATATGGCGGCTCAACGCCCTGGCAATCATGGCAAATCATTGCTTGAAGATACGCGTTTTCGTGATCGTATTGCGGCGGTTGAGCTTGAGCTGATGGCACTTGAAATCACCAACTTAAAACTCGTCTCTAGCGATGGCAAACAACATACTCCGGGACCAGAAGCATCGATTCTGAAGGTCAAGGGTTCAGAAATTCAACAGACTATTGCGGAATTAGCATCGCATGCATTGGGCCCTTATGGCGTAGCGCATTTGCTACACAACGAAGCGCACGAGGCAATTAGTAGCGCTTTCCCGAATGAATTTGAACACTTAACTGGCTATAACTTTAACGTACGTAAAACCACTATTTATGGTGGTTCAAGTGAGGTCCAAAAAGGCATTATCTGCCGCATGATTCTTGGCCTATAAATCAGTAATGGCCGAGGCTTTATAGATTAAATTTATACACAGCCTTTGATTACTACGGACAATTTATTTTAAAGATCGATTAAACAAATTTAACTCTGCCATACACCAACACAAACCAATGCGATTGTAAAAAAGCACTTAATTTTCGCTTATACACCGCTACTCATGGCAGAGTAAAAAACTAACATTGTGGAGCCCTTAAATGGATTTCAACTTTACCGAAGAACAACTGTCCTTACAGGACACCTTGAACCGCTTTATTAACAAAGACTATAGTTTCGAGACGCGTCGTCAACGTGTTGCTGCTGATGCGAATTTTGATCCTGCCATCTGGAATACATTCGCTGAGCTTGGGATCTTAGCACTGCCTTTTCACGAAGATTTCGGTGGCCTGAATGGTACCGCTCTGGATACCTATTTAGTGATGCGTGCATTAGCGCCTGGACTTGTACTAGAGCCTTATATCAGTACGGTTATTCTTTCCGGCACCTTATTGCAAGAAGCAGCAACGCCTGAACAGAAAGCCACACTGATTGAAGAGATTGCCTCTGGAGCGACGCGCTATGCCTTTGCCCATTACGAGCCAGAGTCTCGCTATCAAGAAACCCATGTAGGCACCAGTGCGCAAAAGCAAGGTGACGCATGGCTTATCAATGGCCATAAAGCCGCCGTGTTAGACGCCAAAGATGTTGACTATCTCTTAGTCTCAGCACGTAGTGCTGGTGCTACCAGCGATGCCCAAGGCATTTCGGTATTTCGCATCCCACTTGATGCCGCTGGTTTAAGCTTAAAAAACTACCGTACACATGATGGTCATAGCGCTGCTGATGTTATCCTTAACAATGTATCAGTACCTGCAGACGCCTTGATTGGTACCGAAGGTCAAGCAGCCCCCGCTATTGCTCAGGCCCTAGCCGTGTGCAATACGGCCTTAGTTGCAGAAGCCACAGGCTTAATTGAAGCATTAAATAATGCAACTTTAGAGTATCTAAAAATCCGCAAACAATTTGGTGTTCCGCTTGGTACTTTCCAAGCCCTACAACATCGTATGGCCGAGATGGCGATTGCCGCAGAACAAGCCAACTCTATGGCCTTGTTAGCCGCTATGGAAATGTCTAACCCTGACCCAGCACAACGCTTGATTAAAGCCTCAGGCGCAAAAGCCTATGTGGGCAAGCTTGCTCGTCATGTCGCCCATGAAGCGGTACAGATGCATGGTGGTATTGGGGTAACCGATGAACTCAACGTCGCACACTTCTATAAACGCATCACCACAATTAATATGATGTTTGGTGATGTTGACTATCATCTTGAGCGTTATAGCGATAGTTTACTGGGCGCTAATTAAGATAAGTCCGTGTTGATTAGTCTAGTCCGTGTTGATTAGGACAAGTTTATGCTGATTGCGATAAGTCCGTGCTATTAGACAATCCAGCGCTGATGCTAAGCCAAGCGCAGCCATAGAAAAAGCGGAGTTGATGCTCCGCTTTTTCTATTCTCCTGCGCCAAATTAACAGGTACATACGCCAAGCGCTAAGCGCTACGCCCTAAGTCCTAAACGATTAGCCCTAAATGATGAGCTTAAACATTAAGGCCTAAACGCTAAGCTCTAAACGCTAAACTATAAGCCTTAATAATTAAAATCGGTGAGGCCGAATGATTCTTTCAGCTTCTGTGTCATGGCTAATAGGCGTGGTCGCACCTCATCCAATAAAAATTCGGGTGATAAGTTAAACGATGGGCCACCACAGTTAATCGACATAATCGGAAAATTCCCGCCTAAATTTAAACCAACCGCAATCCCATTCACATCACCTTGCCACTCACCAAATGAGCACGTGCAACCTAACTCACGATAATCTTTCAGGGCCTGTTCAATACCCTGCATAATAAGATGACTTGAGCGCTCGTCAAGCTCACTCACACGCTCAAACACCTCATCTAGCTCCTCTTGACCAGCTTCCGCTAAATAGGCCCGTCCCATTGACGAAGTCGTTATTGGCAAGCGCGTGCCTACATCGAGTTGCAAGGTCAAGGCCGAACGACTACGACAGGTTTCAATGCACAGCATAGATAAGCGATCTCGCACACCTAAACTTACAACACCTTGAGAAAAGTCAGCAATTTCTTGCAGGTAAGGACGGGCAATTTGTCGTACATCTAACTTGGCTAACATCCCCATACCCAAAGATAAGGTTGCCATCCCTAAGCGGTACTTACCCGTCGGCGCATCATGCATTAAGTAACCCATCTTGACCAAGGTTGAGGTTAAGCGTGAAACCGTTGAATTAGAAAGATTACAACGCTTGGCAATCTCTTGATTACCCAAAACACGATTACCAGAACGAAAACAGGCAAGCACCTCTAAGCCACGCGCTAACGCAGTGACGAAGTGACGATCATCCTTATATTTATCAATGAGTGATAGGCTCTTCGGCTGCGTGACGTTCGAGGTGGTCGTGGAAGATTTAGTACCGTATGCCATAGCGTATTCCTAATCTGTACAAGTGCTTATAATTCTACCATGCAGAAATAAACAATCGAATTGTATGATTAAATAAAACCAACTCAAACTTTGCTAACTTAGCCTAAAGCATAGTATTCATTAAGGAAATACAAACATTGTTTCAAGAAAACTTATTTAGAATAAGAACATGAAATCCTTGGTATAACGTGATAAAGTAAAACATTATCCCTCATAGTGGAACACAGGAGACATAAATAGTGTTTAAGCTTGAACTTACATCAATTATCCAAGTCTTACTCAAGAGCGCATTACAGCACCTAAGCTTACTTGCTGATGCAAGGCGCTAAGTTAATGAGCAGGAGCAAGCAGACGATTGACCGCTACTATAGCATAGTCACTATTTATAATTAAACTAAGCCTTACTTTAAAAGGAAATTTTTTCATGACCCACCCCATCGTTACTCAGTTATACGAACAGATGAGCCTCCCCGTTATCTGCTCACCGATGTTTATCGTATCTAGCCCTAAATTAGTTATTGAACAATGCAAAAGCGGTGTTATCGGCTCGATGCCTGCACTCAATGCGCGTCCTGCCGAGTTATTGGATGACTGGCTAGCAGAAATTAACGAAACCTTGAGCAATGCTCGTCAACAAGAACCTACGCGAAAAACCGCCCCCTACGCCATCAATCAAATTATTCACGCCTCTAACGATCGCTTAGACCACGATATGGCGATGTGCGAAAAGCATAAAGTACCGATGATTATTACGAGCTTGCGGGCGCCGAATGAGGTGGTACAGCAAACTCATAAGTGGGGCGGTGTAGTCTTTCATGATGTGACCACTTTGCGTCACGCTGAGAAGGCAATTGAAGCTGGCGTAGACGGTTTAATTCTGGTGGCCGCTGGTGCCGGTGGTCATGCCGGCACCTTAAGTCCTTTTGCCCTACTCTCTGAGGTGCGTCGAATTTTTAAGGGGCCTATCGCTCTATCTGGTTCAATCACAACCGGCGATGGCATTCTCGCTGCACGTGCTATGGGTGCCGATTTCGCCTATATTGGCACGCGCTTTATTGCGAGCACTGAAGCCAATGCAGATCAACGTTATAAGCAGATGATTGTTGATTCAGCAGCCAAGGATGTTCTCTATACGCCCTTTTTTACCGGTATCCCAGGAAACTATTTAACCCCAAGTATTATTAACGCAGGTCTTGATCCAGAGAATCTTAAAAAAGAAGAAATGGTCGGCACTAACTTTGGCTCTACCCGTGTTAAACCATGGAAAGATATCTGGGGTGCAGGCCAAGGTGTTGGCACAATTGACTCCATTGAAAGTACGGCACAAATTGTCGCCACCATGCAAGAGGAATATGCGCAAGCGCGTCTACGTATCCAGGGGCAACTCTAATGAATAATCAAAAAGTTCTCGTTGAAGAAAACAATAAGGTTCTAACGCTCACTATCAACCGACCACAAGCCCGTAATGCCTTAGACTTTGAAACCTATGAGGCACTGGCACAGGCCTTGGATAGCACGCATGGCCGTGATGATCTACACGCGGTCATTCTCACTGGCGCTGAGAATTATTTTACCGCAGGCAATGATCTACGTGACTTCCAAAAGACCCCTGGCGCCACCAGTCCTGGGATTACTTTTTTAGAAAGCCTACATAAAGTAGAGATTCCTATTATCGCCGCGGTTGAAGGGGGGGCTGTCGGTATTGGTGTCACTATGCTTATGCATTGCGACTTTGTATATGCCTCAGACAATGTCTTTTTTCAAATTCCATTCGTACCACTAGGGCTCTGTCCTGAAGGAGCATCCAGTGTGCTTATGGCGCAATATGTTGGCATTCGTACAGCCAATGAATGGTTATATCGTGGCAAACCCTTCACCGCTAAAGAAGCGCAGGAAAAGGGTTTTATTAGCGCCGTATCACCTGCTGGACAAGCCTTAAGCACCGCGCAAGAACTGGCTAATGAAATGGCACAACAGTCTCTGCTTTCCCTTAAAACCACCAAACAACTGTTGAAGCGTCATATGGCGCCAATTATTGAGGAAACCTTTAAGGTTGAACGGGAGTCGTTTGTGCAATGCCTACAGTCGCCCCAAGCACAGGCGGCTTTTGCTAAATTCTTGACGAAGTAAAGCGTCCTCGTCGCACTTATCTGTAGTGGGCCAAGCGACTTAAACGTAGACTCAAGCTTAACGCTCTCATCTAGCTAATTTACTTATATATCATGCTCTATAAATCCAGGAATCATAAACGCAACACCTGGGTTTATAGAGTAATTTTAATTGTGACAGCCTATAATGGATTCATTATTTTGGCATAAGCAGCATCATGAAAACCCAAGCAATCAACGATCAATCATGGAGAACTCAAGGCATTATTTATGCCTTACTGGGCGCGGTCTTATTCTCCGCTAAATCCATTGTGATTAAATTTATTTATCTCTATGAGCCTAATGCAACGATTGCTTTGGGGTTTCGCTTATTATTTGCCCTGCCTTTTTTCCTTATCATTGGCTATTTTCAAGCACAGAAAGCTAAGCAAGGTCTCTTACCTATTTTAAGCAATAAGCATAAATTACAGCTTGTCGTCTTAGGCTTTCTGGGTTATTACTTGGCTAGCTTCTTAGATATTGCGAGCTTAAAATATATATCGGTGAGTTTAGAGCGCCTCATACTCCTACTCTCTCCTGCCTTCGTACTGATTTTCTCGTGGCTCTTATATCGTCGCACCATTAGCCGTATGCAGCTACTTTCCATGGCTTTAGCGTATCTAGGAGTACTCTTAGTGTTTCTGCAGGACTTTAGTGTAGAAGGCTCCAATATTGCTCTTGGCTCTGCTTTAGTCATCGGCTCCGCAATCTCCTATGCCATCTACATTATTATTGCTGGGGAACTGATTAAAACCGTCGGTAGCACCCGATTTGTGGCCTATGCCATGTCGATATCGGCTGTCTTTGCCCTGCTACAATTATTTATTCTGCAGGGCTTTGATTGGATAATTCAACCCACGCCTGTCTATACCTGGTCAATTGTCCATGCCATTGTGAATACAGTCATCCCCACTTTCTTGTTAATGTGGGCGGTGGAGCGGATTGGCAGCACAACGAGTACTCAGCTAGGACTTGTAGGCCCAGTATCTTTATTGTTTTTAGCTTGGTTAATCTTAGACGATCCGATTAGCTGGATGGATATTATCGGTACGATAATTGTCTTATCAGGAGTGTATCTGTTAAGTCGTGCAAAAAAATAGTACGCCTCGATTGAGGCGTACTTAAAAACACACAAGCTTAGGAGCGGCTACACTGATAAACTTGTGCACCAAGGATTTTTAAAGCTCACGCCAACGAATCTTGCCCGAAGCGGTCTTAGGCAATGCCTCAATAAACTCAACGATTTGAGGCACTTTATATGCTGCCATATGCTCTTTACACCAAGCCATAATGTCCTGCTCAGTAATTTTCTCTTGCAAGCCTTCTTTCAACACAACCACCGCCTTAACGGTCTCGCCGCGTTTTGGATCTTGTACACCAATGACACAAGCTTCTTGAATCACTGGGTTCTTATACATCAGGGACTCCACTTCCACTGGCCACACTTTGTAGCCCGAAGCATTAATCATCCGCTTTAGTCGGTCTACCATAAAGAAGTAACCGTCTTCATCGATACGACCAATGTCACCTGTGCGTAAAAACTGCTTACCATCAAGCTCAATAAAGACCTCTTCAGTGGCCGCCGCATCGTTCCAATAACCTTTCATCACTTGTGGACCATGAACAATAATTTCACCGACCTCGCCTTGGGGCAATTCTTTTAAGGTTTCGATGTCAATAATACGAGCATCCACATCAAAGATAGGCACACCTAAGCATTGTTTCTTAGGACGATGTTCAGGATTAATATGTGAAGGCGCAATCAGCTCTGACATGCCGTAGCCTTCAATATAATTAATACCAAATAATTGATGTAACTTCTCCGCGACAGCCTCAGGCATAGCAGCACCGCCACCACTAATGCGTGAAACACTAGAGAGGTCATGTTTCAACAAGTTTGGTGAGGATATGAAGTCAACCACCATCGCAGCAATCATCGCTAAGCGGCTCACTTTATAGCGCTCAATCGACTGAATTGCCACTTCGCGATCCCAACGCGTTAGTAAAACACTGGTGCCACCAAGATAGATGGGCGTATTCATATTGCCTTGCATGCCAGTCACGTGGAATAAGGGTAACGCCGCCAGATATACCGCATCTTGACTTGTTGACAAGTACCAGTTGGCACTTGATATGGTGTTATACATAACAGTTTTATGGGTATGCATACAACCCTTAGGATGTCCTGTGGTGCCAGACGTATAGGGCATAACACACACATCATCTGGGGTCGCTTGCGAAGGGGCTACCTGACGGTTTAATTCAAGTGCCTTGAGCCACGGATGGACTTTCGGATTCGACACCACTAAGCGCTCATCCTTAACAAAAGGAGGTACATTCAGACTTGTTTCAGACTTTAAGTAATCACCATAGCAAGCTAAAATAATATGTTGCAAATTAGGGTGATTGAGTTTTTGAATATTGCCATACAACTCCTGAGTAACGATTATCGTATCGGCACCTGTATCATCCACATAATGCTGTAACTCATCTGCTTTATTCATCGGATTCACGGGCACAACAATCGCATCAGCACGAATAATCGCATAATATGCAATCACAAATTGCGGACTATTCTGGGTGAACAGCAAGACACGATCACCCTTTTTAATACCACAATCTTGTTGCAAGAAGCCTGCCATTAGTTCTACTTCGTGTAGAAGCTCTCGATAGGTAATGATTGTGTCGTAAAAAATCAAAGCCGCTTTATCTGGGTAACGCAAGGCGGTAATTTCTAGATTGGTCTGCAAAGTTGTTTGCGGTACGGTTAGTGTTTTGGCTAGACCTTTTGGCCAATGTGCAAAATGTAATGTATTCATCTTTATTTCTCTTTAAATAATCAATTACCCAGCTTATTTATATTTAGCCAGCTCAAGTTTACCTATTTGATTGCGATGCACCTCATCAGGGCCATCGGCAAAACGTAGCGTACGAGCTGAAGCATATGCAGATGCTAAGAAGAAGTCCTGGCAAACCCCTGCGCCACCATGGGCTTGCATCGCCCAATCAATCACTTGGCAGGCCATTGAAGGAGCTGCCACTTTGATCATGGCGATCTCTTTTTTGGCGACTTTATTCCCCACCGTATCCATCATATAAGCCGCATTCAATACTAATAAGCGGGCTTGATCAATCATGATGCGAGCATTCGCAATACGCTCTCGTGTCACCCCTTGGTCCGCTAAAGGACGACCAAATGGTTTGCGATCTAAAGCACGTTGACACATAAGCTCTAGAGCTCGCTCAGCCACACCAATCACACGCATACAGTGGTGAATTCGTCCTGGCCCCAAGCGTCCTTGAGCAATCTCAAAACCTCGTCCCTCACCGAGTAACACATTGCTTTGCGGTACGCGCACATTCGTAAATGAAACCTCAGCATGTCCATGTGGCGCATGATCATAACCAAAGACCGTTAAGGCCCGCTCAATCTTAATTCCAGGTGTATCTAAAGGCACTAAAATCATCGATTGTTGGCGGTAACGGTCCTCACCTTCTGGATCGGTTTTGCCCATAAAGATCAAAACCTTGCAGTCTTCGTGCATGGCACCTGAAGTCCACCATTTGCGACCATTAATAAGATAGTCACTACCGTCTTTAACGATGCTAGCCTCAACATTCGTCGCATCAGAAGAGGCAACCCCAGGCTCTGTCATGGCAAAAGCCGAACGAATCTCACCGTTTAATAATGGCTCCAACCATTGCTTTTTCTGTTCCTCATTGGCATAACGCACTAAGGTTTCCATATTGCCCGTATCAGGTGCTGAGCAGTTAAATACTTCCGGCGCAAAATGCGTTGAACGGCCCATAATTTCGCATAAGGGGGCATACTCTAGATTAGTTAAACCGGCACCTAACTCTGACTCTGGTAGAAACAAATTCCATAAGCCTTCTGCCTTGGCTTTGGCTTTAAGCTCACTTAAGATCGCTGGTGCCTGCCAAGGATTGCCTTGTGCACGATTGTCTTCTACTTGTTGATGAAATAATGCTTCATTAGGATAAATATGCGTTTGCATAAAGCTCGTCAAACGAGCCTGCAACTCTTGTACTTTGGGCGAAAACGAAAAATCCATTAACCTCTCCTTTATATCATTCTATTGAGCAATATATAGACTCTAATTTACTTTAAACCTATATATTTCTACAAAAATCTTAGCGCTTTATGTTTTCAACAAGACTCCAAGCTTGAATCGCTAAAGGCTTAGCACGGCGTCCTGCTTCTAAGGCCACGGAACTGGATGCATTACCTTTGAGGGCGCGGGCCAACACGCCTTGTAAAATCCCCACTAAGCGGAACATATTAAAGACCATGTAATACTCCCAGTGCGCTGGCTCAATCGGAGCTCGTCCAAGCCGTTGACAATATTGTTGTACATAATCCTGTTCGCTTGGAATGCCTAAAGTTTCTAGATCAATGCCTAATAAACCACGTGTCTGTATATTCTGACGACGCCAAGGCATGCAATGGTAGGCAAAATCAGCCAAAGGATGACCTAGCGTTGATAATTCCCAATCGAGTACAGCTAGAATACGTGGCTCACTAGGGTGGAAAATAACATTATCTAAGCGATAATCTCCATGCACGATTCGCGTCTCATCACCGGCAGGAATATTCTCTGGCAACCACTGAATCAAATTTTCAACCGCTTCAATATGTTCAGTTTCTGAAGCCCTGTATTGTTTAGTCCAACGCGCCACTTGACGCTCAAAATAGCCACCCGAACGTCCATAATCCGCTAAGCCAATTTGTGTCGGGTCCAGCCTATGCAACTGCGCAATAACGCGATTCATTTCCGCATACATGCGCTCACGTTCATCTTTACTACACTCAGGCAAGGCCGGATCCCAAAAGATGCGACCAGGTATATAGTCCATTAAGTAAAACTCTGAACCGATTAACTCTCGATCCATGCATAAGGTATAGGTCTTCGCAACGGGAACCTCAGTGCCCTCAAGCGCCTTAATCACCTTGTATTCACGATCGACTGCATGGGCTGAAGGTAGTAGCTCCCCAGGTGGTTTACGACGCAAGACGAATTGTTTGCTATCTGCCTTCACCAAGAAAGTAGGATTTGATTGTCCGCCTTTAAACTGCTCAACATGGATATTACCTTGGAAATCCTCAACATATTGACGGATATAGGTAGCTAATGCGCGCGTATCGAAAGCGTGTTGTTCAGCAACCGGTTTGGTTCCTATAAACTGTTGATATGACATCGGCTTTAACCTAACAAATTGAAGAGCCGCCATCAACGGCAATCGCTTGACCTGTAATATGGCGCCCTGCTTGAGAGGCCAATAATACCGCTAAACCTTTCAAGTCTTCCTCTCCACCAATACGCTCAAGCGGAATGCGCGCAATAACGGCATCACCTAACTTCTCCATAAGACCATCAGCCATCTTTGAAGAAAAGAAGCCGGGGCAGATGGCATTCACATTGATGTTGTATTTGCCCCATTCAGCAGCAAGCGTACGGGTAAAGTTAATGGCAGCGGCTTTGGATGTGTTATAGGCAATAGTATTCACACCCTTACCGGTCCCCCGCAAACCAGCAATTGAAGCGACATTAATGATTTTTCCGCTTTGTGCAGGAATCATGCAACGACGCCCTACTTCTCGCGATAAAAAGAACATCGCGTTAATATTTAAGTCCATCACTTTATGCCAAGCTTCATCAGGATAGTCTTCAGCAGGAGCGCCCCAAGTTGCCCCCGCATTATTCACCAGAATATCGATTGGTCCAAAATGTTCGATTACGGCATCAACAAGCTGAGGAATGTGTTCAAAATTAGATAAGTTACTAGGGATAGCTAAAACAGGGTAACCTAGACCTTCTAGGTACTTTTTGGTCTCTGCTAGTTCACCCTCTTTACGAGCGACAATGGCCAACTTACATCCCATCTCACCAAGCGCCTCAGCAATCTGTAGGCCAAGGCCTCGCGAGCCACCCGTAATTAAAGCTACTTTTCCTTCAATTCTAAATAATTCTTTAACGCTCATCTTGTCTCCTGCCGCTTACTCAATAGTTTTTATTTAAATAACTTCAAATAAACCAGCTGCACCTTGACCACCGCCAATACACATACTGACTACTACGTACTTGGCACCACGACGCTTGCCTTCAAGTAAAGCATGACCGGTTAAGCGTGAGCCTGATACGCCATACGGGTGACCAACCGCAATCGCACCACCATTCACATTCAGCAACTCATCAGGGATACCTAAGTAGTCACGGCTATAGATGACTTGGCAAGCAAATGCTTCGTTAATTTCCCATAGGCCAATATCAGAGACTTTCAGACCAGCGCGCTCTAAGAGACGAGGAATGGCGACTACTGGACCAATACCCATTTCCTCTGGTTCACAACCCGCTACAGCAAAACCACGGAAGATGCCAAGCGGCTCAATGCCACGTTGCTCAGCAAGTTTGCGATTCATCAACACACATGCTGATGAACCATCGGAGAACTGGCTCGCATTACCGGCGGTAACAACACCATTCTCAAGCGCTGGACGTAAGTTTTTAATGCCTTCTAAAGTGGTATCCGCACGAATGCCTTCGTCTGCAGAAATCGTGACTTCTTTCGTTCCGATCAGCCCTTTTTCCTTATCAAAAATACCCATGGTCGTTGTCATTGGTACAATTTCGTGATCAAAAAGACCTGCCGCTTGCGCTGCTGCTGCACGTTGCTGACTACGCACGCCATACTCGTCCTGTGCCTCTTTAGAGATACCATAACGCTTAGCCACCAACTCAGCGGTTTGCAACATGCTCCAATAGAGCTCTGGTTTATTTTCGACAATCCATGGGTCACGGAACATATGCGAATTACGCTCATTCTGCACGCATGAGATGCTTTCTACGCCACCCGCCACCATAATAGGTACTTGTTCAGCCACGATACGGTTAGCTGCCATCGCAATCGCTTGCAGACCTGATGAGCAGAAACGGTTAACACTCACACCAGCCGTGGTCACTGGTAAACCCGCACGAATTGCAATCGCACGCGCAATATTACCGCCCGTTGTACCTTCTAGTAGTGTGGCGCCCATAATCACATCTTCAACTTCGGCAGGATCAATACCCGCACGCTCTACAGCATGCTTGACCGCATGCGCTCCTAGTGTGGCGCCGTAAGTCATATTGAAAGCGCCTTTCCAAGACTTGCCTAAGCCTGTACGGGCTGTTGATACGATAACTGCTTCTGTCATAATAATCTCCGTTAATAGATTCTAAATAATCGCATTGATTGAACCTTCTTGTGTGGCTCTCACTGAATAGCTTTAGCGATGCCGTTACATGCTCTCGCTCCGCCACATGGCTGATTAATGTCTCCTTTGGTACACACTCAGCGCCGTTAGTTCTGCTTTGTGGAACATAATTCTATAAAATGGATAATAACTGGATATACTGACTATGTAAAGGATATAATCGCACATATTTGGTATACCCTTATATATAATGTGTTTTTTTATAAAATATATTTCTGCAATGCAGAATTAATACGCTTTTTGATTGCTTTTTGATTAAATAACGAGAAATATACTTAAACAATGGAGTGAGACCATGCTGATGAATAATTCCTCTACGATAGACACAGAGGCAGATACAGACTCGAACCAGAATAGCACTCTTGCCGAGCAAGCTCAGACAAGCCAAGTTCCTACAACGATTCCCTACGGATTTACGCCATTCGATACCAAAAGTCGTTTTGTACAACTCTGCGGCCCTATGTATGAAAAAGTGTTTGACGACAATACGGTTGCCTTAGGATTATTGTTAGAAGAGCAACATCTGAATCAACTTGATCTGGCCCATGGTGGCATCTTGATGACTCTCGCCGATAATGCCATGGGGCGTACCTTATCCTTCCAATCTGAATGGCAATCCAGTTATGTCACCCTCAGCATGAACAGCCAATTTATGCAATCAGCACAGTTAGGTGAGTTCATTTATGCGAAAGTTTCTGTCACGCGTAAGGGGCGACGCTTGGTCTTTCTAGAGAGTGAAATTAAGTCGGCCAATAAGCTCTTGTTCCATGCCTCGGCAACATTTGCTGTACTGGAGAAGAAAGCGTGAAAACAAAGCTTCATGTTATTTTAAGAAAAGAAGATATTAAGCCTGAACTGCTTAGTGATAAAGTGGCGCTTGTGTTAGACATTCTTTGTGCGACATCCAGTATTACCACGGCTTTAGCACACCAAATTGAGCGCGTTATTCCGGCCCTCAATGGTGAACATGCATTGCAGATTGCACAAGCACGTACACAGCAGGATTATTTACTTGCGGGTGAATTTAATGCAGAAACCTTACACGGTTTTAGCTCAGCCACCCCTCTCAGTATTCAGCAATCTATTGGTGATAAGCAAACACTTATTTACGCCACAACCAATGGCACGATTGCTCTGAGGCATAGCCAAACAGCACATGCTGTTTATGCGGTCTCTTTACTCAATGCACAAGCGGTGTTGAATCATGTTCAACAACAACATCCACAGCGGACTATCTTATTCATTTGTTCTGGCTCTGGTGGTCGCTTTAATATGGAAGATTTTTATGGTGCGGGCTATTTAATTTCATTATTACCCTACCAGGAGTTCGAGCTAAGCGATGCTGCGCTAGCGGCATTACACTATTCACAATCAATTGATGCCATCGATTGTTTTCGCCTCTCTCGCGTTGGCCGTCGACTGCTGAGCAAAAACTTAAATCACGAACTGGATTTTATCGCGCAAAAAAACATCTACGACATTGTGCCGCAACTACAGCAAGGTGAGATCAAAAACATTCTTGATGAATCTTGACTCCCTCTCCTCCCTGAAGGACGTGGTTTTGTGACAAGCTCTGATAAAGCTAATAAGGCTTGGATAAACACACCTACGAATGCTCCTTAAGCACCTAGTAAAGCTGATTTAGCACCTAGGAATGCTCCTTAAGCGCCTGGGAATGCTGATTTAGAATGAGTAAGTCCCAAAGATAAAGTGAGCCCCAAAAATTAGACCTAAAGAATCTAACATTTTGGAGCTCGTTTTTTACGGCAATCCAAACTATGAGGCTTAATTCAGACCGCTCTATACGCGAGTCTTAGGATGTTGAGTTTGGGAGAACGACTATTTTGCCTTGGACTTTACGGTCAGCCAAGTCTTGAATGGCTTGCTTGGCTTGATTTAAGGTAACGCGTTGCGTAATTGCCGGTTTGATCTTACCTTGCGTAAACCAATCCAACAGTATGCTCATATTCGCTTTATGCACTTCAGGATAGGTGCGAACTGCTTGCCCCCAAAACACCCCTAAAATTTTACGCTCACCCAATAAAGCGAGGTTTAAAGGAATTTTAGGAATTTCACCCGCGGCAAACCCGACGACGAGATAACGTCCCCGCCATGCCGTTGCCCGTAATGCGATTTCACTATAAGGTCCACCCACCGCATCATACACCACATCAACCCCACGCCCAGCCGTTAGCGCCTCAACTTGTTTGCGCCAATCGGTTTGCGTATAGTCAATAGCATGATCAGCACCGACTTCTAAACAAAGCTCACGCTTGGCTTCACTGGATGCGGCAGCAATAACAATCGCCCCCATTTGCTTAGCAATCTCAATTGCTGCAATACCAACACCACCTGCGGCCCCCAAGATAAGCACGGTTTCACCAGGCTGTAATTGCGCACACTCTTTCAAAGCATGCAAAGAGGTACCGTAAGTTAAGACAAAAGCGGAACCCAACTCATAGCTCATTACTTCAGGTAAAGGCATCAGCTTACTCGCATCCACCAAACATTCTTGGGCAAATGCACCGTAACCACTTGAGGCAATCACCCGATCTCCTACTTGCCAATCTTTCACATTAGGCGCGACCTGAATGATTTCACCTGCTAGCTCCGCCCCTGGAGAGAACGGAAAAGCAGGCTTCATCTGGTACAAACCTTGCACGATTAATGCATCGGGAAAGTTTACCGAAGCCGCCATCACCTTAACCAGCACTTGATTATCTTGTACGGTAGGTGAGGCAACTTCCTCTAGGCTTAAGCATTCAATCGGTCCAAATTGATGACAGATTAAGGCTTGCATAATTTATTTTGAGTCAACTAAAGGAATACGAACAAGCTTACCATCTTTAACCATGGCTGCTGTCGAGTTATACATCATGCTGCCCGTCGTCTCGAAACCAGTGATTTGAATCGGATTATAAACCGGTTCTAATTTTTTCACCGCTTCATCCATTTTGCTATAAATTGCAGATAAATCATCTGCACTATTCGCAAGTTCCATAGCGTTAGCAATTACATGCACCATTGCGTAGTTGAGAATAACTTCACTGCTCAAGGCCTTGCCCTTATACTCAGGGTGATTTTTCTCGAATTCTTCGACAAATGGTGTTGACTCTGGTCGCACTTCTTTCACGATAGGCACAATACCAATTGAGTTCTCTAAGAGCGAATAGTCGCCTAATACGCGCTCCATCTCATTATATTTTGCTTGATCCATGAAAATGAAGCCGCCGGTAAAGCCAAGCTCACGTGCTTGTTTGGCAACTAATGCGGTGGGTTCAGAAGGGCCACCAATCAATAACACATCAGGCTTATCAGCTAAGGTACGACCGACACCGCTATAGAAGTCAGCCGAGGCATTGTAAGACATCTGGTTATGAGAGACGACTTCACCACCCGCTGCTTCCCACGCGGCAACAAATTCTTTCGTAAAGGCCTTGCCGTAGTCGGTATTGGTTGTTGCTACGCCAAGCTTCTTACCATAGGCTTTCATTTGCGTATCAATGAAAGTTGGGAAATAGCGTGTGAATGACTCTGGGATACGCACGGTGAATGGGTTCTTTTTCTCCAAAATTGAAGGCAAGCTACTATATGCCATAATAATGAATTTGCTGCGTTCATTAAATGTTTGGAGTGCAAAAATACCACCCGAATGCGGCACAAAAATAAACGGTGTCTTGCTTTCTTGTACTAAGCGACGCGCATTGACCGCGGTTTCTGATGGCGCATATTTATCATCAAGCCCGACTAAATTAAGCTTATATGACTTACCATTAATCGTCACGCCCTTTTTATTGACATCTTCAACGCCTTTGGATAAACCATCCATCACGTTCTTGCCATATAAGGCCGCGCCACCACTTAAGGGGCCACTAAAGCCAATATTAATGGTCTCTTGGGCTAAAGCCGATTGACCAGCAAAGCCTAACACACTAGCAACGGTTAAAGCGCTACCGAATTTACTAAATAATTTTCCTAATGTCATTATCATTGTCTCCTATAGATGAATTGACAGAAAATAGAATAATTAAAGCTTGTTTATTAGGCACCCAAATATGCCTTACGCACTTCAGGATTACTTAATAGAGATTCTTTATTACCTTCAAGAATAACGTTACCTCGCTCCATGACGTAAGCACGATCACAGATCTGCAAAGCTGAGTAAGCATTTTGTTCAGCCAAAAGAATCGTCGTGCCTTCTTCATTAATGCGCTTAATAACATCGAACATTTGTTTTACGACAAGCGGTGCTAAGCCAAGCGAAGGCTCATCTAATAAAAGTACTTTAGGACGCCCTACCAAGGCACGGCCAATCGCCACCATCTGCTGCTGACCTCCAGATAAGGAACCCGCCATTTCGTGTTGCTTTTCTTTAAGAATTGGGAAAAGCTCGAAAACCTCTTCAATACTCTCATTGATACCCTTACGATCACCGCGACGCGTAAATCCACCAAGCATCAGATTCTTATAGACACTCATGGCTGGAAATAATTTACGACCTTCAGGGCAATGAACAAGGCCAGAGCGAACAATTTTTGCCGGACGGCTATTACCGATGCTCTGACCTGCATATTCAACACTTCCACCAGCGATTTTATGGATTCCGCTAATCGCTAGAAATAGAGAGCTTTTGCCAGCGCCATTCGCACCCAATAAAACAATCAATTCACCTTGATTCGCCTGAATGGATACTTCATTTAAAGCTTTAAATGCCCCGTAATATAAATCAACCTTATCAAGCTTCAACATGCTCAACTCCTAGATATGCCTCAATCACTTGTGTATTTTGTTGAATCTCTGTAGGTGTACCTTCAGCGAGTTTTTGGCCGTGATGAAGTACCAAAATCTTGTCTGCTAAGCTCATGATCATGTCCATCTTATGTTCTACTAAACACACCGTTTTGCCATGTTCAACTAGCTTACGAATTAAACTAGCCAGTCCGACCGTCTCTTCAGGATTAACCCCACCGGCAGGTTCGTCAAGCAATAAGATCTGCGGGTCGGTCGTTAAGGCCAAAGCGAAGGCCACTCGCTTTTTCGCTTCTTGCGAGATATCAGAGGCCAACACATTCGCCAAGGCTGAAAGCCCGACAAAATCTAAGGCCTGCTCTGCCTTTTCACGGCATATTTTCTCTTCGCGTTTTAAGCGAGGTGAGTTAATGAGCACATCCCAGAAACCTGACTCTGTGCGCAAACGGTGGCCAACAATTAAGTTATCTAAGACGGTCGCTTGTTCAAATAAGTGGGTTGTCTGGAAGGTACGTGCCACACCATGGCGTGCTACTTGGTCGGCACGTAAGCCAGCCATCTCTGCGCCATTCAAAAGGACTTGACCTGAGCTTGGTTTAATAGCACCGCTGACCAGATTAAAGAAGGTCGTTTTGCCTGCACCATTAGGACCAATAATCGCTGTGATACTACCTTTCTCGATATCCACTGAGACATCATTGACGGCAGTTAGTCCACCAAATTTTTTAGTTAGGTTTTTAATTTGAAGCATAGCTACCTCCCTTTGCTGCGGCCGCCTTTTGCTTAGCAGCGATCATCCTTTTTGCCTTAAACTTTCTCCACACGCCCACTATCCCAGCTGGAATAAAAATCAAGATGATGATTAATAAGGGGCCGAAAATTAGCATGCGATAGTCTTCGAGAAACTGTAAAGACTGCGTTAGCGATGATACTAATAAGGCACCGATCACTGGACCCGCTAAGGTACCAATACCGCCCACTAAGACAAACATAACCACGGTAAAGGTATGTGTTACATAGGCCATATCGGGCCCTAAGAAACGCACATAACCTGCATATAAGGCACCAGCAGCACCTGCATACGCCACTGAAATTACGAAGGATAAAATCTTCGTACGCATTAAGTTAATGCCTAAGGCTTGGGCCAGCGGCTCACTATTTCTCACCGCTACAAAACTGCGCCCTACAATTGAACGAACAATTCGATTCATCAGCCATAGGCCCAGCGCCAAGAAAAATACGACTAAGTAATATTGCGCTCTTGGCTCTTCAAAATCGACTAAGCCACCCAGTTCAGGCACCGGTACATTCATGATGCCGACGACGCCTTGGGTTAGCCATTCCCATTTTTCAATCAATAAGAAAATGATGTAGCCCACGCATAAGGTGAAGATGGAGAAGAAATGGCTTTTTAGACGCAGCGACACTAAGCCAACAAAAAAACCAATCAACATCGTCACCAATATAGCGACGATAAAAGCCGCCCAGAATGACCACTCGTAATCCACTGTTAAGATGCCAACAGCATACGCACCAATAGCCATAAAGCCACCATGCGCCAAATTAAATTGGCCGGTATAACCCGTCAATAGGTTTAAACCTAAAGCAGATATGGCATAAATGAGCGCCAAGGTAGCCACTGATAAATAATATTCATTCGTTGAAACAAATGGGAAAACAAGGGCTATCGCCAGTGCGACTAACCATCCCCAGTGTAGAGATTTCTGATTCATTTATCGCGCCCCCTTAGAGAATAAGCCTTCTGGACGAATGGATAGAACCAGAACAAGCATTAAAAAAGCAATGATGTCTTTATAGTCAGGTGAAATATAGTAGCCCCCTAGGCTCTCGGCAAAACCGACAATCATGCCGCCAACAATCGCACCGGCAAAGCTTCCCATACCACCCATCACAATAATCACGAATGCTTTAGTGATGACAAGCTGACCCATAGCTGGATAGACAAGATTAATCGGTGCATATAAAACCGCGGCCACAGCAGCCAAAATACCTGCTACTGCGAATACCAAGTAAGTAACACGGATTGGATCAATACCGACTAAGGCCGCACCCTCTTTGTTCTGGGCCATAGCAATAATGGTCGAGCCGATAATCGTTTTGTTGAGGAATAGATGCAATAAAGTAACGAGGACAAATGCACCGACAATAATTAAAAGGCGCTGTGCTGAAATCGTAATACCCATAACATTCACCATACTGTCGTACGGTGTTGGCATTCTTTGGAAGTCGGCGCCCCAAATAAGTTGAGCAGCAGCCTCAAGGAAAAGCATAATGCCAATGGCGGCAATCATGTCGTGTAATGGTGGCGCTTTGCTCAAGGGCTTAAACACAAGAAGCTCAGCGAGCATAGACAATATGGCCACAACAATAGCGGCACCGCCCATCGCCCACCAATATCCCAAGCCGACCTTAGTCATCAAATGAAAGGCAACAAAGCCCCCCATCATATAGAAAGCACCATGTGCAAAGTTCGGCACATGAAGGATTCCATATACCAAAGTAAGCCCTAGTGCTACTAGACTGTACACACTTCCTAAGGTTAGACCATTAAGAAGTTGTTGCACAAAAATTTCCATGCCTTATCTCCGATTACTTTATGTTTATCTAGCACTATTCTGCCTATAGATGAAGCACTCATTTTTGATGAATTACAGCACAATGTCAATGAGTTTTATGAAATTTATTTCTGCTATGCGGAAATTAAGGGAAACTACTTAAACGCCTTTTGAATTATTATTCTCATTGTAAATACGACTTACACCCTCTAAAATCAAGCTAATACCACACAAATCAATAATCCTCTGATCTAAACACCCTAAAAGCCAAGAAGAAAATAATTATTAATAAAAACCTACAATATAGACTATAATTCTGCTATGCGGTACAATGTAAAAATGTACTTCATCATCATTACCCCTCAGTGCAGCACAAATAGTTTGAAAGATTACATATGAATTAACGTTAGGCTTAATTGCACAGCTGAAGTTGAATCGACGCCTTACAAATAGCTTGAATAATCGCAAGGCATAATCATTCAGCGGCTTTGAAGCGAAGTATGAAGAACAGCTTGAAAGAATACGTTTACACAGGAATTTTGTTTTAATTTTGAATTTTTATTATGAGGTTATATCCTATGAGAAAATTTTTTAGCCAAGCACTCTTAAGCTTTGGGCTGCTGACTGTTGCAGCGACACAAGTGCACGCGCTCTCTAAAGAGGCAGAAGAATTCCCTAAGCAACCGATTCGAATTGTCATTGGCTATACGGCAGGCGGCTCAACAGACATGCCGTTTCGCATCTTGGCCGAGAACCTCTCAGAGATATTAAAAACACCGGTTATCGTTGAGAATAAACCCGGCGCTGGTGGAATCCTACCTGCCCTCCAAGCGCGCAATGGCAAGGCCGATGGCTATACCCTAATCCAAACACCTGCCACTATTTTCCGTCTACCCTATATCAATAAAACGGATTGGGACCCAGTGACGGGTTTGGACTATGTGATTAATCTAGCGGGTTATTCATTCGGTCTCATCGTCCCAGCAGACTCGCCGATTAAGAATATGCAAGACTATATTGCCTACGCCAAGCAAAACCCCAATACCTTAACCTATGGTACCCCTGGCGCTATGACTTCATTGCATATCACCATGGAGCAAATTGCGCGTGAGGCGGGTATCGAATTAGTTCACGTCCCTTACAAAGGCAATGCAGAGTCGATGCAAGCCGCACTAGCCGGATTTGTTATGTCAGTAGCTGACACCCCGGCTTGGGCTCAGTATGTTGATAACGGTAAATTACGCCTTCTCTCTACCTGGGGAGAGCAACGTTCCAAGCGCTTTCCTGAGGTCCCGACACTCATTGAGTCAGGCATCAATATTAAGCAATTATCACCTTTCGGCCTGGCTGTTGTTAAAGGCACTGATAGTGATATTGTCAAAAAATTGCACGACGCATTAAAGCTGGCAATGGAAAAAGACAATTACCGCGAGGCTTTAGAGCGCTATGATATGGAACCCTATTATATGAGTTCTTCAGAATACAGCGAATTCGCCAAGAAAATGGCCGAGCAAGAATCAGCCATATTAGAATCCATTGGTTTTAGTAAAAAATAATTTATACATAATGAATGAACTCCTCTTCGCCTCTTAGGTATGGAGGAGTTCAACGCAGACAAGGACAGACAATGAGTAGCATTGCCTCGACGTTAATTGATCGCGATGATTTAGCGTTCATCTTATTTGATGTTTTAAATATTGAACAACTAACCCAAAGAGATCGCTATAGCGATCATTCGAAAGAGACATTTATTTCCGCCATTGATACTGCTGAAAAAATTGCCACCGAGTTATTCTTACCGCATAACCGCTATGCCGATGAGAACGAGCCTAAGTTTGATGGTCAATCTGTGCAGATCATCGAAGAGGTCAAACAAGCCATCCTGGCCTTCGCCCAAGCAGGTTTTTTATCGGCGACCCATGATTATGAACTCGATGGGATGCAATTACCCATTACAGTCGCACAATCTTGCTTAGCGCTTTTTCGTTCAGCAAATATTGCCACCTCAGCCTACTGCTTCTTAACCGCGGCGAATGCTAACTTAATTCGCACCTATGGCAGTGAACAGCAGAAGCAGCGCTATTTGCCTAATTTACTGCAAGGCAAGTGGCTTGGCACCATGGCCATTACTGAGCCACATGCAGGCTCATCAGTGCCCGATTTACATACGACCGCCTACCCACAAGCTGACGGGTCTTATCTACTCAAAGGGCAGAAAATCTTTATTTCCGCCGGCGACCACAATCTCAGTGAAAACATTGTTCACCTCGTACTCGCTCGCATTGCTGGCGCACCCGCTGGCGCTAAAGGGCTGTCTTTATTTTTAGTTCCTAAATATCGCGTTGATGCACACGGCCAAGTAAGCGAGCGCAATGACGTGCTGCTCAGCGGCCTTATCCACAAAATGGGCTATCGAGGAACCACCTCCACCATTTTAAGCTTTGGAGAGTATGAGGCATGCTATGGAGAATTGATTGGTGAGGCTGGCAAAGGTTTAAATTGCATGTTCCATATGATGAACGAAGCACGGATTGGTGTTGGTATGGGGGGAACGATGCTTGGCTACACCGCCTATCTACATTCAATCAATTATGCGAAAGAGCGCACACAAGGCCGGCCGATTGATAATAAAGATAGCTCACAATCACAAGTGCCGATTATCCAACACGCTGATATACGCCGCATGCTCATGACGCAGAAAGCTTATGTTGAAGGCGCATTGTTATTGTGCTTATATGCCGCTTGGCTTGCTGATGAAAGTAAAACACAAACTGACCATGAGGCGAAAGCACAGGCCTCACTGCTGCTATCTTTATTAACACCGATTGTGAAAACATGGCCGGCGCAGTATTGTCTTGAAGCCAATAGCCTAGCCATCCAAATTCATGGCGGTTATGGTTACACCCGCGAGTACCCTGTAGAACAGTTCTACCGTGATAATCGCTTAAATCCAATTCATGAAGGCACACACGGGATTCAAAGCCTTGATCTATTATTACGCAAAGTGAACTTAGCTGATGGCTCTGCTTTAACGCTTCTACACTCTCGAGTCACAGCAAGCATTGAGCAGACCTTAGCACAAGCGGATACACATGAGCTGCATAGTCTAGCGAAGACACTCCAAGAGGCATGGTCAGAACTGATTGAAACTAGCCACATGCTCACGAACTGGGGTAAACAAGACATATCCCAAGCCAGCGCCAACTCATTTACCTATCTTGACGCGTTTGGCCACCATACCATGGCATGGCTATGGTTAATGCAAGCGAATGTCGCGCACAGTAAACTTAATGCCCAGGAAGAGTCTTCAAGCAAATCGCCTCCTCTCTCGGCTCAGCAAGTAGATTTTTACCAAGCTAAGTTACGTACCTGTCAATGGTTTTTCCATACTGAATTGCCGCTTGCTCGTACCAAACTCATGCAATTAAATAATCGCAAAATTAATCACTTGCTTAGCGAACCATGGCCGACGTACTAAGTCATCGCGTTTATGGCAAGATCAGCTTGTTTTAACTGAAGCCTCTAGGCTTAGCCTAGTGCTTAAGCCTAGAGGCTCTCAGCGTACCGAACATCTGGCCCATCATATCTTAAGCTCCTCAAGCTTGCAGCAACACTGCACGGCTCTAGCTCATCAAGCTTGCAGCAACACTGCACAACTCTAGCTCCTCAAGCTTGCAGCAACACTGCACAGCGAATCTTTAGCTCGCAAAAAAACAGGCTCAATACTGAGCCTGTTCCCATCACTATCATCTACGGTTATGATAGTTTTGGTTTAGAAGCGATGCTGCAAACCTAACTGAATATCAGTCGACTTCACTTTACGTTGCTGACTTAATGCATCATTAAACTTCAACTTTGAAGTACCGTGAGAGGCAATGATATTCATATTTGTACGCTTAGAAAGATTATGAACATAACCTAAGCTAAAGATATGCGACTTGATACGAGCATCCTCTAAACCTGCAGCCTCATTATTTTTAATGGAATTGCCTTGATATGAGAAGATCACCTGACCTGATTGCGATACAGGTACAGTTACGCCTGCCAACCAAGATTGTTGACGGAAACCATCACTGTTCATCTGACGGGCTAAAGTACGCACACCTTGTGGATTTAGGATATCATTCGCTAAACCGATACCAAAAAAGGTACCATCACGTTGATGGCCATACATTAAATGAAGTTTCGCCACATCAAAGTCGTAGGTCATACCCAAATTCCATTGCTTGGTTTTGGTACTGACATCTGTCTTACCCGCCATATTCTCAGTTTTCTGATCAACATAGTCGAACGTCGCGCCAATATTAATTGGACCGCTACGATAGCCTAAACCTGCCATCAAACCACCGAAGCGATCTTTACCGGTATCTTTAGCGCCATTAATATCCGTGTCTACTTTGGTGTTCTCAAAGAATCCACCGACAATAAAGCGAAAACCTGATAAATTCGGTGAGGCATATTTCACTGCATTATCGTAGCGATATGAATGCGATGTATTAAAACCGCTATGCGTAGAAGACTGCCAACCATTATGACCGAATGGGTCTATCGGTTGTAGAAATACATCCGACGTATTGTATTGACGACCAATCGTGAAAGTACCCCAGCTCTCACCAGTTAAACCGACAAATGCTTGACGACCAAACAAACGACCACCTTGTAATGACTGACCGTCGCCTAAATTAAAACCACTTTCAAGAGTATAGATAGCGCTGGTTCCATTACCTAAATCCTCGACGCCTTTCAAGCCCCAGCGGTTACCATTGCGCAATCCATTACGAAAACCGACTGTGCGCTGCTCAATGCTACCCTGCGTTGCACCTGGGTCACCGGAAAATGTCGTTTTCTGGTTTTTGTAATAATACCCACCATCCACTAGACCATAGAGTGTCACTGATGAGCTGGCAAATGCAGCTGCTGGGGCCATTACCGCCAATACCGCCAAACTAATTTTTTTCATTACAAACTGTCTCCATATTAAAAAGTATGTATGTGATTACGCAATAATTTTTTAAAACTTAGGAGAAATCCAAGACATTGCTTTACTCCTACTAATTTCTGCCATGCGGAATTAATTTCCAATATCACGAAATCATATTACATAATATTTACTAAAAATAACAGAGAGTTACTAAAACACTAGTAATAACACCTAATGTTTTTTGTCTGCATAGTGGAAATTGATGGTTGCAGACAACAGTCATTAATTTTTTTGCCAGGGGATTAGTTGCAGACGAAGATGCCAGCGAAAATAATTTTGCTTATGTTTTTAGCATGCCGATGCAGCGATAAAATGCTTGCATGATAATAAAATAGCGCCGTCTGCTTAAGTATTCACTCAGCAGACGGCGCCTAGAATTGTTTTTGTGACTCAGCCTAGGCTCTAATGATGCTTCAGCTGACATGTTAATAATTCCTTAGTTTAAGCTCAAATTATTTATTAATCAATGCGTTAATTATCTATTAGCCTAAGCTCTAATGATGCCTTAGTTAAGGTGCTAATTATTTCCTCGCTTACGTGCACATTAAAGGCTAAGCCCCAGCCAAGCGAGCCGCCCCCTTAAGAATAGTCGCATCATCACGAGCAAAGGTGCAACGGATTAGACCCGTCTCAATCGGCTCACGATAGAAAGCGGAGACTGGAATCACCCCTACGCCATGCTCAGCCAAGAGATATTCCACCATCGCCATATCGCTGACTGATTTGAAGTGATCAAAGCGTAAAAGTTGAAAGAAGCCGCCGCGCGACGGTATAGGCTCAAAGCGCGAACCTGCCAAGCCTTGCAATAATAAATCGCGCTTGGCTTGAAATAATCCACCTAGCTGTAAATAACGCTCAGGTTTCTTGAGAATTTCTGCTAGGGCATATTGCATCGGTGTATCCGCTGAGAACATCACGAATTGATGAACCAAGCGAATCTCTTTCATTAAGGCGGCTGGCGCTACACAGCAACCCACACGCCAGCCAGTCACCTGATAGGTCTTACCAAATGATGTCACTACAATAGAACGCGCGGCCAACTCCGGATAACGTGACATGGAGCGATGGATTTCCCCATCAAACACCATATGTTCATACACTTCATCGGAAAGAATAATGATATTCGTGTCCCTCGTTATCTCTTGTAGCGCTGAAATATCTGCCTCACTTAAGATACTACCGCTAGGATTATGCGGTGAGTTCAAAATAATCATGCGGGTACGAGGACTTAGCTTACTCTTGACCTCATCCCAATCAATGGAGAAATCGGGTAAGCGTAGTTTCAAGGCAATCGCCTGCGCGCCTTGCAACTCCACCATCGGCGCATAGCTATCAAAAGAGGGCTCAAAATAAATCACTTCATCACCAGGATGGACTAAGCCTGCAATACTACTGAATAAGGCTTCACTCGCACTGGGCATAATCGTGATTTCATTGTCCACATCATAGGAGTGGCCATAGAGTCGTTCAATCTTATCGACCATACCTTGGCGCAATGATTCGATCCCTATCATGGGTGCATATTGATTATGCCCGGCCTGCATTGCTTGATAGACACCATCCAGCATCTCAGGACTGAGCATAAAGTTGGGTGCCCCTTGGGACAAGCCGACCACATCAGGATAGTGACGGAACAGCGCATCAATTCGCGCGAAGATGGTAGTACCAACGGATGGAAGTTTAGAACAAATCTGCATAGCTATTATTTAAAAATTAAAATAAGTAATCCACGCCTAGATTTAACATCCAGGTCATGGATAATCAAATTCTTCACGAATTATTTAGCGACCCAATCCGCATTAAAGTAACGCTTAGATAACTCTGAGATAAAGCCTTCTTGTTTTAACTCGGCAATCGCTTTATCAAGGCGCTCTTTCAACTCGGTGTTGTCCTTACGAATACCAAAGCCGGTTCCCACACCTAAGACATGCTCTTCTTCAACAAAACCAGGCACCAAGGCGAAGTCCTTACCTTCGGGTTTACTTAAGAAACCGTCAACGGCACTCGGTGTTTTTTGGAATGAAGTTTCAATACGACCACTGCTTAAGTCGGCAAATACTTGATCTTGATTCGCATACGAAGTGACTTTCACACCTGCAGGCTGCCAGTATTTGCGCGCATAGGTTTCTTGTGCAGAACCTTGTAACACGCCCACAGTAACATTATGTGCTTTAAGGCTCTCTACATTCGACTCAATGGGAGAACCCTTCTTGGCCACCAATTGTGAGGGCACATTATAGATAGGTACGGTAAAATCAATCACTTTAGCACGTGGCTCAGTAATATTCATGGCCGAGTTGATAAAGTCAAATTTACGCGCATTCAATGCTGGGATTAAGCCATCAAAACTACTTTCTACCCATTCACACTTCACTTGCAACTTGGCGCAGACCGCATCGCCTAATTCAATATCAAAGCCAACCAGCTTGCCGTTAGCATCTTTACTTTCAAATGGAGGGAACATAGCCTCAACCCCCATCTTCAAGGTCTCCGCCTGAGCCGCTCCCGATAATGTTGCCAAACCTAATAAACTTGCTAACACCAGTGATTTTAATTTCATTTTTGTCTACCTAAAAGAAGAAGAATAAACCACCGAAGTATGTATAAACACCATCACCAGCTAAGGCTTAAAAACCCATAAATTCAACGCTCACGGCTCACTATGGCAAGTTGCTCAATAAGACCTCAACAGGCAACTCAACATGCGCACAGAATATCAATGCTTTACTCTGCCCGAATAGCTAAGCGACTCAATAAGTGCCTCAACAAGCAACTCAACAAAGCGACACAATAAAGCGAATCATTAAGCACTTGAACCAAAGTAGCGCCTTAAAATAGAAAAACCCCTGCACTAAACAGGGGTCTTACTGAATTCAGAGTGTGTTCAATAATACACCTTCGTATTATTGAAAATCCTACTCTTAGTTCTTAGTTTGGTCAACTAATTTGTTTTTAGCAATCCAAGGCATCATGGCACGTAATTGTGCGCCTACGCGCTCAATTTCAGACTCAGCATTGATACGACGACGTGAAGTCAATGTTGGTGCGCCTGCAGCATTCTCAAGGATGAAGCTCTTCGCATATTCACCTGTTTGAATGTCTTTCAAGCACTGACGCATGGCTTCTTTAGTTTGCTCAGTCACAACACGTGGACCTGTTACGTACTCACCGTACTCAGCGTTGTTAGAGATTGAGTAGTTCATGTTGGCGATACCGCCTTCGTAGATCAAGTCAACAATCAATTTCAACTCGTGTAAGCACTCGAAGTAAGCCATTTCTGGTGCATAGCCTGCTTCAACCAATGTCTCGAAGCCCGCTTTGATCAATTCAACTGCACCACCGCATAGAACAGCTTGTTCACCGAACAAGTCAGTTTCTGTTTCTTCACGGAAGTTCGTTTCAATGATACCAGCACGACCGCTACCAATCGCGCTTGCGTATGATAAAGCGATATCACGTGCTGCACCTGATTTATCTTGGTGTACAGCGATTAATGCTGGCACACCGCCGCCTTGTTGGTAAGTACCACGAACAGTGTGGCCTGGTGCTTTAGGAGCAACCATGATAACGTCAACGTCAGCACGTGGCACAACTTGACCATAATGTACGTTGAAACCGTGAGCGAAAGCTAAAGCTGCGCCTTCTTTCAAGTTAGGACCCACTTGTGTGTTGTACACTTCAGCGATGTTTTCGTCAGGTAATAAGATCATGACTAAGTCAGCGCTCTTCACTGCATCAACCACTTCAGCAACTTTAAGACCGGCATTCACTGCTTTGTTCCAAGATGCACCATCTTTACGTAAACCAACTGTTACGTTAACAC
This sequence comes from Pelistega sp., assembly GCA_030538255.1. Classification (GTDB taxonomy): domain Bacteria; phylum Pseudomonadota; class Gammaproteobacteria; order Burkholderiales; family Burkholderiaceae_B; genus Taylorella. The sequence continues at coordinate 176,208 of JAUNUI010000001.1, read as the reverse complement.
CAGATTCGTGCAAGTTTAAAGCGTGTGCGTGACCTTGTGAACCGTAACCGATAATGGCTACGTTCTTGCCCTTGATTAAGCTTAGGTCGCTATCTTTGTCGTAAAAAACTTTCATGTAAAGCCTCAAAATATTTTAAAAATGTTTATTATTGCGTAATCAGCGGTTATTTTACCGAATTACAGTTTCAAAATGCGTTCTGCACGCCCAATACCCGAAACTCCGGTTCGCACCGTCTCGAGAATGGCACTTTTATCGATACTGCTGATAAAGGCCTCAATTTTTGCTTGGTCACCCGTGATTTCAACGGTATATGATTTATCCGTTACGTCAACAATATGACCACGGAAAATATCCGTCATACGCATCACTTCGTCACGCTCCTTACCGACTGCACGCACTTTAATGAGCATTAACTCACGCTCAACGTGCGAACCTTCAGTGAGGTCAACTACTTTCACCACATCAACTAAGCGATTTAAGTGTTTCGTAATTTGTTCAATGACATCATCTGAGCCTGTGGTCATGATGGTCATACGCGATAAGGTATCATCCTCAGTTGGCGCAACGGTTAAGGATTCAATGTTATAACCGCGAGCAGAGAATAAACCAACAACACGCGATAAGGCGCCGGGGGCATTTTCCAATAAAACCGATAGAATATGTTTCATGTTGCTCTCCTACAATGAACCTGCTGGACCTAACAACATGTCGGTCATGCCTTTGCCAGCCTGAATCATAGGCCATACGTTCTCTTCGCGATCAGTGATAATGTTCAAGAAAACCAGACGATCTTTGTATTTGCCAAAAGCATCGCGTAATGCTGGCTCAACATCCTCTTTTTTCTCGACTTGAATACCGACGTGACCATAAGCTTCCACCAACTTCACGAAGTCTGGTAGTGAATCCATATACGATTCTGAGTAACGCTTCTCATACTCTAATTCTTGCCATTGACGAACCATACCTAGATAACGGTTGTTTAAGCAAATAATTTTCGGTGTAAAACCGTATTGTTTACAGGTTGCCAATTCTTGAATATTCATCTGAATGGAACCCTCACCCGTAATCACCGCAACATCAGCGCCTGGATTGGCTTTCTGTACACCCATGGCATATGGCAAACCCACACCCATGGTGCCTAAGCCACCTGAGTTAATCCAACGACGTGGTTGGTTAAAGCGATAATATTGTGCTGCCCACATCTGGTGTTGACCCACATCAGAAGTCACGAAGGCATTCCCTTCCGTCACTTCCCATAGCTTATCAACCACGTATTGCGGCTTAATCACATCATCACGGGTCTTATCATAAGCTAGGCAGTTGCGCGCACGCCATTCGTTAATTTGATCCCACCATGCTTTCAGGGGTTTTGCATTAGTTTTGCGTAGATCCCCCATCTCACGTAATTGCTCATTTAAGTCGAGCAACACGTCCTTCACATTACCTACAATCGGTACATCGGTGCGTACACGCTTAGAAATAGACGATGGATCCACGTCAATATGAATCACTTTACGAGGCACTGACATGAAGTGCTTAGGATTACTCACTACACGGTCGTCAAAGCGGGCGCCCACAGCAATGATCACATCGCTATTATGCATCGCCATATTGGCTTCGTAAGTACCGTGCATACCTGGCATACCCAGGTAGTGTTCATTGTTCGCGCTCAGGCCACCAAGACCCATCAAGGTATTCACGCAAGGCGCACCTAATAATTCAACCAACTCGGTTACTTCAGCAGAAGAGTCCGATAAAATAACACCACCACCGGTGTAAATCATAGGACGCGAAGCATGCGCTAAAAGCTGTGCGGCTTTCTTAATTTGACCGCTATGACCCTTAGTTACTGGCGCGTAAGAGCGCATCTTCACTTCACCTTTCGGTGGCGTGTATTTGCACATCGTCATGGAGACGTCTTTCGGAATGTCCACAAGCACGGGGCCTGGACGGCCTGTCTTAGCGATATAGAAAGCTTTGCGCATGGTATCAGCAAGTTCTTTCACATCACGCACCAAGAAGTTGTGTTTTACGCAAGGACGTGTAATTCCTACCGCATCACATTCTTGGAAGGCATCTTCGCCGATCACTTTGCTCGATACCTGACCACTCAGAATCACCATAGGAATTGAGTCTGTGTAGGCAGTCGCGATACCGGTTACGGCGTTAGTGAGGCCTGGACCGCTAGTCACAAGACATACACCAACCTTATCGGATGAGCGCGAATAGGCATCAGCAGCATGAACAGCGGCCTGCTCATGTCGTACTAAAATATGTTCGAAATCTTTCTGTTTGTGAATTGCGTCGTAGATGTAGAGCACCGCGCCGCCTGGATAACCGAAAACATGTTTCACACCTTCTTCGGCAAGGCAACGCACGACGATATCGGCGCCATTTAGTTCCATAATATTATGTCCTTTCATAACTAGCCCGACAGAATTGATTGGTATTTGGGGTACTTATGCACATCCAAAACAATTACCAGCGCTTTGTATCTCACAGAGATACTCTACCTGATAACCCTTTCAAATGACTTCATAAGAAATCAATCAGTCGGCGCAAACACGCCAAATGTGACGTAACAAAGTTCGAAATGGAGGCAATTCTACAAACTTGTGGTCTATAAAATAGCTATTTTTCTCATGTAGGCGCAATCAATGGCAAGCGGATAAGCTAGCGTTAATGCAAACCAAAACCCTCTCTATTAAAGAGGTAAAGTAAACTTTAACGCATTGCAACATTTATTGCAATATTTAGCCGCTAAATTCTTTAGAATGAGGTCGAAAATCTGCCTATACATCTGATATTTTCGCCGCCCATGTCACTGTCATCTATAATGCTAATCATTGCCCTTCTTTGCGCTTGGCAAAAATCTTTAAGGAATGTGCTGTTCTTTACTTCTGTCTGATGATAGCGATATAAAAACCACACTCTGAAGGATTATCACCCTCTGTCTGCTTATTCGGCGATGGAGGCTTTGCGTGCCGATTCTTCGGTTTATACTTCATTTGTCACCCTGCTCGAGTTGACTCTACTATGCATATCTCGTCTGATACTCTAAATCGTGCCTTATCAAGTCCAAACTTGTTTTTTGCGGCTCGCCAAGGCTTTGGGGTACTGCTGCCGATTATTATTTTTATTGGCATCTTGGATATGCGCGAAATCGGTTTTGCCTTTGCCGCCGGTGCTTTGGCGATTGCTCTAGTCGATCAGCCTGGAGGTACGCGTCGCTTTCGTCGCAAGGAGATGTTTTTTACACTGGTTGCGGGTAACTTAGCGGCGCTGGTGACCGCTCTCGCACGGCCTTTTCCAGAAATCTTATGGTTAGTGCTGAGTGCACAGGTATTCGCCTTCTCCATGCTCTCTGTGTTCGGTAAGCGCGGAGGCCTAGTCGGTTTTTGCTGTCTCTTAATGATGGTTTTATCGCTCAGTTCAGACAGCGTCTCCAGCCTCCCGATATTCGAGCATAGTTTTTATACTTTGGCAGGCAGTAGCTATTATTTTCTACTCAGCATCACCATCAGCTACCTATTACGCTTACATGAGGAGCGGCTCACTCTAGCGGCCGCTGTCTATGCCACATCGCGCTATATGCAAGCACGTGCTGACTTTTACGATATTAATAATGACTTAGAAGCCTGCTTTCGTCGCCTCTTACCGCGCATGATTAGTATGACAGATGCGCATCAAAGTGCGCGCGATAGCGTGCTGCGTAATCTGCCCGAGGACTTTCCCGATCATCGACGTCAACGGGTAGTGATGTGGAATATTTTTATTGAAATTATTGCCCTCTTAGATACCATGGTCGCCACCCAAACCGACTATGCTTTATTACGTGAACGCTTTAAGGATCATGATATTTTGATTTTTATGCGTGACACCATGTTTAAGTTAAGTCGCATCTTGGAGAGTTGTTCTAAGCGCCTAGCGCGTAATGCGCACGCCAATTTTAGGCATGGGGTAAAAGCCGAACTGCGTGCTATTGAATACGAAATTGAACAATTGAAAGCCGCTGGACTGGCCAAGGAAGAGCCAGAAATTTATGCGCTGCTAATTCAAATTCTGCGTCGCCTTCGTAATGCCACGCGCTATGTCAATGAGATCGTCGAGAACTTACGGGATGATGCTGATATTCTACCGACCAATGCCATGCGCCGCGATAAGTCACTGCTGCAATTTCGCAGCCATCAGGAAATTCGCCTCCAACCTATTTTAAATAATCTGCATTGGGGCTCGGCCATCTTTCGCTATGCTGTGCGTGTCACCTTAGCGATAATGGTGGTGCAATTTATCACTAATATGGTGGTACTTGCCTATAGTGAGAGTCCGCTCATACGAGATTTCTTAGAGCACAGTCATTGGATTACCATTACCGTGCTTATCAGTATGCGACCAGGTTTTGCGCTAACTCGACAGCGTACTATTTGGCGTCTGCAAGGGACCTTAATCGGCTGCTTAGTGACGATTAGTTTATTTGCACTTACCAGTAATCAAGCCTTATTTATTGTCTTAATGATTGCTTGCATGATTCTTGGGCAGGCATTTATCCAATCGCATTTCCGCTTGGCTTCGGTATTCATTACGATGTATGTTCTGATTGGCTTTCAGTTTATTAGTCCTAGCATCTTTACGGTGATTGGTGCACGTGCTCTAGATACCGTCATTGCTTGCCTTGTTGCATACGCCTTCAGCTTTGCTTTCCCTTGGTGGGAGAAGAACCAAATCAAACGCCTCGCCAGCAAAGCGATTCTCGCGAGTCAGGTCTATTTACGTGAGGCCTTGGTGTTCGTTCGCTCGAATATTGATCAGCCTGACAAAGGCCGTGGACACTATGCCGAAAGTAGCGACTATGTGGATCTGCAATTAGCTCGTCGTAATATGCATAACGCCTATGCAGAATTTGCCGATAGTTATGCGCGTATGTTGAACGAGCCTAAAATTCACCAGAGCAATATTTCAAGTCTAAATAATTTGCTTATGTCATTAAACACCATGACTAGTCAAATTAATTCCTTAGGCCCTCTTTTATTGAACCTAGATACGCTCAGCCCGAAGATGCTGGCGCAGTTTGATTATATTGATCAGTTGTTAACGCTTGGTTGCTTACCCATCCCAGAGAAACCGAGCAAGCTTGATGATGAGACAGAAAACCACCCCTTTATCCTGCCCTTAAAGCAGATGCAAAAGGCCTCAGAGACGATTCGCCAAGAGGCGGAGACTTTATTATTGCCCTTGTCTTAAGCGGACTAAAGCCAAGCAGGTGCTTCTTCACAAACGGCTCTCTCTTACACACTTTGGCTTAAGTAAAATCCTCAGCCTTGACCACGAGCGGTTTAGGCCAGAGATAAATAATAGCGGCCACCACTTGTATGCCTAGAAAAATACTCCAGGCCGTAATATGTGCTTGTGCCGGGTAAGCCGTCTCAGAGACTTTAGGCCAAAAATCCAGGATATAACCAATCGCAATTTGGGTGGTAAAGATACAGGCGAAAAAGATCGTATTAAATGAGGTCGTGACCCGCCCCATAATATGACGCGGGAAAATCTCAGCACTATACGCGAAGGCTAAGGTCCAACTTAAACCTGAGAATCCAAAGCCAACCCATAATACCCAGGCAGGCAGCGACACTTGTAAGATAATCAAGAGCTGCATCAGCATAAAACACAAAAACCCTATGCCGCTAAACAGATGTAGATTAATACCATAGGCCTCAATCTTACGTGCCGCCAGGCCAGTTAAGGTCGTCCCCGCCACCATCGCCAGACCGAGCAAGGACACCATATTCGCCATCTGCTCTACGCTATAGCCCAGCACATCGGCCATATACGGGCGCACCCAGAGTGATTGAGCAGCATAGAACACTCCTCCGGTAGCTGAAGGCAAGGACACTAAGCGCCAAAATGCACGGGTTTTAAAGATCTTCTTAATGCCGCCATATTGTTCTTTAAAACTCGTATGATGCTCACTCTTAGGATGCACTTCAGGGAGCGTAAAGAAAATGGATAAGGCTAATAAAGCCGTCACCCCTGAAACCATTAAAGTAATCGTTGGCCAGTCAAAATATTGTAAACTTAAATTAAGTGGCGTACCCACCATCACCCCACCCATACCGCCAGCGGCCACGATAAGACCCGCCAACATGGGCAAGCGTGACATCGGGGAAGTCTGCGAGAGAATCATTAAGGCGCCCGCATAACCCACCGCAATGCCCATACCAATTAAGAATCGACCCGCAATTAAGCCATAGATGTCTTGGGAAAAAGCGTAAACCACTCCGCCCAGAGCTGCCACTAGCAAAAGCGCCGCATGCGTACGACGCGCACCCCAACGATCTAAGGCTAAGCCTGCGGGCAATTGAAATACCGCAAAGCCAATAAAATAAAAGCTCGTAAGCAAACCTAAGTCACCCGCACTTAAATTCATCTCTTGAATTAAGTAAGGGGCAAAGCCCACGTTCAGACCTCGAAATAAATTAGATAAGAAATAGCCAAGGGCAAAAAGGAAAAAAACTCTTAACGCGATACGGCTATTCATACGAGGCCTATTGGTGAGACTAGCAATGAGTGCAAGATTAACAAAAAAACCGCACAGCGACAATACGCAACATTCCTAGCTCAGCACCACAGGCTCAGAGTCTGGATCAGAATTTGGTTTAAGGGCTAGCTTAACTTAAGATTTTACTTAAGACTTTGCTTAAGACTAAGATCTAACTCAAAATTTAGGCGCAGGCACATAACCAGACTTAAGTTGATGTCTCAACCGCACTAAAGAACAAGATTTTGCGAAGACGTCTGATTAACAATTAAGTACTTAAATCACTACGTTAAGCACTTAAATCACGGCGGAATACTAATTTGTCTTCGCTGGATACCTCAGGCTCATATTGCCATTGCTCAAGGTTGAAGGCTTGTAAATCTTCTGGCTTCTTCGCTTGCGTCTCGATCGCAAAACGTGTCATTAAGCCGCGCGCTCTTTTGGCATTAAAACTAATAATCTTATACGCGCCATTCTTAAAGTCTTGGAACACACATTGCACCACACGGGCTTGTAAGGTCTTCAAATTCACTGACTTAAAATACTCGTCCGAGGCTAAATTAATAATCACTTTATCCTGTTTATCCGCCAAGCGCTGATTCAAATAATCAGCAATTTGCGTGCCCCAGAATTCATATAAATTCTTGCCCTTAGGATTCTGTAAGCGAGTACCCATCTCGAGACGATACGCTTGCATTAAGTCTAAGGGACGCAGCACACCATATAAGCCACTTAGAATTGCCACATGCGCTTGCGCCCATTCTAGTTGCTTCTTGTTTAAAGTAGTCGCCTCTAGGCCTTCATAGACATCACCATTAAAAGCTAAGATCGCTTGGCGTGAATTATTTAAATCGAATTGCGGCACCCACTCAGCATAGCGTTGTACGTTCAAGTCTGATAAGGCTTGGCTTAAACTCATTAAGCTAGCGATATCCTCACTGGATTTAGTTTTTAAGACAGTAATCAATTCTTGCGCCTGCTCAACAAATAAGGGCTGAGTGTGTTCTTCCACAGCAAGCGGCGTATCGTAATCAAGTTTTTTAGCGGGAGATAAAAGCAATAACATAAGCATCAACAATAAGTATTCAAGATAAAAACCCTATCACTCGGCTCGGATATGAGCTTTTCGAGTGGACTATGAGTAGACCTTAATAGCAAGCTCTATAAGTAAGCTTTAATAGCAAGGTCTACCAGTAAATGCCATTAGCAAAGTAAGCGCCATTAGCAAGTACTATTAAAGAGAACTCTGCGTAAGCACTTTAATTCTCTTGCGAAAAAAGCAGCCAAGTCATATGGGATTTGTCAGATAGACTTATTATTAACGAATCAGGCTCTTTTGTCTAATCAATTAAACTAAAGAGCCTGAAAGGAAAAGTTAATCAGAGGATTAATTAATCAATCAACTGACCATCCTCATGGAATGGATAAGGACCCTCATACGAATCAACATACGCCAAGTGCGAGACCAAGGGCCCCTCCCCTACCCAGACGTGCAGCTTATACGCTGGTGGCTCTAACACCCAGCAAGATGCCGCTTGTGGATCAATGTCTAAAGCCACTTGATGGGCAACTGACGGTGCGGTTGAGGCAATCGTACCGGCAAAGCGAACATCGATGGAACGATGCAAATGACCGCAAATTATCCGCTCCACGTTCGGGTACTTTTGCACGACCGCCACCAGTGCATCAGCGCCTTTTAACAAACCAATATCGTCCATATGACCAATCAGAGTCTTAAAAGGAGGATGATGCATGGCAATGATGACCGGCTCATGCTGACTTTGCGCTAATGCATCGTCCAACCAAGCCAATTGCCCTGCATCTAATTCACCATGGCTTTGGCCCAGGACAGCGGTATCTAAAGCGATAATACGCACCTCACCGATTTTCACGCTGTAATTCACCCGATCACCCGTACTTTGCTGCAAATAAGTATGGCTAGCAAAAGACTCGCGTAGCTGCTCACGATGATCATGATTGCCAGGTAACAGATACACTGGACACTCAAGATCTTGTAATAAGCTCTGCAGATGTTCGTATTCACTGGCACGACCAAAGTCACACAAGTCCCCTGTGATAACCACGGCATCCGCTTGCTGCTTTTGTGCCTTAAGGGCGGCTACAGCACGTGCTAAATATGGCGCCGTATTAATTCGCTTATAGGCCAATTTACCTGGCTCACGAATATGCAAATCCGTAATTTGAGCAATGATTGTCATACTTACGCTCCATCCTGAAGGGCTGCCATAATATTTTGAGTTTGAATCGTAAAGCCGACCTGCTGACCTTCTTGTAAAGGACTGTCTGCTGAGGTTTCCGTATTTACGATATGACCACCTGGCAAAGCCAAGATAAACTGGATACGATCACCTAAGAATACACGCTTATGAATTGTTGCGATCCCTTGCTGCGGAGCAATCTCTGCACTTAAACGAATATCATCAGGACGGATCAAGAGCTCTTGCTTATCACGTAAGTGATCAGGACAGTCAACTTGATAATCACCTAGTATAAGCTGGTTATTTTCGGCATGTTCAGCGCTGCGCTTAAATCGATTCACACGACCGACAAACTCCGCCACGAAAGGATGCGATGGTTGACGATAGAGTTGCTCACCAGGACCATGTTGCACGATTTGCCCCTTATACATCACCGCTAAGCGATCGGCCAAGGCCATGGCTTCTTGTTGATCATGGGTCACATAAATCGCCGTGATGCCTAATTCACGCAAGAGAATACCCAGTTCATCACGCAAGGTTTCTTTCAACTTGGCATCAAGCGCCGCCAGGGGCTCATCGAGTAAAAGGACACGGGGACGAATCGCCACGGCACGGGCTAAAGCTACACGCTGACGTTGACCGCCAGAGAGCTCGTTCGGACGACGCTTCTCTAGACCGGTCAGGTTCATTAAGCGCACAAGATCAGCTACCTGAACCTTCATTTCAGCCTGCGGCATTTTACGAATTTTTAAGCCATACGCGATATTCGCTTCAACCGTCATTTGTGGGAATAAAGCATAGTGTTGAAAAACCATACCTACGTTGCGTTGCTCAATCGGCAAGCGGGTAACGTTCTGATCACCAAACCAGATTTCGCCACCTTCGTCCGCATCTTCTAAGCCTGCCACCATGCGTAGCAAGGTTGTCTTACCACAGCCTGAAGGACCTAATAAAGCCAAAATCTCACCTGGCTCAACATTAATCGTCGTGGTTTGTAGCCCCTTGGTGCCATTCGGATAGGTTTTACTACACGCTTTAATTTGAATTCGAACTTTATCAAAATGTGCCATAACGTCTCTGGAAATAAGTTGCTACCGTCTGTAATCCATACAAGAACGGCAAAATTACAAGGAAGAAAATAAAGGTATAAGCCGAGCCCACCTCAATCCGCATTGATGCATAACTGTCGGCTAAACCTACGGGTAAGGTGCGTGTCATGGGTGTATGCAACATCCAGGTCAAGTTAAATTCACCAATCGACAAGGTGAAGACCATTAAGCAAGCGGCAATGATTGAAGGCAAGATGGCGGGCACTAAAACACCGAGGAAACGTGTCGTAAAATTCGCTCCCAGTGAACGCGCGGCTTCTTCTAAGGCAAAGAGCTCATGCTTCTTAAAGGCGGCCGTCACTGTTTTAATCATAAACGGTAGGGTGAAGACCACGTGGCCAATTAAAATAAACCAGTAGCTTTGACGGAACCATTGAATATGCCCGTAAGCTAAGATAAGTGCGAGCGCTGAGGCTAAACCAGGAATCGCAATCGGTAAGGCAATAAACTCATCCAGCACTTTCAGCCAACGGTTATTCGAACGTGCGAAGGCATAGGCACATGGCACACCGATTAACACCGTCACCACCACACAGGCTAAAGCGAGAAGAATAGACCAGCCAATGGTACCGCTATAGACGGCCCAAACTTGTTCAAACCAACGATAGGTTAAGCCGCTCTTAAGTCCCACTGAGTAGTTCTGCACAAAACCCGCCATCACCGATACCACCATGGGGATACAGATAAAGAGCAAGGTCACAATGGTTAAGATAAATAGCCAAGGCGAAGGAATTTTTTTCTTAAATCCGTAACTCATACTCGTACTCCTGTGGTGTCATAACGACGCGTAAGGAATAAGGCTAACCAGGTCACAATACCCAAGGCAATCGATAAGGAGGCCGCTAAAGCGAAGTTCGCATAATTGGTGAACTCGTTATAAATCGTGATCGGCAAGACCTCGAAACGACTAGCCAGGGTGAAAGCCGTACCAAAGGCCCCCATAGAGGTGGAGAATACAATCGCAGCCGTTGAAATAATCGAGGGTAGAAGTTCTGGGATCCAGACGTCTTTCACAATTAACCAACGCGATCCTGCTAAGGAGCGAACCGCTTCTTCCAAGGCCATATCAATTGATTGCGCGGCGGCTTCTAAGGTGGCAATCGAACGTGGTAAGGAGAAATACAAATAGGCTAAAAACAAGCCTGTGATGCCGTAAGCAAAGGTCACGCGACCCATGCCGAGCATGGAGGTTAAATCTGCAAAGACACCTTGACGACCACCGATCAGAATAAAGAAGAAACCGATAATTACACCTGGGAATGAGAGCGGTAAGGTCAATAAAGACAGCATTAAGCGCTTACCGAAAAACTCATTACGCGCGAAAAAGATACCGATACCCACACTCATGGCCAAGGTCAAGATAGTCACGGCGACCGAGAGTAAGAAGGTATACACTAAGACCATTAAATAACGTGAATTAGTGAGTACTGCAAAATACGTTTGCCATCCCTCTTGCGCTGGTAGGAGCACTAACCAACCCATGGGGATTAACCAAAACGTACAAAAAACAATAAAGGCAGGCAACATGCAAAGCAATTTGATGCGCCGCTGAGAAGTTATCTGAACGCTCATTATGCAATCCTAAATAAGACGAGCATGTCAGCCTGCGACACACTCGTCGGGTGAAATAAAATACCGCTTAATTACTTCACTTCTTTTAGGTAGCGCTCAGCGAAGGCTTTTTGATTAACCGCCATCTTGGCATAGTCAACCGCCTTAGCACGTTGGTACTCAGACTCAGGCAAGAAGCGCGCTGCTACATCGGCTGGAATAGTTGAACTACGTACAGGACGTAAGAAAGCATTAGCCCAAATCTCTTGACCCTTATCCGATAAGACAAAGTTTAAAACTTTCTTCGCATCTTCAGCATGCGGTGCATTCTTCACTAAAGACATTACGTAAGGAACAATCACTGTGCCTTCTTGTGGAATTACAAATTCTACGTTCGCTTGGTCTTTATACTTGGCACGGTAAGCATTAAAGTCATAATCAATTAAGATACCAATTTCACCTGATAATAGACGTGCATATGAGGTTTGTTTTGGTACGATCGGATCGTTCTTTTGCAAGTCTTTTAAGAAGTTTAAACCTGGCTCAAAATTCTCAAAATCACCACCTAAAGCTAAGTTAGCGGCCATACTACCGGCATAACCCACGAACGCTGATGATGGATCTAAGTAAGCGACCATGCCCTTGTAGTCAGGCTTTAATAAATCAGTCCAAGACTTTGGAATTGGCTTGCCACCTAAGGCATCGACGTTCACCATAAAGCCTAAAGTACCAGAGTGAATGGCAAACCATTTACCATCTTCATCTTTAAGACCTTCAGGAATTTCATTCCATAATTCAGGTTTAAATGAATCGACTAAACCTTCTGACGCACCTTGAATACCTGAAGTAATGCCTAAGTACACCACGTCAGCCACAGGGCTATTGCGCTCAGCAACTAGCTGTGCAATGGATTGGCCTGAGTTCTTATTATCAGGTGGTACAGTAATACCTGTTTCTGCTTTAATCGCTTGAATTTGCGATCCCCAGTCAGCCCACTCTACAGGACAGTTATAACAGATAACGGTTTGTGCCATGGCTGTACCCGACAAGGTCAGTGCAGCAGCGGTTAAACCAGTTTTAACGATTGAACGTAGTGAAAAATTCACGGTTAACTCCTTGTTAATTATCGAGGTAAAACAACATTGCAGCATTCGCCTTGTTGGAATGAATACGGCAATAAGGATGTATCAAGCGCAGTGAGGGGAACGGCATGACTCATCGCGTGATGCAGTAAAGAAAAACAGGTCTGACCCATTAAGGTATTCGGGGTTTGAATTGAGCTAAGGCTGGGGTATAGGTCACGGCCTATGCTAATCCCGTCAAAGCCGATAATTGATATATCGTGTGGCACTTTAAGGCCCATGGATTGGACAGCTCGTAAGCTACGAATAGCCAATAAATCGTTGGAGCAGACGAGCGCTGTTGTTTCAGGATGCGCTCTCAGATATTCTTGAATTTGTTCATTCGCTGACTCGATAAAAGGCAGCTCTAAAAGACGTGCTTGAATGTTCTTCTGGCTATGCGCAATGGCGTCCAAATAGCCTTGATAACGTTGCTGTGCCCTATCCGACACAGCCAACTCACCGCATACCATGGTGATATGCTCATGACCGGCACTCACTAAGCAGGCCACTAATTGATTTAATGCTTGTCGACTATCAACAGAGACACAGGGATAATTCGGATCATAGTTAAAGCCCAACACGAATGGGAGTGATAGTTGCTGTAAAAACTCCTGCGTCTCTGGATTCTGCGTATTCGAGACGGTTAAGATTAAACCATCGACATTCGCCTCTAAGAGTTTTTGCAGAACCACTTTTTCCTGTTCAATATGGTAGGCAGAATTCAGAATCATGGTTGAGTAGCCCGCCTCAAAAGCTGACTGAGCAATACCTTCACAGTACTCGGCATAGACAGGATTTAAGGTGGTTGGCACCATCACACCAATGACCTTACTCTTATTCGTGCGCAAGGCACGCGCACTTGCATTCGGGATATGAGAAATCTCTTTCGCTACTTGTAAAACACGTTCACGCGTCGCCTCGGACACCTTATCGGGCGAATTGAAGACACGTGAAACTGTCGCGGTGGATACCTGAGCTAAGCGGGCGATTTTCTCAATACTCATAGGTTTCCTGATTGGTATATGTTGATGTAAACGTTTACATCATATCTTGCATTCATTTCAACTTCATGACAGATGATAAGTTTTTAATTGTTTACAGTATCAACGGCAGCAGCTATTAGCCTTGAAAATGTTGATATAACTTAGTCTTGAGATGTGAATACAGCAAGTTTTAGTGGTGTGGTTTTATGAGAAATAGAGGGAATTGATAGGAGAATGAGTGGTGTGAGCGGCTAGTGTTACTTGATTTGCTTTCTATTAGCCTTACCTATTCTGCTTATCAAAGAATTTATTCGTGGCTCAATAAAAAAGGCCGCCTATCTCTAAGCGACCTCTTTTACTAACTAGAGCAAGCGAAATAGTAAACCCATGTCCAATTTAAGAACTAACAATCTTAAAGCCTCGATGAAACATTGTAGTTTCATGGGTACGGCACTGGTAATGGACTATCGGTATCAAGACTATCAGCCCATACTTGCATCGCATGATGATCAATCAACTCACCTGCTTCAACATCTGCCAATGCCTCTTGAGTCAAGCGGTCGCGTTCTTCCTCTTGACTGATCCATGCAGAGAGGGCTTGCTTTAGCATATTCAAGCCCTGATTTAAAGCGGTTTCAACACCTCAATCCCGCCCATATAAGGACGCAATACTTCAGGCACAATAATGCTGCCATCGGCTTGTTGATAGTTCTCCATCACGCCAACTAAAGCACGGCCTACGGCGACACCTGAACCATTCAGTGTATGCAGATATTCATTCTTGCCCTGCTCGTTCTTATAGCGCGCACCCATACGACGGGCTTGGAAGCCTTCGCAGTTAGACACGGAAGAAATTTCACGCCAAGTATTCTGAGAAGGCACCCATACTTCAAGGTCATAGGTCTTGGTTGAACCAAAGCCCATATCACCCGTACACAATAAGATCACGCGGTATGGTACTTGTAATAACTGCAGAATCTTCTCGGCATGGCCAGTCATCTGCTCTAGGGTATCGTATGAGGTTTCTGGTTTGACCACTTGTACCATTTCGACTTTTTCAAATTGATGCTGGCGAATCATGCCACGTACATCACGACCACCACTACCCGCTTCCGAACGGAAACATGGGGTTTGTGCGGTGAGACGCAATGGCAAGTCTTGTGCAGGCACGATTGAGTCCTTCACCGTACTTGTCAAGGTAATCTCTGAAGTTGAGATGAGGAACATCTCTTCACGGGGTACTGGATTACCATGCTCGTCCTCAGACTCACCGCCCTTAGTGACCCAGAACATATCCTCTTTAAATTTCGGTAACTGACCTGTACCAAATAAGGTGTCAGCGGTCACAATGTAGGGGGTATAGCACTCGGTATAACCATGTTCAGCGGTATGTGTATCTAACATAAATTGTGCTAGGGCTCGATGCAAACGCGCCAAGGAGCCACGCATAAAGGAGAAGCGTGAACCCGATAGTTTCGCTGCCGTATCAAACTCTAGACCTAATTTCTCACCTAGGCTCACATGATCTTGCACAGGGAAATCAAGTGGTGCAGGCAGCTGATCTTGGGTATAACCAACACCAGGTAACCAACGACGTTGCTCAACATTATCGTCGCTATCTTTACCAAAAGGCACCGACTCATGGGGCAGGTTAGGAATGGTCATTAACCAGCCGTCAAGCTCTTGCTTGATTTGCGCCAGCTTCTCTTCCAATAGCTTAAGTTTCTCAGGAATTTGACCGGCTTCTTGCATAATGGCGCTGGCATCTTGGCCTTGTGATTTTAATTTGCCGATTTCCTTGGCTAAGGCATTACGACTTGCTTGTAGTGTCTCAGTTTCAATTTGAACTTCTTTACGTGCGGCTTCAAGTTGGTTGAAACGCGCCACATCAAAGTCTAGGCCACGACGCTTAAGTTGGGCCACAACAAAATCTACATCTTTGCGCAATAAGGCTGGATCTAACATAATTCTCTTCTCGGTGAAAAATACACGAATAATTCTCTATTATAAACTGATGTCGGACTGTGTTTCAGAGGAAGTTAGGGCTGACTTTTTTTTGTCATAAAAAAAAGACTGGGGATGTTGATTAACACACCCAGTCTGACACAGACGCTAGTGCTTGAGCTTCAGAATTAGCCTCCTCTTGACTTGGAATCTCTCATCGACTTGAAACCCATCCTTGGCTGAGAACTTCTCCTACAGTTAGTCCCAAGCCTAGAGTAAGCACTAATCCATTTTCAAGCCAATATCGTTAAGATCATAGTGAACCATAAGCCGAGATCTTCTCCAATCGAATCGGCAAACCTTGACGCACCACACCACCTGAGCCCCAATCCACCCAGACATTCTTATGCTCACCTCGCGTTATGTCTTGAAAGCCAAGTTCGTTCAAGTTAACGCCGGCGCCGAAAGCTGGATTGCTTCCCATTCCTTGACCATCAATAAAGTGCTCACGCGATCCCAACTCACGGTGTCCATAGCCATGTTCAATCGCCACCGCACCTTGCATCACGCCGTCACGAATCATAGCCACACCTTCAATTGAGCCGCCTGGTGAAACAATACGTACTCTCTCGCCATTGCTTATATCCAATTTAGCGGCATCTTTACGGTTAACGGAAATCGGGTTATGAGGGTGAACTTGACGCAAGCGATCCACACCAATTGACATCGAACTCATCAAGTTAGATTTGTACGATGTCATAAGAAATGGGTACTCCTCAGCCTTAAAGACTTCGCGCATATCTGAACCATCGGCCAAACGCGTTGGATACCAGCTTGGGCAACCACTAAAGCGCTCACCCGTCATCGAGTGACGGGTCTTGGCCAAGCCCTCATCCCATATGGATAATACGTTCTTATGTGCGTTCTTCAGTTGACCCGTTGCCTCGTTCCAGGCATCTTTCACCTCATCAAAACGACCACCGCGACTCATCACCATAGCCACTTTACGCCACTCTTGGGCATTCACCTTGTCTTGAATCAGCTCTGTATACTTGTTCACCCCAGTTAAGACTAAATCATCATCGGAAGCATCGCCCACTGGACGTCCCTGGGCAAAAGCAATATTCGCCATACCCCGCAGATAGAAGTCTGCTGCAGTATTCAGTGGTAGGCGCTCTTCAGTCTTGGCAATACCAATCGCATTCTCACCAAATCCTGGCATCTCAAGTCGCTTAGCCACAGCGATTAAGAAGGTTTCTAAGTTAATCACCTCACCTTCCGCATTCTTCTCAACACGGGGCTCCAGAACCGGCCAACGAATGGTGGATGATTTCGCAATCACGTCCGCCCAAGGAGCGGATACCCCCCAGCTCTCATAGGTCACCGTATCAGGGACGATATAATCGGCAAGTGCAGCGGTCTCATTAATAAATGGGTTAATCGCCACAATTAAGGGCAGTTTTTTTGGATCCTTAACATCCTCTTGTAAGGTATTACGAAAACCATTAATCGCATACATAAAGTTGCTCATATGATTCAACCATACTTTAACCTTATACGGATAACCCGCAATCCCTGAGGCTAGCATTTCCGAGGTAATAGCCCCCGTGGCCAGTGGGTACCAAGGCGCTCTGGCGGGGTATGGGTTCTCACCCGCTTCTTTCTTGCGCTTAAATTCGCTACTAGACTCATACGGCTTACCACTACGCGATAAAGCGATACCTTGCGGTGGCTTTTGCCCCTTAAAGCGGAAGTCGTAACGAGGGCCAGGGCCGAAAGGACCGAATGGACCCGCATCCAGAACCAGTCCACCCTTCACATTAAGGTTACCCACTAAATTATTTAACATTGAAATAGCGTACGCTGTGTAAAAGCCCGAGCCGTTCATGGTGCCGCCGTGCGCATCGGCAACAGCGCGCTTACCAAAACTGCTGAACTCTTGCGCGAGTCCTTGCATATCCGCGACTGAAATACCACAGATTTCACTATATTCTTCATAGGACTTCTTCTCGGCTTCAAGGCGCAACTTACTCAATGAGGTACAGACTTTAATCGGTGCCTCACCTAAGCCAGGGACTTGAATTTCACCGTCCACGAATAGCTGTGCCTCAGACACCACGGTATGTGGTGCAAAGCTACCATCGGCTAATTGCACCACATACACATCTTCAGGTTTCTTTGCATCCGCTTTAGGCGCTTCGCCTTCTGCCACTTCAGGCGCTTCAGGCATTGGCCACGTCATATCCGCT
The DNA here is from genome assembly GCA_030538255.1 of Pelistega sp. Lineage (GTDB taxonomy): Bacteria > Pseudomonadota > Gammaproteobacteria > Burkholderiales > Burkholderiaceae_B > Taylorella. Next base: position 158,493 of record JAUNUI010000001.1, on the reverse strand, counting down.
CCCCGCAAGAATGTACCATAACGTGGATGCTCGGGATCATTAATCAATAAGTGGGTGGCATTCGAGTATGCCGCTTCACCTGCTGCTTGCATGGCCGCTGGGCCAGGTTGCGCGAGGAACTTTCGGTCATAAGTTTGGTTCTCAATAATCCAGCGGATTAAACCCATGACCAGAGCCAAGTCAGTGGCTGGTTTCACCGCCATCCAACGGTTACCTGAGCCCGACGCCAAGCTCGATGAGGTTGGAAGAATCGGGGACACCACCACATAACGAAATGGGTTTTCTTTACGTGAACGAGCCTCAGATAATTCACGTCCTTGGCGTTGGAATGGGTTGCCCGATTGCGCAGGCGCCGCCCCAATAAACAGGCCAAATAAAGCATTGGTCCAGTCAGGTTTACCATGTGGCATAGCACGTACATCACCGAGGGCCATACCCGCACCCACACGGAACGACTGACCACAGTATGCACCATGATTACCCCAATTCACACTACCGAAGGATTGCTGCACAAAGCGACGAATTAAGCCAGTCCGACCTTCATTCGCCGACTCAGTGAATAAGAGTTGATTCGAGAGTGGACCATATTCTGGGTTTTGCGCATCGATTAAGGTTTCACGATCATAAATAGCGCGTAAACCATCGACATGTCCTTCGCCGAATAAGTCACCTCCCTCACAGATTTCTTCTACCAGTTGTTCAAAACTAATTCGCTGCCACTTGCCTTCACCTCGCTTACCCACACGCTTGAGTGGACCTAAGACACGATAAGGGTTCTGTGCTTGCAATTGCATTGAGGTGCCTCGTGCACAAGACGTGGCGCGACCATCATAACCTCCCTCTAGACCTAGCGTACTATACACTTGACGTACTGGCACATCCATCGGCGAAGCAGCCGTGGTCGCTAAGGGGTGATAGGGATTACCTGAGATACGCAAAATTGTATTACTCGCTTGGTCAACCCGCACGCGAATACCACATTGGGTCCAGCAACCCAGACAGGATGAAGGACTCACGACTTGCCCTGCTTGTTGCTTGAGTTCCTTAGTAACAGGATCAATCATAAATTCTGGCGTTAAGGAATTACCACGCACCGCGTGTTTCGGCACTTCGCCGGCAGAGCCCGTGGTCAGACCCTTAACTGCTTTGCCTAGAGTGTCACTATAGCCTGCGGCAAAAGCCGCAATACCACCCGCGGCAACCGTACCATGTTTAAGTAATTTACGACGACTATTATCAGGTTTATCTTTCATAATACTTCCTACACATTCATTCTATAGAGTGGCATTTGCCGCATAAGCTTTAGGCTGAAAATCAGCACTTGAGGGGTAACGGCCGAAGAACCAGGTAACGATAGCTAATAAGGCAATACAGAGCCCAAAGACACTAATCATGCCCAGTAAGCCATCAGAGCCAAGAGGCATCTCATGTAGATATAAACCTGCCCCATACTTCGGTACACTTTGGATGCTCATTAAGACAATCCAACGGAACACCCAAGCAGCTACCATCATCACCACACTACATAACAAAGAATAAAAGCCATGACGATATCGTTGCGCACCTACGTTGAGGCAAATCACAATAAAAGCACCCAAAGCTAAAGAGCCATACAGACTTAGACGCCATGCGGGATAGCTTGTAAAGATTTCTACTGCCGCAGGATACGAAGGATCTTTACCCATCGTGCCCACGACTACCCAAGCAATCGCACAGATAGCTAAGAGCAAGACTGCGAATAGGGATAGGCGACGCCATAAAGCAGTTGGATACTGCGCTAAACCACCAGGTAACCAACGCGCCACAAAGAGCATGGCTCCTAAGGCCGCCAACCACCCTGTTAAGGCAAAATTAATTGGTAAGAACACGGTATTCCATAAAGGACGGGCACGAATCACCATCACTTCAGAGCCGGTATACAGCAAGATGGATAGGCCTGACAGAATTAACAAGATGCCAAGTAAACGCATAGCACCGTCTTTGCGCATCCACCAAAACAAGCTAAATAAGAGGGCTAAGGTGATAAAGATGGGGATCAGAACCGCACCAATGGACATCCAAGACCAAGGGGTAAAGTGTGCATAGAAATGCCAGAATCGACCTGGTTGATGTAAGTCCGCTAGTAAAGCAATCGGTGCCGCAATGCCGCTTACTAAGAGTACAGTCACTGCGGATGGCAAGAGACGACGAGCGGCTGAGCCATCAGAAGAGAAAGCCAACACACCTGCCGTGATGGCTATGGTTGCGGCCATACCAATTAAGAAGAAATACTGTACGGCCCATGGTAACCATGCGGCATCATAGGATGGCGTTAAAATTTCAATAATTTGCATGATTCCTCCTACACCTCAGCCACGAGACGCACACTAGCTTGACCATCAATACCGTCAATAAACTCATCAGGCAAGCCAACATAGAAGACGCGGGGTGTCGTACCCATATCCGGTTTCAAGACTTTCACTTCACCGCGATTTTCTTCGAGTCGTTGATTGATTAGGCTAGTCGGTTCATTCAAATCACCGATCAAACGCGCCCCACCGACACAAGTCTCAACGCAAGCGGGCAACAAGCCAACTTCTAGACGGTGCTCACAGAAGGTGCATTTATCTGCTGTCTGGGTTTGTTTATTGATAAAGCGCGCATCGTAAGGACAGGCTTGCACACAGTAGCCACAGCCCACACAGCGTTCACCATCCACCAAAACTACACCATCCTCGCGTTGGAACGTGGCTTGTACAGGACAGACGGGTACGCACGGAGGGTTGTCGCAGTGATTACATAAACGTGGCAAGTTGAACATGGCCGGCAAGCCGTCATCATATTTTTCAACTTCGTATTGCAACACGGTGGTACGGAATTGGCCGATTGGCGGCTGGTTTTCCATTGAACAGCCAACCGTACAGGCCTGGCAGCCAATGCATTTGCGCAAATCAATAAACATGCCAAAGCGCTTACCCTCCATACCAGGGCGCCTTGGTGGCTGTTGATTAATTGCAGCTTGCACAGGCACGATCGGTATGACTGTTGCCGCGGCACTTAGCCCAAGCATCTGCTTTAAGAAGCCTCGCTTGCCTGGCTGCAAATGTTCTTGTTGTCTACACTTATTCATTCATACACCCCATCTCGTCATGTATAGTAAACACATTACATTTATGAATTAATATATTTCTAAAAGTAATATACAACTTAAAGTCTACATGTTAATAGGGTCTTTCTTTATGACAAAAATCAATAAGGAGACTTTATTATCCAAAGACCGAGTAATAAGGTAAGGTATTGGATTATGGCTTATTTGACGCGATCAAACCGCGCTAAATCTCGCTCTGCTTGATGATATTTATCTTGATACTCTTGGTTGAATGGATCCAGATCCATGCGCACCTTGGCTTCGGTCAAGTTTGTCTGCAATTGCTTGTATTGGTCTTCTCGTTCTTGGTTTAAGCGCTCAGCTTGAATATTGCTCGCAAACTCGCTATTGCCTGTATTTAAAATAAGGAAATGCTTCTCATGATTCGGGATATAGAGAAGCTCAAATTCTTCATCAATTTCTGGGTATCGTAAAAACAAGTTCTGTGGATAGGTACAAGAACTACTCGCGTGTTGTCTATTTCGACTTTTTTGCTCCATCATTGTGGGTAGGATGTCACGCACCCAGCTTTGCTTAATAAACTTACCTTCTTGATTTTTAAAGAGAAAAAGACATACATATCGCTCTCCTCCATCGGACAAGAAAGCCGTGAACTCGCAAGAGATTGCTTTAGCTGGCACTTTAACACCATGTTGTAGAATTAATTTTATTCTTTTCTTATCGGCAAAAAACAAATAACACAGGATGAATGTTGGGCAAATAATAAAAACGTTAACAAATATTAACAAGATTGAGGTGAATGCATCAAATGCAGACGGATACCAAGAGCCAAAGTATATTACCAGCCCCATATAGAGCAAAAGAAAACTAAAACCTAGCAGCACCGTGATGCTAAAAAACCTCGAATCAATATAAAAAAAATTTATTCTTAAAAACATATAAAATCAAATTAGATATTTTATTTAAACGACAATCTTAAGAATTAAACGATAGCCTTAAGAAGCTTAGTAATAGTTTTATAAAAACCGAAGTTCTTGATTGAATGGATCCATGTACCTGCGCACCTTGGCTTCGGTCAAGTTTGCCTGCATTGCTGGTATTGTTCTTCTCGTTCTTGGCTTATACACTCCGCTTGAATGTTACGAGCGAATTCGCTATTACCTGTGTTTCTAATAAGGAAATGTTTCTTATAGAACTAAAATCATAATTTTTCCTATAGTCTTCATCCCACCCCATTGGATCTGTTTACCCGTGTTTTTCACTTCAATCATCTTAACATCTGTTTTATGAAAACCAATATCTAGTTTTTTGCCGTAATAGGTAGATACCGAACCCGCTAATTTTTTCTCGATGCCAACACCCTTCGTCTCAACTCCACGAGCAATACCTACATATATATAAGTATCCAACTTATAAAACCCCTTGCTCCAATGCGTATTATCTTCAATTTTCACATCATTTGATTTCAAATGAATTTTTGCGTCAGAGAAAATTTCTATGTTCGCACCTTCCATTTTTATATAAGTTGAATCGCCATTCGTCGACGTATGCCACTTACCAGTCGAAGTATGTAAGACTTCACCATCGACATCTTTTTTATGATTGCCCGTATATGTTTCCGTCACACCACCCGATGTTACCTTTTCATCTTTGCCTGACTTATAGGTCTGGTCGACTTTCCCCTTAATATCCTGTGTCCAAGTATCCTGGAATGTGTCTTTGACTGCACTCTTAATGTTAGTGTCTCTTCCACCTGAAGTAATTTTGTAAGTCTCTGTACCTTTAATTTCTACGGTTCGACCACCATCCGTAATTTTGTAGGTTTCCGAGCCCTTATTAATCGTCTCAATATTATTACCTTCTAAGGTATAGATATTGCCATCTTTTACATGTCGCTCCACGCCTCCCACGATCTCATTGTACAGGCCAGCTGAAGTAATTAAACTGGTGACGCCATCCTTAAATTTCTCAAGCTCATGTCCCTTAATTGTAGTGGTACGGGTTCTGCCTACCACACGTGTCTCATCTCCTCCAATTGTCGTCGAGACATTATTACCAACTTTAACCGTCAGATTATTAATGACTTCAACCAACATATCATATTGCGCGCGCAGGTCAACCAACTCTTTACCTAATTCATCAATCATCAAGAAATGATTCTCTTGATGCGTATCACCATAAATTGATTTACTTCTAAAGCCGCTGGTGTGGGCCTTAGCAGGCAGATCAACCATGGGCATATGCATATCATTGTAGACACGACCGATGATAATTGGGCGATCTGGGTTACCACCAATAAAGTCAACCACCACTTCATCTTCAATACGCGGAATCTGTAGACCACCAAAACCTGTACCCGCCCAAGGACTCGATACGCGAATCCAGCATGAGCTGTTCTCATCATTGGTGCCGTAACGGTCCCAATGGAATTGTACTTTTACACGTGCAAACTTATCGGTCCAGATTTCTTGTCCTGCGGGACCCACCACCTTCGCAGTCTGTGGGCCATAGGTTTTCGGTTTCGGGGTTTCACGCTTCTTGCGAAACTGGGTCTCAATCGGCAAAGCTTTAAACTTAATGGCAAAGTGATCTTCACGATCCGTACCGGTCGAATAGCCCGCCACCTGCATATCGTATTCGGCAGAAATTAATAGGTATTTCTTATTTTCTTTATGGCGTGGATGGTTGCGTAAGGTGAAGGTACGGCCTGGCTTAACAGCGCGGATATTGGTTTCACCACTGATAATATCCCGTTCAACGCGTAACTCTTCGTGACGTACTAATGAGTAATATTCACCGTCCTCAGGCTCAACATAGCCGCCCATCCATTCGTAGATTTCATTATTACCCACGGTGGCTTCAGTCCCTAAGCTATCAAAGGCATTAATTGAGGCACGTGATTTTCTAAAGTCATAATCATCGGTTGAGTAGGTACCTGAGGCAATCTCAGTGGCTACTTGCCATTCAGAGACAAATTCCTCCACACCACGCACATGTTCATTCTTATCTAAGAAAGTGAAGACTTCGTAACCCGCATAGTCTTTATGTGTCGTGTTACGGTCCGTAATGACAAGGGTATGTTTACCCTTAAGCATCTTGAACCAGTAATACATACCCTCGTGCTCCATTAAGCGACTCACGAAGTCGAAGTCCGTCTCATCATATTGCACGCAATATTCCCAGTTGCGATAGCGCATATGACGGAAATCCATCTCAATCTCCATGCCATACTCACCCAGTACTTTCTGGATAATCTCGGGTACGGTCATATTCTGGAAGATTTGGTATTCCTTATTCAAGGTGGCATACCATAACAAAGGGCTGAGAGTTGCCTTATAAATATAATATTGCGAGTTCACCATCTCACGACCAATTAACTCAAACTTGGTAATCACGCCGTGCATAAAGCGAGGAATACCACCCTCAGTTTCTACCTGTAAGGTCATGCTCTTGCCGAGCGCATCACGACAATCCAACATATAGGTCTTGGCCACTAATTCCACTTCGAAGGAATACAATTGTGATAGCCCTTCCTTGCCCTTCATACTTAAAAAGTGCAGGACGCCAGGTAGATGCGTATGCGCAATCACTGGACGGGTAAATACGTCGTTAAGAATATCCATGGTAGCTCCCTCTTCATACGCCGCAAGCTTACACTCGTCGCCATATGCGCTTGAAATATTTGTTAGATGAGATGAATGGCTTCTATGCTTGATAAGGAGTGCAATACGAGTGCAATAAGAACGCAAAGAATAATGGCGTAGATATATGAGATTCTGCCACGCTTAAAAACTCAATCATAGAATTCAACTAAAACTGAGTGTAACGATGGCGCATGACAGAAGAGTGACAATTCATATTGGATTCTAAATAATTAATCTTAAATAAATTTAAGTCATTGATTTAAAAAAAGAAATTGAATAAGATTTCGATATAAGAAATATTGTTTTACAATTTAAATAAGCATTTAAGTGTCAAGTGTTGTAAATATGAATACTTTTACACTATCTCGCTCTGATACTCATGCTCACAAATCAGCACTTCTCAACATTAAGACTTCGATGAGTTCTTCGCTGCGCTATCCCAGCGCTTAAGCTGTGCTAATTTTTCACCAATCTTCAGCTCTAAACCTCTTGGTACAGGCTGATACCACCCGGGCTCTTGAATACCTTCTGGGAAATAATTCTCCCCTGCGGCATAAGCGTTAGGCTCATCATGGGCATAACGATAGGCATGTCCATGACCAAGCTCTTTCATCAGTTTAGTCGGTGCATTACGTAGATGTATCGGCACCGTTCTTGATTTATCTTGCTTAACGAACGCCTTAGCTTGATTGTAGGCCATATAGCCCGCGTTACTCTTGGCAGCAACGGCTAAATAAATCACTGCCTGCGCCAGGGCTAACTCCCCTTCCGGGCTGCCAAGTCGCTCGTATGTACTCGCCGCATCATTGGCAATTTGCATGGCGCGTGGATCCGCTAAACCAATATCTTCCCAAGCCATACGCACGATACGGCGCGAGAGGTACTTGGCATCGGCGCCACCATCCAGCATGCGGGTCAACCAATAAAGGGCGGCATCAGGGTTCGAACCACGCACAGATTTATGCAAAGCACTGATTTGATCGTAAAAGGCATCACCACCCTTATCGAAGCGTCGCAAATTCTGTGACAGCGAACGCTCTAGCCATTCGGTATTGATGCTTGTCTCACCCGCCACCAAGGCTGATTCTAAGACAATTTCTACGGCATTGATTAAGCGACGTCCATCGCCATCAGCCCATTCTGCAAGTTGTTCTCGTGCTTCATTGCTGATTGAGAAGGGCTGCTCTTTATGAGTCTGATTGACTAAGTCGAGAGCACGGTCCACCAGTGTCATTAGCTCTTCAGGCTTTAAGGATTCTAGGACATAAACTCGCGCCCGCGATAGGAGCGCAGAGTTAACCTCAAAAGAAGGATTCTCCGTGGTCGCACCAATAAAGGTAAATAGTCCGCTCTCCACATAGGGCAGGAATGCATCTTGTTGGGCTTTATTAAAGCGGTGGACCTCATCAACAAAAAGAATAGTTTTACGACCTTGTGCTTGTGCAAGTTGAGCCGTCGTGACCGCCTCGCGGATATCTTTTACCCCGCCCAGAACAGCTGAGATAGCAATGAACTGTGCATCGAACCCTTCGGCCATTAAGCGTGCTAGAGTGGTCTTACCCACCCCAGGTGGCCCCCAGAAAATCATCGAATGCGGTCGACCTGATTTGAACGCAACCTGCAAGGGTTTACCTTCAGCAAGCAGGTGACTCTGCCCCACCACCTCATCAAGAGTATGTGGACGCAGGCGCTCCGCTAAGGGAGCGCCTAGTAAATTAACACTAAAAAGGTCTTGATTGCCTTGGCTCATTATTGATGTAGTCACTACCGTAATGTATGACGCTAAATTAGCACCTGAATATAAGGCGCCACTTTGAAACCTTACTCTTGTGCGCTGTTAGCTAAGCACCTCTGCCTTGCTATTAGGACTACGATTAATCCAAGCGCACTCTATCCACACCCTTAGGGGCAGTAAAGCGGAAAGTTGAGGCTGAGATGGCCGCATTTGATTTAAAATTACGCAACTTAATGCTCGTTGTCTGACCGAAAGAGTCAAGAATCTGTAACTCTGCGGGTAAGTTATTGGCGAAAGCAATATCAATATGGCTCATACCTGCATCGGCAACTTTAGGGGTCGCACGCAACCAAACCATGCCATCTTTCTCAGGCAGTACTTTGACGTTAAAGTTATCGTCCAAGCTACCTGTACCAAATAATATTGAGGCAGGTGAGGCACCTACGGCATTTTTCGTGCTGCGCTCAGTGACTTGCATTAAGTCGGGATCGTACTGATACACGGTTTTACCATCAGAAATCACGCTTTGCTCATACGGTTTGGTCGTTTTCCAGGAAAATTTACCGGGGCGCTCAAAAGCAAACGTGCCAGATTGCGCAGGTTTTGCTTTCGAACCACCAACTGTTTGTTGGGCAAATTGGCCGCTAGCCGATTTAATATTCTTAACGAAATCGCGTAGCTGCTGGCGCGCATCAGTCTTCGTGGTATTCACTACTTTAGGGATCTCAGTAAATTTCACCTCACCTAAATCAGTTTGTAAACCAGCTCCTGGAGCTAGTAAATCGCTGTTCACCGTAAACCCTTGAGCATGCGCACTTAGACTCATGCTACTTAAGACTACACTTAATGCTGTAGACAACACAGAACTGATGATTACTTGTTTTTTCATTGCTTGCCTATCCTTTAGAGAACAATTGCGACGAATCTTATTTGTAAGCTATTTTTGCCGTTTTAGGTGTTAATAAATCGTAAAAACAATGTCATTGATGAAATATTTGCCTATAATTTGCCTATACATTCATTCATGCTTAATTTATAGATACTCACTGCCTGCTTATTTCTAAATATTCATTTCCTGCTTATTTCTGAATACTCGCTGCCTGCTTATTTATTGATATTCACTACCTGTTTTTTCTAGACATTCACTGCTTGATTATTTCTGGATCTTCACTACCTGCTTAATTTTGGGAGAGCGCTTAAAACTGACTGGGTAACTTGCTAAAGTACACTAGCAAGCGAATTGCAGAATTTACTTAGATTGAGCGCGAACCCATGACCCGAGCCTAATCATCCACACGTCTTAATCAAGCTTCATCCTACCTTATGTGTCAGCCACTTTGATTAGTCAACGATCTTCCACGCTTATTAATCATCCGCACTTGGCCCTGCGGGCGCAAGTACTTCACGATTATTATTCGGTTGCATCGGTGAGACCAATCCTGCTACCTCCATCTGCTCTAATAGGCGAGCTGCACGGTTATAGCCAATCCGCAAGTGGCGCTGTACAGAGGAGATAGAGGCTTTACGGGTGCGCAAGACGATCTCCACCGCTTGATCATAAAGTGGGTCGCTTTCTTGGTCGGCCGTACCGCCACCAAAACCACCTATGCCATCGACGGAGTCTGCGCCTGCCACCCCTCCTTCGAGAATACCTTCGATATAATCTGGCTCTCCTTGTTCTTTCAGGAACTCAACAACGCGATGCACTTCGTCATCACTGACAAAAGCGCCATGCACGCGTTGGGGTAAGCCGCTGCCAGGTGGCATATAAAGCATATCACCTTGACCTAAAAGGGATTCAGCACCCATCTGATCCAGAATCGTGCGAGAGTCGATTTTCGAGGAGACTTGGAAAGCAATACGAGTAGGAATATTGGCCTTAATTAAACCCGTAATCACGTCCACGCTTGGGCGTTGCGTGGCAAGAATCAAGTGAATTCCTGCAGCACGCGCTTTCTGCGCTAAGCGCGCAATTAATTCTTCAATCTTCTTGCCAGCCACCATCATCAGGTCAGCTAACTCGTCAATGATCACCACAATCATTGGTAAGGTCTCAAGCGGTTCAGGACTCTCTGGTGTCAGTGAAAAAGGATTCGGGATTTTCTCGCCCTTCTTCTCAGCTTCACGAATCTTCGTGTTATAACCTGCTATATTACGAACGCCCATCTTACTTAAGAGCTTATAACGTCGCTCCATCTCGGCAACACACCAATTCAAAGCATTCGCCGCTTGACGCATATCGGTCACGACGGGGGCAAGAAGATGAGGAATACCTTCGTATATGCTCATCTCTAGCATCTTGGGGTCAATTAAGATAAGGCGTACTTGGCTTGCATCAGACTTGTACACCAAGGACATAATCATGGCATTAATACCGACTGATTTACCTGAGCCTGTGGTGCCCGCTACCAATAGGTGCGGCATCTTGGCGAGGTCCGCTACGACTGGATTACCAGCAATGTCCTTACCCAAAACCATGGTCACTTGTGACGCACTATTATGATAAGCTTCAGAACCAACAATCTCGCATAGGTTTACCATCTGACGGCGTGGGTTAGGTAACTCGATGCCCATTAAGTTCTTGCCTGGAATCGTTTCTACAACACGCAGACGTACCAAACTTAAGGCACGCGCCAAGTCCTTACTGAGGTTAACAATCTGACTACCCTTAACGCCTGTAGCGGGTTCAATTTCATAACGCGTAATGACCGGGCCCGCTTGAGCGGCCACAACCGTCACCTGCACACCAAACTCGCGTAACTTCACTTCAATTAAACGCGAATTATATTCAATCGTCTCTGGTGCCACGGTTTCAATATTCTTCGACGGTGGATCTAATAAATCTAAAGTTGGCAATTCCGCCTCACCACTGGCGACAGGGGTAAATAAGGTGATTTGCTTTTCTTTTTCCACGCGCTGTGATGGCTTGACTTGCATAATCGCAGGTTCAATACGAATTGGGGTTTCGTGCACGGGTAATTGTTCTTTCTGAGCAACGACTACTTCAACCCGCTCTTCAGCGGCTTTTTCCCCAATACGGCGATCTTCGCGCTCAACCTTCAGGCCAGAAATTAACTGAATACATTTCTGGATGGCCATACCGATTTTCTCTGCGAGTCCCAACCAAGAGAAGTTCAAAAAGAGGCTTAAACCGAGTAAGACAAAAGCAATTAATAAGAGCGCAGCAGGAGCAGGTCCTATTAAAGTGTTCAAATTATTTGAAAAAAGTTGCCCTAGTACACCACCAGGTCCGCCTGGCAAACCAATTTCAAGATGGCGCAATTGCGTTGATTCGATGCCCATGGAGCCTAAAAACACCATCACAAAGCCTAAACCCTGCTCCCAATGGACGCGTGGCAGGGCAAGATCGGGATCCAGGACAATACGCTTTATCATACGACGATAGCCAACCCACATCCGTTGGAGCAATAAAATCACCAACCACCATACTGACATGCCAAATAGATACAGGAGGACGTCAGCCGCATAGGCACCGAGTACGCCGAGGCGATTCTGTATGGTACCGCCAGAGGATGTGGTGCTCACCCAACCTGGGTCGCTCGCATGCCAAGTCGCCAATAAAACAGCTAATGCGATGGCAACCACGGCATAAATAAACCACTTGGCTTCGCTGAACATGGAGACTAAACGACTATTACTTGGATCGCTTTCTTGGCGGTTTTTAGTATTGCGCCCTGCGCGACTTGGAGAGGTATTTGTACTTCGTGCCATAAAACTCATTTATAATGGAGGTCTTCTGTATTATAGACTAAATACAATAGTCTTAAACATTCAAAGGAGCGATTGAGCGCATGAGTACTGTAAAACATTCTAAAGTCATCATCTTAGGTTCTGGCCCTGCTGGCTATACCGCTGCCCTCTATGCTGCTCGTGCTAACTTACAACCGACCTTAATCACAGGTATGGCTCAAGGTGGTCAATTAATGACCACGACCGAAATTGATAACTGGCCCGCTGACGCAGAAGGCGTACAAGGTCCTGAGTTAATGCAACGCTTTTTAAATCATGTACAACGTTTTGATACTGACGTGATATTTGACCAGATTGATCGCGTAGACTTAAGTCAGCGCCCTTTTCAGCTAAGTTCAGAGATGGGTAATTCTTATACCTGCGATAGCTTAATTATTGCAACGGGTGCCTCAGCTAAATACTTAGGTATTCCGAGCGAAGAGCTCTTTATGGGTAAGGGTGTCTCGGCGTGCGCCACCTGCGACGGTTTCTTTTATCGAAACCAAGACGTGATTGTCGTCGGTGGTGGTAATACGGCGGTTGAAGAGGCTCTCTACCTCTCGAATATTGTGCGCAATGTCACCGTTATCCATCGCCGTGATAAATTTCGTGCCGAACCTATCCTGATTGATAAAATGATGGATAAAGTGGCGAACGGCAATATTAGCTTGCGCTTAAATAGTGTGCTTGAAGAAGTCGTTGGTGACGATAGTGGTGTGACTGCTGCGCGTATTAAAGACATTGCCAGCGGTGAAATTGATACCTTGCCAGTCACTGGCGCTTTCATTGCGATTGGTCACTCACCGAATACAGGCATTTTCGAAGGGCAGCTTAATATGGAGAATGGTTACATTGTGACCCAATCAGGTCGTCACGGTCTAGCGACCATGACCTCAGTGCCTGGTGTCTTTGCTGCGGGTGATGTACAAGATAATATTTACCGTCAAGCGATTACGAGCGCCGGTACGGGTTGCATGGCTGCGCTTGATGCACAGCGTTGGTTAGAAGAAAATGAGAGCAATTAAGGGAAATTTACAAGAACTTAAGCAATTACGAAAGAAATACACACGTGAAGTTAAGCGTCAGGAAGAAATCAAAGAGTTCTTGACGCCTCCATCTCAAGTAGGCGCCCTCAGCGAGGAAGACAAGCGCCTATTTCGCCAATCGGTGAAGGGGGTTACTCCTCTTGATGACAGCAAGCGCTTAGATCATAGTGCTGGTGTGTTGAAGAATCCAGAGTTTTATCAGGCTAAGCGTGAACAAGCTGAAGGCACTCCTATGCTTATGCAGCCTAAGCGTACGCAAACTAAAGAAAGCAAACCACTCAATCCACGCAAGATTGAACTTGAGAACGACTCATATTTGGCTCATGGTATGGGCAAAGATATGCTTAAGAAACTACGTCAAGGTTATTGGTCGGTAGGGGCGACTTTGGATTTGCATGGTGCTACCTTAGAACAAGCGGCAGATCGCTTTGACCGTTTCATTGGCACTTGCTTAGAGTTTAATGTGCGTTGCTTTCTGATTATCCACGGCAAGGGGCATGGCTCTAAAGATGGTAAAGCCGTCTTAAAGTCTTATCTGAATGCTTGGTTGCGTGATATTGAGAAAATTGCCGCCTTCGTCCCTGCTCCTGAAAGTATGGGCGGCGATGGGGCCTTACTGATTGTATGTAAAGTTGATAAGGATAAGCCCTTCCATGCTTAATTTTCATTTTGATGCGGTTGCAGGTTTACTCTTCGTTCTAATTGCTTTGGGTCTTATTAGTCACAATAGTGCGGTGACGATTTCCGCTTGTGTTTTGTTGATTATGCAGCAGACAGCGCTATCGACTTACTTGCCTTGGGTGAGTAAATATGGCTTAACGATAGGCATTATTATTCTGACTATTGGTGTCTTAAGTCCGCTCGTTGCGGGTACGATCAAATTACCTGAGATTAAGACCTTATTCCTCGACTGGAAACTGATGGCTGCAGTGGTGGTTGGTGTTATTGTGGCTTGGCTGGGTGGTCGTGGAGTGGGCTTAATGTCATCGCAACCAACCATTGTTACGGGTCTGTTAGTGGGTACGATTATCGGGGTATCGGTATTTCGTGGCGTGCCTGTGGGCCCCTTAATTGCTGCTGGGATTTTATCTTTATTGGTGGGTAAGCAGTAGCCTAATGGAGCAAATGCAGCTCTTGGCTAAGACACAGTGATGGTGAATTGACGAGACTTGTCGTAGACTAAGGGCGTAAATAAGGCTCTTAGCTAAGGTACATTCTACCGACGCCTGTCGTGCATTCTGCCGACGCCTGTCCTTGGAAAATCACCGCCCAATTAAAAAACAGCAATAAAAAACAGCGATTAGCTAGTTTCTAGTTAATCGCTGTTTTTGTTTACTTATTATTCGAGTGCTTAGCACTTCAGTATATTGCTCAGATAGTTACTATTCGTATTCTATTAGAGCTGTCTCCTCGAGTATGTCTCCTCGCCTTATATGTTTCTATTATGTATTAAATGTGTAAAAAAATCACCTAGGGTTTGCACGTATTTTGCGTATTTAATTCTCTAAGCCTTTGTTTTTCATCAAGTTTCTCTTGGCGACGCTTAGCAATATGCTCTTGCATTTTTGCACCAAGATGGTCCTCATGACGTTTTTCCGCTAAATCGACTTGGCATTGACGCTCACGAAAGTGCGCTTTTTCATGAAATTGAGGCTGAGATTATATTATAAGAGATCGGGTAATGCATGTATTTTCTTTGTTTGTCATGCCCTAGTAATATTAATAATTTAGAGTTTAATAGACTATAAGCCCTAAGCCTTAAAACTTTTTAACCACCACATCTCTGTAGCTTTCTATGGATAAACAAGCAAACGTTGATACCGCTGCTCAACTAAAATTCTTTGAGCACTCTTTAACAATGCTGGAAACCGAAGCATTTACATTTTCTATGATGTTAATTCAAGACTCAAATACTCGTCTTATGTACGGACAAAATATTAAAAAAATGTCTAATGAACTCAAAGATGCAGTGCGCCTTGGAGTTCTGTCACCAGAGCAAGGAGCAATAAAAGCCAACTTCCTTAGAAACCAGCTACTTGAGGTAGGAAGACTTAAGACAAGTCCGCTACTTCGGCTTTTCGCAGAACAAATGAAAAAAACTGGACGACCATTTGAAGAAATCCAAAATAAAAAAGCGGATCAACTTTTTAAACAATCTTTTACCACACTAAATAACCTACAGATAGATGAAGTTCACACTGCAATTATTGAAGCTAGTGGAAAAAGCAATACAGTAGCTAACACACAAGCCCAAATTTATGGTAAATATGGAAAAGGACTATTTATCATCTCCATTGCTATCGCAATCTATGAAATTGTGCAAGCAGAGAATAAACTGCGTGAAGCTGCAAAACATATAACCTTGGCTGCTGCAAGTGCAGCTGGTGGTTATTTCGTTGGTAATTATGTGATCGCTGCTGGTATTTGTACCGCCACTATGCCTGTATGCGCTGGAATTGCTATATTTGCTGGCGCCTTGATTGTAGGAATTAGTGCCGATTTTGCATTTGATGGCATATTTTAAATGTTCGTAAATATGATTCAACGCCTAAGTACAGTAGAAATACAAGCTAAACTCCCTGCTTGGGAATGGCTAGCGGCCTTATTCATTGATAATAAATTATCAGAGTCTGAGTATAAAAATATAGCATTCCACTTATCACAAACCAACTACTCTATCTCAAGCCTAGAAGCCATGATGACGAACGAAATTGGCCCCATTTTTATTAACAATATTAATGGGAAGGCCCCTTTCCCTGAAACAGTGGTATTTACGCGTAATGACGTTTTGGAAATTATGGAGCGTCACTATGATAGACTTAATGGGATCAACCGTTTCCTTTTGACTGCTTTCCAGGCAGACCCACTCAAAAAAAACAAAACACTTAAACAACGTTGGTCAATTGTTAAGAATGAATTACACAAACTAGGCGTGCCGTCTTAGTCATTTCTTGCATTCAAATCTCTAAGCCTTTGTTTCTCATCAAGTTTCTCTTGGCGACGCTTAGCAATATGCTCTTGCATTTTGGCACCAAGATGGTCCTCATGACGTTTTTCCGCTAAATCGACTTGGCGTTGACGTTCACGAAAGCGCGCACGCTGCTCTTCAGTGACTTTATCCCAGCAATGCGGGCAACTCTCACCACGGACATAATGTGGCGACTGCATATCCTCTTCGCTTAAGGGGATGCGACAGGCGCGACATTGGGTATAGCCGCCTGGCACCAAATCGTGACCGACTGAGACGCGATCATCGAACACAAAACATTGTCCTTCCCAGAGGCTATTGGCTTGTTTAACCGTCTCTAAATACTTTAAGATTCCGCCTTCAAGGTGATAGACCTCATCATAGCCTTGAGACTTCATATAGGCAGTCGATTTCTCACAACGAATCCCACCAGTACAGAACATGGCGACTTTTTTCTTTTGGTTTTTATCTAGAAGACCACCCTCCCCACTATTATCTTGCACCCATTGGGGAAATTCGCGAAAGGTGTCGGTCTTAGGGTTCACGGCGCCCTTAAACGTACCAATGCCTACTTCATAGTCGTTACGCGTATCAATCAAGACTACATCGGGATCTGATATTAGGGCATTCCAATCCTCAGGTTTAACGTAAACACCGGCATTTAAAGCGTTCACATTCGGCTGGCCCATGGTCACGATTTCTTTTTTCAAGCGCACACGTAAACGATGGAATGGCGCATGCTCACCCTCAGACCAGGACTCTTTATGAACCAGATCGGCTAGGCGTGGATCTGAGCGCAAATAGCCTAAGATCGCATCAATACCTTCGCGAGTCCCCGCAATCGTACCGTTAATACCTTCACGGGCCAGTAATAAGATTCCCTTAATACCATGCTCATCAGCGACTTGCTGAATCGGTGCCTGCAAGGCCTCGTAATCAGGTAAGTCAACAAACTTATAAAGAGCGGCAATGGTGTAATGTGACATATCTATAAACTTCTTGAAAATTGATGTTGATATTGTACATCAGGGTATGCATCGCACATATATTTTCCGCCATCCACTTGCAAGCGCAAAATCCTCTTAAAGGTAGAATGTTCACGGCTTTAACCATATCGTACCGTCTGTGTCATATAACGCCAATCGTCTCACTCATCTATAACCCTACCAGGGAACCATGTGGGTTCCCCTTCGCTCCTCCCTATCCCAGCACCTTATCAATATTACTCTCGCTTATATAAAATCTGCTAAGCTAGCACTTATTGTACTTATACTTATCAAGACGAGGCTTTAAACAAGACTTAAGCCATCTGATGAGCGAGTAATTTTTGCTTTGACGTTCTCCCCTCCACAAGGATGGAGTTTTACGGCGAGCTCTGATAAAACATCTTGTCAATCAACACCTATAGGAAAATTTATGAAACTGGAGACACTTGCTATTCATGCGGGATATTCACCGGAACCGACAACCAAATCAGTAGCGGTACCCATTTATCAAACAACCTCGTATGCCTTCGATAATACGCAGCACGGAGCAGATTTATTTGACTTAAAAGTCGCAGGGAATATTTACACGCGTATTACTAACCCAACCAATGCGGTGTTGGAAGAGCGTGTTGCAGCGCTTGAAGGTGGTATTGGTGCTTTAGCACTGGCTTCGGGTATGGCAGCTATTACCTATGCTATTCAGACCATTGCCGCAGCTGGTGATAATATTGTTTCGGTCAGTACCTTATATGGTGGTACGTATAATCTCTTCGCTCACACCTTCCCACGCATGGGGATCGAGGTGCGTATGGCTGCGCATAATGATATTGCCGCACTTGAAGCCTTGATTGACGATAAGACCAAGGCCGTATTCTGCGAAACCATTGGCAACCCAGCGGGTAATATTGTGGATTTAGAAGCCCTCGCGGCAATGGCGCACCGCCATGGTGTGCCGCTGATTGTGGACAATACCGTGGCTTCACCTGCCCTATGCCGACCATTCGAATATGGTGCAGATATTGTGGTGCATTCTCTGACTAAATATTTAGGTGGTCACGGTACAACCTTAGCCGGTATTATTGTTGACTCAGGTAAATTCCCTTGGGCTGAGCATAAAGAACGCTTCGCCATCCTGAATGAACCTGATCCTGCGTATCACGGCGTTGTATACACCGAAGCCTTAGGCCCTGCCGCTTACATTGGTCGTTGCCGCGTGGGTCCACTACGCAATATGGGAGCTGCCCTCGCCCCGCTGAGCACCTTCCAAATTCTTATGGGTATTGAGACACTTGCCCTGCGCATGGAACGCCATTGCGAGAACACGCTGAAAGTGGCTAAATACTTAGAGAACCATGAGCTTGTGAGCTGGGTGAAATATGCCGGCCTTGAAAGCAATCCAGAGCATCATTTAGCACAGAAATACCTTAAAGGTTCTGGCTCAGGTATTCTTTCTTTTGGTATTAAAGGTGGGAAAGAAGCCGGTACTCGCTTTATTGACGCCCTGCAATTAATCACCCGCCTGGTGAATATTGGTGATGCGAAATCCTTAGCTTGCCACCCCGCCACGACAACTCACCGCCAACTCAATGAAGAGGAATTGGCTAAAGCGGGTGTCAGTACTGATCTCGTGCGTCTCTCGATTGGTATTGAGCATATTGATGATATCTTGGCGGATATTACGCAAGCACTTGAGGCGAGCAAAGCCTAAGCGATAATTGACTAAGCGATAATTCTCGCTTTAAGACTTGATTGACTAGCCCCCAAGACCCCTTAGGTAATTGAGTTTATGATGCCCAAGCCTTGGGGGGCATCGCAACTAAAGCAGCATCAAGACTTGGATCGCTCCAGGACTTATGTCGCATCTGAACGTAGACCGCGCTTAAGACAAGTAAAGCCTAAGTCCTTCCTATTCAGTTATAATAACGCTCATCTATAGTCAACGATATCCGTAGGGAATATTGCGCTGATGCTTGTTGGTGCCGCACTTATTACACCTCACAATCACAGTCGAATATAGCGCGTGTTGTTCGCTCGTATGAGCGGAGCAATACAATTTAATGCGCTTTCAATGTTTTCTTTCCACCTTCCTTATTTCACTAACACTCAAGATTGATGAGTTGGGTAGACCTATCCTATGCTGAATGTATTTTTCTCTTGGTTTGAACGTCGCATCAATCCATACCCTAAGACGGTAGATGCTGTGACTGATCAAGGCTTTTTTGCCTTTATTCACTCCTGCCTCTACGGTTTGCGCCGCTATTTATTATTAGTGGTGATTCTCACTGCTGGGCTGGGAGTCTTTGAGGCCTATCTCTTTCAGATGATGAGTAAACTAGTCGACTGGATGAATCAGGAAACTGCGGCGACTTTCTGGGCGAATAAGCAAACTCCATTACTCATTATGGCTGCCGTTCTGGTGCTCAGCCCCTTATGGGTCATGCTGTTATCGGCCTTGCGCTTTCAGTCTTTGCAAGGTGTATTCCCGATGCGTTTGCGTTGGCGATTCCATAATTTGATGTTAGCGCAAAGTCTCTCTTTCTATCAGGACGAATTTGCCGGTAGAGTCTCCACCAAGGTCATGCAAACTGCCTTAGCGGTACGCGAGGTTGTACTTACCTGCGCTGATATGTTGGTGTATCTCTTAATTTATTTCATCACCAGTGCAGTTATTTTGGTCGGCTTTGATGCCTGGTTTGTTTTACCATTCGCCTTATGGCTGTTCATCTTTCTGCTCGTTCTGCGTTACTTTATCCCTAAACTAGGCAAGACAGCGCAAATCCAAGCCGATGCGCGAGCCTTAATGACGGGGCGTGTCACTGACGCGTATGCCAATATTGCGACCGTAAAGTTGTTCTCCCATGCGCAGCGCGAGAGTAATTATGCCCAAGAAGCGATGGAAGAATTCCTAGTCACGGTACACGCGCAGATGCGTCTCGTGTCTAAATTAGACATTATTAATCACTGTATGAATGTACTCCTAATTAGTAGTACAGCGATTCTCGGTATCTGCTTATGGCAAGAAGGTCAAACATCAGTCGGTGCTGTGGCTGCTGCAACTGCGATGGCGCTGCGCTTAAATGGCTTATCGCAATGGATGCTATGGCAGTCAGCCACGCTTTTTGAGAATATCGGTACAGTACGCGATGGTATCAATACCTTAACCAAACCACACACCGTAGTGGATACGCCAAATGCTACTGACTTAGTTGTCAAGCATGGTGAGATTCGCTTTGAAGATGTGGATTTCGCCTATAACAATAAGGCCTTATTCAAGCAGTTTAATCTGCATATCAAACCAGGTGAGAAGATCGGCTTGGTAGGTCGCTCTGGCGCAGGCAAGTCGAGTGCGGTCAACCTGCTCTTACGCTTCTACGATGTGCAAGGTGGACAGATTACGATTGATGGTCAGAACATCGCTCAGGTCACGCAGAACTCCCTACGTGCGGCGATTGGTATGGTCACGCAAGACACTTCATTGCTGCACCGTTCTGTACGTGACAATATTCTCTACGGCCGTCCTGATGCAAGTGAAGAAGAGATGCGCCAGGCCGTTGCCGATGCCCATGCCGATGAATTCATTGCGCACTTAGTTGACTCCAAGGGACGTCGCGGTTTCGATGCACATGTTGGCGAACGTGGGGTTAAGCTTTCTGGTGGTCAGCGTCAGCGGATTGCGATTGCTCGGGTGATGTTAAAAAATACCCCTATCCTACTACTTGACGAAGCCACTAGCGCTTTGGACTCCGAGGTCGAAGCGGCGATTCAGGATAGCCTATACCAATTAATGGCGGATAAAACGGTGATTGCGATTGCTCACCGCTTATCGACGATTGCCGCGATGGATCGTCTGATTGTGATGGATGAAGGCCGCATCGTAGAAGCCGGATCGCACACCGAATTATTAGCGCAGAATGGCTTATACGCGAAATTATGGGCACACCAGAGTGGTGGTTTCTTGGCTGAAGATATTATTGAGAACTAATGTTAATATTAAAAACTAATGATATTATGTTGTACTTAAAATATTATCGCCTTAAGAATTTCAGCTAAATTGAATAGTCCACAAGTCGCAAAGTAATTGAATTGCGGCTATGAGATTTCTTAACAAGGAAACTTCTTAACAAGGAGGCTTCATAAAAAACTGAAGCCCTCCATGGCGATTTAAATTTAAATAAATTATATAAATAATGCTCAACGAAACACTACTACTCGGTTTTATTATCGCCACCTTATTAGTTGTTGCCACACCAGGCCCTTCTGTGGTGTTGGCATCCAGTCAAGCGATGCGCTTTGGTATGAAGGCTGCGACACTCACCGCAATTGGTGATGCCTTAGGCACGATTTGTCATATTTTGATTGCGACTCTTGGCCTACAACTGATTATTCATTACGCTGATTCTGTGCTCTCATGGCTACAGATTGTGGGCGGTGCCTATTTGCTCTACTTGGCTTACCAAAGTATGAAAGCCAAGGACGATATTACCTCAGCAGAATTTTCACCTAACAGTGATCTGAAAATTATTGCTAGTGGATTTATCGCCTGTGTCAGCAACCCTAAGGCGATTGTATTTTTTATGGCGCTGTTTCCAGGATTTATCGACCCCTCTTATAATGTCTCGACCCAATCATTCTTGTATGGTGTGATTTTCGTGGTTCTGGATGTGATTTGTATTCTTGGCTACGCGATTTTCTTTACCTATATTTTTAAGAAAAGCTTCTCGGACAAGTTGAATTTTAATGTAGTCAGCGGTATTGGCTTATTTGCTGTTGCGACGATTTTGATTGTGCGTGGGGTGGTAGCTACTTAGCTTAGCCTTAAACTGAGCACCATAAATAAACTAACGCCACGAAAACCATGACAGTTTTACGTGGCGTTATTGAATATATACCGATTAAGCTCAGCTCAATCTTCAAGGATGACTTGAAAATCAAGCTGATCAATCAATTACATATTTTCGATCATCACATCACCGAAGCCAGAGCAGCTAACTTGTGTTGCGCCTTCCATTAGACGGGCGAAGTCATAAGTTACTTTCTTAGAAGAAATTGCTTTCTCTGTTGAAGAGATGATGAGATCAGCTGCTTCAGTCCAACCCATATGACGTAACATCATTTCGGCAGAAAGAATTACTGAACCTGGGTTCACGTAGTCTTTACCTGCGTACTTAGGTGCTGTACCGTGAGTTGCTTCGAACATCGCTACTTTGTCAGATAAGTTAGCGCCTGGAGCGATACCAATACCACCCACTTGTGCCGCTAATGCGTCAGAGATGTAGTCACCGTTCAAGTTCAATGTGGCGATAACTGAGTACTCAGCTGGGCGCAATAAAATCTGTTGTAGGAAGGCGTCAGCAATAGAATCCTTAACAATGATTTCTTTACCTGTCTTAGGATTCTTGAATTTGCACCATGGGCCACCGTCGATCAACTCAGCGCCGAACTCTTTCTGTGCTAATTCGTATGCCCAGTCACGGAAGCCACCTTCGGTGAACTTCATAATGTTGCCCTTGTGAACGATAGTTACGCTTGGTTTGTCGTTATCAATCGCGTATTGGATTGCTTTACGCACTAAGCGTTGAGTACCTTCACGTGAAACAGGTTTAACACCGATACCAGAAGATTCTGGGAAGCGGATTTTCTTAACGCCCATTTCGTTTTGTAGGAAGTTGATTAATTTCTTAACCGCTTCAGTACCCTCTTCGAATTCGATACCCGCGTAGATGTCTTCAGAGTTCTCACGGAAGATAACCATGTCAGTCTTCTCTGGCTCACGCACTGGTGAAGGAACGCCCTTGAAGTAACGTACTGGACGTAAGCAAACATATAAGTCCAATTCTTGACGCAATGCAACGTTCAATGAACGGATACCACCGCCCACTGGTGTGGTTAGCGGACCCTTGATCGATACAACGTAATCACGTACGGCATCAAGTGTCTCGCGAGGTAACCACTCGTCAGGACCGTAAACTTGAGTTGATTTCTCACCAGCGTATACTTCCATCCAGTGAATTTTACGCTTGCCACCGTAAGCTTTCGCAACAGCGGCGTCAACTACTTTAATCATTACTGGTGAAACGTCAACACCGATACCATCACCTTCAATAAAAGGAATGATTGGTTGGTCAGGAACATTCAAAGAAAGGTCAGAATTGACGGTGATCTTCTCGCCACCGCTTGGTACTTTAATATGTTGATATGACATGTTGGCTCCGTAACTCTTATGAGTTCTAAAAACAAACTTATTCTAAATCCAGAATAAGTCTTATATAAGACCTATAGTTTAACTTATAATACTGAATATTACTGTATTTACTTAGGCATTTTTAAAAATATTCTTTACTTGTGTTAGGCAAGTAGTCTATACGAATTTCACCTTGATGACAAATATGAACCCAATGTTTAATCCGACTCGCGATCAAGTGCGCGACTTTTTTATGAACACCTGGAAAAAGCACCAAGATAAGAGTGTCTTAACCCCAATTGAATCACTTGCCCTGAAGTGGATACTTGAGCATCCTGAGTATCATCAAGTGTTGGGTGCGCAAGAGTCACGCGAACAAGATTATCAGGTACAACAAGGACAAGTAAATCCCTTTTTACACCTATCGATGCATTTAGCGATTGAGGAGCAAATCTCGATTGATAGTCCGCCTGGAATCCGTCAGGTCTTTGAGCAACTCAGTGCACGAAGTACACCACATGATGCTGTGCACGAAATCATGGAGTGTTTAGGCCAGGTGATCTGGGAATCACAACGTCTTGGTAAACCCTTAGATAATGAGCAATATCAAGAATTGCTACTGCAACGTGTTAAGCGCCATTAGGTTCGTGCAAATTGCGTACACTATGACTATTCTCTCTTAATTAAGTGATAATCATTTTTATTAATTTTTCAAAAGCGATCTCTATTCATGACAGCCACTCACTTTACGGGAACCGACCGCTATATTGCCACCGACGACTTAAAACTCGCCGTTAATGCAGCCCTCACTTTACAGCGTCCACTTCTGATTAAGGGCGAACCTGGTACAGGTAAGACCATGTTGGCCGAAGAAGTGGCCAAAGCCTTAGGACGCAATCTCTTGCAATGGCATATTAAATCGACCACGAAAGCACACCAAGGTCTCTATGAATACGATGCGGTCTCACGCTTACGCGACTCGCAACTCGGTGATGAGCGCGTCAAAGACATCCGTAACTATATTAATAAGGGCGTGTTATGGCAGGCCTTCGAATCTGAGCAGCCAAGTGTGGTTCTTATTGATGAAATTGATAAAGCCGATATTGAATTTCCAAATGACCTCTTGCGCGAGCTTGATCAGATGGAATTCCATGTCTATGAGACACAGCAAACCATTAAAGCCAAGCATCGTCCCCTCGTCATTATCACCTCGAATAATGAAAAAGACTTACCTGATGCGTTCTTACGTCGCTGCTTCTTCCACTATATTCAGTTCCCTGATCGTGAAACCTTGCGTGATATTGTGGCCGTACACTTCCCCAATGTAAAAAGCGATTTACTACGTGCCGCCATGGACCACTTCTTTATCCTGCGAGATACGCCAGGTATTAAGAAAAAGCCTTCAACCTCAGAGTTCTTAGATTGGCTGGCCCTCTTACTCTCTGAGGACATTGATCCTGCACGCGTACAAGCCCATGCCGACACAGGCATTCCAATTATGGCGGGAGCACTCTTAAAGAATGAGCAAGACATTAGCTTATTAGAGCGTCTCTCTGCTATGGCTAAGAACTTTAAACGTTAAGTAAAATCACGACTATGTTTATTGATTTCTTTTATCACTTACGCAAATACCAACTCCCTGTCTCGGTTAAAGAATATTTAACCTTGCTAGAGGTATTAAGTCATCCGATTATGCCACCGACCCTAGACGACTTCTATCGTATGGCGCGCATGACATTGATTAAGGATGAAACCCTATTTGATAAATATGATCAAGCATTCGCCTCATTTGCCAAAGGTATCGAAGCCAAGCTACCCGCCAGCAAAGAAATCCCAATGGACTGGCTGATTAAGGAATTCCAAAAGCGCCTGACGCCTGAGGAAAAGGCGGCGATTGAAAAACATGGCCTAGAAAAACTCTTAGAGCTCTTTAAGCAAAGACTGGAAGAGCAAAAAGAGCGCCATGCAGGAGGCAATAAGTGGATTGGTACGGGGGGCTCCTCGCCTTTTGGCCATGGTGGTTATCATCCCGAAGGCATCCGTGTCGGCGGCCCTTCGGCTGGCAATCGTACGGCGGTTAAAGTTTGGGAAGAGCGCCTTTTTCAAGAATACGATGCCAATCAAGAACTCGGCACGCGTAATTTTAAAGTTGCCCTACGCCGCTTGCGTCGCTTTGCCCGTGAAGGGGCTGCCGAGGAGTTAGATCTCGATGATACCATTCGCAGCACGGCTCGTAATGCGGGTTATCTGGATGTGAAGATGGTGCCCGAGCGTCACAATAGTGTAAAGGTCTTAATGCTGCTGGATGTTGGTGGCAGTATGGATGACCATATCCAACGTGTAGAAGAGCTCTTCTCGGCAGCAGGCAGTGAATTCCATCACTTAGAAGTGTATTACTTTCATAATTGTGTGTATGAGCGCGTGTGGCGTTATGGGCATGACCGACGCCGTCAATATATTGATACGTGGGACCTCTTGCGTAAATATAATGAAGACTGGCGCGTGATTATGGTCGGTGATGCGACCATGAGTCCCTACGAAATTATGGCACCAGGCGGCTCGGTAGAACACTTTAACAAAGAGGCCGGAGCGACTTGGTTACAGCGTATTATCGATACCTGGCCTAAGACCGTATGGTTGAATCCTGAACCTTCACACTACTGGCAATACCGCCAATCGATTAGTTTAATTCGTAATATTATGCAAGACCATATGTACCCGATTACGGTCTCAGGTATTGAACAAGGAATGCGCTTTTTGTCAAAATAATATGGCGTGTTAATTTTCACACGAGTTCTATGCCCCTATTTTCAGCCTAAAACCTTAAGCCTGAACTTATTATGGCAAGTTTTTTAACTTTATGAGTAGTCTGTATTTCTTAGTCCTAATTTCCTAAACTCATATCCTCTATATAAGGTCGAGATGGTGAAAGCAATGACGATTTTCTCTTCTCTTAAGAGTACTTTTTTTAAATCTTTTTTTCTGTTTCTTATAATGACGCCTAGTAGCCAAGCGATAACTTTCCAACAAACTATTGAGGGGATTTCTGAATACCACTTAGATAATGGTATGCAGCTCTTACTCATCCCTGATCAATCTAAGCCAAGCACGACGGTCAATATGACCTACCATGTCGGTTCACGTCATGAGAACTACGGTCAGACAGGAATGGCGCATCTATTAGAACATATGGTGTTTCGTGGCACAGAGAACTTTCCTGATGCCTTACAAAGCTTCTCACAACGTGGCTTGAACGCTAATGGCAGCACGAACAATGACCGGACGAATTACTATGCTGTTTTCTCAAGCGACCCTGAGGTTTTAGAATGGTACCTACGCTGGCAAGCGGATGCTATGCAGAATATTAAGGTCAGTGAAGATGATCTAAAAAAAGAAGTGGATATTGTCTTAAATGAGCGTGAGCGTAACTTAAATAATCCCTTCCAGACCCTCATTCAACGCATGCAAGGCGCAGCCTATCATTGGAATAATACGGGCACGGCAACGATTGGCGCACCCGATGATTTAAAGACCATGAAGGCGGCAGAGCTACAAGCCTTTTACCAGCGCTATTACCAGCCTGATAATGCGACTCTCGTGGTTGCAGGTGACTTCGACCTTGAAGAGACATTGAGCTTAATTGATGGTCTCTTTTCACCTATAGCCAAACCTAGTCGTCAATTAGTTGAGCGTAGCACCTTAGAGCCCGTACAAGATGGTGAGCGTCATATTATCCTGCGTCGCAGTGGTGGTATGCCGTTTATCGCTTCAGCCTACCACATCCCCTCGCCGGCTGATGAACGTTATGTCTGGTTGGATCTGGCCTCGCAGATGATTGGCGAGCGACCATCGGGTCATCTATATCGTGAGTTAGTCCGCGATAAGAAATTAGTCAGTAGCACCTTCAGTACAGTCAGCCCACATTATGCGGTGAGCTTAGCCTTCTTCGGTGCGCAACTGAATGACGCCGATAAAATCACTGAGATTGAACAAGCGCTTAATCAAATCATTGAGCAACTTGATAAAGCGCCCTTCACCCAAGAAGAATTAGACCGCGTACGTACCTATTGGTTAAGTCAGTGGGATAAGATGTATGCGAGTACCGAGTTGTTGGCGATTGGCTTATCTGAGGCCATTGCTGCAGGTGATTGGCGCCTCCTCTTTCTTGAGCGTGACCGCGTGAAAGCCGCTACTTTAAGTGATATCCAAAACACGGCTGAGGCGTTCTTTGTTGCCAGTAATCGTACCAATGGTCAATACATACCAACAGAGAACCTCAAGCGCGCACCTGCGATTGAACGTCCCGACTTACAAGCGATATTACAAGACTATAAGGGTGATGAAAACTACGCAGCGATTGAAGCTTTCGATAGCTCACCAGCCAATATCCAAGCACAAACTTTACGTGAAACGATAACGCTAGACAATGGCGTAATTAATACCGCTCTCCTGCCCAAGGAAAGTCGTGGCAATCGTGTCTTCGCCAATTACCGCATTAAGTTTTCCAGTCTTGATAAATTAAAAGACCAAGCCAGCGTCTCGGCCTTCGCTGCCAGCCAAATCATGAGCGGCGCTACAGGCATGACACAACAAGAAATTCACGACCGTATTGATCAACTCGATGGTTCCTTAAACTACCATATTAGTGCTAATCAACTCGTGGTTTCTTTATCAAGCACACGCGATAACTTAGCCGAACTATTAGGTTTAAGCTTAAAACTTATTCGTGATGCGCAATACCCGCAAGAAGAATTAGATGCCTTCAAAAACCAAGTAACCCGCGCATTGCAAGCAAACAGTTCAGAACCAGGTTCTAAAGCTATGCATGCCTTAGGCCGTTATTTGAACCCTTTTGAACCAGGTGATATGCGCTATGTCATGAGTGTGGAGGAGCAAGTTGAAGCGATAGCCGCTATTACTCGTGAACAATTGACCGTATTTAATCACGAGAATTTTGCAGCGGGTAATATTGATGTATCTATTGTGGGTAGCTTCGATCCTAAAGCGGTACTTACAGTGCTTGAAGACACGATTAGTACTTGGCCTAAGGCACCCGAGTACGAATATATCGCTGACCCCTATTTTGACTTAGCACCGAAAGAGTTTGTGATTGAGACCCCTGATAAGGCGAATGCGGTCTTTATTGCGCGCCACCTATTACAGGTTCAGAACAATGACCCACACTTCCCTGCGCTACTGATTGCTAACCAGATTCTTGGTGGTTCAGAAACTTCTCGCCTATTTAAGCAAGTACGTTCTGAGAATGGCTTATCGTATAGCGTGAATAGCAATATTAACGCCTCTTCATTCGAGCCCTCAGCAGAGTGGACCGTGCAAGCGATCTACTCGCCCAGCAAGCGCTTGGAACTCGATCGTGTGATTCGACAAACCATTCAAGAGGCTCGGACGAATGGCTTCACTGCTGATGAGGTGGAGCAAAGTAAAGCCGCCGTATTACGCATGCGCGCCTTAGCCCGTGCGCAAGATAATGTGCTGAGCGGCACCTGGTTGCGTTACTTAGAAAGTGGCCGCGACTTTATGTGGAATCAAGAGTTTGAGGATAGAATCCGCGCACTCAGCGTGGCGGAAGTCAATCAAGCGATGCGCGATTTCCTAGACGATAAGCAGTTAAGCGTGGCTTATGCAGGTGATTTTGCCAATGCGAAAGCGGAGGATGACGAGAGAGAGGGCAAGCAAGAGCTTGAATCTTCTTCCCCACCTGAAGTGAGCAACACCCCTCAGAGCGAAGTCCTTAATGAGAGCTCGCAGTAAGTAAAAGCCATGCGCATGTGCCGCTGACAATCCCGTTGAGCGTCACGCTGTGAGAGGACACCATGAGTAAAAAACACGACCTAGGGAAAATGCTAGGTCGTGTTTTTTTATGCCCTGTATGGTTTTACTGAGCCTTACAGCATCCTCTATTGCCGCGATTTCAAGCATTGAAGTTTGAAACATCGTATTAAAATAAGTAACTTAAAACGCTTGTTTTAATTTATCAAGCTCCTATAATAAAAAGCATAAATCAACAAAACCTATAGTAAGAACACCTCATCAGGCACTTAAGGCCACGGAGACAATGATGAAGAAAATTATTTTAAGTCTTAGTTTAGTCGCTTTACCTTTCAGCGCACTTGCCGCTTCACCTGTGGGCAATTGGCAAACGGTTGATGAAGACGGTCAGAAAAAAGCGGTCGTCAGAATTACCCAAGATCCCAACGGAGACTTGCGTGGCGTGATTACCAAGCTTATTCAAAAACCAGGTGCCATTTGCGAGAAATGCCCTGGCGATAAGAAGGGTAAACCAATTGAAGGTATGTCGATTATCTGGAGCCTGAAATCAGAAGGAGATAATAAGTGGAGTGAAGGTGCTATTCTCGACCCACAGAGTGGCTCAACCTATAACTTAAAAGCCGAACTGAAAGAAGGTGGCAAGAAATTTGAGCTACGTGGTTTCCGTGGGGTTTCACTGCTTGGTCGTACCCAAGTCTGGACACGAATTGATTAAGCCCTACGATTGATTAGCTCCTACGATTGATTAAGCTTTGCGATTCGCTAAGATACGCTGACATTCTTGTTCATAGCTTACTCCCCAGTCATGCATACTCTGCACAACGGGGAGTAAGGTGCGACCAAACTCACTTAATGAATACTCAACCTTCGGTGGTACGACAGGATAGACTTCACGATGAATTAAACCATCGTGCTCCATCTCACGTAACTGCAAGGTCAGCATCCGTTGCGTAACATCAGGAATCAGACGCCGTAACTCATTAAATCGTTGCGTCTTTATCGTCAATTGATACAAAATCACGACCTTCCACTTACCACCGATCAATTCCAACGTCGTGTTCACGGGGCAAGCATATGGGTGCTTTGCATGCTCTACAGTATTCATTATTTCTCTTACTCCTTCCTCTGTAACGATATTCTCGTGCCTCTCTCTGCCCTATATAACTGACAAGATACGCCTAAGCTTCTATGTACTCCACATCACGCTATGTCACGCCTTGTTCGATATGCCTTATGTGCTATAAGCCTTGGACTAAGCCTTATGCAATAGACCTTAGTAAGTTATGTACCAGGCCTTCTAGCTTTTACAGCGCATTAATACAACAGTATACAAAATGTGCGTACTATCATTTAAAGTGTGTATATAAGATAATACACCTATAGATTTAAAACGCAAGCTTAGCTTGGTCTCTTCTCAGTATTTGTTCTCTATAGTCACTGTCTGAGACCGATGACAATCGTTCTGGAGGCCTTCTAAGCATTTGATATAGGAGTAAATTATGCGTATTGTAGAATTAGATCGGATTAATGAGTTGGCTCGTAAAGCTCGCCTCTATCAATTAAGCGATGCTGAGCAACAAGAGCGTAAATTATTGCGTCAGGCCTATATTCGTGCCATTACTGGGCAGATGAATAATATGTTGGCCACCGTCACTGTGGTCGATAGCGAAGGGGCTGATGTGACGCCACAAGCACTTCGTACTGCCCAGAAGTCTATGGCGCAAATTAGCAGCTATTGAGTAGCCTGGCTTCTCTTGATATTAAGTGACACTTAATGATGAAGAGCTAGTGATAATCTAGTGAAACTGATTATTCAGTGATGCCTGATAATGATGAAAGCCCGATGACTCAATGATTCCTGATAATGACGAAAGCCCGGTGACTCAGTAATGCCTGATAATGGCGAAAAGTAATGATTCAGCAAAGCTGATGATTAAGAAAAAGTGATGTTCAAATGAAGTCTGACAAGTCAGTGAGTTTCAAGCATTAAATAAATTTCAAGGGTTTAGTTAGCTAATCCTGACTAAACCACAGTATGGAGAATATACATGATGAAAAATAATAACATCCGTCATATTGACAAAATTTACCAAGCCACTAGCCAACACTGGGTAGGTGATGCTTTTTTAGTCCAACCCTTATTCAGCCATATG
This sequence comes from Pelistega sp., assembly GCA_030538255.1. Classification (GTDB taxonomy): domain Bacteria; phylum Pseudomonadota; class Gammaproteobacteria; order Burkholderiales; family Burkholderiaceae_B; genus Taylorella. The sequence continues at coordinate 127,152 of JAUNUI010000001.1, read as the reverse complement.
GGTGAAGATCGTGGCACAGATCCATTTTTAATGCTGGATTATGCCGCACCTCGTCACTTTGAGGCGAGCAGCTCGCATATCCGCGGCGTCGGCCAACACCCCCATAAAGGCTTTGAGACAGTGACTGTAGCCTATCAAGGTGAAGTCGCCCACAAAGACTCTACGGGGGCAGGTGGCATCATTGCCGAAGGCGATGTTCAGTGGATGACGGCAGGTTCAGGTATTATCCATGAAGAATATCATTCTGAAGCTTTTAGTCAAGCTGGAGGTGTACTGGAGATGGTGCAGCTCTGGGTGAACTTACCCGCTAAGGACAAAAATGCCCCCGCGGCTTATCAACACTTGTCCAAAGACGCGATTCCTGTCGTTAATTTGGAAAACAATACTGGATACTTACGCTTAATTGCGGGTGAGTACCAAGGCACTCAAGGAGCGGCTCGTACATTTACCGAAATGAATGTCTGGGATGTTGTCATCAATGCCAATGAACAAATTAGCTTAACGGTACCTGCTACGCACAATTTATCGATGGTAGTGTTGCGTGGTGAAGCCACGTTTAATCAGCAAGGGTCTGCTGGTGCAGGACAGCTAGTTGTATTTCAGAAAACAGCAGGTGACGTGCAGATTCAAGCCGGAGATGAAGCCCTTAAAATCCTCTTGCTCTCAGGTGTGCCAATTGATGAGCCTATCGTCGGGTATGGGCCATTTGTCATGAACTCACGCGAAGAAATTATCGATGCCATCAATGATTTTAATAGCGGTCGTTTTGGGCAAATTGCGCATTAACTTACTGCTTAGCATAAGATCTAAGCTCAGTAGAGCTGGACTACAAGGACTGTGATCCGTGTCATACAGAGAACAGTCCTTTACTTTGTAAACTTGTATCACACCACTCTATATCCTCTCTATGACGGGCTTTGACTGTATGTGTGCGAAAGTGTTTGCTTAGTGCCTGATATATTATGGAAGTATTAGGCTTTGGCTGCATGCACATGCTAATAACGCACCCATCGCCACCAACTCTGGTCCATGCATACTGAAACGGTAATTAAGATACCATCAGCTGTGCAACTATCGGATTTACTTTAGATTTCAAATCCGCTAAATCACCATCATTATGAATTGTAAAGCTAAAAGCCTCCCACTCCTGGGGTAAGTCCTGCATGATGGTTTGCTGTTCAAGCATCACTTCTTTGGTCGCATCAGAGAGGTCTTTGCCTTCCTGAGTACGTTGTTCAAGGCGTTGAATTAAGCTGGCAACAGGTGCTACGACACGGATAACATAGAATGCCGCATGATGTTCTAAGGCAAGGTCACGAAGAAACTCACGACGCCCCTGAAATGGCGCCACCGTATCCAAGACTACATTAAAGCCATGCTTCATTAAGTAGACAGTTAAGGAGTCTAAGCGCTGATTGGTTAAGGTCGATGCTTGTTTAGAATATAGCGCTAAGGCTTGGCCTTGCTCATCGATTAATTGACCCTCACGCAATAAGCGCTTACGCTCAGCATCTGAGCGCAATCGTAAAGCACCGATGTGTGCGGCTAATAAGCTAGCTGCCACTGATTTACCTGAACCGCTTACACCCATCATCATGAGAAATTTAATCCCGGGTTTAGCTGTATCGCATTCTATTAACAACTGTTGTACTGACTCTGCTTGTCGTGATGAGTTCGCAAGCTTATGCTCTGAACACAGATCTATATGTCTGTTTGCTGCTATGGACATGGATGGCAGCGCTAGCTCAGTTAGCCGTTTTTCACCTATACGCTTCTCTAATGCTTTTGATTGTGTTTGTGGCACTGCCTCTGTGAATTCTTCGCTAACTTTGCGCGGCATTAATACAGGGGATAGCTGAGTAAAACTTGTATGTTGCAATAATTCACCGAGCACCTGCCAATAGCACTCAAACTTATTAAGGTCTTGTGCCAGTAAAGCTACCTTAGCTCGTACGAGGGCCTTGTAAGCAGCATACATCAGCAATAAAGGCATAGCCCGGTAATCACCGCTTAGCTCTAAATAGCTATTAATAAACTCCCAAGCTAATGGGCCTAAGTCATAGGCATATAAATCCATAAAGACAAATGCCACATCTTGAATCACATCAATCGTGCGCAAATTTACATCAAACTCAAGCGCATCAAAACCGAACGCTTGCCCCTGCCACATCACAATATTCCCAAGATGCAAATCACCATGACACTCGCGCACAAAACCTTGCTCCATGCGTTGATTACGCAGTTTCTCAAGGGCTTGAAAGCGTTGTAGTAAAACTTCTCGCCAGCGCTTAAGTTCTTCAGCTCGCGCTTTTGGCAAAGATTGAAATAGCGGGATGGCAGCAATCTCATCAAAGCTCTCACGCGCCCAATCGGCAGTACGTTTAGCCGAGTCCTTAGCAAAAACTGGTTTTAAGCTTGAATGAAATTCAGCCATATGAATTGCTAGTTTCTGCATATGCTCTGAGTTCAACGTACCCTCTTGCGCCATCTGCGCAAATTCATCGCAACTATCAAAGCGCTGCATTTCTAATAAATAATCGATCACCGGCAGAGTCGCTGAATCTAGCGTTATGCCCGATTCAATAGCACCATACAGCGGTTCACCTTCGGGCACCTGATTAAGCGAATGAAGTGTTACGTCTGAGTCAATCGATCCACAGACCGTATGCAAAGCGAGATAAAGTTCAGGGCATTGGCGCTGATTTAAGCGCAACTCCTCTTCACTGAAGTGCTTACGCTGTTCCAGGGTCGAGAAGTCCAAGAAAGGCAATTTAAGGGTTTTTTTTAACTTATAAGCTTTATCGGCTATCAGAAAGACGGTAGAGATATGGGTATGCACGATCTTTAACTTCTCATGTGGAAATTGTGCCTGCAAATAGTGACCAAGCACTTTCTCTAAATCTACACACCCCATTTTTCTTCTCTCCTTACTACCATCGCCATCGTCGTGATGTAACACACCTAGGCACAATCAAGAATGCTTGACCTTACGTCCAATCCGAGAATACACCAATAATAAGGCAAGTACCACCGCAACCGCTGGATAAATAAGCGCATTAACAGCATGCCAACCTGAGTCAGCTAAGACCTTACCTGATGAAAATGACGACATAGCGACACTGGCAAAAACCAGAAAATCATTCATGGTCTGCACCTTGGTACGTTCAGCGGGTCGATAACAGTCTGTCACCATCGCTGTCGCTCCAATAAAGCCGAAGTTCCAACCAATACCTAGCAAAATTAATGATATCCAAAAATGGCTAATGTCCATACCCATCTGGGCAATAAAACCTGAGGCTGCTAGGATTAATAAGCCCAGTGCGGTAATGGTACGACTACCAAAGCGCGTAATTAAAGCTCCTGTAAAAAAGCTCGGGGTATACATGGCTAAGATGTGCCAGCGTATGCCTAGGGCAGCATCAGCTTTGTCGTGACCATGGTGCATCATGGCTAAGGGAGCGGCCGTCATAATAAAACTCATTAAACTATAGGACACAACCCCTGCCATTACCGCAATAATAAACTGAGGTGAGCTGGCAATCTCCAGTAGACTACGTACCTCGTTTGCTGTGCCCGCATGACTTGAGGCGCTACTATCTATCGTAGGCGTACGTAAAAAATACAGGATTGGAATCACGCAAGCACCTAGTGCGGCTAGACCTAAGTAAGTTGCCAAGTTCGGATACTCTGTCATCATATCCGCTGTTGATAAGACCACCTGAGGGCCGATAAAAGCCGCAAATAAGCCCCCCACCATCACCCATGAAATTAAGCGAGGACGAATATCTGCGCGTGCACCATCGGTCGCCGCAAAACGGAAACTCTGCACATACGAGGCATAACTACCTGCCATCAAGGTCCCAAAGCAAAACAGTAAAAAGGACGACAAATAAATAGCTAAGGCACAAACTAAGCCCGACAGAATCGCGATTAAGGCGCTCAGCAAATAACTATTGCGACGACCAAAGCGACTCATTACCATCGCCGCCGGGATGGTGCCCAAAGCAATACCTAGCTGATAGGTACTGACAGGCACCGTGGCTAAGCTTGGGTCATTCGCCAGAGCATGTCCAACTAAACCACCCGTCGTAATAATAATCGCGGGATTCGCCCCACTAATCGCTTGCGCTACCGTTAAGAGCCGCGCATTATGCCAGCTAGTTTGATCTTGATTTGCCTGACTTGCCTGATTTGCCTGACTTGCCATATCCTCTACCCACTCTCTTTCTATTATTAATGCTTATATGCATATTGCTGATAATTATATAGTGCAAAGCGAATAGTTTTTACTTAAATATGCTTATGTCATTTTTCTGTCATCTACGTCCTGAATAATACGTGATTCCGATGTTTAATCTTTTGCTTAAAGGATCAACGATGACTTTTTTCAAACCGCCCTTATGCTTAAAAGATCAGCGATGACTTTTTTCAAGTTATTCTTATACTTAAGAGCAGCGATAAATTTTAGGACACCCCTTCAATTTAAAGCTCAACAATAAAATCAAGCCATCCTTTCGATTAAAGAACACAATGACTTTTACAATTCGCCCTTTCGCCCTAGCTGACACCGAAGCCGTCGTTGAGTTATGGACTCTCTGTGATTTAGTACGCCCTTGGAACAATCCTTACTTGGACATTCAGTGCAAACTAACGACGCAGGCAGACTTATTTCTTGTCGCCTGTAAAGATGACCTCGTTGTTGGCTCTGCCATGGTGGGTTATGAAGGTCATCGTGGCTGGGTATATTATTTGGCTGTTCACCCAGAGCAGCAAAAGCAAGGGATTGCTCATGCCCTAATGGCGCAAGCCGAGCAACTCTTAATTGAGCGTGGTTGCCCTAAGATACAACTTTTAGTCAGACGCAATAATGATAAGGTTGTGGCTTTTTATGAGGCGCAAGGCTATGAAGTGTCGGATGTTCTGGTCCTAGGTAAGCGCTTAATTGAGGACTAAACTCTCTTAAAGGGTTTATGGAAGAGACAGTAAACACTTGCCGACCTAACTCGACCGCTTTAAACACATTAAGCCCAACATAAACCACAAAATCAGCGTTAAACCACGATAAAACGTCGATAAAGTCATCTGAGATACAGTCTTACGACAAAAAATCGTTTATCGTATGGGCAGCTTAGGACTGGATTGATTTAAAACAAGACCACAAAGGGAGTTTCAGCCTAAGCTTTCTAATGATTAGACTACTTTTCAATAAATAGCTAAACAACAATGAGGAGACACAATGAACTTACTAAGCTATGTCAATGGTGCTACAGATGTTCCCCTACTGGGACAAACTCTTGGACAGAATTTTGATCAAGCCTGCGAACGATTTAGTGATCAACTCGCGCTCGTCTCGCGTCATCAAAATCTACGTTACACCTATGCCGAGCTTAAAGATCGTGTTAATCGTGTTGCTTGTAGCCTCATGCGCCTAGGCTTTGCACCAGGTGACCGCCTAGGTATCTGGGCAACCAACTGTGCTGAATGGACGATTATTCAATATGCAAGCGCTAAAGCGGGCATTATTCTCGTGAATATGAACCCCTCCTATCGCCATACTGAATTAGAGTACTCCATCAATAAGGTCGGTTGCCGTGGTTTGGTTATTATTTCAAGCTTTAAGGATAGTGACTATGAAGAGATGGTTTATAATCTCGTTCCTGAATTAGAAACGTCAACAATTGGCGCTTTAAAGTCAGCCGCCACACCGAGCCTACGCTATGTGATTAAGCTCAATCCTGAACCTAGCGCTGGCATGTTGAATTTTAGTGATTTATTGTTAGAACCTTCTGAACAAGAACTAAAGAAGCTAAAAGGCCTAGGGGATACTTTACAGTTTGATGATCCCATCAATATTCAGTTTACCTCGGGCACAACAGGAAGTCCGAAGGGTACGATGCTGACACACCACAATATCCTGAACAATGGCTATTTTATTGGGGAAACCATTAAGCTCTCAGAAAAAGACGCCGTCTCCATTGCGGTCCCTCTATTTCATTGTTTCGGTATGGTGATTGGTAATATTGCATGTGTGAGTCATGGCGCTACCATGGTGTATCATGCGGAAGTTTTTAATCCTGTTGAGAACTTAAAAGCAATCCAAGAAGAGCGGTGTACCGCTGCTTATGGCGTACCAACCATGTTTATTGCCATGCTCGAACACCCAGAGTTTAAACAGTATGATTTAAGCTCACTACGCACAGGCGTGATGGCTGGTAGTATCTGCCCAATGGAAGTAATGCGCCAAGTCATCGACAAGATGCATATGCATGAGGTGACAATCTGTTATGGCATGACTGAAACTTCCCCAGTGAGCATGCAAAGCCATATTGATGACCCGCTTGAGAAGCGCGTCAGTACAGTTGGACGCATTCATCCGCACTTAGAAGTCAAAATCATTAATGAGTTTGGACACATTGTGCCGCGTGGTACCTCAGGAGAACTTTGCACACGCGGTTACTCTGTCATGCAAGGTTACTGGAATGATCCTGAGAAGACCGCTGAGGCCATTGATAAAGCAGGCTGGATGCATACCGGCGACTTAGCTGTTATGGATGAGGAAGGTTATTGCTCTATTGTCGGTCGCATTAAGGACCTGGTGATTCGTGGTGGTGAGAATCTGTTCCCACGTGAGGTTGAGGAGTTCCTCTATACTCACCCACATATTTTAGATGTGCAAGTCGTTGGCGTACCTGATGAGCGCTATGGCGAGGAGCTTTGTGCTTGGATTCTGCTCAGAGAGAATTGTAGCTTAACTGAGGAGCAAGTACGTGAGTTCTGCGATGGTCAGATTTCTCGCCAGAAAATTCCACGCTATATCCGCTTTGCCACAGAGTTCCCAATGACGGCCAGTGGCAAGGTACAGAAATTCAAAATTCGTGAAATGATGATTGAGGAGTTGGCGGCAGCTAAAAATTAAGCCGTTTAGATACTAAGATGTCCTGATGCCAAGACGTCCGGATGCTAAAAAAACCGCTATATGTGAAGAGCCCCCAAAAGTAAGATTTAAACAATCTACTATTTTGGGGGCTCTTCAATGTATAAAACACCTATAGCAATCTTTTTGTCACTAAGATAAATTTAGATTACACCGCGAGCAACACCACCCTTGTACAGGTGGTTTACTCACGACGCTTAACTAAAAAAGCTCTTCAGCTTATCGGTAAACGAAGACTCTTGTGGTGAATGACGTGCTTGGTCTTTCTCCAGTGAGGCTTCAAACTTACGTAGCAGCTCTTTCTGATCTTCTTTCAGGCGTACTGGTGTCTCGATAAACACGTGGCAGTATAAATCACCAGGGTAACTCGCGCGTACACCCTTAATACCCTTGCCACGCAAGCGGAATACCTTGCCTGATTGCGTACCTTCAGGGATGCTAATCTCACCCTTACCACCTAAGGTAGGCACTTCTAACTTGCCACCCAAAGCTGCGGTTGAGAATGGTAGTGGCACTTCACAATGCAGATCATCGCCATCACGCTCAAAAATAGCGTGCTTCTTCAAGCGAATCTCAACATACAGATCGCCTGGAGGGCCACCGTTAACACCTGGCTCACCATTGCCGGCTGAGCGGATACGCATGCCGTCATCAATCCCCTTAGGAATCTTCACTTCTAAGGTTTTGTTGCGACGAATTTGCCCCACGCCATCGCAATGACTGCAAGGCTCTTTAATTTCCTTACCGGTACCATGACACGTATGGCAAGTCTGTTGCATACGGAAGAAACCTTGCTGCGCCGTCACTGTACCTGAGCCATTACATGTACGACATGTAATCGGTTCAGTACCGGGCTTGGCACCGCTACCATGACAGGTATCGCAAGTTTCCCAACTTGGAATACGAATCTCGGTTTCATAGCCTTCAGCCGCTTGCTCTAAAGTAATATCTAAGCTGTACTTTAAGTCTGCACCACGGTAGACTTGCGGTCCTGAACGGCGTCCGCCGCCACCGAAGATATCACCAAACATATCGCCGAAAATATCACCGAAGTTACCTGCGCCTGCACCGCCCATGCCCTGATTCGGATCAACGCCTGCATGCCCATAATTATCATAGGCTTGGCGCTTAGAGGCGTCCGATAAGATTTCATAGGCTTCTTTCACCTCTTTAAACTTATCTTCGGCTTCCTTATTGTCAGGATTACGATCAGGGTGATACTTCATGGCCAACTTACGGTAGGCCTTTTTAATTTCGTCATCGCTGGCGTTTTTGGCGACACCTAAAACTTCATAAAAATCACGTTTTGCCATTATGAATACGCCCTATTCTTTACTTTTATCTCTATTTAAAATGCGATATACCCAGCAAGGCTCAAGAGCCTTACTGGGTACCTTCTAACGTTTAGGCTTGAGCCAGATTATGCATCACGCTTAACTTCTTTAAAGTCCGCATCAACCACATTATCATCGGCAGGCGCTGCTTGTGCACCTTCAGCTGCCGCTTGTGCTTGCTGCATATCGGCATACATCTTCTCACCTAATTTCTGAGAAGCTGCACCAAGTGCTTCAACCTTCGCATCAATGTCCGCCTTATCGTCGCCTTTGATGGCTTCTTCAAGGTCCTTGATCGCTGCTTCAATCGCTTCTTTCTCTGAAGCCTCTAGCTTATCGCCATACTCTTCTAAAGATTTACGGGTTGAATGCACCAGGCCATCTGCTTGGTTACGTGTCTGCACTAACTCAGCTAAGCGGTGATCTTCTTCCGCATTCGCTTCCGCATCTTTCACCATACGCTCGATTTCCGCATCGCTTAGACCAGAGTTGGCTTTAATGGTAATTTTGTTTTCTTTACCCGTGCCCTTATCTTTGGCTGATACATGCAAGATACCGTTAGCGTCGATGTCAAATGTCACTTCAATCTGTGGTAAACCACGTGGTGATGGAGGAATACCTTCAAGATTAAACTCACCTAATGACTTATTACCTGCCGCAATCTCACGCTCACCTTGGTAAACCTTAATGGTCACGGCTGGCTGATTGTCTTCAGCGGTTGAGAACACTTGCGAGAAACGTGTCGGAATCGTGGTGTTCTTTTGGATCATCTTGGTCATCACGCCACCCAAGGTCTCAATACCCAGAGACAATGGGGTAACGTCTAATAACAAGACGTCAGAACGATCACCCGATAACACCGAACCTTGAATCGCCGCACCTGAAGCGACTGCTTCATCAGGGTTCACGTCTTTACGTGGTTCTTTACCGAAGAATTCTTTCACCTTATCTTGAACTTTAGGCATACGAGTCATACCGCCTACCAAGATAACATCATCAATCTCACCGACTTTAATACCTGCGTCTTTCACCGCTACACGGCATGGTTCAATCGTACGCTCAATCAAGTCTTCCACTAATGCTTCTAACTTAGCACGGGTGATTTTCAAGGTTAAGTGTTTTGGACCTGTTGCATCAGCAGTGATGTACGGCAAGTTAATTTCAGTCTGCGTGGTTGAAGAAAGTTCAATCTTGGCTTTCTCTGCCGCTTCTTTCAAGCGTTGTAGTGCCAATACATCTTTCGATAAATCCACCGCTTGCTCTTTCTTGAACTCAGCGATGATGTAATCAATAATGCGTTGGTCAAAGTCTTCACCACCTAAGAAGGTGTCACCGTTAGTTGACAATACTTCGAATTGCTTCTCACCATCAACGTCAGCAATCTCAATGATCGATACGTCAAATGTACCACCACCTAAGTCGAACACGGCAATTTTACGATCACCCTTACCGACCTTATCAAGACCGAAGGCTAAAGCAGCTGCTGTTGGTTCGTTAATGATACGCTTAACTTCTAGACCAGCAATGCGACCTGCGTCTTTCGTGGCTTGACGTTGGCTATCGTTAAAGTAAGCAGGCACCGTAATCACAGCTTCGGTCACTTCTTCACCAAGGAAGTCTTCCGCACTTTTCTTCATCTTGCGAAGAATATCGGCTGACACTTGTGGAGGCGCCATCTTCTTGCCTTGCGCTTCAACCCAGGCGTCACCGTTATCGGCTTTAACAATGCTATAAGGCATCAAGTTGATGTCTTTCTGTACTTCTTTATCGGTAAATTTACGGCCGATCAAACGCTTAACCGCATAAATAGTATTTTTAGGGTTAGTAACCGCTTGACGCTTAGCAGGCGCACCTACTAATACTTCGCCATCTTCCGCATAGGCAACGATTGAAGGGGTAGTACGACCGCCTTCAGCGTTCTCGATAATTTTAACTTGGTCGCCGTCAACAAATGATACACAGCTGTTGGTTGTACCTAAGTCAATACCAATGATTTTTCCCATTTTTGCACCTTTGCATAAATAATCTAAATTTCATTAAAAAACCTTATTCGCTTTCAAGTCGCCGCTAATTATTGTTTAGCGCTTGGACTGATCAATAAGGTTTCATTCTCATACTCCCTATGTAGGGGTACTTAATTTATTTTCAAGATGGTTGTTGAATTTTTTTTCTTAAGTCCTCAACCACCTGTGTAAAATACGGCAGCCCTTGCCATCCTGAGATGCGACCTAGGCGGCGACCACGATAAAAGAAGACAAATGTCGGCACGCCATGTAAGCCAAACTTCAACCCTAGTGCCTCGTCTTGGTAAACATCAGCTTGAAACCAGCGTAAATTTAAGCCCTGAATTTTCTCTTTCATGCCCATTGCTGTCTGTTTAAAGACATTGCAGTTATAGCAATCCTGACCCCATAAGAAAATACACACCAAGTCATCGGCGGTATTTTGTATCTGTTCATCAAAAGTTTGGCTACTCGTGGCTTGCATGCCAAACTCTTGGAAAAAGGCGCTCGGCTCAAAGTTTGTCGTCATTCCTACCGCATCCCACTAGAGATTGAGCGTTCATACTGACCCACCCAAGTCTTGAAAAACAGGGCTCAAGGCTCAGTCCTCTAAATGACTCAAAGCTCAGCCCTCTAAATTTTAACCTGCAGAAACAATCACTAAGGCCGGGCGTAATACGCGCTCAGCCATGGTATACCCCTTCTGTAGAGTCTGCATCACGCAGTTCGCCGCAACCTCAGGATTCGGCACTGATGAGATAGCCTGATGCACATTCGGGTCGAACTTATCGCCTACCGCAGGGTTCACTTCTTTTAGATGATTACGATCAAAAGCTGCAGTCAATTGGCGTAGCGTGGTTTCCATACCCGCTCTGAAATCTTCTGCCGCTTGGTTTTCTTGGGCTAAACCGGCCTCAAGACTGTCGCGTACAGGAATCAAACTCTCGGCAAACGACTCTGTACCAAACTTACGCGCTTTAGCCACTTCGTCTTGCGAACGACGACGAATATTTTCCATCTCGGCATGCGCACGCAATAGTTGATCTTTCAGCGCTAATACCTCGGTTTGTAGCTCGCCAATCAAATTCTGTTCTGGGCTATCCTCAAGGATGACCTCTTCTACTGCGGCGTCTAGCTCTACGCCTTCTTCTAAGCTTGTTGCTTCTTGTGCTGCTGCATCAATATCTTGTTCTTGCTGGTGTTGATTATCTTGTGACATATGTGGAAATTCTCCATAAAACGGTCTTTATCCTGTGTACATAAGGACAGCTTTTCTTTTTTCAAGGGGAAAAAGCAGGCTCGACTAAGAAAAAAGGGCCTACCTTAAAATCACGAAACGAAAGAAAAAACTCCTCGCATTAAAAATAAGGAAGCTAAGTGCTCAAGGATTTCTTAAAAAGTCCATAAAAAAATCGGCTCCCATTTCATAGCAGCCGATTTTTGTTAAAAGTCATTGTGCCTGTACATTCGCTGACTCACTATAGAGACCGTCCTAGATTAAGGCACCTTGGGCATTTTCCTATTCCTTAGACTCTTTAACTACCACTGCGCTGTTTAGGCACGCGAGGGCTTTTAGAAAGTATTCTGAACCTTACGGTAAGCACAAGCCAAGCTCACATTGGTATGCATCACAGACTCTGAGAATTCGCGTGCATCATCAGGTACAGTTTTAAGTTTATTCAAATCAGTCGCACGGCTAACGAGGGTCGCTGATGGCAAATAGAACGATGGGGGAATGTCATGACCATCAACCACACAGTTATGACGTACCACGGCATGATCACCCACAGTGGTATTAAACAATACCGAGTTAAAGCCAATAAATACGTGAGAACCCACGACACATGGACCGTGCACAATTGAACGGTGGGCGATTGAGGTATGCTCACCGATGGTCACGCTAGCGCCATCTTTAGAGTGAATCACCACGCCATCTTGAATATTCGAGTTGGCACCAATCACGATAGGCTCCATCTCACCATTTTCATCAACTTCGTCAGCACGAATGACCGCGTATGGGCCAATAAAGACGTTCGGTCCAACTTTAATCAGACCACATAAGATCGCAGTCGGGTCAACGAAAGCGCTCTCATGCACTTCCGGGTAGTCACCACGGGGATTTTTACGTAACATAATTTACTCTCTTTATTTAGTCGAGGGCCAAGATTGAAGTTGCTCCGACACCATCGTGCCTAACGCATCAATCCATACCTCATCATCATTTAAACATGGGATATACCGAAACTGCTGGCCACCATGTTGGTGGAAGGCTTCGGCACAGCCCAACTGAATTTCTTCTAGGGTTTCTAAGCAATCAGCCACAAAGCCAGGACACATCACATCCACTGAAGTAATGCCTTGTGCAGGATAAGACTCAAGCGTAGCTTGGGTTGCAGGTCCAATCCACTTCGCCTTACCAAATTGACTTTGGAAACTCGCCTCAATCGGCACATTATAAGCACTCAAGGCCTCACGCAACTGTTGCGTAGTTGACAAACAATCTTTCTGATAAGGATCACCTTCATCGACGGTACGCTGTGGCAAACCATGAAAACTTAATAACAATTTCTGTGGCGTACCATGCGCCTGCCAAAAACTCGACACCTTATGGGCCAAGGCTTGTATATAGCCTGGGTGACGAGCAAAGCACTTGATATAGCGTAAATCAGGTTGCTCGCGCATAGGCTTTAAGATGTCGGCAATGCGGTCCACAATCGTCGCTGTGGTACTCCCCGCATATTGAGGATACATCGGTACAATCAGAATCCGATCACAGCCTTGCGCTTGAAGACGGCGCAAAGTTTTGCCTAAATCAGGCTCACCATAACGCATGGCCACCTCGACAATCACCTGTTCTGGTGCAAACCGTGCTTGTAAAGCCTGAGCCTGAGCTTGGCTATACACCCACAGGGGTGAACCACCTTGCATCCATACGAGACGATATTTTTCAACCAAATGACGCGGTCGAAACGGCAACACAAAGCCTTTTAAAATGGGTTGCCATAATAGCTTAGGCAATTCCACAACGCGCGGATCGGAGAGGAACTCATTTAAGTAAGCACGAATATCTTTCGCTTGATAACTTGCAGGCGTACCTAAATTAATCAACAGGACACCAATGGTTTCTTGTTTCGAAGCACTTTGAGGAATTGACATCATAAAAAACTTAATCTTGACTTAGCGCACTACTTAATAAGCGCGCGGTAATATCGACAATAGGGATCACCCGATCATAAGACATGCGACTTGGACCGATAACGCCTAGACAGCCCACAATTTTACCATTAACTTCATAAGGTGCTGTGATAACAGAGACATCATCCAAAGGTAATAATTGCGACTCCCCGCCGATATAAATTTGCACGCCTTGGGAGTTAGAGGAAACATCAAACAATTGCAAGAGCTCAGTCTTTTGCTCAAAGAGTGAAAATGTCTGGCGCAAGCGATTCATATCCGAGGCAATATCCACCACATCCAATAGGTGCCGCTCACCTGAAATCAACACTTCATCCTGACGCATATCATGGCCACAGTCCACGGCGGCTTGCATCAGGCGTGAGATGTCTTCTTTAAGTGTTTGCAGCTGCTGGGCCAATTCCACCCGCACCTCATTGAAGGACTTGCCGCTAAAGTGTTGATTAAAAAAGTTCGCCGCTTGCGTCAGTTCAGTCTCCTTGTAGTCTTTATTGACGCTGAGGATGCGGTTTTGCACATCGCCATCAGGGGTCACGACAATGAGTAAAATACGCTTATCGGAGAGGCGAATAAATTCAATATGACGGAAAATCTGCGCACGTTGTGGGGTTAAGACCATGCCCGCAAAACTGGTTAAATTCGAGACTAAACTGGCGGCGGTATTAATCGCTTGCTTAGGTGAGTTATCAACAAAGGCGCGTTGCCAATCTTCCGGCTGCTCTACCTGGAACGACTGCACTGACAATAAGTGATCGACAAACATGCGATAGCCCTTAGGCGTAGGTATACGTCCCGCCGAGGTATGCGGACTTTGGATAAATCCTAAAGCCTCAAGCTCGGCCATCACATTGCGAATCGTCGCTGGCGACAACTTAAACTGTTGCGCCAAGGCCTTAGAGCCAACAGGCTGACCGTCTTCAATATAATGCTCGATTAAAGCGGTCAAAAGGTAGCGAGAACGATCATCCATAACTTCCACACAATAAAATAGGATTTTTTTGTCATCCAACTCGTTGAAAAACTAAAGCACAGGTAGAATATACCAATTAAACTATACTTAACACATTTTACTGTATATGGTCAGCACATGCATTTTTCAACTGTAGCCTTATTTGGTCGTTATCAAGACTCAGGGATGGACGGCCCCTTGCGTGAGCTTGCTAAAGTACTCGAGCAAGCCCATGTCAATGTCTTAATTGAACAAGCCACTGCCGATAATACACAAGTTCATGAATATCCAACGGCCAGTGTCGAGGAGATTGGCCAGACTGCCGATCTCGCCATTGTTATGGGAGGCGACGGCACCATGTTAGGTGTGGCGCGTACCTTAGCCAGATACAATGTTCCCTTGGTAGGGATCAATCATGGCCGCTTAGGTTTTATCACGGATATTCCCGTTGACCGCTCGATTGATGCCGTAAAATCCGTGCTTGAAGGTAAATACGAAAGCGAATGTCGCACCTTACTTGAGGGCTCAATTATCCGCGATGGCAAGGTATTAACTAGCGCCTTAGCCTTGAACGATGTCGTGCTTAACCGTGCTGGGCGCGGAGGCATGATTGAAATCAGTGTGGATTATAATAATGAACATATGTATAAGCAACGTGCTGACGGCTTAATTGTATCGACACCGACTGGCTCAACCGCATATTCATTATCGGCCAACGGCCCTATTCTGCACCCAACCGTAAATGCGTTTCTCTTGGTACCTGTGGCGCCACAAACCTTATCCAACCGCCCAATTGCCGTACCTTCAGATGGGGTATTAACATTAACACTTTCAGAAATTAGTCGTGCAGGTACTGGTGCTAACGTTCACTTTGATATGCAAACCTGGTCTGATTTGCAAGAAGGCGATCAGATTGTGGTTAAGAAAGCCAGTCATCAAATCGAATTTTTACATCCTATTGGCTACAGCTTTTTCTCTACGCTGCGCCAGAAACTGCATTGGAACATCATGCCTGAAGTGACGGATAAAGATGGTTAAGGTTTGAAATACTATATGAAGGCCTGATGTACGATAAAGTTCAGTAGTGCCCCGTTAAGGCTTGAAGTAATGACGAGCAGAGCGGCGAGTAATGGCTAGTCGTCATGGAAGCTATGGTCGAAGTTATGGCCGTTAAGATCGGAAGTGCCACAAAACTTAGATATACCGCACGTTAAGGGCTGAAGCAGCATGAAGGTCGGAAGTGCTACGAAGGCCGGAAGTTAAAACAAACAAGTTTAAGTGAGTAAGAAAATAGGTTAATCAAGATGCTCGTATCGCTTCATATTCGTGATTTTGTTATTGTTGATCAAGTTGATATCAACTTTGCTGAAGGCTTTACTGTATTTTCGGGTGAGACAGGTGCAGGTAAATCAATCCTCATTGATGCCTTGGCGCTCAGTTTAGGTCAACGCAGTGAGCCGCACTATATTCGTGAGGGCGCCGATAAGACGACGATTAGCGCCGTGTTCGAGACCAACCAAGCCACTCGCGAATGGTTACAAGCGCAAGAGCTTGATGATAGTGAGCTGGTCCTGCGTCGGGTGATTGACCGCGCAGGTAAGAGCAAGGCTTTTATCAATGGTTCTCCTGCCACCTTGACCCAATTGCGTGAGGTCGCCGAGTTCTTAATTGACATCCATGGTCAACACGCTCACCAACTCTTATTAAAGCCTAGCGCTCAACGACAGATGTTGGATGCGCATGGCAAACACCAAGAACAAACAAAACAAGTCGCCAATTCTTGGAAAGCTTGGCAAGCTGCTTTGCAAGCCTATCAACAAGCCACCATGAATCGCGAGCAACAAGAGCAGATACGCCAACGACTTGAATGGCAATTAGAGGAGTTGAATACGCTCAAGCCCGGCAAGGATGAGTGGGATACAATCAACGCTGAGTACAATCGCTTAGCCCATGCTTCAAGTTTACTCGAAGGCGCAGCACAAACCTTAAATCGCTTAGACAACGATGAGCAATCTCTCAGTACTGAGTTATCTCACGCCTGTGCCACGATTGCTAGCTTGATGCAAAAGGATCCCGCTCTAGTGGCTATCTACGAAACCTTAGAGTCCGCACGCATCGCCTGTGTTGAAGCCGCTTCAGACCTCGCCTCTTACTTGGATAAGGTTGAATTAGACCCCGATCGCTTAGAGCATGTTGAACAACGTATGCGGGCACTTTTTGATACGGCTAATAAGTTTAAAGTAGAACCTGAACAATTATATACATTACGCACAACGCTGAATCAAAAGCTTGAGCAACTCAATCAATCGATTGACCTGGCCGCATTGCAAGCGAAA
This sequence comes from Pelistega sp., assembly GCA_030538255.1. GTDB lineage: Bacteria > Pseudomonadota > Gammaproteobacteria > Burkholderiales > Burkholderiaceae_B > Taylorella. Next base: position 110,401 of record JAUNUI010000001.1, on the reverse strand, counting down.
GTGGACGCTGCACAGGCAGACTATGATGCGCATGCTCAGGCACTCAGTAAAGCACGTGCTAAGACAGCCAAAGCACTAGGTCAAGCCGTGACCCAGGCCATGCAAACCTTAGCCATGCAAGGTGGCTCATTTACCATAGAATTACAAGACAGCCCAGCGAGCGCACACGGCTTAGAAACCATCATCTTTAATGTTGCAGGCCATGCGGGCTCTACGCCGCGTCCACTAGCTAAAGTTGCCTCTGGCGGTGAATTGGCACGGATTTCTTTGGCTTTATCGGTGATGGCCAATCAAGCGAGCCAAGTCCCTACCCTAATTTTCGATGAGGTCGATACTGGCGTTGGCGGTGCGGTGGCCGAGGTCGTCGGCAAACTATTGCGCGCTTTAGGTCAACGCCACCAAGTGCTGTGCGTCACCCACTTGCCACAGGTGGCCGCATGCGCCCATCAGCATTTTGAAGTGAGCAAGCAACTCAAGGATGGCGTCACCACTTCGCAGATTAGTAGCTTGAGTGAAGATGAACGTATTCAAGAAATTGCTCGGATGTTAGGGGGCATGAAGATTACTGAAACAACACGTCAGCATGCCCAAGAGATGCTGGCACATCAAGACTAAGGCTAGCCTCATTTAAAAAAGACGAACACTCTGGATAAGTATTCGTCTTCATAGGGGAACTGATTACTATGCAGCGCGCTAGACTTTGCACTAATAAGCTCAGATTAAAAAAGACTAGCACTCTAGATAAGTACTCGTCTTCTTGAGACACCTTGCTCTAGACTTTACGCTAAGTTTAACTCTAGACTTGGCTTATGCTTAGCTCTAGAATTTACGCTAAGCTTCGCTCTAAACCTAGGCTGAACTCCGCTCTAAACCTAGGCTGAACTCCTCTCTATCTCTAGCGCTTGCCTGTTTTCTTGTTGCAATCAGCACATATGCCATAAAGCACTAAGGCATGGCTAGCCAGTACGAAACCGTTCTTCTCGGCGATTTCGTATTGCTTTTCCTCAATGACCGGATCAATAAATTCCACCACCTTATTGCACACATTGCACACGAGGTGATCATGATGATCGCCTTCGTCTAACTCAAAGACCGCCTTGCCATTATCGAACTGGCTGCGATGTAAGATGCCTGCTTGCTCAAATTGAGTAAGCACACGATATACCGTAGCGAGGCCAATTTCAACCTCTTCATTGAGTAAAATTCGATAGATGTCTTCCGCACTTAGATGACGATTCTCGGAAGTACGAAAAACATCCAAGATTTTAAGACGAGGAAATGTGGCTTTGAGCCCTACACTTTGCAATTCTGCCTGATCATTCATAAGTCGTTTTACACCTTACTTCATAAATTTTCATCGGATAGGCTATGAATAAGAGATTATTTTGCATAAACACCCCTATAATTAGCCATAAGCATAATCATACCGTTTTTCTAGAAAAATTATTTGGAACGTTAACTAGCTCATGAATAACCCTATTAAATTTTTGCGCGTACGCAAGGGCTTAGTCGCCTCATTATTTGCTCTTACTACATTAACTGCATGTACTTCAGGCAAATGGGGGTTCCCATACGTAGCACCTGTGCAGCAAGGTAACTGGATTACCGCTGAGCAAGTTGCTTTACTCCAAAAGGGCATGTCTCCGCAACAAGTGCAATATGCCTTAGGTACACCAACATTAACCGATGTTTTCCACCCTGAGCGTTGGGACTATCCATACTACTTTAAACCTGGTTATGGTGACCCTGTACAGCGTAATTTCAGCGTGTGGTTTGTGAATGGTCAACTTGATCGTTGGGGTGGAGATGATCAGCCTGATTTCCAGCCAGCGGACTTCGCTACACAACAGCGCTGGGGTGGGCACCAAGCTCAACCTGCGCTTGAAACTGAAGTGCCTGTTGACTCAGGTTTTCAAACTACGCCGCTACAATAAATTAGCTGATTTACATAAGCCTACAGAGTATATTTAGGATGTAGGTTCTATGCAGGGCGAGTGTTTAGCTTAGACTGTGCATGCAGCTCACAGACGCCAACAAGTTTTATTGAGAGCGCTTGCCTGCTTTTATATCGGCTCTAATGAGAGTGAGTTTACTTTTTTAGGTCGGTAAATTCAACAAGACCTGCCCTTAAGTTAAGCGACATTCGTTGATAAACTTAACAAGGGCAACACTTAAGTTAAGCGACATTCGTTTATAAACTTAACAGGGCCTGATCTTAAAGTTAAGTAAGATCAGATCAAATATCGCTTGCGTTCACACTTTATTCTTACTGATGATGCAGGCAAGTCCTGCATCAATTTTTTTTAGAGGGTTATCTTATTATGCGTATCGCAATTACAGGTGCTTCAGGCCGTATGGGCCGCATGTTAATCGAGGCCGTATTAAACCACCCAGAACTCAGTTTAGGGGCAGCATTAGATCATGCAGGCAGCACAGCTTTAGGTCAAGACGCAGGTGCTTTTTTAGGTCAAACCACGGGAATTTTAATTAGTACGGATTTAAAACAACTCGATGATTGCGATTGTCTGATTGACTTTACACGACCTGAAGGCACCTTGCACTATTTAGCGGCTTGCCGTCAGAGTAAAACCCATATGGTGATTGGTACTACAGGATTTGATGAGACTGGCATTGCTGCGATTAAAGAAGCGAGTCAAGATATCGCGATCGTTTTTGCCCCCAATATGAGTGTAGGCGTGAATGCCACCTTGAAATTATTAGCCCTCGCCGCGCAGATGCTCAATAGTGGCTATGATGTGGAAATCTTTGAGGCGCATCATAAGCATAAGGTTGATGCACCATCAGGCACGGCCCTAATTATGGGTGAAGTGATTGCTAAAGAATGGGGTCATGAACTTAATGATATTGCCGATTGGGCACGTCACGGCCATACGGGCGCTCGTAAAGATGGTCAGATTGGTTTTTCTGTTGCCCGTGGTGGCGATATTATTGGTGACCATACCGTGATGTTCTGCGGGATTGGTGAGCGTATTGAGATTAGCCATAAATCTTCTAGCCGTTCAACCTATGCGCAAGGTAGTTGTAAAGCCGCCCTCTTCCTGAAGGATAAAGCGACGGGTTTATTCTCGATGAATGATGTGATTAGTACTAAATAATCTATGGCGTGACTAGCATTAATCATGCATCCGCGCAACTTCTAGTGCTGCAATGTGCCGACGATAATGGCTCGTGGGCACATTGAGAGCTCGAGAATTACAATTCTCGGTTGCCTAATGCCTTTTCAATTTTTTTGTCCGTTTTATATTGACTCAAGGCGTAGACAGACCAAATTGCTGCTGGTATCCAGCCAATTAAGGTAATCTGTAAAATCAAACAAATAATGCCCGCCAAAGGGCGACCGATCGTAAAAAACTGCAGCCAAGGTAATAAAATCGCTAAGATCAAACGCATGCTTCAATAATCCTTTATTCTAAAAACACACAAAACAAATTCAAGCAATGTTTCAAAAAGTGAATTAATTTTAATTTAATCATCTCAAACAAGTTTGAAACCAATTTAATTAATTTTAAAATTAAATCACAAAAATCGGTTCTGGCTCCAATTCAACGCCATAACGAGTACGTACATCTGCTTGAATAGCTTCAGCAAGCTGACGAATATCAGCCGCCGTTGCACCACCTTGATTGACCAAAACTAAGGCTTGTTTAGCATGCACACCTGCCTTGCCAAGACTCTTGCCCTTCCAACCACATTGATCAATCAACCAACCTGCCGCTAACTTATAACGGCCATCCTCTTGTGAGTAAGCAACAAGACCCGGGAAGGTAGAATTTAATTGTTCATATTGTTCTGCACTCACCAAGGGGTTTTTAAAAAAGCTTCCTGCATTGCCAAGCACCTTAGGATCAGGTAACTTTGCTTGGCGAATGACACATACCGCATCAAAAATATCTTGTGCCGAACTACGCTCTGACAGACCCGCATAATTCTTTAAGTCTGCATAGTTTAATTTCGCTTGCCATACCTTAGGCAGACGCATACGTATACTAACAATCAGATAATCCTTCGCTTCATGCTTAAACACACTATCACGATAGGCAAAGTGACAATCTTCTCGACGAAACTCACGCCATTCGCCGGTTCTTAAATTGAATGCCTGCAAAGAATCAAAATAGTCTTTCAACTCTAAACCATAAGCACCGATATTCTGCACTGGCGCGGCTCCTACGCTACCTGGGATAAGCGCCATATTCTCTAAACCGCACCACCCCTGATGGATGCAGTACTGTACAAACTCATGCCACACTTCGCCCGCATAAGCTTGCACAAGATAGTCTGTGTCGCTTTCTTGAATAAGTTCAATACCTTTAAGTTGGTTATGAATCACTAAGCCAGGTACAGTTTGCGCTAAGACGACATTACTCCCACCACCTAGAATTAAGTATCGTTGGTGTTGCGCCACTAAGGCTGGCAGTTTCTCAAGCGCTTGAATCGCATTAACTGCGATAAAATGTTCCGCCTCACTCATCAAGCCAAATGTGTTGAGCTGAGTTAAATGTTGCATATGTTCCTAAAATAAGACAGCAATGTAAAAAGTTTTTGACATTATAATTAAATTAATGCTAATATTCTTTTCTGTCAGCGCAAGCTGGGCAAAATACTTAAGTCAGATGATCGTTCAACCCTTGTTTAACTAGCGAGTTGGACATTAAGATTAGAAGGCTTTGTTGTAAAGAAGTGATGTAGCGAATAAGTTTCAACGTAAGTGAACTGAGCAAAATAACTTAAAAACAACAAAACAAATAAAGTTCTTGCCAAGCTTGAAAAGCAAGTATATAATTATATCCTTTGCTGGACATGATTAAGAAATTAATCAAAACTTGCAAATGCGGGAATAGCTCAGTTGGTAGAGCGCAACCTTGCCAAGGTTGAGGTCGCGAGTTCGAGACTCGTTTCCCGCTCCACATTCTTAAGGGAAGCTCATTTTTTAATAGCTTCCCTTTTTCACGAATGGCGCGGTAGCAAAGCGGTTATGCAGCGGATTGCAAATCCGTCTAGAGCGGTTCGACTCCGCTCCGCGCCTCCACTATTCATACGGATTTGAGAGCTTTGAAAGCAATTTGTGCATTTAGTTTTTCCGCAAAAAATATCAGTTTTCCGTAGAAAAATTATTTTCCGCAATAATTAAATTATTTCAGCCACTCGATTGAGTGGCTTTTTTGTTTGATTCGCTGGTGATCTTGAATCAGTAACCACACCAACAAAAATCCACTATATAGACTCTAAATAGCCAATAAGCGCTCAAGCAGATCAGCCGGAATTTCCCGTACAGTGCTCACAGCGCCAGCGTAAATAGCCCCAGTATGGCCATCCAAAGTAATCACTTGCCCCTCAATGAATTCTTCATTAGCAAAGCGAATCTTGCGCCCTTCCCTATCAATGTGTAACTCATTACATGCCACTAAACACACTTTAGCCAACTGCCGTGCCACCACAGCGGCATGCGAGGTTCTCGCTCCTCGTGCGGTCAATAGACCATTGGCAATTTCTAAGGCCACAATATCTCTAGTTTCAGCGTCCTGACGCACGAGGATAACTGGCTTTCCAGTCTCATGACAACGACGCGCCTGTTCCTCGTCTAAAGCAATTTCGCCTATTGCTACACCATGGGCCGCACTGATAGCCCACGCCACAGGATTGGCTTCGACATCCTCGCCCTCAGCAACCACATATTCAAGGGCTAAATCAGCCTCTTTCACTCCTGAGAGACGACTCTGAGCTTGTTCACGATCAATCACCCCTTCATCTAGCAAATCTAAGGCAATCCGAACTTGGGCTTGTACGGTTCGCTTACCATGACGCGTTTGCAATAACCATAGGCGACCATTCTCCACCGTAAATTCAAAATCCTGCATATCTTGAAATGCTTGCTCAAGCTGGGTAACCGCCCCAAGAAGCTCTGCCCATACAGTGGGCATGACATCAGCAAGTTGTTCATGCCCATGCGCACTTCGACGCCCTGAAACTACATCTTCGCCCTGTGCATTAAAGAGAAAATCAATCCACGGTTGTGGCTCGCCTGTCGAGGGATGACGAGTAAATCCTACACCGGCCCCGGATGTGCCACCCGCATTGCCAAATACCATTTGCTGTACAGTAACGGCAGTCCCCATACTATCGGACAAATCATTCAAGCGACGATAATCAAGGGCTTTAGTTGCTCCCCAACTCGCAAAAACTGCACTTATCGCCTGCTCAAGTTGATCGTAGGGATCTTGTGGAAAGGCGCGCCCAGTCACGCGTTGAACACTAGCTAGATGGGCCTGGGTCAAAGCACGCAATTCGGTAAAATCCAATTCTCGCTCATCTCTACCCGAGGCGATTTGACTTAAGTCTGACTCAAAAACTTGACTATCCAGGCCCAACACGACTTCACCGAAACTAGCCACCAAACGACGGTATGCATCCCAGACCAAGCGTGGATTTCCTGTTAAACGTAATAAGCCAGGCAATGACTCATCACATAAACCGATATTCAAGAGGGTTTCCATCATACCTGGCATAGAGACAGGCGCACCTGACCTCACTGATAAGAGTAATGGGCGGCGAGGATCACCAAAACGAGCTCCACTGACTTTTTCCAGATTATTTAAGGCCTCTTGCCACACTTCTGAGTTCAGCTTTTCTCGCTGAGCCGTCCAGACGGTAGGCAACACGAAGGCGGGAGGAACCGGAAGATTTAAAGCCGCCATACGTGCTAGGTTATGCGCTTTAAAACCGATATGCTCTGGTGAGAACAAGGCACTATCCGTATTACTCGTATCAGTACCCGTAATAATTAATACGGGAGCAAGTTGCTGTTGGTCTTCATTGTGCTTTATTTTCATCGTAACACCCCACTACTCTGTAGTGCATAATCGCGTAAGTTATAGGTTAAAACTAAGAGTGCATCGCTAGCATTTTCCATGGCTGCGGCAAACTCATTACTTAAATTCAATACCACAGCATCTGCATGCTCTCGATAATGCAGAACTAAAGCATGTCGTACAGAGCGTAAAAGTTCATCAGCATGCCGCTCTTCTTGTTGTACCAGCCAAATCGTTCTTAAATACTCACGCTGATCTTCTAAGACATTGCTATCTGCCAACATCTTAGATAGCACTAAGGATTTAATATAATCTTGTGTCGCACTCACAACAGATTCACTTAATTGTCCAAACACATCTCTTAGACCTTTTGCCCAAGCAATTTTTTCGCTGCTCGCCACAAAATGTTCAGCTAATACACTCAAAATAAAACACGCTTCTTCTAGTTGATCAGCCACCTCATCGCTACACTCAATTAACGTAGCCAATGGTTGCCATTGGGGCTGCCGCTCAGCCAAATCACGCGCCTGCATCACGAGCTCGTCAGCCCGGCGCTCCCAGGTTTTAGCGCGCGCAGCAAAGCGAGTGCATAAGGCTAAATCCGACTCCTGATTATGGAGTAAGGCATCACGCAGTGTTTGCGCCAAGGCATGACAAAAACCGGCATGCTCTTCTAGCAACACATATTCGCTACGTTTGCCATGTAAACGACGCGCCAATAATGCGCTTACCTGATCGGCAATCAGGACAGAATTATCGTGTTCATGGATTGTTTGAGATGAAAGCACTAGCGTATCGATCAGAAAATCACGCGCCTGCTCCTCACCTAAGACCGCATCCAAACGATCTCCCAGGCTAAATATATTGACTCCCTGTGCTGCCATAGCATTCCAAATGAGGCGTTCAGCACCTGACACCAACCAAGCCATATGACCTACCCGTCGTTGTGCAGCTGCTTCCAAAACTTGAATGGCAGCTCGTTTACCAACAAAAGGCAAGAGCCGCTTGCGGGCACGATTCCAGTCAATCAAGAAAACAATCCGCTCGCCAATGCCTTCTAATTGTTGCGCTAAAACAGCCTCGTCCTCGGCTTCAAAAAGCGCCACACCCACATGAAACTCATCACCCGCATTAAGGCCAGGGGACTTGCGGCGCTCAACATTATCCCACTGCGCTCCCGCTTCACTTAATAATCGTTGAAAAAACGCAAAGCGTTGTCGATGTAGATCTGAATACGTTAAGGTGATTCGTCTTACGGCCGCTGAGGTATCCACTTGCAGAACCAGCACATGTGCATCATTAGTGCCAATATCGTTTTGTAGCAAGAGCTTAGAGCCGTCTCGGGTGGCGGCAGTGTCTAAGCCAGGATGATCCAGTTTGAGTGGTTTGGTGCGATTTAATCCACGCATAAAGGCGGCAATTCGTGGGCGATCACTACCATCATCTGCTAGCATCCAACAATGCGCACCATCAATCACATCGTTAGAAAATTCCGTAGCAAGATGATTTAAGGCCTTGTGTAAATCCATCACAGTAATATGTAGACTATCGCCGCGATCACGCTGCCCATGGGTGAGGCTTACTAACTCATGCTCTTGAATGATGGGTTCGCTCAATTGTTCAAGGAAATCAAGCCATGCAGCAACGCGATGCTGAAGGTTTGCATTCACTTTATCACCTTCAACAACTGGCCGAGCCATTATCGCCAACTCATCTTTCAGATGTGCCACTAGACGTAAAAAATCAGGTACGCGCACAGCAGTCCCATCTAAGGAGGCTGTGGCGGGTAAATCATTTAACCAAGCCGCCTCACCCCGCTCGGTAATATCAGCTGCAGCAATTTCACGACCTAAGTCTAAGGTGGCTACATGCGGCGCATGGGCATGAGTAACCGCGGCCTGCAGTACACTCAGATAGAGTTTAAGTCGATCGTTCGCTTTAAGCGCTAAACGGACTTGAGCCGGTTTCAATAAAGAAATCAAACTCGGTGAATCAACGCCCAAAGAAGCGACAGCATCAGCTTTTTCCATGTTTATCTCAATTTAATTTGATATAAGTGAAAGTATTCTAATGACTCTGCATGACGAACTGATGAAATATGTCTATATTTGCATGGCCTCTGATACTTTTTTACGCAGAAGGAGTGCAATTGACCCTATACCCATCGAAGGCTTTTCTCTCTGATGCTGATTAAAGCGGAGTCAGTGGAAATCTTATTGCTCGCTGAAAATCTTATAGTTCCCGTTGCCCAGAACTTCGTGATAAGCGAGACTATCACACAAGCATTGGCTGTTAGATTTCTAGTTTGCTTTATAATCAAAAAGTCATCGCAACTTTTTCAAGGAATTCTATGTATATCGCCAAGCACTTTGCGCAAACTGATACCAATACCTTGCATAACTTAATTGATGCTAAACCGCTAGCGACATGGATTACTCAATATGCGGATGGTGAAATCATTGTTGATCATATCCCTTTTATCCTTGATCCTAATCGTGGTGAGTTTGGCACCTTAATCGCTCATGTATCTAAGGCCAATCCACTCTGGAAGCGTTTTGCCACAAGCACCCAATCGATTTGTGTATTCCACGGTGTCGATGCGTATATCTCTCCCAACTGGTATATCAGCAGCAAACCTGAGCACGGCAAAGCAGTCCCTACGTGGAATTACGTTACCGTTCATGTCTATGGTCAAGCCAAATTGATTGAAGACATTGAAGCAATCCGCCACATTCTGGACATCACCACCAAAAAATTCGAAGCGGATTTGACGCCAGAATGGACTATGCAAGATGCGCCAGAGCGGTACATTGAGAAGATGATGACCGCTATTGTGGGTGTAGAGATTCCTATTAGCCAGATGATTGGCAAATATAAATTGAATCAAAATAAGAATGATATGGATAGGTTCGGTGTTATTGCAGGCTTAAAGCAACAAGGTGATAGCAACTCATTGGAGATGGCGCAGATGATTGAGCAAGGGCTAGCTCAAGAAAAGCTCGAAAACACTAAGAATTAGCGTAAAGCTATTTCGTGTGCCATTCGCTGCATTGGCTAAGGGCAAGCCGACAGTAGCTATTCTAGGACCTTAGCCTAGCATTCAGCTCAGCAAAGCACGGCCTTTTAAGAATGCAAAGAGACGCCTTTTTCACTCAATGCTATGCTATTAAAACTGCCCTCTTTATGATGCACGCTAATGTGTGCATCTTTAAAGCTCAAGCTATGCTCTTAAACCAATTTTTATTATTGATGCCCATGACTATAACCACACTACTTGAGACTAATCCCGTACTGAAGGCCATCACCAGCCGCAAAAGTGTCCGTCATTTTTTACCAAAAACCGTTGCTCTTGAAGATATTCAGACCATTCTCACTGCGTCAGGACGTGCACCTAGCGGCAGTAATATTCAACCTTGGCAAGTCCATGTAGTAATGGGAAAAAAGCGCGACGAACTCGCGGCAAGTCTTGTGCAAACCTTCAACGATAAAGTGCCTGAGCAAAGAGAATATAATTACTATCCACAGAACTGGCGTGACCCTTACCTCGCTCGTCGTCGTGAAAATGGCTGGGGCTTATACAATACACTAGGTATTAAGAAAGGCGATAGTGAGGCCATGAAAACTCAGCATGCGCTGAATTATGAATTCTTTGGCGCACCTGTGGTGCTGTTTATTGTGCTCGATGATGATATGGAACAAGGCAGTTGGTTAGACTGCGGTATGTTTATCCAAAATATTATGATTGCCGCTCGCGCCCTTGGTTTAAGCACCTGCCCACAAGCCGCTTTAGTTAACTATCCGAACTTGGTCCGTGAGCAACTTGGTATTGGACAGGATAAGAAAATTGTCTGCGGTATTGCTCTAGGCTATGAGGATGAGAGTCATATTGTGAATACTTTCCAAGCGACACGAATTGGTGTGGATGAGTTTACGACGTATCACTCATAGCTGCAACCTACTAGGGAAAAGATCTTGTATGATATTTAGTGAGTTTTAAAGTACTCATTACGCTTACAAGGTCTTTAAGGCAATACTAATGCTATCTCTTTTGAAGCCGCTTGCAAGACAGGAAGAATACGTTGCAGCATCTCATCTGACGATATTGAGAGAGCATTACAACTCACAATTAATGCTAGCATTAACTGATTATTGCGATTATAAACAGGCACAGAAAGCGAACTCATTCCTAGCTCAAGCTCTTGATTCACCAAACAATAACCTTGTGCCCGCACTTTCTTAATTTCGGCAATGGTTTGTTTCGCCGTCTTCGTATGAACAGTGAGCTTAGGGCAGGGCTCATCTTCAAAGAAAGCCTCTAATTGCACGTCACTAAGTCCAGATAAAAATACACGCCCAGTAGACGTAACATATGCAGGCAGGCGAGCACCTATTTGAAGATTCATCGAAACAAGACGATTGCGGCTTGCCCGCGCGATATAAACAATTTCTTTATCCTCAAGAACCGTTATAGAACAAGATTCATTCAAGTCACGTGCAACTTGCTCAATAATTGGGTTAACTCGATCCATAAAGTTTAATGAAGCTAAATACGAGTAGCCCAAATCAAGAATTCTAGCACTTAAATTGAACTGCCCATTATTCTGATTCGCATAACCTAATTTTGACAGTGTCAGCAAAAAGCGTCTCGCTGCCGCTCGACTAAGCCCCACCTTATTCGCTAACTCACTAACAGTTAACGTAGGGGTCTCTTCATTGAACGACTTAATGACTTCCAAGCCCTTGGCAAAAGTTGTTAAGAAGTCCTTATCCGCAATATCACGGTCTTTGATGGTAACTTTTGACAAAAATTCACTTCCTTTCTTCGAACAATTAACCGTGAGGTGTATGTCAACACCTCACGTAGTTGAAACAGATTTTAATTGCCGTATTGTTCTACATTTACCTTAGAATACACTTCATCCCAATAAAGTTTTTGCAAATCTTCTGCTGATTTAATTTCAGACTTAGCAATAATATCACTCCACTTAGTAACAAGCTCAGACATTTTACCTGAGAGCTCATTTAAGCGAGAAGAATCTAACTTATACTCCTGAGCATAAAACTGAGGAATATAGGCCAAATCTTTAGTAATAAATTCATGGGACTTCTTGAGTAAGTCAGGATCAGCTTGCATAACATTAATCCCTTTATTGCGAGCTTTCTCAAGATCTTCAAGTGCTTGTTTCTGATAGCGATAAGTAACCTCTGCTGTCATTACAGAACCAGCCTTTAATAAAGCCTCTCTATCTGCTACATCAAATTTATCCCATTTGGTTTTATTTAATGTTGCTGCTCCACCTGCTGCATATAAGCCACCAGGAACGTCCGTGACAATATTTTTAACCACTTCAATCAAATTAAAGTTTGTCAATTCAGTCATAGAAAAGAAAGTACAATCCACTACGCCTTGGCTTAACGCTTCATAGGCCTCACCAATTGGCAAAGCAACTGGCTGCGCACCAAACTCACGCGCCCAACGTGCCCATGGAGCACCTGAAATTCTAATACGCTTACCTTTTAACTGCTCAACTGTATTAATTGGGTTATTACAAAACAGCACATACACTGGAGTTGAAACGACACCTGTATACACTTGATTATTCTTTTTAAATTCTCCTTGGCATTCAGGACAATTCAACATAATGTACTCAAGCATCGCCCCTGAGTATGCTAACCCTTCTTGATTTGGGATCTTATCATTCAAAGCAACTGACATACTCATATCAGCACCCATATTTGAATACGGGTAATCAGATGGGCTGTATGCAGTTAATAAATAACCTACATCTGCCAAACCCTTATTAATTCCCTCGTTCATTTCACTATGACTGAGCAATGACAACTCAAAAATACGAACTCTGTGTTTATTATTTGTATATTGCTTTACCGCTTCTGCATATTGTTGTGCAGCTTCAATAGGTGCCCCTGAGGGAAAACCCACAGCGAAGCGCAATGTGTCAGCTTTAGCTGGTAATGTGAATGATGTTGCAATAAGTGCCCCACCAAGTAAACTAGTTAACTTTTTAATTGAAAACATGAGATTTTCCTCCTTAAAAATAAATCTCAAAATTGATAATTCAGCATTTAATTTTTAATGCATACGTAATGCATTTCTAAAAACTCATCAACTCCATAAACCGAACCTTCCCGACCGATACCAGACTCTTTAACACCACCAAACGGCACAGTCTCTGATACAAAACGAGGAGTATTAATCCCCAACATCCCATACTCCATTTGTTCACTTAAACGGAAAGTACGAGCTCTGTCTTCTGTGTAAGCATACGAAGCCAATCCATAATTAGTATTATTTGCCAAACTAATTACTTCTTCTTCTGTATGGAAACGATAAATAGGCGCAACAGGGCCAAATATCTCTGTTTTAAATATTTCCATTTCGGGGCTTACATCTGCCAAAACCGTAAAGTTAAAAAATTGTTGGCCTACCTCTGTTGCACAATTACCCCCCAAAACTAGTCGGGCTCCTTGCGATACTGCCGTCTCTACGATTAAATTCACTTTATTAATCGCTTTTTCATTAATAAGAGGGCCATGAGTTGTTTCTGGACTTAAACCATTTCCTAACTTCAGTTGCTGTAAAGCAAGCTGTAGTTTATGAATAAACTCATCATATATACCGTCTTGTACGAAAAAGCGATTAGCACAAATACATGTTTGTCCAGAGTTGTAAAACTTAATAGCAATTGCACCTTGTACAGCAGCATCTATATCCGCATCATTGAATACGATAAAGGGCGCATTGCCACCAAGTTCTAAACTTAGTTTTTTCACTGTATCTGCACATTGTCTACTAAGGATTTTTCCTACTTCAGTTGAACCTGTAAATGAAAGCTTCTTAACTATGGGATTACCACACAATTCCTTACCAACTTCTTGGCCTGAGCTTGCGGTAATGACATTTAAGACTCCAGCAGGAAATCCTGCTTTCTCCCCTAGTGAAGCTAATGCTAAGGCAGACAAAGGCGTATCTTCTGCTGGTTTGATTACCACAGAGCACCCTGCAGCTAAAGCAGGCGCTACTTTACGAGCAATCATAGAGTTAGGGAAATTCCAAGGTGTTATAGCAGCAACAACACCAACTGCTCTTTTTTGAACAAACTCAAAGTTACCTTCCGCACTTGACGGCAAAACAGCGCCATTGATTCGCATAGCTTCACTAGCAAACCAATTAATATAATTGATTGATGAGGTAACTTCTCCTTTGGCCTCAACTAAGCTTTTACCCTGCTCTAAAGTCAATATGGTTGCAAGATCCTCTAAGTGTATTTCTAATTGCTGAGCCCAACTCTTTAAGATAGTAGATCGTTGCTTTGCTGTCAGTTTTGACCATTGCTTTTGAGCAATACTCGCCTTTTCTATGGCAAATTCGGTGTCTCTTTGTCCCATATCAGGAACAGATGTGATGAGCTCATTATTGGCAGGATTATAGACCCCATAGGTTTTCTGACTAATTGCATCTACCCATTCCCCACCAATTAATGCTTGCTTTTTAATTAGCTGAGTGTAATCTGTTTTCATGCATTTCTCTCCTATTATTTTGATTTAATTTGAGACTAAGTTTGGCAAATAAAGAATAATTTCAGGAAATAATAAGAACAGCCCTACAATTGCCAAATCGATCACCAAGAACCATAAAATACCTTTAAAAACTTGTGAGGTAGTTACTAAATCACCAACAACACTCTTCACAACGAATACATTCATTCCAACGGGGGGTGTAATCATTCCAATTTCTAATAATTTAGTTAGTAATACTCCAAACCAGATCAGGCTAAACGAAGTACTTTCAATAATCGGCAATAACACTGGAAGGGTTAAAAGCATTGCACCAATTGGTTCTAAAAACATACCTAATACTAAGTAAATTAAAATGATACCGAGCATCACCAACATATCACTGGCTTCCAACGCAATAATAAAGTCAGCAATAAAGTCACCAGTTCCTGAGAGTACAAGGAAACGAGTTAATAAGCTTGCTCCAACTGCAATAATTAACAATGCACTGGTTGTGACTAAGGTTTCTAAGGCAGCAGCTTTAAACGCTGTCCATGTCATAGCTCTTTTAAGTATTGCAACAACACAAGCCAGAAAAGCGCCTATTGCACCAGCCTCATTCGGCGTAAAAACTCCCGCAAATAAGCCACCAAAAATTCCTATCATGATCAAAAAAATTGGCCATGTGTCTTTTAAAGCAATTACTTTATCTTTAAAAGATATTTCCTCTTTAACATCTTGTGCAAGTGAAGGATTTAACTTTACACGAACGTATACAACTAAAACATAACCTACAATGGTAACCAAACCAGCTGTAATGCCACCAAGAAATAATTGAGAGATTGATGTTTGTGCAATAACTCCGTACAAAATCATAATAATGGATGGTGGAATTAAAGCCCCAATCGTACCAGCTACTGCAACTGTGCCTGTTGCAAGACTCGGATCATATTTATAACGAAGCATTTCTGGAATAGCAATTCTACCCATTGCTGCTGAACATGCAATTGATGAGCCAGAAACTGCTGCAAAACCAGCTGACCCGAAAATCGAAGCAATAGCCAAGCCACCAGGCACTCCTGCTAGCCATGCTCGAGCCGCTTTAAACATGCCCTGTGTTAAATTAGTGTGATAACAAATAAAACCTAAGAATAAGAATAAGGGCACTGAACTTAGCGTCCAATTAGCTGCAAAATTATAAGGAATGATTCCTAACGAAGAAAGTGCAATATCAACACCAACAACAGCCCAGATACCAAAGAACGAAACCGCTATTAATGTAAAGCCGATGGGCATTTTCATTAATAGCAAAACAAATAATATAAACAGACCTAAAAAACCAATACTAATATCACTCATTTTTGCTCCTCAATCATTTGAGTTTCTTCTTCATTTTTCATTAAGTAAAGCAAAAACTTCACTAAACAATAGACCCCTAATAAAGCAGCCCCAAAACATAAAATAAAGTAACTTGGCCATGTAGGAATTGTGTAGTCTCCCTGCATAACGGAGGTTTTCGATGCAAGATTTTTAAGTGCCACCCCCCAAGAGACATAAGCAATTAGGAAAGAAGTAATTGATACAAATAAGCAACCAAACATATCGACAAACTTGTTTACCCTAGCCGAGAAAAATCCTGAAATAAGCTCTACTGAAATTGATGCTTTACATTGCTCCGTATAAGCAAGAGGGAGAAAAATGGCAATAATCATGTAGTAATGAGCCACAATTGTAATCGTGCCAGGTAAGGGTTTATTAATAAAAAACCTTGCCACAATATCTGCCGTAATATGCACCATCATCAAAGCGATTGCAGCACCACCGATTAAAGTGATTAACTGATTAATTTTTCTTAATAGCAGTTCTATATTTTTCATTGCGTATGCTCTCTAAGCTTGTATTGAGTCAGAATAGATTTGTAAATAAACCAATTCTGACTTTGCACGCAGTGCTGGTTATAAGTTTTCTAAGACTAATCTTCCTTCAACTTGCCCATTAGCCAGTTGGTGAAGTGCATCATTTGCCTCTGTAAGTGGCCTTACTTGAATCGGTAAATTTATTAAATCATGTGTATTAGCAAATTCAATAAGTTCTTTTAAATCATTTAGAGAGCCTGTATATGACCCAATAATAGAAATAGCCTTAGTGATAATAAAAGGTATGGGGTAACGTAATTCGCCACCATGAAGACCAACAATAATGAGCTTGCCACCCTTACGCGGTAGATTTAAGCCCATTGCAACAGTTGAGTCAGCCCCCACAAAATCTAAAACCGCTGCACAATTCGCATTAGCAGCTTGTGCTATAAGTTCTGTAACATTTTCTTTTGAGGGATCAAAAATTGATGTGGCACCCACTTTTTTGGCTAACTCACGTTTTTGCTCAGATAAATCAACACCAATGATATTTTTTATACCTAATAATGCTAAGGTTCTAATAGCCAATAAACCAAGTCCACCACAACCAATAACAACGACTGCTTCATCATCGTGTACCTCACCGACTTTCTTAATAGCAGCGAATGTTGTTAATCCTGAGCACGCTAATAAAGATGCATGAGAAGGATTTAAAGCACCTAAATCCATTAAGTAGCGAGGGTGAGGAACGAGAACATATTGAGAATAACCGCCTGGCTTAAAGACTCCTAATGCGGCTGGTTTAGTGCAAATATTTTCTTCACCTCTTTGACAAACAGAACATTCACCGCAACCAATCCACGGATAAACAAGCACTTGCTTACCCAAAGAAATCCCATCAACCTGCTCACCTGCAGACTCGATAGTGCCAACAATTTCATGCCCTAAAGTCACGGGTAATTTAATCCCTCTATCCTCAAGTGAGAGTTTCTTGCCTTCACCTAACCCGTAATATCCTTCATAAATATGTACATCACTATGGCACACTCCACAGAAATTTACTCGCACCAAAACTTCTGTTCCTATCGGTTTTGGCAATTCTACTTCTGTTCTCTCAAGCCCCATCCCAAACCCATTGAACTGGTAGCGTACATAATTATTTATATCGGCAGTCATTTGTATTAATCCTCCTAGAGTTCTCATCTAATTCAGTGCTAACAAATAAGCGCATTTAACAATTTAATTGTTCGATTATCGCGCACTAATTTTACCAATCGCACACACCAATATAAACATATCAATATGCAACGTCAATTATATTTATTACTAACCTAGGGTAATTCATAAGACAAATCGTTCATTCGTACAACATCCTGTCTTTTTTTAATATGCAGATTAGCTTCTTATATAACTGGTGTATATAAAGAACACTAGCTATTTAGATGATTAATACTTAATATACCCTTACATAACTCATGCCTACAAAAACTGCTTTTGTATAATTGTGAGGTGTGAACTGTAAGCTAATACCATACAAAAACAGTTAAACTACATGTCATACTGAGCAAATTCTGTTTTAAAGGTATATCGACAATGGATCAATCCGTCCTAGACGCCATGGCAAAATGGCCTAACGTTCCCGCCGCCTATGGCTGGCTTTCTTTAAACCAAGCAGGGCTGTGGCGCTTTCATCCAGGGGGCGAGTATCAGCGAGGAGTCGTGGGTGAAAGTATCACCAATCCTCAACTCATTGAGTTTATTGGGCGTAATTACACGCATGATGAACGGGGCTGCTGGTTCTTCCAGAATGGTCCTCAGCGCGTCTTTGTAGGGCTTGATGCTACGCCTTGGGTAGCTTATCTTGATGAACACTTAGCGCTACGTAAGCAAAATGCTAGCCCCATTGAAATAATTGAACATTGGTATATTGATGAAGACGGTAAGCTCTATGCTTCAACGCCCGAAGGCTTGGTGCTTATCCAAGGCCGTGATGTGCAATCCCTCTTCGATCAGTTCACGTTAAAGCAAGCGCCTGATGCGATGCCGATTGCTCTCCAAGAAGAGCACTTAATGCAAGTCTTAGAACAAGGCATAACCTTACGTCTTGAGCATACGAATGAAAGCTACTCAGCGCCTTTTTCAGCCATTAAACAAGCTGAGATTGAGTCTATCGGTGGGTTTGTCGCCGTGCCAACACCAGAGGCAATAAACTGATCTCTAGCAAGCCGATAAATCCATACCACTGTAAAGCTCATCAATAAAAAAACCCTATCGGCGAACCGATAGGGCATAAGGAAAATCACGTTGCTGACAGTGATTATTCTGTAACTTCACACCTTAGCTATAGCACCTACTCAGCACTCTCACTGAATACATCATTAAGCAGCATAAGGTATGGAGTGATTTACGTGTTGTATCAATATCAAAGCATGGCTATTAATACTGATACACAAATAGTTTATTCAAACCTAAATTAACCAAAGCGACCAGTAATATAGTCTTGAGTTTCTTTACGCTCAGGCTTAACGAAGATTTTATTCGTCTCACCGAACTCCATTAACTCACCTAAGTACATATAGGCTGTGTAGTCTGAACAACGAGCGGCTTGTTGCATATTGTGAGTAACAATCGCTACGCTATAGTCTTTCTTCAACTCAGTGATCAACTCTTCAATTTTCACTGTAGAGATTGGGTCAAGTGCTGAACATGGCTCGTCAAGAAGTAAAACTTCAGGTTTCACCGCTACACCACGCGCAATACACAAGCGTTGTTGCTGACCACCTGATAGGCCGTTACCACTTTGGCTAAGCTTGTCTTTCACTTCATTCCATAAAGCGGCTTTCGATAAGGCCCACTCAACGCGCTCATCCATCTCAGCCTTGCTCAATTTCTCAAACAATTTCACGCCGAATGCCACGTTATCATAGATGCTCATTGGGAACGGTGTTGGTTTTTGGAAGACCATACCTACTTTAGCGCGCAAAATCGAGATATCAGTTTTGGTGGTTAATAAGTTTTCACCATCAAGATTGATTTGACCTTCAGCACGTTGGCCTGGGTACAACTCATACATACGGTTAAACGTACGCAATAAGGTTGATTTACCACAACCTGAAGGGCCAATAAAAGCTGTCACTTTATTACGTGGAATACGCATATTGACATTCTTAATGGCGTGAAAGTTACCGTAGTAAAAGTTTAAGTCTTTCACCTCAATTTTCGTGTCTTCTGGCTTAATTAAGTTATCCATCATTAATCCTAAATTCTTTAATCTTTAAATCGTTAATCTATTTACTTACGGAACAATACACGCGCTAAGATATTCAAACCAAGTACAAACAAGGTAATTAGCATCGCGCCTGCCCAAGCTAATTCATTCCAGTCTTTGAACGGGCTAGCCGCGTATTGGAAGATCACCACAGGCAAGTTAGCCATCGGTGCATTCATATCCCAAGACATAAACTGGTTAGATAAGGCGGTGAAGAGTAATGGTGCGGTTTCACCCATAATACGCGCAATCGCTAAAAGCACACCCGTGATAATACCGGCGCTAGCAGCACGGTAACAGATCAGGGTAATCATGCGCCATTTAGGACAACCTAGGGCTACCGCTGCTTCACGCAAGCTATTTGGAATCAGCATCAACATATTGTCAGTTGTACGTACCACCACTGGAATGACTAAGATGGATAGTGCTAAAGCACCTGCCCAACCTGAGTAGTGACCTTGGTTAGCGACGATCAATGCGTAAATAAATAGACCAATAATAATCGATGGCGCTGATAACAGAACGTCGTTCAAGAAACGCGTTGCTGGCGCTAACCAACCACGTTGGCCATATTCTGCAAGGTAAGTACCCGCTAAAATACCGATTGGTGTACCAATGGCTGTCGCTACTGCAGACATCATCACTGAGCCAACAATCGCATTCATTAGACCACCTGGTGAACCTGGTCCTGGAGTAATCTCGGTGAAGAGACTAAGCGCCATAGAACCACCACCGCGCACAACGAGTGTATAAATGATCCAAAATAACCAGAACAGACCAAATGCCACGGTAATGAACGATAAGGTCAGCATGATTCTATTAGCCACGTTACGACGACGGTAAAGTGGGTTCTCAGGGACTAAAGCTGATTCAAGTACTGTTTTTTCTGTAGATGTAGACATGTTCTTTCCTTAACTACTCTTACCTTCTTTCTTGGCCATACGAGCAATCAATAAGCGAGAACACGCTAACACTAATGTCGTAATCAAGAAAAGAATTAGACCTAATTCGATAAGGGCAGATTTCTGTAAGCCACCCGCTTCGTTAAATTCGTTGGCAATCGCAGAAGCAATCGAGTTAGCTGGATCAAACACGCTATTCGGTAAGCGAAAGGCATTACCAATCACAAAAGTCACCGCCATGGTTTCACCAAGCGCACGACCAAGACCCAACATAATGCCGCCAATCACACCATTCTTGGTATAAGGCAACACAACTTTCCACATCACTTCCCAAGTTGTTGAACCTAAGCCATAGGCAGACTCTTTCAACATCGGTGGTACAACATCGAATACGTCACGCATCACTGATGCGATATACGGAATCACCATAATCGATAAAATCAGACCCGCTGTAAATAAACCAATACCGAATGGTGCGCCTTGGAACATAAAACCAATACCTGGAATATTACCTAAGGTATCAATCAGATAAGGTTGGATGTATTTCTGGAAAATAGGTACAAATACAAATAAGCCCCACATACCATAAATAATCGATGGAATGGCGGCTAACATTTCAATGGCAACACCGAGTGGACGACGCAACCACGTTGGAGCCAACTCTGTTAAGAACATTGCAATACCGAATGATACGGGCACAGCAATTAATAAAGCAATGCCTGCGGTAATCACCGTACCGATAATCGGCACAACTGCACCGTAAATATCATTACCTGGATCCCAGTCATTCGTGGTTAGGAAACTAAAGCCAAATTCAGCAATAGTTTCACGGCTACCGTAGACCAATGAGATCATGATGGCAGCTAATAAAATAAACACAAAAAAGGCAAAAAAACGGGCTGTACCTGCAAACAATGAATCTGCAAATACGTTTTTAGAACCCTTCGGTGCCGGAGGTGAAATCTTTTCTTTCTGGACAGAAGTGTCTTCTGTCACTGGAGTAGTAGTTGTCGCAACGCTCATTTTCTTTCTTCTCTTAAAACTACAAAAACATGGCGGTTAATCGCCGCCATGTTTTGCTGATCTTAATCCATTAAGAATTAAGCATTATTTCCAAACAGCTTGACCGTCGGCAGTTTTTAGCTCTTTCGCCCATACGCCACGAATTGTGTTGGTCACTTCTTCTGGTAATGGTACGTAGTCTAAGTCAGCAGCTGTTTTGTCGCCTTTTTTCCAAGCCCAATCAAAGAACTCTAGAACAGTTTTGATTTGCTCTGGCTTATCAACTTGTTTCTGTAACAAGATGAATGTAGCAGCTGTTACAGGCCAAGAATCAGCACCGGCTTCGTTAGTCAATACTACGCCCATACCTGGAGCACCTGCCCAGTCAGCGTTAGCGGCAGCAGCAGCAAATGATTTTTGCTCTGGTTGAACGAAGTTACCGTCCTTGTTCTTGATAGAAGTCCAAGATAGGTTGTTTTGTTTAGCGTAAGCATACTCAACGTAACCGATAGAGTTAGCTAACTGACCAACGTAAGCGGCAACGCCTTCGTTACCCTTACCGCCTTGACCTACAGGCCACTTAACAGACTTACCTTCACCTACTTTCTCTTTCCAGTCAGCAGATACCTTAGATAGGTAGTTAGTCCAACCGAAAGTTGTACCAGAACCGTCAGAACGGTGAACAACTACGATGCTTTGGCTTGGTAGTGTTACGTCAGCGTTCAATTCTTTGATCTTAGCGTCGTCCCACTTAGTGATTTTGCCTAAGAAAATATCAGCAATCACTTCACCAGATAATTTTAATTGACCTGGTTTAACACCTTCGATGTTAACGACAGGTACAGTACCACCGATAACAGCTGGGAATTGTAGAAGATTGCTTTCTTCTAATTTAGCGGCAGATAGTGGGTCATCAGATGCACCGAAGTCTACTGTTTTAGCGATAATTTGTTGTTGACCACCACCAGAACCAATTGATTGGTAGTTGATCTTGTTACCTGTTTCTGCAGCGAAGTCAGATGCCCATTTTGCATAGATTGGGTATGGGAATGAAGCGCCTGCACCAGTTACGGTTACTGCAGCTTGTACTGAGAATGATGCTGTGCCAAGTGCAACAGCTAGTGTAATACGGTTAAATGCGTGCTTAAGCATTATCTTTCCTTAAATTAAAGTTAATCAAGCATGGACTAATTTGTGCTTACCGTGAATATTACAGGGCAATTATGACATGATTATTTCAATCGCATCATATTTATTAATCTTCGAATTGCGCTTAAACAACAAATGTTAAGTTATTATTTATCAATAACTTAGCAACAACAAGTTGACATCAATTCGTGCCGTTGCCTATATACCACAGTCTTTTTCATGACATAAACTGTGTTTTTTTTGACTTGTCATATTTATGTCATTATTCTAGATTTCAGGCAAATTAATTAGAAATTTAAAAAATAGCAACACGTCTAATCAGCCCATGGCATCTACATATCACGCCCTTCTACTTAGTTAAACTTTATTAAAAAAGTCAACTCATAAAAAATACATATGGAGAAACCGTTCAAAAAAATGTCTACCGCAGGTTTCCACGGTAGACATTCCTTATAGCTTTGAAGACGCAAAAAAATTATGATTTACCCAAAAGTTTCATTAACTCGTGGTGTAAATTAAAGGCCGCACGACGATTACGCACGCGCTCATAACTGCCATCTGGCTGACCTTCCCACGCTAATTGGTTATCTTTGAGCGCCAATGTAAAGGATTCATTAATCACGCGCTTTTTCAAGACAGGGTCTAGCATAGGGAAAGCAACTTCGACTCGACGGAAGAAGTTACGGTCCATCCAGTCTGCAGAAGATAGATAGACTTGTTCACGGCCCTCATCATAGAAGTAGAAGACGCGTGAATGCTCAAGAAAGCGACCAACAATTGAGCGCACCTGAATATTCTCTGATAAGCCAGGTACCCCACCCTTCAGGGCACATACCCCACGGACAATCAGATCAATTTTCACCCCTGCTTGGCTCGCATCATAGAGTTTTTGAATGATCTTAGGCTCAACTAAGGAGTTCATTTTCAACATGATTCTGGCTTTCTTACCTTGCTTGGCCTGCTCAATTTCAGCCTCAATGCACTTCATCATGGTACTGTGCAAGGTAAATGGTGATTGCAATAAGAGTTTTAATGGGCGGCGTGCTCCTAAGCCAGTCAATAAGGAGAATACTTTGTCCATATCTTCGGTAATTTGCTTATTACTGGTCAGCAAACCAAAGTCCGTGTAAAGACGTGCAGTTCGTGGATGGTAGTTGCCTGTACCTAAATGACCATAGCGAACAATTTTACGGCCCTCGCGACGTAGTACAAGGGCCATTTTCGCATGAGTTTTATGACCGACTACGCCATATACCACGTGTGCCCCCACCTCTTCTAATTTAGCCGCCCAGTTAATATTGGTTTGCTCATCAAAGCGCGCCATCAACTCCACAACGACAGTCACTTCCTTGCCTGACATGGCTGCCTTCATCAATAAACGCATCAATTCAGAGTCTTCACCGGTACGATAAATGGTCTGCTTAATCGCCACCACATTCGGGTCATACGCAGCAGCGGTTAAGAACTTAAGCACAGGTTGGAAGGATTGGTAGGGATGATGGAGCAAAAGGTCACTCTTGGCAATCGCCTTAAACATATCTTCAGGCGCGGCCGTCATTTTGCTAAAAGGCGCAGGTATATCTGCCGTATAGGGTGCAAAAGTTAAGTCCGCTCCTGCATCAATATCACATAGCGGCATAATTCGGGTTAAGTTAACCGAACCTGGTGTACGATAGGTATCCTCTGCAGCCAAACCAAATTCTTTTTGTAAGAAATTTTCTAATTCTGCAGGGGTATCATCAGAAATCTCCAAACGTACTGCGCTGCCATAATTACGCTGTGATAGCTCTCCCTGTAGTGCTAAGCGCAAGTCGGTCACTTCCTCTTCATCAACGAAGAGATCACTATTACGCGTCACGCGCCATTGATACAGACCTAAAATTTCTAAACCAGGGAACATCTCTTCAACAAATAACTGCATCAAGGTTGAGAGCAAGGTATGACCATGCGGTTGTTCACACACTTCTTGCGGCACCTTAATCAGGCGGGGCAAGGCACGTGGCGCTTGTACAATAGCAATTGAGGCATTACGACCGAAAGCGTCTTGGCCTCGCAAAGAAACAATAAAGTTAAGACTCTTATTCAGTACACGTGGGAAAGGATGTGCTGGGTCAAGTCCAATTGGCGTCAACAGCGGTTGAATTTCTTCCAGAAATACTTTCTTCGCCCATTCACGCATCGGCTCAGTAAATTCGTTAGAACGGTAAATATATACACCACGCTCACGCAACTTGGGAAAGATATCATCATTCAGCAATTTATACTGACGCTCAACCAAGTTGTGTACCTGTTGTTGCACATGGTCAAATGCTTGGGCTGGGGTGCGGCCATCAGGTCCGATCAGCAGCGGATCGGTTTCTTGCTGCTTCTTCATACCAGAGATGCGAATCTCGAACGCTTCATCTAAGTTAGAGCTCACAATACAGATATAGCGTAGACGCTCCAATAATGGAATATCTGGATTATCCGCCATGGCTAAGACGCGCTCATTAAAATACATTAATGAGGATTCACGGTTAATTAAGTTCGGTAAGCAAATTTCTATATTTTCGTCTAAGCTGTCTGTGTTCATGGCGCGTCTTTATAACCGTATTTATGATATGAAATATTATTAAGCTTAGAAAATACTATAATCATCCAAGTTAATCAATATCTTTAAGACAAGGTACTCTTAACTGTCGCTTCTCAATGCTAGCGCATGCTTGTAAGCAAATTGTCACAGTTTTGCGGTAAAATGTGGTCTACCCACTATATTCACGCGAAAATTCATGGAAAATGAAAATCTTCTAGCGGCTGTAGACTTAGGCTCAAACAGTTTCCGTCTCTCCGTCGGACGTGTCGTACACCAAGACGGCATCTCTCAAATTTACTCAATCGACCGTCTGAAAGAAACCGTACGCTTAGCGGCTGGCTTAGATGATAAGAAAATCCTCAGCGAAGAAGCCATACAAAGAGCGGTCTCTGTGTTACAACGCTTTGGTGAACGGATTCATGACTTCCCTCCCTCTAAGGTACGCGCCGTAGCCACGAACACCTTCCGCGTCGCCAAGAATATCGATGAACTTTTACCTCGCGCAGAGCAAGCATTAGGCTTTCCGATTGAAGTTATTCCAGGCCATGAGGAAGCACGTCTTGTCTTCTCCGGTGTAACCCATGAATTACCCCCTTCTGATGAACGTCGTTTAGTCGTGGATATTGGCGGCGGCTCAACCGAATTCATTATTGGACGCCATCTGAATCCTGAGTTAATGAAGTCACTCTCTATGGGCTGTGTTAGCTATACGAAAAACTATTTCCCAGGCGGCTCTGTGACCGCTGACGCCTTTGCGAAAGCTGAGCTTGCTGCGCGCAAAGAGCTTGAGGTGATTGGCAAGCCTTATCGTAAACTTGGTTGGAGCCAAGCTTATGGTTCATCGGGTACCGCTAAAGCCCTGGTTGCCGTCTTACAAGACACTGGCTTTTCCAGCTTGGGTATTACTTTAGACGGCATGCTCAAACTCAAGAAAGAGTTAATCAGCTTTGGCTCTGCTCGCTCACCGGATTTGCGCGGCCTCAAAATTGACCGAATGGAAGTCTTACCTGCCGGTCTCGCGATTATGATTGCTGCATTCCGCGAACTCAAAATCGAACGCATGTTACAAGGTGAAGGCGCTCTTCGCGTTGGAGTTTTATACGATATGATTGGTCGTAATACCGCCTCAGACAAGCGTGATGAGACCGTTAAACAATACACACGTCGCTACCATATTGATGTCAAACAAGCCGCTCGTGTTAAACAGTTGGCTTTGCACTTTCTCAATGACATCAATCCTCAAGCGAGTGAAGATTTCCGTAAGGCTTTGGCCTGGGCAGCTGATTTACATGAAATTGGCTTAAGCATTTCACAAGTATCGTTCCATAAACACACGGCCTACGTCTTAGAGAATGCGGATATGCCTGGGTTCTCAAGCGCGGATCAGAAGCGCTTATCGATGTTGACCGCAGCACAACAAGGAAGACTTGATAAGCTGCCTTATGATCTCAAATCAATTAGTCAAGAAAAACGCCAAGCCATCTTGTGCTTGCGCTTAGCAGTTCTATTCTATCGCCGTCGTTCTTCATTTAGTAGCGATGCCATTGCCTTATCACTGCAAGATAAATGCATTATCTTAGATGTTAATAAGCGCTGGCTAGATGCTCATCCCTTGACGCGCTACAGCCTATCCCTCGAAGAACAAGAGTGGAATAATATTGGCTATAATTTCAAGATTAATACCAATAATCCAAGGTTAAATCGCCAGAAACTTATTGAAGATACTCCTGCACCTTCTATCACTGTGCCAGTTCAGGATCCAAAGCCCTCGGCGTGATAAGGCTTATCTACGGAGGCGACTCTGAGCTCAAGGCTAAATACCACGGATGTCAGCAAACATGCTATTGCACACAAGCTGATAACCGGTACAAAAAAACTCACTTCACCGTGAGTTTTTTTATGTCTTGCGTAAACACGAAACGTCGCATTCGCGGCGTTGCGTCAATGTGTGTTCTACGCACGCTTACCGTCTAGCGCTGTCGCCTGAGTTTAAAGGCCAAAGTGCTTACGATAACGCGGATCGATTTTTTCAATATCAATAATCACGGGGAAGTCAGCCGCATTAAAGTTCTTGTCCCATGCAGGCTCACCACAAATACGTGCACCAATTTTTAAATAGCCCTTAATAAGGGGAGGTATTTTAACGGGTCCATTGCCTTGCAAAGCCTCTAGATTTTCTAAGGGATAAGGCTCTAAAGGACGCACTCGTGGTAATTCAGGTGTCTTCACCATTTCTTGTTTCGCCGCTTGCCAAACTTCAGCCGCCTGCTTGCCGCCATCAGCCAAACTCACACTTGCACACCCAAACATATAACGGTAGTTATTCATCTGTAGGAAGCGGGCTAAACCGCCCCATAACAACATAATAGCGCCACCATTACGATAATCGGGGTGAGTGCATGAGCGACCGCACTCACATAATAAATGACGATCGGCAGCTAAAGTTGATAAATCAAATTCGGACTCTGAATAAAAACCGCCTGCTTTCTCGGCGTTCTCCGGTGTCATGATACGGTAGGTACCAACAACCATCCCAGTGCGACTATCACACACCATAAGATGTTGACACCACTCATCAAAGCGATCCTTATCAACACCATCAACCGCATCAGGGAAAATGGCATTCATCTCCTTAGTGTAGACGTCATAGCGCAAACGCTGCAGCGCTTCGATTTCTTCTGGTGTTGTTGCAAGACCTAAAACTAAACCTGGTTCATTCGGATCCAACTCAGACTCGGGGGTCCTTACTAATTCTTGCATGTTTAAAAATTTCCTTAAGATGGATAAGATGCATAGATTGTAGCAGTAACATTTTACAGTTATTTTTCACAAACACGACATATTTCTGCAAATGCTACAAATACTGCATTCTTACCCCTCTTTTTCAGTAAACAGTTCTCATTACTTGCGCAAATCCACATCAGCAAGAATATCCACGCATTCTTTAGCCATGGCATAGGTCTGCGCCTCTACCATTAAGCGTAATTTTGGCTCGGTTCCTGAAGCGCGAATTAAGACGCGTCCCTTATCACCTAGACGCTCTTCAACTTGTGCTTTAGCCGCCTGCATACCCGCATGATTCTTCCAGTCAACACCCTTAACAATCGGCACATTGACCATCACCTGAGGATACATTTCTAAGCCTTGAATCCAATCTTTCAAAGTCTGGCCCGAACGCACCAAGCCAGTTAAAACTTGTAAAGCGGCGATAATGCCATCCCCTGTTGTGTGGCGATCAAGACATAGCAAGTGACCAGAACCTTCACCACCATATAGCCAGCCATTCTTCTTTAATTCTTCAAGCACATAACGATCACCTACATTCGCACGAATGAAAGGGATATCCATGGCTTTCATCTGTTTTTCAAAACCATAGTTAGTCATTAAGGTACCGACTACGCCATTGACAGGACCATGGCATAAGCGTTCTTTGACAATCGCGTACAAGAGTTGGTCACCATTGTAGACATTGCCACGTGAGTCAACCATCTGAATACGGTCTGCATCGCCATCCAAGGCAATACCATAATCTGCGCGATAGGCATTCACTGTCGCTGCCAAGGTATCTGGGTGCAAAGCACCAACGTCCTTATTAATATTAAAGCCATCAGGGTTCGAGCCAATCGTAATCACCTCAGCACCTAATTCTTGAAACACTGGAGGGGCAATATGATAAGCAGCACCGTGCGCACTATCTACCACTAAGCGCAAACCACGCAAATCTAAATCATGCGGGAAGGTACTCTTGCAGAACTCAATATAACGACCAGCGGCATCTTCAATGCGCTTAGCACGACCGATCTTATCTGATGATACGCATCCAATCGGCTGATCTAACAAGGCTTCAATCTGCTCCTCAACTTCATCAGGCAGCTTGCTGCCCACACCAGAGAAGAACTTAATACCATTATCTTGATAGGGATTATGTGATGCACTAATCACCACACCAGCATCAAGTCGTAATGCTCGCGTCAAGTACGCAACCGCTGGGGTAGGGATTGGACCCGCTAGAAAAACATCAATGCCTGCTGCGCTAAATCCCGCTTCAAGCGCTGACTCCAACATATAGCCTGAGACACGCGTATCTTTCCCAATTAATACGCCAGGTCTTGTATTGGCTTTATGCTGTGAGGTTAAAACCTGACCTGCAGCATAACCTAAGCGTAATGCAAAATCCGCATTAATAACTTCCCCGCCTACTTCACCTCTCACACCGTCGGTTCCGAAGTATTTACGACCCATGATTTAACTCCTTATTTATGGCATTCCATACATTTAAACCGTCTCGTGTGGCTTGTACATCATGCACACGCAACACCACCGCACCTCGATCAGCAGCAGCTAAAGCCGCCACCACGCTCCCTACGGTACGATTCTCAACGGTTTGATTGGTTGCGTAACCAATCATTGATTTACGTGATACACCGATTAAGATCGGTGCGTCTAAATTCTTTAATACACTCATTTCGGCTAGAAGCTGGTAATTTTGTGGCATTGTTTTACCGAAACCAAAACCAGGATCTATCATGATACGATTTTTTGTGATGCCTGCGTCCAACATCGTCTGTATACGCGCATCTAAAAAATCATAAACATGTTGAGTAATCGCATCATCATAGTCGGGTGGACTATTCTGCATGGTCTTAGGATCACCGTGCATATGCATTATGCAAACACCAGCTTTGGGATATTTTGCCAGAACTTCTAAGGCACCTTCTTGACGTAGCGCATAGATATCATTAATAAGGTCCGCTCCAGCAGCAAGCGCTTGGTCCATCACTTCTGGCTTAAATGTATCAATCGAGAGCGGGACTCCGCAAGCACGTAAACCCTCAATAACTGGAATAATGCGTCGCAATTCATCTTCGATGCTCACAGGTTCACTACCTGGACGGGTGGATTCACCACCGACGTCTAGAAACTCGGCCCCTTCGGCAACAAGCTGCAAACCATGTTCAATCGCCGCTTGCGTCGAGAAATGATGATTACCATCGGAAAAAGAGTCTGGGGTAACATTAACGATACCCATAATAAAAGGACGATCGAGCCGAAGCTCGAAACGTCCACATTGAAACAAAGAACTCATTAAGAGTGCCCCTGGAGATAGGATTTAAACAGCTTCGGTAGCGTTATTATCGTCCTTAGAGTCGTTCTTAGGACTTTTACCCGCTGCTGGAGGAGTCTTATCAGATTTAGAGTCATGCGGTTGCTCTGGCTCTCTTGGTGGCTGTGGTTCGCGACCCGCCATAATATCCGCAATCTGGCTAGCGTCAATGGTTTCCCACTCAAGCAAGGACTTCGCCATCACATGCATTTTATCGCTATTGGCTTCAATAATATCGCGCGCAACCTTATATTGCTCATCAATAATTGAGCGAATTTCCTTATCCACTTTCTGCATGGTCGCCTCAGAAACATGGGTTGTTTTCGTTACGCTGCGACCTAAGAAAACCTCGTTCTCATTCTCGGCATAGACCATAGGACCAAGATTGTCAGTCATACCGTAACGTGTCACAATATCACGCGCAATACTGGTGGCACGCTCAAAGTCATTCGATGCGCCTGTTGTCATCTGATTCATAAAGACCTCTTCCGCAATACGACCACCGAATAAGACAGCAATCATATTCAAGAGACGCTCTTTATCCATGCTGTAACGGTCACCCTCAGGCAACTGCATAGTAACACCTAAAGCACGACCACGAGGAATAATTGTGACTTTATGCACAGGGTCCGTCTTCGGCAAGCTGAAAGCAACAACGGCGTGTCCTGCCTCATGGTAAGCCGTATTACGACGCTCTTCTTCAGGCATCACCATAGAGCGGCGCTCAGCACCCATGATAATCTTATCTTTGGCTTTCTCGAAGTCAACCATATCCACAGTACGGCCATTGCGGCGTGCTGCAAACAAAGCGGCTTCATTGACTAAGTTGGCTAAATCAGCGCCTGAGAAACCCGGTGTACCACGCGCTAAAATGGCGGGCTCCACATTCGGTGCCAATGGTACTTTGCGCATATGAACGCTTAAAATTTGTTCACGACCACGGACATCAGGTAGGTTCACCACCACTTGACGGTCAAAACGACCAGGACGTAATAAAGCAGGATCCAGTACATCAGGACGGTTAGTTGCGGCAATCACAATCACGCTCTGACCTGATTCGAAACCATCCATCTCAACCAGTAACTGGTTAAGTGTCTGCTCACGCTCGTCATTACCACCACCCACACCAGCGCCACGCTGACGACCTACCGCATCAATCTCATCAATAAAAATAATGCAAGGCGAGTGTTTCTTGGCAGTTTCAAACATATCACGCACACGTGATGCACCCACACCAACAAACATCTCAACAAAGTCAGAACCTGAAATCGTAAAGAATGGTACCTTCGCCTCACCTGCGATCGCTTTCGCTAATAAGGTCTTACCTGTTCCTGGTGGACCAACCATCAAGACGCCACGTGGAATACGACCACCCAAACGCTGGAAGCGTGATGGGTCGCGTAAGAAATCAACCAGTTCATTCACATCTTCCTTGGCTTCATCAACGCCAGCAACATCGGCGAAAGTCACGGTATTATTTGCTTCATCCAACATACGCGCGCGTGATTTACCGAAGGTAAAGGCACCACCCTTACCGCCACCTTGCATCTGACGCATAAAGAAGAACCAGACGCCAATTAATAGCAGCATCGGGAACCATGAAATTAAGATACTTAATAAGAAAGAAGGCTGCTCTGGTGGTTTCGCAGAAACCTTCACGCCAGAATTCATTAAGTCACCAACCATCCATAAATCACTCGGCACGGTCAGATCATAAGGACGGCCATCACTTGGCGTCACCGATAGAGTATTGCCTTGAATGACAACAGAATTGATTTTGCCGGCTTTCGCAGCTTCCATAAATTGGCTATATGAAACACCAGAAGGGTTCCCTGTGCCAGCATCGTATTGCTTGAACACAGTAAACATAACCACTGCGAAAATTGCCCACAAGGCAAACTTTGAAAACGAGTTATTCAACGTAAAGCTCCTGCCTATACCATCTATACACGTATGGGCCTTGGTCTGAAATAAAATTAAAGTAGTCTGTCATTTTACCTGAGAAAAGGCCCTCTTGGGGGATGTTTCTACGTAAAATGCCTTTTCAAAAGATTACCGTAAAAACCTAATCGTAAGTAAAATGTAAGCCAAACTCAGGAAAATATATGGGCAAATCCCTCAAACACAAGGCTTATTTTGGTTCTTTTAGCCCTCTGCCAACAATAAATGTCTCAGAAGAGCGATCTCGTGAGGCTTTCGGCTTACGCTCAACAACCCGCTTAAAGTGTTTTTTGAACATCTCAACGATTTGCGAAAAACCACTACCATGGAATGCCTTCACAATAAGGGCGCCGTCGGGTTTCAGATGCGCCAAGGAGAAATCGACGGCCAACTCAACAATATGCTCAATACGCGCCGAGTCGGCTGAACTCACGCCTGATAAATTGGGTGCCATATCGGAAATCACGAGATCGACTTTTTTCTCACCAACCAAGTCCTTGAGTTGAAACAAGACCTCATCCTCACGGAAATCACCTTGGATAAACTCGACCCCCGCAATCGGCTCCATCGGCAGAATATCAAGCGCAATAACGCGTCCATCAATAATTCCACCCTCTCCGACTAATCTTTCTCGCGCAACTTGGGACCAACTGCCTGGCGTTGAACCTAAGTCGACTATAATATCCCCTTTACGGAGCAATTTTTCAGTATCGAGTATCTCGATCAACTTGAAGGCTGCACGCGCTCGATACCCTTTTTGTTGGGCCATTTTTACATATGGGTCATTGATATGTCGTTGAACCCATTCTTTCGAGAATTTCTTTTTGGCCATTTGCCTAAAATCCTAAAATACTAAAGTACTAAAATACTATGTCTACACTTGAACTATCTTCTAAAGAGCGCAGCCAACTTCGTGCGGCCGCCCACCCTCTCAAACCCGTTGTCCTCATTGGTGACAATGGCCTTAGCGAGTCTGTCTTAAAAGAAATTGATAACAGTTTAACAGCTCATGGCCTGATTAAGGTTAAAGTGGCTGGTGATGAGCGTCAGAACCGGCTAGATATTTTACAATCGATTTGCGATAACTTGGGCTGCGCTAGTGTAGCTCATGTCGGAAAAATCCTAACGCTATTCCGCCCAAGTGCCCAACACCCTGAGTTACTACAAGCTGCTAAAGCGCCTTTACAAGCCAGTGAGCGCCGCCCTGGTGAAGACTATACACCGAAGAAGCTTGCTGCTGCAGGTAAAAGCATTAAAGACCAAAAGCGTCGTGCTGCTGCGCCTAAGGGCAATGCCGAACTCGTCAAGAAGCCAGTGCGCAAGCCGAGCAGTCCAGGCAGTACCAGTGCCGCACGCAAAGGACCAAATATCCCACGTCGCGCAGGTAGTGCTTTATCCTTGCGTGCAGGACGCCGTTCTCGCGGTTAATATTTCGCGCTGAACAATTTGCTTAAGCCCTAATTTGGCCCTGAGCTAACCTAATCCACGCAACGGCAGACCACGTGAATAAATTTGCTTAAGCCCTAATTTGGCCCTGAGCTAACCCTGAGCTAATTTAGCCCTAAATTACTTAAGCAAAAAATTCATTTAAGATGATAATAAAGAAAGCCCCAAAGCTGAATTTTCATATTCATACTTGGGGCTTTCTTTAGTCTACATAATTCAGAGCAAATAATTCAGGTCAAATAAGCTGCACTTGTTTGAAATTAATTAACCAGTTCTTATTTCAGACTTATTAAACCGCTCATTTTTTAGATTGATTTGCCAGCTCTTCAAGTGCAAGCTCAGATAGTTTATCCAGCACTGATTAAATATAAACCACTTCCAGCACTTCAAACTCACGCTCACCCGATGGCACTCGAATCAGAATAATATCCCCTTCAGACTTACCAATCAATCCACGCGCGACAGGACTAGAAACAGAAATTAAATTCTTCTTGATATCGGCTTCTAAATCACCAACGATTTGGTACTTCACCACCTCACCGCTCTCCAAGTCTTCCAGACTGACTGTCGCACCAAATACAATACGATCACCAACGTCTAACTGCGTTGGATCAATCACTGTCGCATTCGATAATACGCCCTCAAGCTCTTTGATGCGTCCCTCAACAAAACCTTGACGTTCACGTGCCGCATCGTATTCCGCATTCTCCGATAAATCACCTTGAGCACGCGCCTCAGCAATCGCCTCGATAACTGCAGGCCGTTCAACCGTCTTTAATTGATTTAATTCTTCGCCTAAGCGCTTTGCGCCAAGAACTGTTAATGGTAATGATGACATGCCTAACCCTTAAAAAGCTAAAACGCCCTGCATAGAGAATGCAGAGCGCTGATAAATATATATTGACTATTATGCGTAATTTGTCTAAAAAAAGCAAGTAAGCTAGCTTTCAAAACATAGACTTAGGACTTTGCTTTAGCTACCTTATCCATATCGTAGTTTAATAAAGCATACAAAATAATAGCACCGAAGGTTGCTGTACCAATACCCTCTAATCTGAAATTACCAATTTCAATGGCGAAATTACCCGCCCCCATAATGAGGGTAACAGCCGCCACAATTAAATTCTTATTTTGTGAAAAGTCGACGTTATTAATGACCCAGATTCGTGCCCCAGCCACAGCAATCAAGCCAAACACCACAATGGACACACCTCCCAAAACAGGCGCAGGAATGCTATGGATTAAGGCACCGAATTTAGGTGAAAAGCCGAGCAAAATAGCAAAAATCGCCGCAACCAAGAACAACAAAGTCGAATACACACGAGTCACCGCCATGACACCAATATTCTCCGCATAAGTGGTCACTCCTGTACCACCAAAAGCGCCTGAGACCATGGTTGCTACACCATCGCCAACGAAAGCACGACCCAAATATTGATCAAGGTCTTGTCCTGTCATCGCACTGACTGCACGGATATGACCCAGATTTTCAGCGACTAAAATCACCGCCACAGGCACGATAATGGTAATAGCCGATAATTCAAATACAGGCGCGCTTGTACTCGGCAAGCCAAACCAAGCGGCCGCTTGAATACCTGAAAAATCAACGGGAGCACCTAAGCCGATAATATTGGCACAAATATAATAAATAAAATACGCCAACATTAAACCCACGAGAATCAAGAGACGCTGCACCATACCACGCGTAAACACCGCAATCGCGCCCACACACAAGATCGTCATGATTGCCATCACGGCATCGAAGGTCGAACCACTTGCCATAGCCCCTTTAGCGGCAATCGGCGCTAAGTTAAGGCCAATCACCGCAACAATTGCCCCGGTTACAACTGGCGGCATCAAGCGCTCAATCCAGGCAGAGCCATTGCCGCGTGTATGCGCATACCAAACAATCAAACCAATCAGTGCATACACCAACCCACACATAATGATGGCGCCCAGTGCCACACCGATATTCGGGTTTGCGCCTGAACCTGCTGCATACCCCGTCACAGAAACCACACCCCCAATAAAAGCGAAGCTAGATCCCAAATAACTAGGCACTCGACCACCAACAAATAAGAAAAAGATCAAGGTGCCAATACCCGACATTAAAATCGCTAAATTGGCATCAAATCCCATTAATAAGGGAGCGAGTACCGTTGAACCGAACATGGCAACAACGTGCTGCGCTCCCATAAATAAGGACTGACCGAGTGGCAGGTATTCATTCGGCGCAATCACCTTGCCTGGGGTAATCTGCTCGACTTTGCGCCAAGTGGGGAAATATGACATAGGAACATCCTAAGTGAAGATTGGTATAATGAGGCTGATATTCATGAGATTGAAATCATTGTTCGTCATTATACGCTTAGGCGGTGCTGGGCTCTATAAAATCGATAAATCATCTTGCTTTTTTTATCGAGTTGCGCCGTAAAACTTTGCCATTGACGGCGGAGATACAAGGTGCGGACTGCGTAGCAGTCCCAAACCGTCCATGTTCAGTTAATATGCATCAATACGCTTAGAGATTAATACTTTTTACCCTATTTACGATAACTATGAGCATTACAAATTTATGGATTATTCGCCACGGCGAAACCGACTGGAATCTTGAGCGTCGCTTACAAGGTTGGACTAATATCGATTTAAATCAACGCGGTATTGCACAAGCTGAAAACTTAGCACGTTACTTAAGCAATGGTTTTTTTAGCAACCCACCCGATCATATTTACTCCAGTGACTTACAAAGAGCGTATGACACAGCTCAAGCGGTCGCCAATCAGTTCACCATGAATGTGACGCAAATCCATGGCCTACGCGAACGTCATTACGGAATCTTAGAAGGCCAGTCCTGGGAGCTATTAAAAGATTTACGTGAACAGAATAAATGCAGCTCGGGCCTTGAACTCTCAGAGCAAGAGCACAAAGCCGAATCCTTAAGTGTATTTTATCAACGCATCCAAGAGACCTTGCATACTCTGGCGCAGCAACATGCGGGGCAAACCTTATTATTGTTCTCACATGGTGGCGCCATTGATATGATGTGGCGTATTGCCAAGGGGCTTGATTCTTACGCGGCTCGCGAAATTACACAGAAAAATACCGCGATTAATCACTTACAAATCGATCCTGATTTAGGCATGCAGGTGAAACAATGGGGCTTTGCTGAGCATATTGTTGACAGTTTATAAGGCTCAAAGCGATCCGTTCAGCTCATTGCTTTACTCTACGTCATATGTTCGAATCAGAACAATTGCTTGGCAACGCTAGCGTATCAGCACATAGCTATACTGAAACTTAGGAGAAGTATAGAGACAAATCAGTTATCACTGTGAGGCAAAATTAGCGAAGCGATACAAGAACACGGCACAGAGGTATCAACACAAATCAATTATAGCTGACGTGGTTTACGACCACTACGCGCCGCAAAGTGGTCATATATTTTATTTGGCACTAAACGTAAGAGTTTCGCCACAATGCCCATTTGCCATGGGATCACCGCGTATGATTTACCCTTGGCAATGGTTTTTACGGCTTGGGCGGCAAACTTCTCAGTAGGCATGAGAAATGGCATCGCATAAGGATTAATTTGCGTCATTGGCGTGTCGATAAAACCAGGTGCAATCGTCACCACTTTCACGGCCGAGCCATGCAGCTCAACACGTAAGCTCTCGCAATAGGCAGTGACGGCTGCTTTAGAGGAAGAGTAAGCACCTGCACCAGGTAAGCCACGTACCCCAGCAACACTACTGATGCCAACTAGTGTGCCATGATTCACCTCTTTCATGGCGGCCAAAAAGGGTTCAAAACTGGCCACAAGACCTAAGACATTGGTGCGGTGTACTTGCTCAAAAACCGAAAAATCCTCAGGGAACTCCGTTAAGGTGCCAACACTGATTCCAGCACAGGCAATCACAATATCCGTGGGCCCTAGCTGCTGAAAATCATAGGCGGCCTGATGCAAGGCTACTCTATCGGCAATATCAACAGCATAGATCTTGTGTGTAGCCAATTTCTCCATGGCTGGATTTCCATTCACGTGCTTGCTACTTGATTGACTATCGCCTGTATTGTGCTTTGTAGCTTGTTTATGTGTGGCTTGCTGCTGGACGGTGCGCTTATCTATAGACGTAGAAGTAATATCATTCTGAACGCTAGAAGCATGGACAGAAGCAACGACTGGTTTAGGCAACTCCAGCAAAAGTTGCTCTAAAATCTCAGTGCGACGAGCCAATAGCCCTAGCGTTGCCCCTTGCGCTGCATAAGCAT
The DNA here is from genome assembly GCA_030538255.1 of Pelistega sp. GTDB lineage: Bacteria > Pseudomonadota > Gammaproteobacteria > Burkholderiales > Burkholderiaceae_B > Taylorella. Next base: position 72,550 of record JAUNUI010000001.1, on the reverse strand, counting down.
GCGCTAAGGCACGACCTAGCCCACTACTGGCTCCGGTAATAAAAACACGCAATCGACTTATTCCGCTCAGGAGACTTGCGATTGCAAGTAATTTTCTAAGCCGATTGTTTTAATTAAACGCAATTGCTTCTCTAACCAATGGGCATGATCTTCTTCAGTATCTTGCAGTTGTGCGACCAAGATATCGCGCGTCACAAAGTCGCGCTCTTCTTCGCATAAGGCAATACCTTTTTTGAGATGATCGCGAACCGTTAACTCTAAGTCCAAATCGGCTTGCAACATTGAAGGCACATCAGCACCAATATTCAATGCTTCAGGTTTCATGTTTGGTGTACCTTCAAGCAGCAGCACACGACGAATCATATCGTCCGCATGTTGTGTTTCTTCTTCCATCTCATGGTGTAGACGATCAAACAGCTTGGTAAAACCCCATTCAGAGTACATACGCGAATGAATAAAATATTGATCGCGAGCGGCTAACTCACCAGCAATTAAAAAGTTTAAATATTCAATAACTTTCTGGCTGCCTTTCATGTCGAATCCTTTTGAGAAAATAGTAGTTTAAAACAGAGACCTTAGAAGCATGACTTACCGAGATAAAGATCAGAGTAAGTAGACACTAAGCAAGCAAAGATTAGCCAAAACAACGCTATCAAATGACATCATGACGTTAAATGAGGCCTAAAGGTTAAATGACGCCTTAAGGTTAAATAACGCTTTAAAGTTTAATAGCTTGGCTAAGGTCTCATAAGCACTCCTTGATTGTACATCAATTTCCCAGCACACAAAAAACACCACCCCATGCTTTATATCTCTTTCATGATAAGCATCAAAAAAAATGCACTTAAGAATAATTCTTAAGTGCATTTTATACTTAATGAAAACACTTCTTGGGCACGTACTAAGCTTAAGTCAAACTATATTCCCTAAGCACGGCAGCCAAGTCAGTAACATCAAGCCTTAACCAGCCAATTTCTTGTGCAAGTCTTGTAGTGGGTAAACACGAAGGCCATCAGAATCACGTAGGTATTGCATACCCTCAACCGCTGCACGCGCACCCGCAATAGTCGTATAGAACGTGACGCGGCCCGCTAAGGCATGGGTACGAATGGCGCGTGAGTCGTTAATCGCATTGCGACGCTCATCAACAGTATTCACCACTAAGCTTACCTCACCGTTCTTCAGCATATCCACAATATGTGGACGACCTTCAGTCACTTTATTGACTACTTGCACAGGAATACCTGCTTCTTTCAGGGCAGCTGCTGTGCCACGAGTTGCAGCAATGGTAAAGCCAAGCTTGACTAAGCCTTGAGCCACTGGGATGGTTTTTTCTTTGTCTTGGTTTTTTACGCTAATAAAGACTAAACCTGACTCTGGCATCGGTGCGCTCGCGGCCATTTGAGATTTGACAAATGCCTCACCGAAGGTTTCACCAACACCCATGACTTCACCCGTTGACTTCATCTCTGGGCCAAGAATGGTATCCACACCTGGGAATTTCACAAATGGGAACACTGCTTCTTTCACACAGTAGTAGCTTGGCACGACTTCTTTTTCAACGCCTTGCTCAGCTAATGTACGACCAGCCATAGCACGCGCAGCAATCTTAGCTAATTGTAAGCCAGTCGCTTTAGACACATAAGGCACGGTACGTGATGCACGTGGGTTAACTTCCAGCACATATACCTCATCATCTTGAATCGCAAATTGTACGTTCATTAAGCCTTTCACGTTCAAGGCCTTAGCCATCACACATGTCTGACGCTTAATTTCTTCAATCACTTCGGCCGATAAAGAATAAGGAGGTAGGCTACATGCCGAGTCACCAGAGTGAACACCCGCTTGTTCAATATGCTCCATGACACCACCGATAAATACGACTTCACCGTCAGCAATACAATCCACATCCACTTCGGTGGCATTGTTAAGGAAGCGATCGAGCAATACAGGCGAATCATTGCTGACCTTAACGGCTTCGCGCATATAACGCTCTAAGTCAGCTTGCTCATGCACGATTTCCATGGCGCGACCACCTAACACATAGCTAGGACGCACAACCAATGGGTAACCAATATCTTCAGCATGGGCAATCGCTTCAGCCTCAGTACGGGCTGTGCGGTTAGGCGGCTGCTTCAAGTCTAATTTATGCAGCAGCTTCTGGAAACGCTCACGGTCCTCAGCGATGTCAATTGACTCTGGGCTTGTACCAATAATCGGCACACCATTAGCCTCAAGTGCACGCGCTAATTTCAGTGGTGTCTGACCACCATACTGAACAATCATGCCCACAGGTTTCTCAACGTGAACTATCTCTAACACATCTTCAAGTGTTAAAGGCTCAAAGTATAAACGGTCCGACGTATCGTAGTCGGTAGATACCGTCTCAGGGTTACAGTTCACCATAATGGTTTCATAACCATCTTCACGCAAGGCTAGCGCCGCATGAACGCAGCAGTAGTCAAACTCAATACCTTGACCAATACGGTTAGGGCCACCACCCAAGACGATAATTTTCTTCTTATCGGTAGGTCGTGCCTCGCACTCCTCTTCATAGCTTGAGTACATATACGCGGTATTCGTGGCAAACTCAGCCGCACAAGTATCTACACGCTTATACACTGGACGAATACCAAAACCGTGGCGCACTTTACGTACCTCAGACTCTGAGGTATCCAATAAATAGGCTAAGCGGCGATCAGAGAAACCATCGCGTTTAATGGCACGTAAGGTATCGGCATCTAAGTCCGCTAAAGTCTTCTGCTCAAGGGCTAATTCAACATCAACAATTTCTTTAATTTGTTGCAAGAACCAAGGATCGATTTTGGTCAGTTGGTGCACTTCATCAAGTGTGAAACCCTTATCAAACGCATCGCCAACGTACCAGATACGCTCTGGGCCAGGCTCAGCCAACTCAACTTGTAGTGTCTCACGATCAATAGTTTTCTGGTTTAAACCATCAACACCCACCTCAAGACCGCGTAGTGCCTTTTGGAAAGATTCTTTGAAGGTGCGACCCATGGCCATGACTTCGCCCACTGATTTCATCTGGGTAGTCAGGCGTGAATCAGCGAGTGGGAATTTTTCAAAAGCAAAGCGTGGAATCTTCGTGACCACATAATCAATGGTGGGTTCGAACGAAGCTGGGGTTGCACCACCAGTGATTTCATTTTGCAGTTCATCTAAGGTGTAACCTACGGCTAAGCGCGCAGCAATCTTCGCAATCGGGAAGCCGGTTGCTTTCGAGGCCAGCGCAGAAGAACGCGATACACGTGGGTTCATCTCAATCACAATCATACGACCGTTATCGGGATTCACCGCAAACTGCACGTTAGAGCCACCGGTATCCACACCAATCTCACGCAACACCGCAATCGAGGCGTTACGCATAATTTGGTATTCTTTATCGGTCATTGTTTGGGCAGGCGCTACCGTGATTGAGTCACCGGTATGCACGCCCATGGGGTCTAAATTTTCAATTGAGCAGACGATAATGCAGTTATCAGCCTTATCGCGCACCACTTCCATCTCATACTCTTTCCAACCTAAGAGCGACTCTTCAATTAAGAGCTCATTGGTTGGTGAGGCTTCAAGACCACGACGGCAGATAGTTTCAAATTCTTCAGGGTTATAGGCAATACCACCGCCTGTACCACCCAAGGTAAAGCTAGGACGAATTACCACTGGGAAACCAGCAGTGCCAATTTCAGAAGCGATCTTTTGTTGCACTGCCCAGGCTTCTTCCATCGAGTGCGCCACACCAGACTTGGCAGATTCTAGACCAATCGCGGTCATGGCATCTTTAAATTTCAAGCGATCTTCGGCTTTCTCAATAGCCTTCTCGTTGGCACCAATGAGTTCAACATTGTGCTTAGCCAACACGCCATGACGCGCCAAATCAAGCGCACAGTTTAGTGCGGTTTGACCGCCCATAGTGGCTAATAAGGCATCAGGTTTCTCTGCTTCAATGATCCGCTCAACAGCTTGCCAAGTAATTGGTTCAATATAGGTCACATCAGCAGTCTCGGGGTCCGTCATGATGGTCGCTGGATTACTATTCACGAGAATAGTGCGATAGCCCTCTGCTTTCAGAGCTTTACATGCTTGGGCGCCAGAATAGTCAAACTCACATGCTTGACCAATAATGATGGGACCGGCCCCAATGATTAAAATACTTTTTATGTCGGTACGCTTAGCCATAATTTTCTACTTCGCCATGTGGCTGATAAATTTGTCAAATAACTCGTTAATATCGTGAGGTCCTGGGCTCTCTTCAGGGTGTCCCTGGAAGCCGAATGCAGAACGATCCGTCAACTCAAAACCTTGTAAGGTGCCATCAAATAGCGAGATATGTGTCGCACGTGCATTCGCAGGTAAGGTTTCTGCATCTACTGCAAAGCCATGATTCTGACTTGTAATATAGACGCGGCCATTTTGTAGGTCCTTAACAGGATGGTTAGCACCATGGTGGCCTGTTTTCATTTTGACGGTCTTCGCATTAACCGCTAAACCGAGGATTTGATAGCCTAAGCAAATACCAAAAATAGGAATTTGTTTTTCTAAAAAGGCTTTAGTGTTCTCAATGGCGTAGTCAACAGCGCTTGGGTCGCCAGGGCCATTTGATAAGAAAATACCATCCGGATTTAAGGCTAAGGCTTCCTCAACTGAAGTTTTCGCAGGCACGAGAGTAACTTTGCAATTACGCTCTGCGAGCAAACGTAAAATATTATACTTAACGCCGAAGTCATATGCTACAACATGATATTGACCACCCTCTGCTTGGCTGTATCCTTGGCCTAATTTCCAAGCACCTTGCTGCCATTGCACAAGCTCTTTCGTGCTTACTGCACTGGCCAAATCTTGACCTTCCATACCTGGATACGCTTTAGCAAGCTCAATTGCCTTGGTCTCATCGTCGCCCACTAAGATACAAGCACCTTGAGCGCCGCCTTCACGTAGAATACGCGTGAGCTTACGAGTATCAATCTCAGCAATCGCCACGATACCGTTCTCTTGTAAATACTCTGGTAAGGTCTTGGTGGCTCGGAAATTAGAAATACGGCTTGGGCAATTACGGATTACCAAGCCAGAAACACCGATTTTAGAAGATTCGATATCTTCAGGGTTAATACCCGTGTTACCGATATGAGGATACGTTAAAGTAACGATTTGTTGTGTGTAGCTAGGATCAGTCAGAATTTCTTGATACCCAGTCATTGATGTGTTGAAAACAAGTTCAGCAGTAGTGTGACCACTAGCACCAATAGAAATACCACGAAATACAGTACCATCAGCTAGGGCTAAAATTGCCGTTGGAAATTCTGCTTTATTTCCAAGGATTTGTGAGGATAACGCCATAGGACCCCAAAAGTCATAATCAATAAATAAACCTTCTGATTATACTTTTTTCTGTGCCCTTATCGTGTAAATACGCGCCTTAGCTCAAAAAAAATTAAGGTATAAAGCTCAGATCAAAGGCATGCAACATGCCAAACTCATCAGGGCTGACCACAAAACTTATTTTGCGTTGATAACGGGTATTGCCATTAAACTCATACACCGTAATGAGCTCACCTGCAGGCACACGTTTTTTGAGGAATAAGGTTGGATGTTCTTCACGGGTATTCGGCAAAATGAAGAAACCATCATCATCTGGTGAAAACAATATGGTTTTCCAAGCTGATGTTTTAGCATCTTTCTCAAGCAACCACATACTGGCTTTTCCCTGATGCGCACAACGCGCTACCGCTAATGCTGCGCCAGGCACCAAAATACTTGTCGTATAAAACTCTAAACTCTCTTCACCCCCAGGACAGACCTTAGCTTGCTGATCCAAGGGGAGCTGCAGGCCACGTAAAGAAATTTTCGGGTGTGAGAGCGGTTTACTGATGACGGACACCGGTCGATTTTCTGCGGTAGCAATCGGCGTGCGATCAAGATTAATTCGCGCCCACTCGAGCATGCGTGGCAATTGTTGACTAATGCATGATACCGAGGAGCAGTCAGCCAGAATTTTATTGCGCTCTCGAATGAGATTAGCAATCACCACTGGTCGCTCAGTATTGGCTAGCAAGGCACTACTACTAAAATGCCAATTCGCTAAAGCCTGTACAGTAAGGGGATTTTGACACAGATTATTGGGCCATTTCTTGCGTTCTTGTTCGGCAACAGGAATCGCGGCTGGACCATATAGGTCAGCAACCACTCTATCACTTAGACACGGATTTATACTCAACTCTTGCTGCAAACTCGTAAAACCGATGCGTAAGGCAGCATCAGCTCCAGTTTGAGCCTGCGCATGTTGTAATTGCAACAGCAAGAATAAAGCAAGTAAGCCGTTTTTCAGTTGCAGCATCCCTTATGACCTTAATCCAATCGCAAAAAAGCCGAAAGTATTGTTCTATAAAAAAATGGCGTAATCCTTAAATTACCTAGCCATCGCACTAGCTAGTTTAAATTAATCCAAAGAGTTATTGTGTAACAAGCGCTTATTTGCTTTTTTTATATTACACAATCTGTTTCAGCTGTTACAACTACCTCATAAATCAGCGCTATTGCAAGCCAAAACACTCGCCAGAGCCTACCTAAAATCTTTATTGATCTATTATTACATTTAATTGTCATTTTACGACTTTCTTGCAGAATAGCAACTATTGCTAAATTCAATCAAGATTTAAAAATTGTGTGAAATACGCACAGGATAGCGAGAAGTTTTCATTCTTTCAAACAAATTAAGGCAATTTAATTGTGGCTTTGCTAGTATATTCTTTGTTGCTTTATTTGTTGTTTTTTTTGCAGCATTTATTTTTTTTGGTGTTTTATTTTCTGTTTCATCTTGCGGCACTTCTTGCGGCATTGCTTGCTGTATTTCTTGCTTTAGGGGTTCCTAGAGCCATACCATGACAGATGACTTACTGTCGCTCTGTTGTTATTCATTTGGTTTTTTGCATATATTGCTGGGTAATTTTTAGGTAGATAACATGAGTTCTCAATTAGATAGTCTGCGTCAATTTACAACCGTCGTTGCAGATACGGGTGATTTTGAAAGTATGCGTGAGCATCGCCCTACTGACGCAACCACCAACCCTTCCTTAATTTTAAAAGCCATCCAAAAAGAGCAATATCGCCCTCTTTTATTGGAAACTATTCACGAGAATCCGCAAGCCAATACGGCTCAGACTTTAGACCATCTTTTAATTAAATTTGGCCTACGCATTCTTGACATCGTGCCAGGACGCGTCTCTACCGAGGTTGATGCTCGTCTTTCATTTGACACGGCAGCCACCGTTGAGCGAGCCCGCCAACTTATTCAGTTATATCAAGCCGAAGACATTGAACGTGAACGTGTATTGATTAAGATTGCCTCTACTTGGGAAGGCATTGAAGCGGCTAAGATCCTTGAGGCAGAAGGGATCAAGTGTAATATGACCCTACTGTTTTCTATGCCACAAGCAATCGCTTGCGCACAAGCCAAGGTGCAATTAATTTCGCCATTTGTTGGACGTATTTATGACTGGTACAAGAAAGCGGCGGGCGCGAGCTGGGATGAAGCGGCTAACTCAGGTGTGAACGACCCTGGTGTACAGTCGGTGTCTCGCATTTTTCACTACTACAAAAAGCACGGCATTAAGACTGAAATTATGGGTGCAAGCTTTCGCAATGTCGGTCAAATCATTGCCTTAGCAGGATGCGACCTTCTCACCATTAGCCCAGAGTTACTACAAAACTTAAGCGATACCGCAGGCCCTCTACAACAGTCTTTAAATGCAAGCGAAAGCCAAGGCCTAGATATTCCCGCACAAAGCGTGAACGAAGCGCAATTTCGTTTTGAATTAAATGAAGATGCAATGGGTAGCGAGAAGTTGGCTGAGGGTATCCGAGCCTTCGTTGCTGATGCGAAAAAATTGGATGCGATTATTGAGCAGGCCAAGCAAGCTGCTTAATATTGATTTATGAGGCGCTGAGTTTAGGTAATTTAAGCCAGCACCTCACAACAGCCGAGCTTAATTAGCGTAGCATTTAAGACTTAGAGAGCAGCCTCATAATAATCTGAATCTAAAGCAATGACACCAGTTTTCATTGGCCTTAAATACGGTTAAATGTTACGCCACCCATTAAGCAAAATAGTCAGCTTAATTACTGCGACGCTCATTCAGCGCCCAAGCAATCGTACCCGCGTCCACATATTCTAATTCACTACCACTGGGGATACCGCGCGCAATACGACTCACCTTAACATCACGACCGCGCAACATCTCACCAAGATAATGCGCAGTTGTTTCGCCTTCCGCCGTAAAATTGGTGGCAATAATCACCTCTTCTACTGGATGCTCAGTGATACGTTGCAATACGCGCTCAAAGCCTAAATCCTTAGGTCCAACACCAGATAAAGGTGTTAAGCGCCCCATTAACACATAATACAAGCCATCATAACCATGACTGGCCTCAATCATATTTAAATCTGCAGCGGTTTCAACAATACACAACTGACTCGCATTGCGCCGGGTATTCGAGCACGTCTCACAGAGCTCTTCTTGTGTGAATGAATTACACATGCGACAGTGACGCAGATGTTCTAATGCATCTTGAATTGACTGACTGATACTTAAGGCAGCAGGTCTGTCATATTGCAGTAGATGATAGGCCATACGTCGAGCCGTGCGTTTACCAACACCAGGTAGTTTACACAAGGCATTGATTAAATCATTCAGAGGTTCAGGCAACTGCTCGGACATGGACGTGTTTTATGAAATAAGCCGCTTAACTCAGCGTGGACTTAGAATGGGAATTTCATACCGCCTGGTAAAGGCATGCCTGCTGTCACCGCTGACATTTTCTCTTGTGAGGTTGACTCTACTTTCCGTAAGGCATCATTAATTGCCGCTGCCACGAGGTCCTCAAGCATATCTTTATCATCACTTAATAAGGACTCATCAATATGAACACGTTTAACGTCATGGCGACAGTTCATCGTAACGCTAACCAAATTACCACCCGCAACGCCCTCAACAGTAATATCTGCTAGGGCCTCTTGCGCCTTTTTCATATTTTCTTGCATTTGTTGAGCTTGCTTCATTAAGCCAGCCAATTGATTCTTCATCATGATAATAAACCTCAAAAAAAGTATGTATCTATAACGCTTGCTCTATTAAACATGCAAGCGCAAACTTTATGTTTATAGTAAGCCATTTGTGCTAATACGCTGCGCACCACGTACTCACCTGCCCTTAGCAAGCGAATTTGCTTATGCTAGTAAGGCTGAATACTATCGGGCACGACTAGTCCATCAAATTCTTGCACGATGGCTTGCACTAAGGGGCTCGACTGTACCGCTTGTTTTGCCTGCTCCATGCGTGTCTCTTGCTCTGCCAGTTCCTGTGCATGCAAGGTAGCATCACCCGTTTGGCCAAATTCAAATTTTACCTTGATAATGGTTTTAAAATACTCAGTAAGGCGGGTCGTCAAATTATTCCGTGCCTGCAGATTGTCAGGTAAGCGTACTAATAAACGCAAACGAATGGTATTGCCTTCGAGTCCTACCCACTCACTATGTCGCGCCAACTCACCCACCATACCGCTTAGTTGTAAGCTAGGCACTAGGCTGACCCAAAGTTCAGGCGTCATTTGCGCCAAACTATAGACCTGCTCTTCCCGCTCAAGTGGCACCCATGACGGGTCCTCATCCTGCACTAACAACTCTGCCTCACCCTGCTCTGCCTCATTGATAGCAGCAATTTCATGCATAGCAAGCGCAGGAATGTCTTCCCAAGGAGGGATATCTTCGATCGTCGGCACCAATGATTCTGATGCAGCTTGTGAGGCTACTGGATCTATTGACTCTATTGTCCTTGTTGGCTTTACTGATTCTGTGGAGGCCACACGATCAATCGGCGCTACACGCTCAATCGGTGTCACTGGCTCTATTGGTCTTGTGGGCTCTATTGATGCAGCCCCTTGTCTTGACTCTGCAATGACTTGCCCATCAGATTTAGGGGATGCGAGCTGCTCAGCCATGGAAGGCTGCACCAGACTCGTATCGCGATCTTTACTAGCACTATTTATTGTGGGCGCAATAGTCTTTTCTTGTGACCTAAGACTCGTATGTGCTTGGGTTAAAGTGTCGTGTTCAAGACTTTTTTTTTCAGCCATATCGCTCTCATTAGCGACTGGAGAATGCGTTTGCTCCGCAGCACTTTCTGAGCTGACGCCTGGAGACGCCATATCTTGATGCGGTGCGGCTTGTACTGCTTGCGCTTGTGGCGTGGAGATTAAGGACAACATACGCAGTCCTGCCATCATAAACCCCGTATACTCATCAGGTGCTAAGGCCAGTTCAGCGCGGCTATGCAAGGCTATGCTATAAAACAATTGCAATGTATCCGCATGAATCTGCTGCGCTAAACGTTGAATATCTGCACAGGCAGGATCCGCTTCATTAATCGTTCCGGGTAGACGCTGCTCAATCGCTATCTGTGAAAGCAAGCTCGCGAAATCTGACAAGGCATTCGAGAAAGAGTAGCCGCGCGTACTTAATTCATCCGCAACCGCGACAACACCTTGAGCGGAACCCGCTAATAACTGCTCCAAAAAGCGCACCAAATAACGTTGGTCGATGGTGCCTAACATATCGCGCACAGATTCACCCGTGATATGGCTAGCGGAATAGGCAATTGCTTGATCAGTCAGTGATAAGGCATCACGCATAGAGCCTGCTGCCGCTTGCGCTAAAAGACGCAAGCCTTCTAACTCAAACTCAACAGCTTCTTCTTGGAGAACATTCTGCAAATGGCCGACGATTGACTCAGGCGCCATTTGTTTGAGATTAAACTGCAAGCAACGAGATAAGACTGTCACAGGGATTTTCTGTGGGTCGGTCGTTGCGAGAATAAACTTAACATGGGGTGGAGGCTCTTCCAAGGTCTTGAGCATCGCATTGAATGCAAAGCCTGTGAGCATATGCACCTCGTCAATGGTGTAGACCTTAAAGCGTCCAACGGAAGGCGCATAAATCGCTTGCTCAAGCAATTGCGTCATGCTTTCGACGCTCCGATTGGAGGCCGCATCAAACTCGAGATAATCAGGAAAGCGGCCAGCATCAATCTCTGTACATGCTTGGCATACACCACAAGGCGTGGCACTAATACCCTGTTCGCAATTGAGGGACTTGGCTAAGATACGCGCTAAAGTTGTCTTACCCACACCACGCGTACCCGTAAATAACCAAGCATGATGTAAGCGCTGGTTACTCAAGGCATTACTTAGCGCTTTCACGACATGGTCTTGACCCACTAGGGTGTCGAATGAACGAGGGCGCCACTTACGGGCAAGTACAAGATAGCTCATAGAGAATATTAAATCCGAAAAGTGAGCTTAAAAAAAGTGGGCTTAGAACTAAAGAGCTGGCAACTAAAGAGCCGTCCTTACTTCGGCACTCTTAAAATAAAGAGTGAGCCTTACTTCGGCACTAAGTCTAAACAGCTATGGCTGCTTCGTTCCCGACCTGACCAGTTTCACTGCCGACCCATGCGAAGGGGCCCACCAACAAGCATTGTAGCATAGAACTTTTTAAAGCCGTTAAGCTTTCTTAAAGTTCAATCCATAAACAGCCATCTAAAGCATAGATAGCTGCGCGAGCAGAACGACCATCTAGGTTTTCTAAGTAGCTCACGTATTGACTTAACTGCGCTTGATAACTCAGTTTTAATCGTTCAATAAAAGCCTCCTGGCTTTCTAAGCTTCCCCGTGTTGAGGTCTTATAATCAACCACCAACCAACCTTGCTCATCGAGGATGGCCAAGTCGACGATTTTCTCTACCCCTTCTTCATCACTGAGACGCCATTCATGACTGGCTTGGGGATGACTGAGTAAATAGCGTCCTTGTTCATCATTCAGTGCACCGCTCAGCAAGGCAATCACCTTATCCGCTGCTTCATCTAGTTCACTCGGCGCCAATCCCTCTTGTCGCAACTGTTGGCGCATAACACCATGCGCCGCCTGTATGCGCGCCACATTCCAATCTAGCAAACGATCTAAGCTCATCTGCTCAAGCCAAGCATGCACTACCGTGCCTATAGCCGCCTGTCGCTTATCCTCAAACTGCCACACCGGTGCCGATACCGTGCCTTGCCATGGCGTTGCCATAACAGGCTGCAAGTGGCGTAAGCTTTCCTCACTCAAGCGCTCCAGAGTACTATTGTTATATCCTTCTTGCCAGACATTCGCTTGATTATTGACTTCAAGAACGCCTGTACTTAAAGTCGCTAACTGATCCTCGGGATAACACATCCCTGCTCGGACATAGGGATACAGATGGGACAGCATACTACGCGCATCTACTTTATCATTCGCAATATTATCTTCTGATAGCAAATAAACAATATGCAGATTCTCACGCGCACGTGTGCAAGCTACATATAAAAGACGCGCGGTTTCAAACTCCTCACGCTTTTTATGACGGCCACGAATTAATTCTGAAACACGATCAACGCCCTCGCTGGCTGCATGTGCGACAGTCCCCATCAACAGCTCGCCATCTTGCTGCTCGACCTCAATCAGGGCTGCTGGCTGTGATCGGCTAAAACGATGCAAACCATACACAATCACTTCATTAAACTCTAAGCCCTTCGCTCTATGCATCGTCATAATTTCAACCGCAGCCCCCTGGCTCGCTGGTGCGGCATACAGCATATTTAATTGCGCCTGAAATTCATTAGCATCCAGATCACCATAAGGTGCTAAACGGTCCAACAAGCTTAATACGGACTGCATATTCTCATGCTCTGCAGGACTCCCATACAGGTCAAAACCACCTAATTGACGCCAGATATGTTCAACAAAACTGGCAAAACTAAGGACACTCTGATGGTAAGGTCGGGCCAGTACAATACTGCAAAAATGACGCAAACGATACGCTTCTGAATGACCGATCATCTCATCAAGCTCAACACCTAAGCCTAAGGCTCTTTGCAAGTCTTGTCGTACAATACGCTTAAAGTCTTGACCAAATACGCAGCTTAAACTCTTTAAGCTCAAACCACACAAGGGAGAGCGTAGCAAAGCTAACCAAGCGAGGCGGTCCCCTTCATGCAATAAGGCCCGTATTAATTGCACTAAATCTTCAACCTCAGGGGTATTTTGTAAGGCCACAATATCCACGGCTTTGAGCGGAATCTGATTTGCTTGCAATAATTGCGCTAGCTGTCCTAAGTGATTACGTCCACGCACCAAAATAACCACGGGGTGTTCACTATCGGGGTGATTGGCTAAGGCATTCTTCACCAATTGCACAATTGTCTTCTCAGCCATTAACTCCACACTGGCCTTATCTTTACCTGGAGTCTCTTTATCATAAACAAAAGGGTAAAGCTGCACAGCTTGACGCGCCCCAAGCTCTTTAAACGGGTGTGAACGGCTATACCGAATACCACCTAAGGCGGCATTATCCTGAACTGGAAACACGTCTTGGAAAATCTGATTGACCCACTCAACAACCCCTTGGTCTGAGCGAAAGTTCTCTTGTAAGTTTAAGCGCTGAATACTAAGGTCTGCGACCTTTTGCTGCTCGGCCACTTTAAGAAACAAGCCGACCTCAGCTTTACGGAAGCGATAAATCGACTGCATGGGATCACCCACCAAGAACAGGGTTCGACCATCCTGATCGCTCCACCCTGAAACCAGTTTTTCCAGTAACTGCATCTGACTATAACTGGTATCTTGGAACTCATCCATGAGAATATGCTTTAAGGATAAATCAAGTTTCAATAAAAGATCACTTGGATTATCACTATTGCCTAAAGCCATACTGGCACGCTGCGCAATTTCAATAAAGTCGACTTGCATATGTTCTTTAAAGACATCTTGTAAGTGATTTAAGCTTAACTTTAGGCAAGCGAAGAAAGCCTCAAAGGTGGCCAGATTAGCGGGTTCAATAAGTTGCAAGGGCAGCTGCCGAATGATATTTAAGGCGACCACCATATCCTCACGATCCGCATGGGTCTTAACCCAATCCACCAAACCCGCCTTGTAAGGTGACTTCGCTTCAATACCATCACGAACGGTAAAGGTCTGACGCAAATCACCATCGTTTTTCAAGAGGAAACTGGCGATAGCTACCCATCGTTCTAGCTGCGCAAAAGTCGGCGCCAAGTCTTGCCCATCCCAATCTAATAGGCAAGCCATAGGATGATCCGCTTGCGCCTGAGACTTGACCGCCGCCGCTTCATGCAAAGGTGCCACTAAAGCTTGCTCCCAGCCCATAGGCATAGATTGTTTGGCCTCTTGTAATTCCTGCTCTACAATCTGATGCAAGGTTTGCACCATCTGCGCCAATGCTGCCGCCTCATCGGCAACAATAAACCCCCATTGATCGCGACTCTTTAGCATATCCACTAAAAGTGCTTCAGTTTTCGCTAAATTTAAATCTAAATGAGAGACTAGCTGTTGCACTGCTTCAGAGGCGTCAATCTGCGCTAAGGTTCGCTGCGCGGCCTCTTGATAGAGCACCAATGAGTATTCCGTAGGATTCAAATTAGAACCCGCGCCAGACAGACTGGGCGTTAAGCGAATTAAGGACTGACAAAACGAGTCGATGGTCTGCACGCGTAAACGACTCGGGTAGTTTAAAAGATTCCATTGCAACTCTTTGTCACGTGCCAAGACTTGGCGCGCCAAATGCCAGGCTTGCTTCTCATGCTCTAGACTGGGCTCTTGCTCTTCTAGACCGCGCTTTAACTTTTTTAAAATACGGTCACGCATCTCAGCTGCCGCTTTACGCGTAAAGGTAATCGCTAATATTTCTTCTGGCCGTTGCACACGCGCTAATAAGGCCAAGACACGGTCAGTCAGCAACTCTGTCTTGCCTGAACCTGCTGGCGCTTGCACTACATACGAATGAGTCGGGTCAATCGCTTGTTGACGTGCCTGCCAATCGATGGGTTGGCGAATTGTTGGATCTAGTTTACTCATTACCCTCTCCTTCTTCGGCTACGCGACAACGTAAAAAGGGCATTATGTTGCAAAAGCGCATATCCTCCATGCTTTCATAACGATTATCGGCCACACCTTGCGCCAACTCAGCCACTAATTGAGCCAATTTATCTTGCCAAGTTTGCACTATACCTTGCCACTTCTCCGATTCAAAAGCCTGCATACCTTTACTTAATCCTAATTTATGGGTACCCACCCCCAAATAGCCAACGCGGCCACGCTTTAAACTCACAAATGAGACACTTGCAATCTGCTGCACAGGGTCTTGCCCTAGACTTGATGCATACAAAGGCAATTGCACATCAATCGGGCGCTCACGCTCAAACCAATGGCACGACAACTGAGTCATTGAAGGCGTGCCGCCTGTTTTATAGTCAATATACACACGCGTCCCATCAGCCAAGCGATCAATACGGTCAATCGTAAAGTTAAAACGTAAACCATGCAGCTCATACGTTAGACGCAATTCCATCTGCTCAACAACAAACTCCTCTCGGTTTTTCTCAAACGCTAAGAGCTCCGTAATCAGCGCTATCGCACGCTCTTGTTCGAGTTTGCGCAAGACGGGCGAACTGATTACCTGTAGCTTCTCTTTGGCAGCTACCTGTACACTTTGCTCCAATAAGTGTGTAAGTTTAGGTGAGGCATGCAAGTTTGCTGAATTTTGTAAACCCTTCCAAACCAACTCCAAAGCATAGTGATAAAAATTACCGCGATTGAGGTGGCTAAGCTCATAGCTCGGATAATTGAGTAATTCTTCTATACCTAAACGATAATTTGCATAAGCCCATAAGGGGTTACGCGCTTGTAAATCTAGGGCGCGATATCCGCCACGGAAATCACCTGGCTGCGCTGCTAAACCTTGATTATCTTGTACTTGCTCTAACACTAAAACTTGGGCCTGATAAGCTGGCAAGGGTGCCAATTCTCGCTGCGGCCACGTGCTGATAAAAGAACTTTGGCGCATAATCTGACTCTCTTTCTCTTGCGGCCACGAGAGAATCAGTTCAGGCACAGCATGCAATATGGATGCAAAGATCTGCTCTGACCATTGCATCTCACTTTCTGGCGTGGCGTGCAAGACATGGGAGCGACGTTGACTACTGACGGGGATAAAGGGATTAGGCTTGGCCAAGCTTGGTAAAGCTTCATCATGCAACCCCATTACCCAGGCGGCATCCCACTGCCCCCCCTCTAACTCATACAAACCCACCACATCTAGACGCGCTTGAGCGGCGCGCTTAGCTTGGAAAATTGTACGGCTCAGTAACTGCTGCAAGACCGTTAAAACTTGCTCAAGATGCAGCTGCCCTAGTACCTCATCCAAGGCAGCTAACTGCTTTAACACCCGCTCAAACGCTTGGCAAACTTGAAAGTTCTCACTACTCAGTGCTTGTGGCCCAGGAAACTCTAAGGCGGTTAAACAATCGCGAATATACTGAGCCCAATCTGAGGCCCCTTGTTTATGTTCGGGTAGCTCTTTATACAGCTGGTCAAATTTAGCCGCGAAAGTCGGTGCCAATCGGTATAAGTGATCAAGCACTTGCTGTGCTTGCCAATGCACTTGTTCTGATTTACGCAGTTCGACATCCAGTTGACGCAAACGCGCGAGCTCCGCATTGCTCGCACCAAAACAGGCATGTACGAGTGCCTTACCGAATTGACTGGTGGCCACTTTATTTCGCTTAAGTGATGCTAATAAGTCTAGCCATTGCATCAGTGAGCGTACCAAACTCCATTCATGCAGCGGCCGACCTACTGCCACATGGTACGCTAGCTCCGCTGGTCGCAGATGTCGCTCTAATACGCGGCGCACATAAGCCACATCAGACTGTAGGTCGGGACAAACCAGAGCCACATGCTTATCAGGGTGATCGATTAACATCTGCTTAGCCCACAACACCGCACTTTCAATTTCATGTTTATCATCATGCGCGCTCATCACGCTAATCTGACTCGCATGCTGTTTGGCTAGCTCGAGCTGCTGCACAACACAACCTCGCTCTTGTAAGGTCTGAAGCAGACTGAGCTGCTGAGGACTAAGCGCATAAAAGCCACTAATAAAATAATATTTAGGCACTCTGATACGTCCCTCTTGTAGGGCCTGCAAACTTGCCTGAATAATCTGTGGGGTGTCCCAAGCACCGAGAGCATCGCGTTGTATCTGATATTGTTCACGCCACTGCAGAAAACGTTCATATTCTTGGCTGCGCTCATCATCCCGCACCTCAATCGCCCATTCACTTAATTGACGATGCGCCTGACTGGCATTCGCCGCCGCTTGCGCTAAGCTTAGTAGAGGCTGATCCTGCTCAATATGTTCAATCGCTTGGCGCCATAACCATTGTTGCGCAAATTCATCCAAGGCAATCTTCACCTCTTGGCTTGAAAATCGTTGTTGTTGAGCCAATAAGTCCAACCATGCTTTATAGGGAGTAATCTGCGGTAAAGCGACCACCTTACGCTGTAAGCGCTGAAGAATAAGCTCTTTAGTAAATACGGCTAAACGATTATTCGCCGTAATAATTTGCACTTGGTCTAAGGGCAAAGTCAATAATTGTTCAATGGTACAGGAAGTATATTGCAGCATAAGCACCTATCAGATAGAGCTAGAGAAGAATGAAATTCACACGTATACGTATACAAGCTTCGCAAGCTAGTCACAAGAAGCGATACCAATTTAGAAAAGCACACACATGCTTATGGTGGCTTGTGTGTTCACCTCATTGGCAAGCTTGCACTCATTCACACGAATGCCTTATGGTAGCATCTTTTTATGACGCGCTTAATGCTTGACAAGCTTGCCATACACAATATGATTTATATCTAAAACAACTCGCCGACTTCGTCCCCTGCCTTGAAGGGTGGTGTTTTACATCGCGCGCTGATAAAGCTGACATCCTTATCGTCTTGAAGGTGCGGATTTTACAGCGAGCTCTAACAAAAAAATAGCGTGAAATACATTCACGCTATTTCTGTCAAACACGGTTCTTACTACCAAGGCGTTGGCACACCTTAGGCTTTAGTTGCCAGAACCAAACAGCTCCGCAGCTTGGCGACGCAATTCATACTTCTGAATCTTGCCTGTTGCCGTTTTTTGCAACTCGCCAAACACCACTTTCTTAGGCACTTTAAAGCGTGCCATATGCTCGCGACAGTACTCAAGAATTTCTTCCTCTGAGACATCCGCGTCCTCTTTTAACTCAATGAAGGCGACGGGTACTTCACCCCATTTTTCGTCATTTAAGGCCACAACAGCACAGTTCGCCACGCCAGGGTATTTATACAGAACATCCTCAACTTCAATGCTGGAGATATTCTCCCCGCCTGAAATAATAATATCTTTCGAGCGGTCCTTAATTTGTACATAGCCATCCTCATACTTCACACCTAAATCGCCAGTATGATACCAACCGCCTGCAAATGACTCTTCGGTAGTTTTCGGATTCTTCAGATAGCCTTTCATGACAATATTGCCACGGAACATCAGCTCACCAAACTCAGTGCCATTAGCTTCTACAGGCTGCATGGTGGCCGGATTAATCACGTCTAATGCGCCTTGTAAATGATAACGTACGCCTTGACGCGCCTTGAGTGCTGCACGTTGGCTAACCGTTAAGTCATCCCACTCTTCTTGTTCCGCACAGACTGCCGATGGACCATACACTTCGGTCAAACCGTAGACGTGGGTGATATTAAAGCCCATTTTCTCCATGTTTTCCAAGACAGCTTCAGGAGGTGCAGCACCAGCCACCAAGCCCTTAACACCATGCTGCACACCCTCTTTAATTGCCGCAGGCGCATTCGCCAAAGCTGCGTGAACCACAGGAGCCGCACAATAATGGGTAATTTTCTCTTTACGGATAATCTCAAAACATGATTTTGGCTCAAACTTACGCAAGCAGACGTTCACACCAGCACGCGCAGCAATCGTCCAGGCAAAACACCAACCATTACAATGGAATAAGGGTAAGGTCCATAAGTAGACAGCATACTTAGGCAAGTCCCATTCCAGAATATTAGAGATAGCATTCAAGGCCGCGCCACGATGATGATAGACCACCCCTTTCGGGTTACCTGTCGTGCCCGAGGTATAATTTAAGGCAATGGCGTCCCATTCATCGGCAGGATATTGCCAATTATCCAAATCCGTCGACTCTTGTAACAATGACTCGTAGTCAAGCTCAGAGAACGCCTCAATATCCTTAGGACCTAAGTAATCGTTCACTTGCACAATTAACAAATCAGGACATGCTTTACGGATTTGCGCGATATGTGGTTGGAACTCACTATCGACCAATAAAACCTCAGCCTCACCGTGCTGCAAACAAAAAATCAAGGCATCCGTATCTAAGCGTACGTTCAAAGAACACAAGACACCACCGCTCATCGGCACACCAAAATGCGCCTCAACCATGGCTGGCGTGTTGTGCAGCAATACAGCGACAGTCGAATTACGCTTAATACCGCGCTGGCGTAAGGCGCCAGCTAATTGGCGACAGCGTGTATAGGTCTGCTCCCAGGTTTGACGATAGTCTCCGTGCACAATAGCAGGGCGTTCACCATATACTGTGCCTGAGCGCACTAAAAAGTCGATCGGCGTCATCGCCACAAAGTTTGCATCATTACGGCCTAAGCCTGTATCAAAATCTGCCATCATTTCTCCATAGAAAAAAACCTGTAATTCGGCTTAATTGCAAAAATAATAAACTATTTTTTTAACTTTACTTTGTCATATGGCAAAGTAAAGCGCAAAACTAAGGTAATCCCTAATGCATTTAAGGATCATTTTTTGCTTTAGATGGAATATTGTCGTGTTTTGCGGCAAAAGAATGTAATTTTGATTACAATTCTAGCAATCTCTCATTGAACTAGCATGAATACAGAACAACTCAAACTGCTTCGAGATGCAGCGAAACTCGTAGAAACCGACCGTTCTTGGTCAAGCATCAATCGCTTCACTACCTTGGCAAATCCACAAGATATTGTCGAGCTTTGTGATGAGCTCTTGGCGCTACGTGCGGGTAACTCTAAAACACCGAGCATCAAACCCTCAAAACAAGCCTTAGAAAATTTACTGAATGCCGATGTGTTAATTCCATCCTGTGACAAAATCAAGAATGGTTATGCGATTCGCTATTCGGGCTTCACGTTTGATGCCAGTAAGAGTGGGCCTGAAGTAGACCAAGTCTGGACAGAGCAAGAGCGATATATTCATCTAGCGCGAGAAGAAGGCAAGCTACCTGAACTGATTAAGATGCTAGAGCAAGAGGCCTTCATCCCAACCTGGCGCTTAACAGTAGAAGTGGGTAAGCGCAAAAACTATGAAGGCACATTAATTTTCCGCTATATCCGTGAAGATCATGCGACGACTCAACAATTGACACTATTGAGTTAAATAAGCTATGGCGTCCCTGGCCGGAATCGAACCAGCATTTAATTCTTAGGAGGAATTCGTTCTATCCATTGAACTACAGGGACAAGCAAATAAGTATAGCAGAATGCGCAAGTACTCAATAGGCTAGCAATTAGGCGCTTAGAAATAAGTTTGATTAAGGCCTCAGGACGCATTCAATGGTATACGAAACTGAATAAAATCCGTACACTGCGCTAATTGATTATAGAGTTTATTGGCTGGCTCATTATCTCGCTTACTCACCCAATAGAGGCGATTGCAAGGCACGGCTTGAGCAAATTTCTGCACATGCTTAATCAAGGCACTCGCATAACCCTTGCCACGTGACTCTGGTGCCACATACAAATCCTCCAGATAGCAGCAAGGCAATACACTCCAGGTATTGGGATGTAAGACGCAATGCGCGAAACCACATACTTGCCCTTGGTTATTCTCGATTACGAAGGCATGCATTATCTTATGATCATGAAAAAACTGCTGCCAAAGATGACTTGTGACTTCAGGCTCTAAAGCACTATCACAAAAAGTCAGATACCCTTGCCAAAGCATCTGCCAAACCGTGTGGTCTTCTGGAGCTACCGAGCGAACGCTGATCTCCATTGCACCCCCTGTGAACTCGCATAAAAAAGCCAAAAAAAAGGCGCAAGATATTGCTACCTTGCGCCCAAAAATGATTTACACCTGAATCTCAAAAAGATGTAAATCACAAGGAACGTTACCATACATCAGGCTTTGGATAATCTTTGCAAAAAAAGAAACCTAGCCTAAACGTGATATATGGAATAAATACAGTTTACCCAGTTTTTTTCTACCTGACAATGATAATGCTGAGATAGTCCATTTCAAATCACAACATACATTGCTTTATGTAAATTTTACATGCCAATTTTTGATTTTGACAGACAAATTTATCTCCGTACTCCTTCAGTTTTACGAGAGATAATTCTGTGAAAGCAGGTATTCTACAGAATTAATTTCAATTTTTCACATTAACAGGGTTTGCCTTTAATAAGTTTAGCAAAACTGTTGGATTTATGCCTAATATGTAGCCGCGACGTCCACCGTTAATGTAAATCTTATCTAAATCCAAAATTGTACTCTCCACCCACACAGGCATCACTTTGCGTGTAGCGAACGGTGAGGTGCCGCCAATTTGATAACCCGAGTGCTTAGGCGCATTCTGTGCCGCCGCTACTTGAATTTTTTTGGTATTAATTTGTCGTGCTAAATTTTTTTGTGACACTTCACAATCACCATGCATTAAAACAATGTGTGGTTTATTGTGTTCATCTTCAAAAATTAAGGTTTTCACAATATGGTGTTCATCTAAACCTAATTGCTTGGCTGTTTCAGTCGTACCACCATGCTCAATATACTCGTAAATATGCTCACTATAGGTAATCTTATGTTGCTTAAGCAATTTCGTTGCGGGTGTCTCTGATACGTGTTTAGTCATCGTTTAGTCATCGTTTAGCTTAGCTATCTAGCTATTTATTTTACATACTGAATGTTATACACAAATTTTACGCTTATACCGCCGATTTGACAGACATCCCGTCACCATAAGTACAAAAGCAAAGCCATTCACCCCATACCAAGACCTTAAGCGCGCGGCTGATGCTTCATTCTCAGCACCTTAGAACACCCACAGTTCAAGCACGCGGATGATGCTTTTTATGTAAGGATTTTAACCGTTCACGGGCCACATGCGTATAAATCTGTGTCGTCGAGATATCAGAATGCCCTAAGAGCATCTGCACCACACGTAAATCTGCTCCATGATTTAATAAATGCGTTGCAAACGCGTGACGCAACACATGTGGAGAAAGTGGCACACCAATATGTGCTTCAAGCGCATATTTTTTCACAATCTGCCAGAATGCCTGGCGTGTCATGCCATCACCAAAGCGCGATAAAAACAAGAAATCCGAAGATTTTTGTTGCAATAAGACCGGTCGCGACTGGGTCAAATAAAGCCTTAGCCAATACTCGCACTCATGCCCTATGGGCACGATGCGATCCTTGCCCCCTTTGCCCATATCCACACGAATCACCCCCTCTTCCAGATTCAGATTGAGGGTTTTCAGAGTCACTAACTCACTCACCCGTAATCCTGAGGCATATAAAGTTTCTAACATGGCGCGATCACGTACCCCTGATACAGTCTCAATTTTAGGGGCTTGAAGCAAATCCTCTACTTGCTTTTCACTAATTGTTTTAGGAAAGCGTTGGGGCTGCTTGGCTGCAATAATTTCCAAACAAGGATCGTTCACCAAGAACCCTTGTCTGATCGCCCAAGCACAATAACGCCTCAGCGTCGCTAAGCGTCGATTCGCCGTACTCGGGCGACTATGCAAGTGCATACTACTAAACCACGCACGTACTATATCCGACGTGAGTTGCGTTAACTTTACGGCAGGTTCTTGCTGATCCAAAAACGCCACTAAAGTTTTCAAGTCTTGACGATACGAAACGAGGGTGTTTTTCGATAAGCCATCCTCTAACCATAACGTATCTAAGAAAGCGCAGACAAGGCTCTCATTATTCTGCTGTTTCACTGTTTACAACCTCATGTGCCTTATAGACGACACATCTTAAATTGTCCCTTCTCTTCATTCATGCGACCAAGTTGATTATCAGGTAATATAGCTAATAATCGCTTAAATGCGCTGACTATTTTTTATTTATCCATACCGTGTCAATAAGCATATGCTAAATATGCTGGCATTTAGCGCTGTATCGTAGCAACATCTATAACTTTTTGCTATATAGAGCGCCTATAACTTAACAGTATTTTTCATCTCCTAACAATGTTTTATCTATGGAACTCGCTTTATTAGTTTTACCAGATTGCTTATTAGTGGCACTCGGCTGGATTGTTCACAATCGCTTTGCTTATTCTCGCGAGTTCTTCGCTGGCTTAGAAAAGCTTGTCTATTTCTTTCTCTTCCCCGCCTTAATGATCCGTTCATTAACGCTCTCCCCCTTCTCAATTGCGACAACCAGTAATTTCTTAATTCTGTGTTTCGCTTTGGCAATAATTGGTTCATTACTGGCCTATCTGGCCAAACCGATCCTAAAGCCTTCCCCAATCGCCTTAGCCTCCAGCAGTCAATGTGCTTATCGCTTTAATACCTATATTGGTCTCTCGCTTGCTCCGTCAGTTGCCGGTCCTGAAGGCTTGGCCATTATGGCGATTCTCGTTGGCTTCTCTGTGCCGATTGTGAATATTTTTGCCGTGAAAACCTTGGCTAAGCAACAAGGCAGCAATTTGATTTTGGAGATTATTAAAAATCCTTTAGTCGTATCAACCTTTATCGGACTGGGTCTTAACTTTATGGGGATTCAGTTACCAGGCTTCATCGATACCACCTTCGCCAAGTTGTCCCAAAGCGCCATCCCTCTGGGCTTAATCTGCGTAGGTGCGGCGCTCATGATTCGCACAGGCAGCCAAGATGGTAAGCTCGTCGCATGGATTGTGTCGGTCCGTCTCCTGATTATGCCCATTTTTGGGCTAGCACTCGCCTATGTATTAGGCATGAGTGCGGTTCAGACGCAAATGATCGTGCTTTTCACTGCCTTGCCAAGTGCTTCAGCGGCTTACATATTAGCAGTGCGTATGGGCGGTGACGGCAAAATCGTGGCCTCAACCATTTCGATTGGTACGATTTGCTGTGTATTCACGATACCGCTATGGATTTATTTAACGCAAATACTCTTTGACTTACCCGCCTTATAATGATTAAGCGCCGCATTATATTGATTGACTGAATAATTACTGTTTGGCCGAATAAGTATTATGAGAAATAAGTAATAGAGTACGGTGGCTCATGCGATGTGAACAGATACATGTGACGTGAACAAATCATGCTCCGCGAACAAACACATGTGCCGTGAACAAATCATGCATTGTGACTAAAACTGTATGGCTTTTGATTATTGTACTTTGTGCATATAAACCCTATATATACCCCACTACTGGATAAATACACTGTGGTTTATGTACACAAAATCACTTTTACGAGAAAATTACAATTTTTTACAATTTATTTTTCTTCACTATTTGCTTCATAAAACACCAATAACCCTATGTTTTTAATGATAAAATGACCTTAGAATCTACGCAAACCTTGCAGTATTTTTTACCTGATGAGGCAGCTACTGAAGCTCTCGCTCAGGTGATGGCTAGCACTTTAAATTCTTATATATCAAAGAGTTACAAGGAAAAAGGCACTTTAGATCAAGCCTATCATATGCATTTAAAAGGTGATCTGGGCGCAGGCAAGACAGCATTTGCTCGTGCTTTTTTACGTGCCATGGGTGTAACAGGACGCATAAAAAGCCCTACTTATACCCTTCTTGAAAGCTATAATGTTTCTAGATTATACTTATATCACTTTGATTTTTATAGGTTTAATGAATCTAGCGAATGGCAGGAAGCGGGATTTCGCGAGAATTTACTTGAAAATGCCGTGGTATTGATTGAATGGCCGGAAAAAGCAGACAAAAATCTGCCCGCTCCTGACATTCTGCTTCATCTTCAGTACCAAGACTCAGGTCGAACGGCAGAACTGCAAGCTTATTCAGAAAAGGGTCAACAATGGATAGCACAGCTCAAAACAAAGCAACTACAACTTCAAGACAAATAACTCGTCGGCGTATTCTTGGTACAACAGCGGCAATTTTAACCTTGCCTGTATTCTCACGCTTTGCCGATGCAGCAACGAGTCGTATCTTGGCGGTCCGTACCTGGCCTGCCGATGAGTACACTCGCGTGACGCTTGAGTTAAATGCGCCGATTAAATCGGAACACTTTACCTTAGAAAGTCCGAATCGCTTAGTGGTTGATTTACAAGGTCTAAGCATGAGTGAGGCGTTAAACTCCCTCATCTCTAAAATCAAACCGAATGACCCGTATATTGCCCAGGTGCGCGTGGCTCAGAACCGTGCCGATGTCGTGCGCTTGGTCTTAGATCTTAAACAACAAGTAATCCCTCAAGTCTTTACCTTAAAGCCTGTGGGTGATTATCAGTATCGTATGGTTTTTGACCTCTACCCTAAAGTGGCTAAGGACCCGCTCTTAGCGCTTGCTGATAATATGAATATGGCAGGTGATGACCCTCTAGCCGCAGTGATTGATCAATTGAATGCGAAGCGTCCAATTGCTGCAGCGCCTACTGTGCAAGGTCAAATTGCGCCCGCAACGCCGCGTGCGCCAAGTACGCCTGCGCGTCGTTCCGGATCTCGCCCGATTTTAATTGCTATTGATCCAGGACATGGTGGCGAAGACCCAGGTGCAATTGGCCCTCGTGGCACACGCGAGAAAGATATTGTCTTGGCCATTGGCCGTCAATTGCGTGATGTGATTAATGCCAAACCCAATATGCGCGCTTATATGACCCGCGATGCGGACTTCTTTGTGCCCTTGCATGTACGGGTACAGAAAGCACGTCGCGTGAAAGCCGATATCTTTATTTCGATTCACGCCGATGCCTTCACTAATACCTCTGCCCGTGGGACCTCAGTCTTCACCCTCTCACGCAAAGGCGCCTCAAGTGCTGCTGCTCGTTGGTTAGCCAATAAAGAGAACGCGGCCGACTTAATCGGTGGTATTGATATTGGCGCACAAGATAAGACGACAGCCAGTGTCTTATTAGATATGTCGACCAATGCACAAATTAATGATTCCTTGAAAATCGGCCATCGTGTGCTGGAATCCTTAGGCAGAATTAATGGCGTACAAAGTCGCCGTGTCGAGCAGGCAGGTTTCGCTGTTCTAAGAGCACCTGATATTCCTTCTATCTTGGTGGAGACGGCTTTTATCTCTAACCCAACAGAAGAGTTGTTCTTACGCGATAAGAGTAATCATCGTCTGATTGCGAATGCTATCGTGCAAGGTTTAGATAGCTACTTTGCGACAAACCCACCGTTGGCACGTGGCTAAGAAGATATTCGCTTACCCACAAGTCATCCAGGCTGAATTCTAGGCAATTGGAATTCAGCCTTTTATTATTCTGCTCAGACTATGGGATGGTATTTGCTACAATCAGAGTTCTACTATCCCTATTGTGCTTTACCTAAACCTCATGTCTGAACGTCGTCATATTCACTTACTACCCGATCAATTAATTAGCCAGATTGCCGCTGGTGAAGTCATCGAGCGTCCTGCTTCCGTGCTGAAAGAGCTGCTAGAGAATGCCATTGACGCTGAGTCGGACGCGATTGAAATACGCTTAGACGGTGGCGGTATTCGCCGGCTATGTGTGATTGATAATGGCTTTGGTATACCGAAGGAAGAGCTCGCTCTCGCACTCACCCGCCATGCCACTAGCAAGATTCGCTCCTTGGATGAATTAGAATCGGTGCGTTCTATGGGTTTTCGTGGTGAGGCCTTGGCTTCAATTGCCTCAGTCGCGCGTCTCAGCCTAAGTTCACGCACCTCCTCGCAGACCCATGCTTGGTGTCTAGATGCTAGCTTACGCAGCTTAGAGCCTGCGGCAGGTGGTTATGGCACGATGGTCGATGTCCGGCAACTGTTTGATGAGATTCCTGCACGACGCAAGTTCCTCAAAACTGAAGGCACAGAATTTGCCCATTGCGTGGATGCTATAGAACGCGTTGCCTTAGCACACCCTCATGTCACCTTTCGCATTTTCCATAATGACAAACCGTATAAGCAATGGAATGCTAGCGACCATCTACAGCGAATTCGTGATGTCTTAGGCGGTGAGTTTATTGAGGCTGGACTTGCCTTAGAAAACCAAACTTCGGTAACCCAATTACAAGGCTTAGTGACTCTACCAAGCGCGGCTCGTGCACGCACCGATAAGCAATATTTCTATGTGAATGGCCGCTTTGTACGTGACCGTACCGTAGCTCATGCGATTCGTTCGGCCTATGCCGATGTCTTGCACGGCGATCGTCAACCCGCTTATGTCCTCTTCTTATCCATGGACCCTACTCTGGTGGATGTGAATGTACACCCTGCGAAAACTGAGGTGCGCTTTCGCGATAGTGGAGCGATTCATCGCTTTATCCATCACAGTATTAGCCAAGTTCTCGCTCGCCTAGGCGGTCAAGCTGCCGTTCATCAAGGCGAGCAAACCACACAGCAAGAACATCACGCATCACCAAGTAGTGGTCTCGGCGGCCAAGCGGCTAACTTAAGCAGCGTGCAACAAGCCTCGAACGCTTCGACAAGCAGTAGCGCTTACCCAAATCAGGCCTATGGTTCTGCAGCAGCTCATCGTGGCCATGCCTATATCGGCAATCAAGCGAACCCTTTTATGGGAGCAAAAGCCGCTACAGGTTTATCACGACCACCGCAACAAGCAAGTTTAAGCCTAAATCACCAACAAAACTGGCAACAGGCTTATGCACCGCTAGACTATGCGTCTAACACCCAAGACTCAGACTCTCAAAACCCTAGCCTTGGTACACAAGATTCAGCAACGGCACGCATGACTCACTTGACGAACACGGACTCAACAGGTGCTTCAGACTCTCTTGCCGTCGCTGACACCCATCCTGACTCTTCTAGTGGCATATCATTATCTCACCTTCAGGCAACGACTCCTATCGCTACGCCAATCGCCCATCCATCTAGCCTAGCACCGCATGAATTACCTGATGAAGATGAACATCCGCTAGGCATGGCGATTGGTCAATTGCATGGCATCTATATCTTGGCACAAAATCGCCAAGGCTTAGTCCTAATTGATATGCATGCTGCGCATGAACGTGTCGTCTACGAGCAATTAAAAATATTGCTTGATCAACACCACCTGAGCATCCAAGAACTTTTAGTGCCAATTGTATTTAGCGCCTCTGAGAAACAAGTCGCCCTGCTGGATGAACATAGTGAAGCCTTGCAAGAACTGGGTTTACATTTACGCGCTGCGGGTCCAAGCGCCATTACCGTGCGTGCCGTCCCAAGTCTTTTATTAAAAGGCGATATTGAAACCATGGTGCGCCAAGTGCTAAATGATTTGGAGCAATTTGGTATTTCCCACTTAATGACGGAACACCGCAATGAATTACTTGCCACCATGGCCTGCCACGGGGCGGTCCGCGCCAATCGCCAATTAAGCTTAACCGAGATGAATAATCTCTTACGTCAGATGGAGCAGACTGAACGCGCCAATCAATGCAATCATGGCCGCCCCACTTGGTTTACCTGGAGCGTGGCCG
Organism: Pelistega sp.; assembly: GCA_030538255.1. Lineage (GTDB taxonomy): Bacteria > Pseudomonadota > Gammaproteobacteria > Burkholderiales > Burkholderiaceae_B > Taylorella. The sequence continues at coordinate 43,958 of JAUNUI010000001.1, read as the reverse complement.
ATTTAGATAAGCTCTTTATGCGGGGGCAATAGGTCCATGAGAGTATTCGTGACAAGCGCCAGTCGATTTAAGTTTAAATATACTATTACTCAAGCAAAGAGCTTACTGGGATTCACAAGAAATACGAAGGCGTTTAAGGTATATACAGAGCTTCATTCGAGGTCAATAATATGATGAAAACCATTATCTGTATCGCTGGCCCCACGGCCTCAGGCAAAAGTGCGGCGGTCTTTGAACTTGCACAGCATTGGCCTATCGAAATTATTAATGTGGACTCGGCAACGATTTATACCGGCATGGATATTGGCACGGCAAAGCCAAGTTTAGCTGAGCGCGCCTTAACACCACAACACTTATTAGACATTCGTGATCCAGCACAGACTTATAGTGTCGCTGACTTCCGTCAAGATACTTTATGCTTAATCCAAGAGATTCAAGCGCGAGGCCATATCCCTGTCTTAGCGGGCGGCACCATGATGTATTTCAAAGCTTTGCGTGATGGCCTACATGACCTACCTGCAGCTGATAGTGATGTGCGTGAACGTCTCAATCAGTTAGCCCAAGAAATAGGCTGGCCCGCTATGCATGCACGCCTAGCCGCAGTCGATCCGATCACGGCCGCACGCCTTGCACCGAATGATAGTCAACGGATTCAGCGTGCCTTGGAGGTTTATGAGAGCAGTGGTAAGCCAATGTCGGCTTGGCATGCGATGCCGACGACGCCCGACCATCCGTATAGCTTCTTAACCATTAGCCTTGAACCTGAAGATCGAGCCGCCTTGCATCAACGGATTGAACAACGCTTTGATGGCATGTTGCGCGATGGCTTTGTTGAGGAAGTAGCAACCCTGAAAGCACGCCCTGAGCTACATGCTGACCTGCCCTCGATGCGCTGCGTTGGCTACCGTCAGATTTGGGATTACTTAGATGGCAAAGTTAATCTTGAACAGGCACGTAGTAATGGTATTGCCGCGACACGTCAATTAGCTAAGCGCCAAATTACCTGGTTACGCAGCTTGCCTGAACGGGTTCAAATCGATGGCACGCAAGCTGACGCTTTAACTAAAATTATGCAAGCGGTCAGCCCTTATATGCGTGTCGATTAACATACACCTCAACCTGAAGAGCGGGGTTTTACAGCGAGTGCAGATAAATAGTATAGCGACAGTCTCAACTGCATCAATCGCTTAGTCTGTCTTGAAATCAGTTTATCCGCACTCGACTTATTGCATATAATGCAAGCTTAGGCTGAAAACATCCTAGGGCCTATCCAGAGAACCTTAGTCAAGAATATGCCCCAGCACTTATTTACACAACAACAGTCTGTGCCATACCTTCAGTTTGCTCTACTACTTCGCCGAGTTGGTACACAGTCTCACCGGCTTCACTGAATGTCGCTGTCACGGCATCCACTTGATCCGCAGCCACGATTAAGACCATGCCAATACCGCAGTTAAATACGCGATGCATCTCATCATCAGCCACATTACCTTGCTCTTGCAACCATTGGAATAGCGGCGGTAGGGTCCATGCGTTCTTCTGAATTTTCGCACTTAAGCCTTTTTGAAGAATACGTGGTACGTTCTCTAGTAAGCCACCGCCTGTGATATGGGCAAGCCCCTTAATTGCCTCACCATGCGCTGCGAGTGCCGCTAGAACTGGCTTTACATACAAGCGTGTGGGTGCCATCACGACATCACCGAATGGCTGACCATGAAAGTCATCGGTCGGCTTAGCACCTGCGCGCTCAATGATTTTACGGATGAGCGAAAAGCCGTTAGAGTGCGCGCCACTTGAAGCGAGGCCAATTAATTTATCGCCTGCACCAATATTCTTACCGTTAATAATCTTGGCTTTCTCAACCGCACCAACAGCAAAACCAGCGAGGTCGTACTCACCGTCTGGGTACATGCCTGGCATCTCAGCAGTCTCACCGCCGATTAAGGCACAACCTGAAAGCTCACAGCCCTTAGCAATGCCACCGACAACGGCAGCCGCAGTATCTACGCTCAGTTTGCCGCAAGCAAAGTAATCTAAGAAGAATAAGGGTTCAGCACCTTGCACTAAGATATCGTTAACGCTCATGGCGACCAAATCAATCCCCACGGTATCGTGGCGATCCCATTCGAAAGCCAAGCGCAGTTTAGTACCAACACCATCGGTTCCTGAAACTAAAACAGGCTCTTGGTATTTCTTCGGCACCTCAAATAAAGCACCAAAACCACCGATACCACCCATCACACCATCACGCATGGTTTTAGCGGCCAAAGGCTTAATACGATCTACCAAAGCATCGCCTGCATCAATATCAACGCCAGCATCACGGTAAGTAAGAGAAGTTTTTTCAGTAGTTGTCATGGATATGGGTCCAAAGTATGTAAAATAGTATAAAAATCAACTTATGGCTAATTTTACGATGAATGAGAAAATTTTGCGTCGAAATCAGACACTTCTATGGTCAGCGGTTGGGCTGGGCATACTTTTTGTCTTATATATTCTATCGCCAGTCCTCACTCCGTTCATGATGGCACTGGCTTTAGCCTATATTTTATCACCAGGTGTCCGTTATTTAGAGCGAATCTTAATTCCGCGTTGGTTAGCGGTCTTTATTATGGTGACGCTACTGATTGCCATCTTCTTAGGTATTCTCCTCGTTGTCATCCCCCTCTTACGCCGTGAACTCAATTTGGTGATTGAACAATTACCCAACTGGATTGCCCTGTATAACCTTAACTGGGCGCCACGCATTGATCGTTGGTTAGGTGTTGATAGTCAATTGGACACAGCCCATATCCGTAGCATGATCCAAGATGCTCTGACAGGCACAGACAGCCTATTTAACACTTTCGTCAGTTACTTACAATCCAGTGCACCAACCCTTATCTTTATGGTGGTTAGCGCCTTCCTCGTTCCCGTCTTACTGATTTACTTGCTCTTGGATTGGGAGAAATTTATTTCGAGCTTTCGTGAACTCATTCCACGCCGCTTTCTCGTACCCACGGTGCGCCTTTTACAAGACATCGACACACTCTTGGCGAGTTTCTTACGTGGACAGATTTCAGTAATGCTGATTCTCGCCTTCTACTACAGCATGGGCCTCACGATTGCAGGTTTTGATAGCGCCATCCCGATTGGTGTCCTCACGGGCATGCTCGTCTTTATCCCTTACCTAGGTTTTATGCTGGGCTTATTATTGGCCATATTCTCATCCCTACTCCAATTTGATGGTTATTATGGTTTAATCGCCGTGGGCATTGTTTTTGGTTTCGGCCAAGTGCTTGAAGGCATGTTCCTCACGCCTAAGATCATGGGTAATCGGATTGGCCTACACCCCTTATTTATTATCTTGGCAATTTTCGCTTTTGGTAAGATTTTCGGCTTTTTTGGCGTATTATTAGCCATTCCCATGAGCGCAGCACTTTCGGTTGTGATTCGCCGAATTTATGCCAAATACCGTAGCAGTAGCTTTTATACGAATGACTGAACAACTCTTTTTTTCCGACTTAATCCTCACCCCGCCTGAAGACTTTGATAATTTCGTTCCAGGGCACAATGAGGAACTCTATCTCTGTTTAAGTAGCTTAGCACCAGCGCAAGCAGTTTGTATCTGGGGCTTGCCAGGTAGTGGAAAGAGCCATTTGTTAAAAGCCACCGCGCGCCTGTACGATGGTCTTTACTTTGATGCGAGCTCGTTTCCACACGATACGGTCGATACACCACACGCTAACCGAGATACCCGTACCGCCTTTTCCACTCCACATGACACGAATGAGACACCACACACCAAAGTCATCTGTGTAGACGATGTGCATTTATTTTCTGAAGATCAACAAGCGGTATTGTTTAACCTTTATAATAACTGGCAAACTTACAAAGCCACAGAGCAGGTGTTTAGTTTAGTCGTCAGCGCGAATGCAGCCCCTAAATCTATAGCCGTACGTGAAGATTTACGTAATCGCTTAGGATGGGATTTGGTCTTTGAGTTGCATGCGCTTGATGACGCCGATGCGCAGCTTGCCTTCGCTCAAAGAGCCTTTGATAAGGGGCTCTCATTAAGCAAGGAAGTCACACCTTGGCTATTTGCGCATTACACGCGTGATATCCGTACATTATTAGCTTTATTGGATGCCTTAGATGCCTATTCATTAGAGCATAAGCGTACGATTACTTTACCACTTTTAAAAAATTTTTTAGATTCCAAGGATTTTTCGGCATGAGCTCTCAAAACATAGCGCTATTCGATCTAGACCATACTTTGATCCCTATCGATAGTGACCATGAATGGATCGAGTTTTTAGTTCGACACAATTTGGCAGGTGACCCTGAAGCGGTCAAACGTCGCAATCAAGAAATCTATGATAAATACACCCAAGGCACATTAACGATTGAAGAGTCAGCCGAATTTGTCTTGAGTTTCTTGGCCATGCATCCACCGTATGATTTAGCACGCTATCACGAGCAATTTATGCAAGAAGTGATTCGTCCGGCCATCCAAGAACAAGCAGTTGATCTCGTGCGCGAGCATCATGCCGCAGGAGACCTCTGCTGCTTAGTCAGCGCTACCAACACCTGGGTGATTGCACCAATTGCACGCGCCTTTGGCTTTGAACATTGCATTGGCACAACGCCTGAATATGTTCAAGGTCGTTATACCGGTCGTTTCACAGGCGTGGCTTCTTATCAAGCAGGCAAAATCACTCGCGTTGAAGAATGGCTTAAGCCCATGGGCTTAGCGCTGAAGGATTTTGAGAAGAGCTACTTTTACAGTGACTCCATGAATGATTTGCCCTTACTTGAAGTGGTGACTCATCCAGTGGCGACTAATCCACAAGACTCACTACGTCAAATTGCCCAAGATAAGAACTGGAAAGTGCTTGATTTATTTGCCTAATAAGCGACACTATGCTGAAAAATCAGAGCCAATGGCTTGCAACGTTCTGACTAACTAAAACACCGCGCCCATGCTAAAGAAAACCATTAAACAATACGTTAACCGACTTTTTGCGAGTAATAAGAGTTCGCGCAAAGTGTATCGCCAAGCCGAGCACAAAATCGACCTACGTCTTGTTTCCCGCAACGCCATCAAGGTTTGCGAAACGCTACAATCACATGGTTATCAAGCCTATATTGTTGGCGGCGCTGTACGTGACTTAATCTTAGGCTTTGAGCCTAAGGATTTTGATGTCGCGACTAATGCCACGCCAGAACAAGTGCGCAATGTATTTAGGCGAGCCCGCATTATTGGTCGTCGCTTTCGTCTGGTCCATGTCTTATTTGGTTCCGAGGTGATTGAAACCTCAACTTTCCGAGCCGCGTCGAATGGCACACAAAGTACCGATGAGCATGGGCGTATTCTGAACGATAATGTGTTTGGCGATATTGAGAGCGATGCTGCGCGTCGTGACTTCACCTTGAATGCCCTATACTACGACCCCATCCAAGAAGAAGTCATTGATTACCATAATGGTGTGGCTGACCTACGCTCACATACGGTGCGGATTATTGGCGACCCCGAAGTAAGGTATCGGGAAGACCCTGTGCGTATGTTGCGCGCAGTACGCTTTGCTGCCAAACTCGACGCAACGATTGAGGCGAAGACGCATGCACAGATCAAACCCTTAGCCAAATTAATTTCGAATGTACCACACTCACGCCTGTTCGATGAAACCCTCAAATTACTCACCTGTGGTAATGCCTTAAATTGCTTAAAGCAACTACGTGCCGAAGGCTTACATGAGGGCATTATTCCCCTCCTTGATTTGGTGCTTAAGCAAGAAGGCGGGCAGAAATTTATTGAGATTACCTTAGATCGTACGGACCAACGTATCCGCACCAATCGTCCCGTCAATGCGAGCTTTCTCTATGCCGCGATTCTCTGGCCATTAGTACAAGCCTATTACAGGAAAGAACTCGCCAAACCCCATAGCCACCCTATGCCAGCACTGGTGGAGGCAGCCAATAAAGTACTCGCAGAACAAGTCAGTAAATTAGCATTACAGAAGCGCCATAGTGCTGAGATGCGTGAGATTTGGTTTACCCAACCCCGCTTTGAGAAACGCACACCACGCTTTATCTGGCGCCTGATTGAGCAACCCTATTTCCGCGCTGCCTGCGACTTTTTACAAATTCGCGCCGCTTGTCATGAGTTTGATAGTGTCTTAGCACAATGGTGGATGGACTTGGCGAATGCGCCGAATGATGAGCGAGTGCGCATGGTTGAAGCCTTAGGTCAAGGTGGTCGTACAGCGCAGAATAAAACTAAAGGCACTTCTGGAGAAGAGAAAACAGGGGCTCGTAAGCGCCGTCCTCGCCGCCGCTCTTCGCGTAAGAAATGGCAGGATGACGCCCAGCCTTCAGGGGGTTCAGCTAGCTCAAGTGATAGCCGAGAGCATTAAGCACATATCAAAACGAATAAACCTAGGTTTATCCCTAAAGCACTAGGCATTCAGCTTACAAACGCTTAAACTAAGCTTAAGAGGATACTCCCTTACTACCTGCACTCCTTCAAATAAGTGGCGTGTAAGGGAGTAAGAATATGAGTGTTCAATAAGCGCTTAGAGAACAAAGAATTGCGCATCCGCAGAATAAGGAGAATGGCATGAGTTGGGCATATATTGGTCTAGGGTCTAATCTAGGCGAGTCTAAGGATATCTTGGCTCAGGCTTTACGTGATTTATCACAACATTTAAGCATAAAGCTCATCCGTGTCTCTAGCTATTATCGCAGTGCCCCTGTTGATAGCAGCGGCCCTGACTATATCAATGCCGTGGCCTGTTTAGAGACGAGCCTATCAGCACTCGACTTATTACATATTATGCAAGCGATAGAATTAGAGCATGGTCGTGAACGCCCCTACTTTAACGCACCACGTACTTTAGATTTAGATTTACTCTTATTTGAAGATTTTATTAGCCAGAGTGCTGAGCTGACCGTGCCCCATCCACGCATGCACCAACGCGCCTTCGTGCTAGCTCCCTTAGCAGAGTTACTTGGTGATGACTATCCATTGGCGCAAGGTACACTTGCTCAGTTGCTGACGCAGGCCTTAGCGCAAGGGCAAGAGATTCAGCGAAACTAAAGTATCTTAAAAAAGCTCACGTAGTTTACTAAAATACACCCTTGCTTATCCTTGCTCTTGTCCTTGCTCTTGTCCTTACTTATCCTTACTTTTCCTTGGCATGTAGCCCTACTGCGCTAAGTAAGCCTAAGTGACTTTCTTAAGCTTACCGTTTTTTCGCCTAAGACCTAAACAAACTGCTCCGCTAAATGACAGGCGACCTGGCGTCCATCAACCTCGCGCAATGTCGGTTCTTCTTGACTACAACGTGTGACCGCATGGGCGCAGCGCTTATGAAAAGAACAACCGCTCGGTGGATTTATTGGCGAAGGTAACTCGCCATGCAGCTTAATCTTCTGATAGCGTTTTTCAGGGTTAATGCTTGGTGTGGCTGAAAGCAATGCCTGTGTATAGGGATGCAATGGTTTGGCATACAGCTTGCTCTTCTCACTAAGCTCCACGGTCTTGCCTAAGTACATCACCAAGACATCATCGGCCACATGTTCCACTACTGCCAGATTATGGGAAATAAAGACATAGGCTGTTTTCAACTGCTCTTGTAAATCCATAAAGAGGTTCAGCACTTGCGCTTGAATCGAGACATCAAGGGCTGAGGTGGGTTCATCCGCAATCACAATTTTAGGATTCAGAATCATCGCTCGTGCAATCGCAATCCGTTGCCGCTGACCGCCTGAGAACATGTGAGGATAGCGATAATAATGCTCTGGACGTAGACCGACAATCTTCATCATCTCATCGACTCTCTCCTTACGCTCTTGAGCGCTTAGCGTCGTATTGATAATTAAGGGCTCGGCCAATTGATCGCCAATCTTACGGCGCGGGTTTAAGGAACCATACGGGTTTTGAAAAACCATCTGCACCTTACTTCGCAAGGCTTTAATTTCACTCGCTGGGAGCTTAGCCACATCGACGCCATCAAGCACTAAACTGCCAGAACTTGGTTCCTCAATCATGGTTAATTGCCGGGCTAAGGTAGACTTCCCAGAGCCTGACTCTCCCACAATCGCCAAGGTTTTACCTTCGCTTAAATTAAAACTTATACCATTTAAGGCTTTAACGGTTGCCTTTTCTTTCAGAAATCCGCGTGATACTTGGTAATGTCGAGCCAAATCACGCACACTTAATACCTTAGTCATGAGTCTGCTCCATCTTAATCAAGGGCTTAATACAACGCACTTCTCGGCGCTCAGAATACTGAAGCGCAATTCTGCCTTCTTCGCAACGTGGCTCCACATAAGGGCAGCGAGGAGCTAATAAGCATCCACGCGGGCGATCATAATGTCCAGGTACAATACCGGGAAGTGTGCATAAGCGGCGCTTCCCCTTGCTCGACTCGGGAATGGAGGCAAGCAAGGCTTCAGTATAAGGATGAGCGGGATGGTAGAACATCTCAGGGATATGCCCCTTCTCCACCGCTTGCCCTGCATACATGACACAGACTCGCTGTGCGACTTCGGTCACGACAGCCAAATCATGGGTAATCATAATCAAGGCCATCTGCTTATCGCGCTGTAGATTGACTAAGAGATCCATAATTTGCGCTTGAATCGTGACATCTAAAGCCGTGGTCGGCTCATCAGCAATCAGCAGCTTGGGCTCACAGGCAATCGCCATGGCAATCGCCACTCGTTGACTCATACCACCAGAAAGCTGGTGAGGATAGGCCTCAAGCCGTGACTCTGGCTCAGGGATTTCAACAATCTTCATTAACTCAATGGCGCGCTCGCGCAGTGCTTTACCGCGTAAACCAATATGCAGTTTCAGCACTTCTTCAATCTGAAAACCCACGGTATAGCTAGGGTTCAAGGCGGTCATTGGGTCTTGGAAAATCATCGCAATATCTTTGCCGATAATTTTTCGACGCTCCTTAGGACTTAGCTTAAGCAGATCTTTACCGTCAAACATTAAGCGATCAGCGGTAATTTTGCCTTGACCATCTAAGAGCCCCATCAAGGCCATCATAGTCACTGACTTGCCTGAGCCAGACTCGCCCACAATCCCAACGAGTTCACCCGCTTCAACACGAAAATCTAATTTATCCACCGCATAGAACGGCTTGCTATCAGTACCAAAGCGCACCGATAAATTATGTACTTCTAATAAACTCATGGTGACTCCTTTAGGCCGCTTTCTTTAGTTTTGGATCGAGGGCATCGCGTAAACCGTCACCCATTAAATTAATCGCCAATACGGTTAAGAGAATCGCCAAACCTGGGAAAGTCACCACCCACCATGCACGACTAATATAGTCACGCGCCGTCGCTAACATGGTCCCCCATTCAGGTGCGGGTGGTTGCACACCCAGACCTAAGAATCCTAAGGCAGCAATATCGAGAATCGCGGTTGAGAAACCCAAGGTCGCCTGCACAATAATCGGTGCCATACAGTTAGGCAAGACGGCGATAAACATTAAGCGCCATATACCTGCACCTGCGACGCGCGATGCGACGACATAGTCCTTATTCAGCTCACTCATGACCGAGCCTCGCACCAGACGAATATAGCCAGGCAAGCCCACCACGGCAATCGCAATCATGGCGTTGGTGATGCCTGGTCCCAGTATGGCCATAATTGCAATGGCTAATAGCACTGACGGTAAGGCCATCATAATATCGGCGACACGCATAATGATACGGCCCAATACGCGCGGGTAGAATCCCGCTAAAAGCCCTAGGAAAATGCCAGGAATAATGGTGATGAAAACCGCTGAAATACCGATAAATAAAGATAAGCGACCACCATGAATTATCCGCGACAAGACATCACGGCCTGCTTCATCAGTCCCTAAAATAAATTGCCAACTACCTCCATCAGCCCATGCGGGTGCTTGCAACATATGCTCGCGATATTGCACGATCGGGCTATGCGGTGCAATTAAGGGGGCGAAAATCGCCGCTAACACCATTAGCAAGAGAAAGAGCAAGCCAATGACAGCGCCACGGTTCTGGGCAAAATTCAGTACGAATTCTTTAAAAGGCGATGGATACGTCGTCATCCCTGCTGGTGCCGCTGCTATTGCTGAGGGTACTGCTGAAGTCACCAGAGGTGCCTCGGCTGTTGCCGATGATGCCGTGGATGCCATTGTGGGCACAGCAGGCGTTGCTGGTGGCACAGGAGTGCTTGGCGTAAGGTTTCTTGATTCTATTGTCATGATTATCTCCTTAACGCGCGTGACGGATACGTGGATTAACAATGCCGTAAACCATATCCACCACTAGGTTGATAATGATAATCAGGGTCGCAATAATCAGTAGACCATTTTGCACCACAGGATAATCACGACGAAATATCGAATCGACTAACCACTTACCAATGCCCGGCCAGGAGAAAATCGTTTCGGTCAGAACCGCTCCACCAACTAATGAGCCGACTTGCAGGCCGATCACCGTGACCACCGCAATCATGGCATTACGTAGGGTGTGGACAAAGATAACACGGCGTGGTGAGAGTCCTTTGGCCTTAGCCGTACGCACATAATCTTCGCCCATCACTTCTAACATCGATGAACGGGTCATACGCGAAATCACCGCTAGAGGAATCGTGCCTAAGACGATGGTTGGTAAGATTAAGTGACGACAGGCATCCAAAAAGGCGCCCTTATTAAAATCGGGATCTTCAATTTCAGCAATCCAGGCATCAATTAACATAAAGCCTGTATGCGGCTGCACGTCATAAATTAAGCTAATCCGACCCGACACAGGAGTCCAACCTAAGATAGAGGAAAACAGCATAATCAGCATCAAACCCCACCAGAAGATGGGCATGGAGTAACCGGTTAGGGACACACCCATAATGCCATGGTCAAGTATGGAACCACGCTTAACGGCAGCTAATACACCGAACAAAATACCAAAGATGGTACCAAACAAGAGCGCCATAATCCCTAACTCTAGGGTCGCAGGAAAAAGTGCTTTAAACTCGGTCCATACGCTGGTGCTGGTGACAAACGATTTGCCAAAATTACCTTGGGCTAAATTGCCTAAGTAATTAAAATATTGTTGATAGAGTGGCTTATCTAGCCCTAGGTTCGCCATCATATTGGCATAGACCACGGGGTCATTGGAGCGCTCGCCGAGCATGATTTGCACGGGGTCGCCTGGGATCGAATGAATAAGTAAAAACGTCAGCAAGGTAATACCGAAAAACGTCGGTATTAAAAGTAATAGACGCTTAAGTAGAAACATGAGCATATCTAGGGTTCCATGGTCTTTTAGACATGAACGAATACTTAGTGAAGCGTACGTGGATTACATACGCCTTCTAAATAAACATGACAAGGTAGACATTGACACTAAGACGTGGCACTGATCCCAAGACACTAAAACCGCTCTAGTTAAGAACAGCACAGCCCAAAACTCAGCACCGCGCTAATACAAGAGTGGCGCTGCTCATCACAGCTAGGACCACTCCTTGTCTTTAGCGACTTAGCTGTCAACTACTTAACGCTAACACCCGTAAATTGGAAAGCGCCAAATGGGCTGATCTTAAAGCCTTCCACATTATTGGTCAGTGGTACGTTAACCACCGAGGTACCAACTGGTGAACCTGGCATTTGACCGTGGAAAATGACTTGAGCCTCTTCGTATAATTTCGCACGCTCTTCTTGATTGTTCAGCTGCTTGGCCTTAACCAGTAACTCTTGGAAAGGTTGATAGCAGAAGCGTGAGTAGTTACTACCACCGACCGCTTCACAACCAAAGAGGTTGCCTAACCAGTTATCTGGGTCACCATTGTCACCGGTCCAACCGACCATGACGATATCATGCTCACCCGCTTTAGCGCGCTTCAAGTACTCACCCCATTCATAGGTCATGATATTCACTTTGACGCCAATCTTGGCCCAGTCCGCTTGTACCAATTCAGCCATTAAGCGACCATTCGGATTGTAAGGACGTTGTACGGGTAATGACCATAGCGTTGCTTCAAAGCCATCAGGGTAACCAGCTTTAGTGAGTAACTCTTTGGCTTTTTCAACATCAAGGTCACGGACTTTAATGTCTTTATTGAAGGACCACTGTGTAGGTGGCATGGGGTTCGGTGCTAATTGACCCTGACCGCCATACACGGCCTTAATAATCGCCTCTTTATTCATGGCGGTATCTAGAGCAACACGCACATCCGCTGAATCAAAAGGCTTCTTCTCGGTGTTGTAGTAGATAAAACCCACGTTAAAGCCAGGGTTGCTCAGCACGTTAAGCTTGCTATCTTGCTTTAAATTGTCAATATCAGCTGGCAGCGGATACGACATCACATTACACTCGCCTGCTTTGAGTTTTTGTTGACGTACGGATGCGTCTTTGGTGATGGCGAAAATTAAATTATCGACCATTGGCATATCGCTCTTATCCCAATACTCTTTATTGGCTTTATAGCGAATTGAGGCGTCTTTCTGATAGCGCTCGAAGACAAACGGACCTGTACCCACAGGTTGCTGGTTAATCATCTCGGCCTTGCCATCTTTGAGTAATTGCTCTGTGTACTCAGCCGAGTAAATGGAGCCAATTGGCATCGCCATCGTTTGGATAAACGAGGCGTCGTTCTTCGCTAAGGTCATCTTAACCGTGTAGTCATCGACTTTTTCCACGGATTTAATATTTTCCGCTAAGCCCATATCGGAGAAGTAGGGAAACTCTACAGGATACGCTTTATTGAAAGCATTCTCTTTATTGCCTAAGCGATCGAAAGTCCAGATCACGTCATCAGCATTAAAGTCACGTGTAGGCGTGAAGTAACGAGTTGTATGGAATTTTACGCCTTTACGTAAATGGAAGGTGTACACCAAACCATCATCACTCACCTCAAATTTCTCCGCCAAAGCGGGGGCAGCTAAGGTTTCACCACGTGGGAATTGAACTAATGGGTTAAAAACATTATTAGCACCTGCGTCAAAGTCAGTACCGGCGGTAAATTGCGCTGAGTCAAATCCCGCGGGGCTCCCTTCTGAACAGTAAACTAAAGTTCCTGCGGCATGTGCTGTACCTGCAAAACCCGCTAATAGTGCACTAATTAAAACTTTATAAGTTGTTTTCTTCATTTCTAGTCCTTTTGAGAACAGTTATAATTTGCCACCCCTGTAGAGGCTAGCATACGAACAAAAAAGTGTGCTATAGCTCCTCCGCCATAACACACCTTATTTAAAACTTACTCAACCGCCACTGGAATCTTACCAATGATGGCTTGCCATTTCTTCGGACCTGTATTGTGTACCGAAGTACCCTGTGCATCAACTGCCACAGTGACTGGCATATCTTTCACTTCAAACTCGTAAATCGCTTCCATACCAAGGTCTTCAAAGCCAACAACTTTAGCGGAACGAATCGCTTTCGAGACGAGGTAAGCGGAACCACCTACTGCCATCAGATAAGCGCTCTTATGTTTACGGATTGATTCAATCGCTACGGGGCCACGCTCAGCTTTACCAATCATAGCAATTAAGCCTGTTTGCGCTAACATGGTCTCGGTAAACTTATCCATACGGGTTGCTGTGGTTGGGCCTGCAGGTCCAACAACTTCATCACGCACCGGGTCAACTGGGCCAACATAGTAAATCACACGGTTTTTAAAATCAACTGGGAGTTGCTCACCCTTCGCTAACATATCGCTAATACGCTTATGTGCCGCATCACGCCCCGTTAGCATCTTGCCGCTGAGCAATAAGGTTTGACCAGGTTCCCAACTCGCCACTTCTTCAGCCGTTAAGGTATCTAAGTTCACTTGGGTAGACTTATTGTAGTCTGGCGCCCAGTGTACATCAGGCCAATCAGAGAGTGCCGGTGTGGGTAGTGTCGCAATACCCGAACCATCGAGTTCAAAGTGCACGTGACGAGTCGCGGCACAGTTAGGAATCATGGCGATAGGTTTAGAGGCAGCGTGCGTTGGGTAAGTATTAATTTTCACGTCGAGCACAGTGGTTAAACCACCTAGACCTTGAGCACCAATACCAAGCGCATTCACCTTCTCATACAGTTCAATACGCAATTCTTCTAATTTATTTTGTGGACCGCGTTGTAGCAACTCATACATATCAATGTCTTCCATGAGTGCCTCTTTCGCCATCAACATGGCTTTCTCAGCGGTCCCGCCAATACCGATACCCAGCATACCTGGAGGACACCAGCCAGCGCCCATTAGCGGTACAGTTTTCAGCACCCAATCCACGACATCATCGCTCGGATTTAACATGGCGAATTTGGTCTTGTTCTCAGAGCCGCCACCCTTGGCCGCCACTTGCACCTCAACCTTATTGCCTGGCACTAATTCCACATTCAGGATACAGGGTGTGTTGTCTTTGGTATTTTTACGTTCAAAAATCGCATCGGCTAAGACAGATGCACGTAATTTATTATCAGGATCTAAATAACCACGACGCACACCTTCGTCACAGGCTTCTTGTAGCGTACCCTTAAGCTCGAAACGCACATCCATACCAACTTTCAGGAATACGTTCACAATACCTGTATCTTGGCAGATAGGACGATGACCTTCAGCACACATACGTGAGTTGGTTAAAATCTGGGCGATGGCATCTTTAGCGGCAGGGCTTTGTTCAGCTTCATAAGCACGGGCTAAATGTTGGATGTAATCTTGTGGGTGGTAGTAACTGATAAACTGAATCGCATCAGCAATTGACTGCACTAAATCAGCTTCTTTGATAAGGGTTGTCATGATTTTTTACACTCTTGGGAAAATAAAACATATCTAATAATAACCAAATTCAAGGATTATTATCGCAATTCATTCGGCTTATTAAGCTAATAATTACCTCGCACATGGGCCTAGACGCTCAACGACTTAAACAAGCGTTTGATTTATAAGTACTTTCTAAACACTGACAAATCATTCTGACCCAGGACAAACTTAACATGTAAGCAAGCGCCCAGCCGTTTTTCTAAGCCCCTTGGCATCATTCTCAGTGCCATAACGTCTCTCAAAACACTGACAAACCTTTCTGAGGCCTAAAAAACCAGCCACCTACACAATCTAGGCAAGTGACTCTACCAATAGTTTAGCGACCTTTCCAAACCGGATCACGCTTCTCGGCAAAGGCCGTTGCGCCTTCTTTCGCATCTTCAGAAGCAAAAATATGCTGCATACGCGGCTGCTGTAGCGCAAACATATCCTCTTGACGCCAATCGCTGGCTTGACGTGCCACTTGCTTAATCACTTGTAAGGCTAATGGACCATTGGCCGCAACACGCTTAGCCAATTCCAAGGCAGCATCGAGTGAGCCACCTGGCTCCACTAATTGATTCACCAAACCAAGGTCATAAGCCCGTTGAGCGCTGAACATATCGCCCGTCAAGAGGATTTCCATGGCCATCGGATAAGGTACTCGCTGCGGTAGACGTAACATACCGCCCGAACCAGGCACGAGACCGCGTTTGGCTTCAGGCAAACCAAATTTGGCATTATTCGCAGCGACAATCATATCGCAAGCCAAAGCCAACTCAAAACCACCCGCTAAGGCATAGCCTTCAACCGCGGCAATCAAGGGTTTAACCGTTGGCGCCTCGCACAAACCACCCAGTCCACGGCCTGGTACCACAGCACGACGTTGTGTCTTGGCGAATTCTTTCAAATCCATACCAGAGCAGAAAGTCTCCCCTTGACCACGTAAAATACCGACTGAAATTTCGCTATCATTATCCAGACGGTCTAAGGCTTCAGCTAAAGCAAATGATGTATCGTAAGTTAAAGAATTACGCGCCTGTGGGCGATTAATGGTGATGACCAAAACACGGCCAATTTGTTCGGTTAATACTAAAGGTTCCACGAGTTCCTCCTGGGAATTGAATGATTCATTTATGACACTTTGAGCATTTATTACTGCTTATCCTCATAAAATACCCTAAAATCTAGTTTTTAGTAAATAGAGACAAGCGATAACTCCATGCCAATAACTTTTCAGCAAATTATCTTAACCTTGCAAACCTATTGGGACCAACACGGATGCGCCCTGCTTCAGCCTTTTGATATGGAAGTCGGTGCGGGCACTTCACATACAGCGACTTTTTTACGCGCCATCGGGCCTGAGCCTTGGTTTGCCGCCTACGTTCAACCTTCACGTCGCCCGAAAGACGGCCGTTACGGTGAGAATCCAAATCGCTTGCAGCACTATTATCAATATCAGGTGGTATTAAAACCTGCGCCACCGAATATCGTCGATCTCTATATTGGCTCACTTGAAGCGCTTGGCATTAATCCTAAAGAACATGATATTCGTTTTGTTGAAGACGACTGGGAGAATCCAACTTTAGGGGCTTGGGGCTTAGGCTGGGAGGTCTGGCTGAACGGTATGGAAGTGACGCAATTTACTTACTTCCAACAAGTCGGCGGTCTTGACTGTCCTGCCACCACAGGCGAAATTACCTATGGTTTAGAGCGTATCGCCATGTACTTGCAGAATGTCGAAAGCGTCTATGATTTAGTCTGGACGGTGCGTCCGAATGGTGACGTAATCTACTACCGCGATGTGTTCCACCAGAATGAAGTGGAGCAATCAACCTATAACTTTGAATATGCGGATACCGAGGTGCTCTTTAGACACTTCGGTGACCATGAGGCGCAAGCGCAGAAACTGATGCAGCTTGAGTCGCCACTCGCCTTGCCTGCGTATGAGCAAGTGTTGAAAGCGGCGCATATTTTTAACCTATTAGATGCACGTAATGCGATCAGTGTGACTGAGCGCGCCGCTTACATTGGCCGCATCCGTAATCTTTCCCGTGCTGTGGCCCAGTGCTACTACGACTCTCGTGAACAACTCGGCTTTCCTATGCTGAAACAGGAGGCCAAATAATTATGTCTAGCAAACCCTTATTAATCGAATTATTTACCGAAGAATTACCGCCTAAGGCCTTACGCCGCCTCGGTGCTTCGTTTGCCCAAAGCCTTTTTGATAGTCTTGCTAAGGTCCACTTAGTTGCTGCCGATAGCCCTTTTAAGAGCTATGCCACGCCACGTCGCTTAGCCGTATGTATTGAAGGCGTCGTCAGCCAAGCCCCAGAACAAGAATTTGCTGAGAAGCTCATGCCCGTTAAAGTGGGCATTGATGCGAATGGGCAAGCCACACCCGCACTGATGAAGAAACTCGCTAGTAAGGGCCTTGAGCATTTAAGTGTCGAGCAATTAAGCCGCGAATCGGATGGTAAACAAGATTACTTAGTGGCAAAAGGCCAAGCCGCTGGGGTCAAACTCAGCAACCACTTACAGACTGCGCTTGACCAAGCGATTGAGAACTTACCGATTCCTAAAGTGATGCGTTATCAGCTTGCTGATGGCAAGACCTCGGTGAAATTTGTGCGCCCAGTCCATGGTTTAGTGGCCTTGCATGAGACCGATATTATCCCAGTTAATGCGCTGGGTATGCAGGCTAGCAATACAACGCATGGCCACCGCTTTATGGGGACAAGTACCATCCAGTTACAGAGCGCGACGAGCTATGCGGAGCAATTAGCCAATGAAGGCATGGTGATTGCTTCGTATGAGGAACGCCTAGCGAAGATTCAAGATCTCTTAGCGGCCCAGGCCGATGCTTTAAACCTCACCATTGGTGAAGGGCAAGAAGTCAGCGATTTGTTAGAAGAAGTCACTTCATTAGTCGAGCACCCCACCATTTATGTGGGTCAGTTTGAGCCTAAGTTCTTGGCGGTTCCGCCTGAGTGTTTAATTCTAACGATGCGTCTTAACCAGAAGTACTTCCCACTGTTTGATAAGCGCAGTGGGAAGCTTGATAATCACTTCCTGATTGTGAGCAATATGCAAGTGGCTGACCCGCACAATATTATTGAAGGTAATGAACGTGTGGTTCGCCCTCGCTTAGCCGATGCGGAATTCTTCTTTAATACAGACCGTAAACTGCCTCTTGAAGAGCGCGTAAAAACCTTGGCGAATATTGTCTACCACAATAAACTGGGGAGCCAATTAGCACGAGTAGAGCGCGTACGTAGCATTGCGCGCTATATTGCCGATAAGTTGGGTGCCGATAATGCCTTAGCCGACCGTGCTGCTCACTTAGCTAAAGCTGACCTCACCTCAAATATGGTCGGGGAGTTCCCAGAACTACAAGGCGTGATTGGTGCCTATTATGCCCAAGGTGATAATGAGCCACAAGCCGTCGTGACTGCACTCGCCGAACAATACCAAGTACGTTACGATAAAGCGATTACTACGGATAATTTAATCAGTGCGATTTTGTTCATCGCTGAACGCACTGAAACCTTAGTGGGTATTTGGGGAATTGGTCTGGTGCCAACTGGTGAACGCGATCCTTATGCCTTACGCCGTGCTGCACTTGGCATTATCAGTGCCTTTGAGCGTCTGAACGAAGCCGATTATTTTAAACGTGAAAATAAATTGCGTTTAAATGAATTACTCGCTTATGCACAAAGTATCTTCGCCCAAGACCCAGCCATTACGCTTGCCGAGAATACGGCTGCCGAAGTCCAAGATTTTATTTATGAACGCCTACGGAACCAACTCAATACGGAGAGCGATCGCTCGGTAGTCGATGCCGTATTAGCCCTGAACCCTGATCTGGACGAGGTCAATGCCCGCGTTCAAGCGGTTAGCCACTTTAGCAACTTACCTGAAGCACAAAGCTTAGCCGCAGCCAATAAACGTATTGGTAATTTACTCAAGAAAGTTGAAGGTGAGTTAGCACAAGTCAACCCACAACTCTTAACAGAGTCTGCGGAGCTGGCTTTAGCGGAGCAAATTGCTCAGGTCGATCCTGTGGCACGCAGCCATTTTGCTAAGGCCGAATTTACCCAAGCTTTGCAAACGGTTGCTCAGACCCGCGATGCCGTGGATAACTTCTTTAATGATGTCATGGTGATGGCCGATGATTTAGCCGTACGGAATAATCGCTTGGCGCTCTTAAATCAACTACACAGCACCATGAACTTGGTCGCTGACTTAGCCAAACTTGCCCAATGAAGCTGATTGTTTTAGATCGTGATGGTGTTATCAACCAAGATAGCAGTGAGTTTGTCAAAACTGCGGATGAATGGATTGCCCTACCAGGCAGTCTAGAGGCCATCGCACGCTTCTATCATGCAGGCTATAAGATTGTGGTTGCCACCAATCAGTCCGGTTTAGGGCGTGGCTTGTTTACCATCCACGCCCTGCATGCCATGCATGAGAAGTTACAAGCAGGTTTACGAGAGTTCGGAGCGAAGATTGACGCCTTCTTTATCTGCCCACATCATCCAGATGAGGGCTGCGATTGCCGCAAGCCCGCTCCGGGCATGTTTCAAGATATTATCCGACGCTATGAACTTAAACCTCAGGGCATGATCGCTGTGGGTGACTCCTTGCGTGATTTACAAGCAGCTGCTAATGCAGGTTTTAGTCCCTATCTGGTCCTAACGGGTAATGGTCAGAAAACTCAAACCAAGGGTGGTTTACCTGAAGGCACACAAATTTACCCAGACCTTGCCGCCCTTGCTGATGCATTACTCGAAGAATAAAATGAATATTCTACGCTCTACCTTATTTTTTATTTTCCAAACCTTCCATACCATTTTCTTTGGCACCTTGGCGGGTGTGATCTACATCCTGCCTTTTAAATGGCGTTGGAAAGTGATTGTGCAATGGCCCCGCGGTATGGTCTGGGCCGCCAAACATATTTTAGGCATAAAATATGAAGTAAAAGGCGCTGAGAATGTCCCCGAACATGCGGCGATTTATTTAAGCAAGCACCAATCCGCGTGGGAAACGCTATTTATCCCTGTGTACCTCAAGCAGTCTTCAACTTTCGTGTATAAGAAAGAATTGAATTACGTACCCTTCTTTGGTTGGGGTTTAGCCAGTTTACGTCAGATTTCGATTGACCGTAACGCCGGCAAAGATGCTATGGTCCAGGTCATTGAAATCGGTTCTAAATACCTTAAAGAGAACCGCAATGTCATCTTATTCCCTGAGGGCACACGCGTGGCCGTAGGTCAAAAAGGCCGCTATAAGCAAGGTGGTGCACGCTTAGCGGTGCACACGGGCTCAGCGGTTATTCCCGTCGCCCACAATGCAGGTTTATGCTGGCCGCGCCAAGCGTATATTAAAAAACCAGGTTTAGTCACCGTCTGGTTTGGCCCTCCGATTGAGTCTGCAGGCAAGACCCCTGAAGAGCTGAATAAAGAAGTTGAGTTCTGGATTGAAAGCAAGGTGCACGAAATGAATCCTGATATTCATCCAGCGCCTGAAGGTTATCATGCTGCGCATACTGGCCAATAAAACGGCATGAGTAATCTGTCTACGATTAGCACTTCAGTAGGTTTTTTTGAATACGCACTACGCTACAGCAAGCGTCGCACCCTAAATCTCAAAGTCACTTCTGAAGCGATACAAGTTAATGCCCCATGGCACACCCCTACCTCCACGATTGAATCTTTTATCAAGCAACACGCTGAATGGATTCAGAAGACGCGTACGCGCTTAGCGAGCCAAGCTGTTCAGCCGATTAATCACTGGCAACTGGGGCAGACCATTCAATATTTAGGTCAGTCGATTACGCTGGCTGCAGACCCCACTGCCATCGCACCATGCTATCAAGGCAATTATCAAGAGCCATGTGGTAGCGACCAATTAATTCTGCCCATCGCACTTGATGCTGATTCAGCCCTGATTAAACAACACGCACAGTTTTGGCTTGAATCGCGCGCTCAGCAATGGTTTACAGAACGCCTAGCCTGGTTTGCCGAACATAAGCAAATTCATCCCAATGCTTGGCGTATTAGCCGCGCCCGTACACGTTGGGGACAATGTAATAGCCGTGGAGTGATTAGCCTCAACTGGCGCCTCATTCACTTCCCTCACGAGCAGATTGATTATGTCATCGCCCATGAACTCGCCCATCTACGGCAGATGAATCACAGTCCCAAGTTCTGGGCTGAAGTCGCGCATCTTATGCCGAATTATGAGACTATTAAAATGGCACTACGAACTCATCGTATTGAGGCTTGTGATTAAACAAAAGGCCCCTCTCATAATACATTGCCAGACTAAGCTATACTCTGCACCTGAATTAAAACAATTAACACAATGGATTGACCTCATAATACATTTCCAGACTAAGCTATACTCTGCTCAACAAGTCTCATACAAGCCCTGCGATGAAAAGTCAGAAGGCTTATAATGAAGATGATTTCTTAGTGCTTTCAATGCTTTCAATTAATTCAAGAGTAAAGGAAACCTTCCATGCAATTTCTGCACACCATGTTACGCGTCGGCAATTTAGAGCGCTCAATTGAGTTTTACACCAAGGTCATTGGTATGAAACTCATCCGCACCTCATCAAACCCTGAATACGAATATGATCTCGCGTTCTTAGGCTTTGCTGCTAATCCTGAACAAGCTGAGTTAGAGCTCACCTATAACTACGGTCAAGACCGCTATGAGATGGGCACGGCCTATGGTCATATTGCAATTGGTGTCCCTGATGCTTACCAAGCCTGTGAGGCGGTCAAACAAGCAGGTGGCAATGTTACGCGCGAAGCAGGTCCAGTTAAGGGTGGCACAACCGTGATTGCCTTTGTTGAAGATCCTGATGGTTATAAGATTGAACTTATTGAACGTAAGGATATGTCTGCGCCAGGTAAGGGACTCAACGATTAAATCCATAGCGGGATTTGTATAAGCCCTCATGCAGTGGAGCTCTGGCCAAGGGACTTAACGACTAAATCCATAGCGGGATTTGCATAAGCCCTCATGCAGTGGATCTCTGGCCAAGGGACTTAACGACTAATTCTATTGAGGGATTGGTACAAGCCCTCATGCAGTGGAGCTCCAAAAGGGCGTTATCAACTCAATATTTAGCGATTACAGGATAGACCTTATGAAGATACTCGTCGCCCCAGATTCTTTTAAAGAAAGTCTATCTGCTATCCAAGCCACGCAAGCGATACAAGCGGGGATCTTGGCGGCGATACCTACAGCACAGTTTACTGGGATTACATCGCTTAATAATGAAAGTGATAAGGGCGCTGTTGCAGCACAGGCACATGGCATGCCTACGATACAGGTTCATGGCATCCCAATGGCCGATGGCGGTGAGGGCACCATTGAGTGCTTGGCTTACAGCGTGCCATCTTGCCAAATTATGCAGGCACACACTCAGAATGCCATGGGTCAATCGATAGAGGCGAATTGGGCACTGCTTGAAAAGCAAGCCACAGCTATTATCGAGATGGCCAGTGCGGCAGGCCTGCAACAAATCCCTCCTGAGCAAAGAGATATCTTTCAAGCCTCCACCTATGGTGTTGGTCTCTTAATTCGTCAGGCACTCGATTACCCCATCCAACGCTTAGTGCTTACGCTGGGCGGTTCCGCCACGAATGATGCGGGACTGGGCATGCTAGAGGCGCTTGGTGTACGGTTTTTAGATGAGCAGCAACAAGCTATTGCTGCACCGACGCCTGCTTATATGGGACAAATTCACAGCGTTGATGTAAGTGGCTTAGATCCTCGCCTAGCTAAGCTCGAGATTATTATTGCTGCCGATGTACGCAATCCCTTGTGCGGTCCGAATGGTGCGGCTTATATATTTGCACCACAAAAAGGCGCCAAACCAGAGCAAGTGGAGATGCTGGATTCTGCCCTGCGTCAGTTCGCGGATAAAGTCAGGCCATTATTCCAGCACGACTATGCACAACAGTCTGGCGCGGGCGCAGCAGGTGGTCTAGGCTTTGCGGCCTTAAGCTTTTTACAAGCAAAATTTGTCTCTGGTGTGACACTATTGGCTGAATATACTCAGTTAGAGAAGCATATTGCGAACGCGGACCTGGTGATTACGGGCGAAGGAAGCCTTGATGCTCAGACTTTACAAGGTAAGACGCTAGCGGGAATAGCTCAACTTTGCCTACGCCACAATAAACCCTTAATTGCTTTCGCTGGGCGCTTGCAAGAAGGCTATCAGGACTTGTACGAACAAGGTCTCACGGCTGCTTTTAGTATCAATCCTGGCGGCATTAGTCTAGAGCAGGCGATGCAAGATAGTGTTGATTTATTATGCCAAACCAGTCGTAATGTGATGCAGGTTTATCGGCTCTAGAATCTTCATGCACTCTATAGCGAAGGACTCGTAGATAGAATGCAATTTTACTTAAGGTATTGATGAGCTTGATTCGCTTGCGATCGAGTCCTGATTAGCGAGTACTTGAGCCCTGATTCGCGAGTACTTGAGTCTTGATGCGAACGAATCTACTCACGCTAGTTTCACACCCTAAAGCTTATGCTCAGCCACACAATAATCCGCTAAGCGAATATAGTCAGCTACATTAAGGTCTTCAGCACGTGAGGTCTCGGCAATGCCCACCTGCTCCCAATCAATTTTCAAATCACTTAGTCCACGACGTAGCATCTTGCGACGCTGGGCGAAGGCTTTGGTAACGAGTTTAGCGAAGGCTTCTGGACTCTGCGGGCATGGTCGGTCGGCACCGAGCGGAATCATGCGCACCACAGCCGACATCACGCGTGGTGGTGGGTCAAAACACTCTGGTGGTACGTCGAATAAGGAATGCATTTTATAGCGCGACTGCAACATCACCGACAAGCGACTGTAATCGCTATCACCTGGTTTGGCCACCATACGATCGATAACCTCTTTCTGCAGCATAAAATGCTGGTCTCGTACATGCTCAGCAACTTGCATCAGATGAAAGAGGATAGGACTTGAAATATTATAGGGTAGATTTCCAACAATTCGCAGACCTGTACCGAACTGACTAAAGTCTACGGTTAAGGCGTCCGCTTCGACAACCGTTAGGTGCTTAGGGCTATGCTGGTTACGCAAGCGATGCGCTAAATCACGGTCAATTTCGACCACTGTTAAGTGATTTAATTGTGTCATCAAGGGTTCGGTCAAGGCCGATAAGCCAGGACCAATCTCAATCACAAGATCATCTGCCTGGGGATTAATGGCTCGTACAATTGCTTCGGGTATGCTTTGGTCAGTTAAGAAGTGCTGACCAAAGCGCTTTCTTGCTTGATGTGCCATTTAGCGAGCTTTCTGACCAGTTAGACGATTATCAATATAAGACTGTGAACGCAATTGCATTAACCAGTCATTCAACACATTATTCGCCTGCTCTTCATAGAGCGTTTCGCGGGCTAAGCCGCGACGGATTTCCGCTTGCTTATCTTGTGTACGGCGATCAAGCACTTCGATAATATGCCAGCCAAAACTAGAACGAATCGGTTGGCTCACTTGCCCTACTTGCAAGCTATTCGCCGCGGCTTCGAATGCTGGGTCAGCTTGACCTGGGGTAATCCAACCAATATCACCACCTAATGGGGCTGATGAGTCTTGCGAGGCTTGCATCGCAACATCAGCAAAGGCCTCTCCCGCTTGTAAGCGTTGATACGCTTGGGCAATTTTCTGTTGCGCTTGTTGGTCTGAGAAGACTGGTGTGATGCGCACTAAGATATGGCGCACATGCGACTCGGTCACATCCACAGGACCGGTTTGACGTGCAGCTTGTTCACGTGGTGATAATTGATAAGCAGGAGGCGTAGCAACCTGCACATTCACCGTGCGACGTTGTTCATTGATCACACCACGGCGCTCAACTACACGCAGAATATGGAAGCCGTTCGGTGCCTTAAAGACGCTAGTCGTACCGCCGTCACGCACACGACGGGTCTGGCTAATAAATAATGAGGGCCAATCCTCATTCATACGAATACCAAGATCACCACCGCTCCCCGCTTCAGGACCTTCCGAATATTCTCGGGCCACAGCCGCAAAGCTTTGGCCACGACGAATCTTAGCTAGTGCCTCATTGGCTTTCTTACGTGCGGCTTCTACCACTTCTGCACTTGAGCCATCGGGCACACGGATGAAAATATGTTGTAGGGCAATCGCTTTAGGATCGAAGCTACGCTCAACCACAACGCGCTGCTCAGTTCTCGGCGCTTGTTGTACTAAAGTTCCCTTATGCTCAGGGTACATGCCCGTTGGATTCTGTGCTAAGAACGCATCCACATCATATTCGGTCACATTCACTCGTGATTGCACAACACGTGAGCGTAAGTCTTCCATCTTGACCTGATTACGTAAATCAGCCACATAATCATCCCAATTCAAATTATGCTGCTTAGCAGCTGCACGCAGGCCATCAACACTTAAATTATTCTGTGCCGCGATATTCTGCAAGACCTCATCCATACGCTGATTCGTGACATTAATGCCTAATTCGGTGGCATGAATGTTCATTAAGCGTTCGTCAATAAGGTTCTGCAAAACCTGTTCACGTGCTTGCGTGTTATTGCCAGACAGGCGCATACTTGCCATGCGCTTATTCAATTCACGCATAGTGATAACTTCGGTGTTCACCACAGCAGCAATCCCATCAGCAAAAGTGCCTTGCGTCTGTTTTGCTGGCTTCTTCTGGGCTTGCGCAGTTGGCAATGTTAATAGCAAGCTAGGCAAGGCCACTAAGGCAATCTTTAAGCAAGTTTTCATGTTTTGCATCTTTTATTCATACCTTTCAAAGGGTGAGAAAGCCGGTACCGGATCTTTCACTTGTTGATATCCTGGAATACTATCACGCAATAATTCCATTGGATCGGAGCCAACTGCTCCCAATCCAGTAAGCTCTACTTGTAAGAATATAGCAGAATTCGATTTTTCTCGGGTCACTGCATAGCGTTGCATCACTAATCGACCTGTCCAACAACAATCACCCTTATACTCTAAGCCAAGAATTGATTGAGTCGAACGCTTTTCGCGTAGAGAATAATCATAGCGTCCTACTGCATAAAGCTGGTCGGTCAAGGGCCATTGCCCGGCAATACTGAGGTTCTCTTTGCCTGGTAATTGATAGGCAATAGGTATCGGATTCCCAGTCCTCTTATCAATACGGATATTACCAGCATCATCATACTGATAGAAAGGATCTCGTTGATAGCGATATGTGAGTGACAATGAGGTTAGACGCTTAGGAAACCAACGAATTGAGGCATAGGTCTGGGCAATTTTCTTCTCGTAAGTATCAAACTGAATACCTGTCTCAGTATTTAAGGTATCGGTCAAACCAACCGATAAGTTCGCCAAGAACTCCGATTTACTCTTTTCACGTAAGCGCTCGGCATTGCTCAACGACACTTTCTGCTCATCAAAATAAAAGCGCTGTGCTAATTGCAAGGCCATACGCTCATTACCTGTTTCTTCGTCAAGCCAACGTGAAGTGACCCCTAAAGCCAAGAGATTGGCATTATTAATACGGTCCCATCCACCCACATAACGATTCTCACTGAACGCCGTGCCAAAGTTAAACTGGCTAAGACTGGTATCGTAAAGTGGGATATCCGCTTGATTTTTATATGGGATGCGTAAGTAATAAAGTCTTGGCTCCAAAGTCTGAATCTTCGGTTTACCAAATAAGGTGGTATTCCGCTCGAAGGTCATCCCCGCATCAAGCGAGAAAATCGGCAGCACTCGTGAAATACTACGCTCTTTATTACCTGATTGCGCTCTAAATGAATAACCTTGTTTGTCGTACCAATCGGTACTGTAATGAGAAGCATGTAAGCCTATCTTTGGTGTGATATACCAACCAGGGCGCACAATCGGATAAGAAATTTGGTTATATGAGACCATACGCGTGCCATCAGCCCTTTGGTGGCGTCCCTGATGTTTTGGAAACTCAAAACGCGTAATCGTATTTTGCGTGCTGACGTCAAAACCATTCCAATCAAAGCGCTGCCCGCGCACCATCAGTTCAGGCATACGATTGTACTGGTAATAGTAACGCGGAATCTCGCCCGAGAAATCATGCAAGGACTGATACTTCTGCATGCGCAAATAACCTGACCAATAACTATAACCATTGAAGGTCAAACTAATTGACTGTGGTAAATAAGTTCGGTCGGCTTCGTTGATGGCAACTTTCGTGAAGTCACGGAAGTAATCACTATCTGAAGCACGATTAAGGTTAATGTTTAAACCAAAATTAAGACCTGCTAATTCGCCTAATTTTTGGCGATGCACCCATGAATAAGTCCAGCGCTTATGCCCAAGCTGACTATCGCGCGCCATATATTCCATACTGAATTGGCCGCTATAGTTGGGTTGCAAGTAACGGAACTCAGCCCCTAGCATAGGTCCACGCTTACTGACATAGCGTGGATACAAGGTCATATCATAATTCGGTGCTAAATTAATAAAATAAGGGACGGTTAAATCATAGCCACTGCGTGAGGTATAACCAACGGTGGGCACCAACACGCCGGTTTTTTTCTCACGACGTACGGGGAATGTGAAGTATGGTGACCAGAATACCGGTACGCCACGAATATACAAGGTACCGTCTTCAGCGATACCTTCATTCTCATCGTTATAGATGTCTACATTGCTTGATTTAATATACCAAAAGCGATCCTGCGCTTCGCCACAATTACACGCCGAATATAAGGCATTCGTTAGGCGCACATGGTTGTCGTCAACCATCTCAGCACGGTCAGCATGGCCAGCACCGCCATCGGCCATACGAAATACGGGGGACTCAATCACCCCAGTTTTCTTGTCGACATTGTATTTCAAGCCAGGCCCTGTCACTAAGGTGCCGTCGCGTAGAAGTCGGGCATTACCGAGCGCCTCAACTTCGCCCGTTACGCGGTCATAGGTAATGGTGTCGCCCTTAAGAATAGCGTCAGTGCGACGTACTTGGGCATCACCTGTTAAGGTAATCTTATTTGTGTCATTGCTAATATCAGCTTTCGCGCTATCGGTAAACGTGACAATATGATCGCGATTTTGGACGATATTTTGTAGCATAGGACTTTCAAGCAATGGTTGCTGTTGATGGCCACCAATACCCAAAACTTGCACTTGTTGTGCCTGCGCCCATGAAGCTAGCAAAAGTAAAGAGACACCGCAAACTTTACGCACTAAAAATTCTCATCCTATAGGATTAGTCAAAATATCAAAAACTATGTGTAAACACTAAGCATCACAGACAAAACTAGATTAAGCGACTAAAATAATGTCTTTAATAAATATGCTGATGCGCCATTATAAAGTAGATAAGCTAAAGACGAAGGGTTTGAAGAGCTTGTAGTAATAATTTTTACGCAATTTCTCGCTAAATTACCCATAGGCTTTAGTTTCACGGAATGACTGGCTTTTTTTCAGCACACTGTTTTTTGGCGAAATCGTTAATAGTTCATAGCCTCATAACGGTACCTAACTTTAGTTTTACCTAGATGCTCGTTTTTTTGCTGGACTCTCGTTTTACCTAGGTGTTCGTTTTTTTACTGGGCTCTCTTTTTTCCTAGGTGTTCGTTTTATTTTTCTAGGTTCTCGTTTTTTCGTATCGCCATTGTTTTTTTGCTTATTTCCTTATCACTGCTGCCTCTATGTCCCTAACTCCTGATCCTCGTCTTGAATTATTAAACACTTGGTTGACTAGCTTACAAAGTCAATACCATCTCGTACTTGACAGTTTGCGTCCTGCTTCAAGCGATGCGAGTTTTCGCCGCTACTTCCGCATTGATACGGACAAGCACCCCTTAATTGTGATGGATGCACCACCAAGCCACGAAGACTGTGGTCCTTTTATTAAAATCGCGGAGAAACTCAGTGCGGTGGGTTTAAATACCCCTAAGATTCTTGAACAGAATCTCACTGAAGGCTTCTTGCTTTTACATGATTTAGGTGAGCAAAACTATTACCACCGTCTGCAATTACCAATTCAAGAAGACGAACTGAGTCATTTATATCGTGATGCCTTGGCCGCACTGGTGACCATGCAAACTGCTGACGCCAGTGATTTGCCTGTCTATGATAGCCAGCGCTTACGGGATGAGTTGGACCTATTCCCAACTTGGTATATTGAGCAGCACCATAAAACCACATTAAGCGAAACTGAGGCTGATCAGCTGCAACAAATTTTCGCGACCCTCGTGGAACATAATGCTAAGCAAGCGCAGGTTTTCGTCCACCGCGACTATCATTCGCCTAACTTAATGGTCTGTCATGCTGAACACCATGGTCCTAACCCTGGTATTATTGATTTTCAAGATGCACTCTTAGGCCCTATTTCCTATGACTTAGTGTCCTTAGTGATGGATGCACGCACGACTTGGGAAGAGCCACAACAATTAGATTGGGCGATTCGTTATTGGGAAATGGCACGTGCTGCTAACTTAGCCGTACCTGCTGACTTCGCCGATTTCCATATTGATTACGAGTTTATGGGTTTACAACGTAATTTACGCATACTGGGTGTATTTGCTCGTCTTGCCATTCGTGACAATAAGAGTCATTATCTACAACACATCCCTCGCGTGAATGCCTATGTGCGTCAAGTCGCCTCTCGCTATGCCGTGTTTAAGCCATTGCTGCGCCTACTTGATCGCTTAGACAATATCGAAACTAAAGTGGGGTACACATTTTGATTCAGGCTATGATTCTCGCCGCGGGGCGCGGTGAGCGCATGCGCCCGCTTACGGATACTTTACCTAAACCTCTGCTCGAGGTAGGCGGCAAACCCTTAATTGTCTGGCATATTGAACGCTTAGCATCAGTAGGGATTACGGATATTGTGATTAACCACGCATGGCTTGGTCATAAGTTTGCCGAAATTCTAGGAGATGGCTCACAGTTTGATGTGGCGATTCAATACTCTGCTGAGGAAGTCGGTCTCGAAACTGCAGGGGGTATTGCCAATGCCTTAGCCCTATTGGGTGAGGCGCCTTTCTTAGTGATGAATGGCGATATCTGGTGTGATTGGAATCCTATGCACGTGATGCAACATCTCAATCCCTTAGAGCAAGGTCAAATCCAAGCATGGTTGCTGATGGTCGATAACCCTGAGCACAACCCTCAAGGGGACTTCCACCTAGATGCGAATGGTAAATTACACCAAGATGGTCCAGAGAAATTAACCTTCTCAGGAATTGGCTTATACCACCCTAGTCTTTTTCATGGCATTAAACCAGGCTCAATTGCGAAATTAGCCCCCCTACTGCGCTTAGCCATGCAACAGCAACAGGTTTTAGGTAGTCACTTTACGGGACAATGGACCGATGTCGGCACGCCTGAGCGCTTACAGCAAATAGACCATGCAATTCGCCAAGGACTAACGGTATAATTATTTTATCGTCGCCCATCATTTTTTATATACGCTAAAGAATTTAATTTAAGTAGAAAGGTTTTTTTAAGATGCTTAACTCACGTAAACAAGTCGTTTTTACACCATCTGTGTATGAATCTAGCCTGCGCCGCAACCGTCGCATGCCGCGCGGTCTTGTCACACTGATAACGGGCATTCTGATTGGTGCTGGCAGCTATTGGTTTTTGCAAACTAATTATGGCCCTCAACGCCTCAGTATTGAAGAGTCCGCCAAACTCAATGCCTCGGTTTCTGAGTTATCTCAGACTAAGCAGAGTCTAGAACTACAACTTGAAGAAGCCAAGCAGCAGATAGACACGCTACGTTCAGAGGCGAAGGCCATGGCTGTAGTGGCACAAACGGCACCTAGCCCTGCAGAACCAAGCGCGCCTGCAACCACTACAGTAGAGAGCAATGTATTTAATCCCATTACGCCACTACCAGAGCAAGCACAAACTTTACAAGCGGAAGATATTGCCGCTCTACGTCAATCACTCCCACAAGACCCTGCGAATACGCCGGTAGGTCTACGTGTGGGTAACTTTACAGGCGCAATCGGCACGATTAGTTATGAGCTTGTTTTAACCAAGCGCGACGAATCAGGTCCTGATTACCCTGCCCGTGTTGAGATGGTCACCGAAGGCCGTTATCGCAATGGCAAAGTTGGCTACGCTCATCTTGATCCAATTAATATTACTGCTGATGAGTATGTCAAACTCAGTGGTAGTGTGAAATTGACTCAACCCACCTTAACCCCTCGCTTAGTTGAGGTACGTGTTGTGAATACACAGAACCGTAGTGTCTTGGCCTCGCGTCGATTTGATGTACAACAAGCCGCTCCAGCCACTGAAACCCCCGCTGGTACGAACTAATCATACAGATTAATTGCAGCTCAAGTGTGCTTTGCATCAACAGTGATTGCGACTCTCAGCAGCAAATTAATCGTACAAATTAATTTCAAGCCATTTCTCATGGCTTGCAGGAGCGACTAAGTTTTGGCAAGATAGAGGCATGAACAAGCAACTTACCAAAATTATGGTCGTTGATGACGACCCTGACTTACGTCAGCTCCTCGCCCAATATCTGAATCGTCATGGTTACGATACCTTATTGGTGCCTGATTGCAATGACCTATTGCAACGCATCACCAAGTTCACACCGGACTTGATTGTGTTGGATAGAATGTTGCCTAGTGGTGACGGGGTTGAGGCCTGCCGCAATCTACGCGCCCAGAAAGAAGATATTCCAATTATCTTACTCACTGCGCGTGACGAGACGGCTGACCGCATTATTGGTCTAGAGTCCGGTGCCGACGATTATCTCGGTAAGCCTTTCGATCCTCGTGAGTTGTTAGCGCGTATTGAAACCGTACTACGCCGCAAAAAAGGGCCCTCTACACTCATTAAAGAGACCCCAATTACGTTCGGCCCCTTTACCTTCGACCCAGCGCGCCGCCAACTTCTTAAGGATGGGCAAGTGGTGAAGCTGACAGGTGGTGAAATTAATTTACTCGAAGCTTTCGTGAAGAACCCAAGCAAACCCTTATCACGCGAGCGCTTACTCGCTCTAGCACGCGATGATGATGAAGGTGAACGTAATGATCGCGCCATTGATATTGCCATCTTACGCTTACGCCGTGCGCTTGAAGATGATCCTAAGGATCCACGTTGGATTCAGACTGTATGGGGTATTGGTTACCGCTTCTCACCGAACGCCTAGGTCACCGATCTCACACCTTAATGATAAGCGCCTTAATATAAGCTATAAGTTATAAGCGCATTAATAGGTGCTTAAACAGGCACCTATAGTGGTATCTTCATTACTCTACCGTATGGCATGAAAAAGTTTCGGTTTACGCCTCTTAGCATTCGCTCACAAATC
The DNA here is from genome assembly GCA_030538255.1 of Pelistega sp. GTDB lineage: Bacteria > Pseudomonadota > Gammaproteobacteria > Burkholderiales > Burkholderiaceae_B > Taylorella. The sequence goes on along the minus strand of JAUNUI010000001.1, from coordinate 11,894 downwards.
TTACTGATGATGCTTGGCACGATATTAATCGTCCAAGCAGCGATGTTTTTTGCGAGCAACTATATGCGTGAGAAATTTCTCACTGATGTCGTCTCCGATCACATAACGACGACTATTCGATTTATTCGTGCTGCCGTCAATCTGCTACCCCCGGAACAAAGAGCGCAATTTATCTTTGACGCTTCCAAAGGCAAATGGAATCTCTGGTCACGCCAGCTGCCACAAGGTGCGGAGCGCCTACGCCAAGGCCGCTTGCATCGTCAAAACCCACAAAACCAACAGAATGCGCAGAACCCAGGTAAGCAAATTAATCCCTTAACGACTACGAATCCCGAAGTCTTTGATACGCAACGCAAGGCTGTGCCGAGTGAACGGCAATCCGCCATACAATTACTTTTTCCCCATCTAAACGAACAAAAGCCTGCGCCAAGAGCACAACGCGAACTCTATCGTCAACATAATAATCACCCACAGCATCATATTGAATACCCCGCGGGTGATCTACGTAACGATTTACGCCAGATGATTATCCGTATTAACCAAGACTTGGATGATGGCACACGCGTGGGGTTTTCTCGTGGCCCCCAGGCGACACTGTATATTTCCTTACAGCCAGAGCTGAATTTATTAGACAATACGCTAATTAAGGAATGGTTAGTGATTCCGCTTGACCGGATCGATCCTCATAATAATAACGTTTTATTGATTGCTTGGTTAGCTCTTACCGCTTTATTACTAGTAGGTGCAGGCCTATTTGCTTGGCATATTACAACCCCATTAATGCGCTTAAGCCAATCTGCTGACAAACTGGCGCGTGGTATTCATGCTAAGGTCAGTCCTTCTGGTCCCTACGAAACACGCGCCCTAGGTGAACGCTTTAATGCTATGTTGAATTCGATGGAGCAAGCCAAAACAGTGCAACAGACACTATTAGCAGGTCTACCGCATGACTTAAAAGGCCCCCTCGCCCGTATGCGTTTACGCTTAGAAATGTGTGATGATGAGGAAATGAAAGCGGGCATGGGCAATGATGTGCAAGAGATGCAAGGCATTATTGAGCAATTTATTAATTATGTCCGTGGATCTGACCCCGCTCGTTATCAATTTGCACGCATCGACTTAAATCAGTGGCTAGATGAGCGGGTGTGCGCTTGGGAAGGAGCAGGTAGCCCCGTCACCTTACGTCAGCGCCCAAGTCAGCCCTTATTTATATCTGCTGACTCGCTGGCGCTTGGACGCTTATTAGATAATCTCATCAGCAATGCGCTTAAACACGGCAAACCACCCGTTGAAGTGTATCTCTCTCAAGTGGATAAGCAGCATGCCTTAATTTCGGTCTGCGACCATGGAGAAGGGATTCCTGCCGAACGTCGCGAAGAAGCCTTGCGTGCGTTCTCACGCTTAGACTCTGCTCGCACCAAGACAGGTAGCGTTGGACTCGGCCTCGCCTTAGTGGAGACGATTGCGCATGCCCACCAAGGCCATTTGGATCTCAAGGATAGCGAAGCCGGCGGCTTACGCGTAGATATTACGCTGCCCTTATTAACTGCTTAATCGACCTTATCCAACTTAAGCACTTATCCAGCTTAAGCACTTGGGCCGCTTCAGTCGGTATTCCACATTTAAACCACAGATTTCGCCCCCCTCAAGGCTTCTATCGGGAGCGACCGTGACTTAGGGCGAGTTCTGGGTGAAAGCCACATCACTGGCTTTGCGCTCGCGGCCAAACATGTCGCGATAAATCCAAAATACGCAGACCAATAAGATCGGCAGCAACATTAACATGACAAAGAGTAAGAGCTGCAAGGTTGCTAGCGAATCGATACTTTCCCAGACAGTTAAGTCATCATACACAAAGAATGGAAAATAGGTAAATCCTAAACAAAGCAAGACAATACTTAAGACGAAGGCACTCATGACGAAGGGCAAATATGCGCTTAAGCGATTTAACGCGCTGTACTTGAGAAGGATTTCAACCAGGATAAAGATACTGAGGATGAGGACCCAAATCAGTATAACTAAACCCATGTTCCAGGTGCTTAGCCACTTGTAAAGAATGCCAGTATTCACGAATGCCAAACTGACGGACAAACTGGCTAAACCGGCGGCCGAAAGTCGCACACAACGGCGCGCACTCATCCGCGCAAATTGTTGTAAGCTGCCCTCACTACGCATTACCAGCCAAGTAGCACCTAACAACATGAACATTGCCACCGTACAAGCAGCTATGAATAAGGCAAAGAACTCATTGCCTGCATCACTTTGAAAATTCACGGCCATTTTACCCAAGATCCAGCCTTGTCCAAAAGCACTTAATAAAGACCCCACATACACCAAGCTTAGCCAGTACCGACGTTGTGCTTGGGGCGCACGCAAATGAAATTCGAAAGCGACATTACGACTAATCGCCCCCACCGCCACAAAGACCAGAGGCAAATATAGCTTACTAAAAATCAGCGCCCAAGCTTTGGGAAAGGCGGTGAGAAATAAAATAGCCCCAAATAAAAGCCAAAACTCATTCATGTCGCGCCATGGGCTAAGCATGTTCAAAATACGGTCTCGTTCAGTTTTCTGGGCGAATGGCAATAATAGGGCAGTGCCCAGATCAAAACCATCAAGCAATAAGCCCAACAAGACAATCACAAAGAAAATAGCGAGACAAAGTAATGGCATCCAAAAAGCAGCATCTGCCACATTTAGCCCTAGCGAGGCGGCTAGACCGTCAATCATGCTGCCTTCTCCTACTCTTTATACTTAGGCACCCGTATGCAAGCCCCTGATATATAAGCCGACGACTCATGCGGTTCTCCTAATCTTACGTACGGGCACTACCCCAAAACGGGCGGCGTGGTAAAGCATCTGTAAAAACCCGAACAAGAGCGCGATAAATAAAGAGAGATACGCCAAGGTGCTGAAGGCCAATGGCCAAAAGCCGGGATCGCGAAAGACATCTGCTATGAAAATTGTTTCACCGACCAAAGCTGGCAAATCATCTTGAGCGAATAGCAAAAAGCCGATAAACACTAAAATAGCCGCTGAGAATGTAAACCAGGAATACAGACGCAGCACAAATTTAGGCATACGCACAGCCTCTTTTTTCAAGTAAAAGGACCAGAACCCAGCCCATAATAAGAGGCCACTGCTCAGGAATAAAAACAGTTTAAAAATAATCAATATGCCGTGTTCAGCAAAGGCATAGAAATGCCCTATCTGAGTCGAAAAGAGTGACTCCCACATGAGCAGCAACAGACCGAGTAGCAGAGCGCATAAACCGGCACCAGCGCCAATTTTAAAACTCAGATTTTCCATCGCATTCAGAGGTCTTCTGAGGCCCTGCCAAGCGCTGATACCCATCATTAAGAACGCCTGGATTGCAAAACCAGCACAAGCAGAACCGACCGCACGCCAGATAATCTGTGGCTGCATTAAGATGCTTGGCCAATCCACCACCTGATGGATGCCGTTGAGGACCACCGTCCCTATTGGCTCGTGCACCCACGCCACGACGATAAAAATCAGATAAAAGACGGCACTAAAACTTAAACCCGCACAAAGAATCGCCAAATTATGCAAGCAGTTAGGAACTCGATTCATCTGGTACAGCATGATATTGAGGAATACCAGCTTACTGACAAAGGCTAATAAAACCACCAAACTAAGAATTGGCCCGACCACAGCGACGACCTTCATCAGCAAGGTAGGCCAAACCGTCCCGACTTGTATCAAAAGCGGGATGGAGACCGAAAAGCAGAGCGTAACACTTAAGGCAAAAAAGCGCACCCAAAAGCGATAAACCCCTAACCAGGCCTCATTACCTGTGCGACGCCATTGCCATTTACAAATCAATAAGATCCATAAAGCAGCGAAAACCCCACAAGCGAGCACATTTAACAGGCCGAATGTAGTGAAAAACTGCCATGTGGCTAGAAAAAGAGAAGATAGTCCCCACATAGAGATAAATGTTTTTGCATAAAACGTCTATTCTAATGAGTCTTACGACCGAACGTGGCAAAATGTCTATTGTTTTGTGAATTCTAGATTTTTCATAGTATGAGCACCCATAATCCTGATATACCTGTTTCAAATTTTTTACGTACCATTATTGAGAACGACCTCTCTGATGATCGCTTTCAGAACAAGCGCTGGGCGGGTGTTCCTGGCCCCGCTTCAGTACAAGATAAGGGCACTAAAGACCCGGCACGTATCCGCACACGCTTTCCGCCCGAGCCGAATGGTTATCTGCATATCGGTCATGCCAAGAGTATTGTTTTAAACTTTGGTCTAGCCAAGGACTACGGTGGCCAATGTCACTTACGCTTTGACGATACAAACCCAGAAAAAGAAGAGCAAGAATATGTTGACTCTATTATGGACACGGTAAAGTGGCTGGGCTTTAAGTGGAAAAGCAAGAAGAAAAATTACGATAATCTCTATTTCGCTAGTGATTATTTCGACTATATGTATGAGTTTGCACTGGCATTAATCGATAGCGGCGACGCCTATATTGATGAGCAAACTGCTGACGAAATTCGCCAAAACCGTGGCACGCTAACCGAGCCAGGCACGAATTCGCCTTGGCGTGATCGCCCTGCCGAAGAATCGCGTCGACTATTTATCGAAATGCGCGAAGGTAAACACCCAAATGGCGCCATGTGCCTACGTGCTAAAGTGAATATGGCCTCACCGAATATCAATTTACGTGATCCAGTGATCTACCGTATTCGCCACGCGGAACACCATCGCACAGGCAATAAGTGGCCAATCTATCCGATGTATACTTATGCGCACCCGATTGAAGATGCTCTCGAAGGCATTACCCATAGTTTTTGTACCTTAGAGTTCGAAGACCAACGCCCCTTCTATGATTGGCTCTTAGAGAAACTCGCTGGCTTAGGCTTATTGAATGAGCCCCTGCCACGTCAGACTGAGTTTGCCCGTCTTAAGGTTAAGCATATTGTGACCAGTAAGCGTAAATTGCTTTCTTTAGTGAATGAAGGTCATGTTGATGGTTGGGACGATCCGCGCCTGCCGACTATCGCTGGTTTACGTCGTCGCGGCTATACCCCTGAAGCCATTCGTCTATTCATTGAGCGTCTAGGCGTGTCTAAAGCAGACTCATGGATTGATTACAGTATTTTAGAACAAGCTTTGCGTGACTCTTTAGACCCCATCGCCGAGCGTGCCGTCGCCGTATTAGACCCGATTAAATTAGTTGTGACTAATTACCCTGAAGATGCGGAAGAACTCTGCTCTGCGCCGAAAAACCCACATGACCCTGAAGCAGGCAAACGCGAATTCCCATTCACGCGTGAAATGTGGATTGAGCGCGATGATTTCCGTGAGGAACCACCGAAAAAATACTTCCGCCTATTCCCTGGCAATACCGTACGTCTGAAATACGCGTATGTCGTGCGTTGCACTGGTTTTGTAAAGAACGAACAAGGTGAAGTAACCGAGGTCCATGTTGAGTATCTACCGGATACTAAGAGTGGTACACCGGGCTCGGATAGCGTTAAGGTTAAGGGCAATATCACCTGGGTAAGCACCAAGTACGCCATCCCAGCAACGGTTAAGCTGTATGACCGCCTCTTTACTGATGCATTCCCTGATAGTGGCGATAAGAATTTCCTCGACTATATCAACCCTCACTCAGCCGACCAGGTGCAAGCGTGGTTAGAGCCAGGGCTTGATTTAAGCGTAGGCAATCAATGGCAGTTTGAGCGTCTCGGTTACTTTATTGTTGACCCTGCTTCAAGCCCAGAAAAACCCATTATCAACCGTAGTGTAACCTTACGCGACGCATGGATCTAAGAGGATAAAGTAGTGAGCAACCATTCAGATTCTCATATTTTGGAAATTAAGAATACCAGTGTTATGGCTATGCGCTTGGTCGTGAAAACCACGGACTATAGTGCAGTGGCGCAAGCCATTGAGCGCAAGATGGCACAGGCGGGTGATTTCTTCCGTGGTGAAAGCATTATTATTGATGCCTATGGCATTGTCCAACCCTTACCATGGGACAAGCTTGTTCCTCTCTTAAAAGGCTATGGGCTTAATGTCTTAGGCATCTATACTAATGAACGCCTGCTCCCTGGTGCGATTGAGGCTGGTTTAAGCCCGATTAATTTAACCGCCAACAATAGCAAAAACACCTCCCCTGCCAGTTCACCAGCTCCCTCCAGTAGCGCCAGTGCTGTGGCTCCAGCTAAATCTGCGGCAGCACCTGCTAGCAGCGCGGCGAGCCCTAGCAAGCCAGCTAGTACACCTACAGGCGGCGCTCAGCCGACGATGGTCATCAAGCGTCAGCTACGCTCTGGCCAACGGATTTACGCCAATGACAGTGACTTAATTGTGATAGGTAGTGTCGGTCATGGTGCGGAGATTGTGGCCGATGGCAATATTCACGTCTATGGCAGCTTATTTGGCCGTGCCATTGCCGGTGCCAAAGGCGACCATAATGCACGTATTTTCACCAGCCATTTAGATCCTGAATTGGTCGCCATTGCGGGTATTTATCGTCTGTTTGATGCGGACTTTAAACCTGCTGGTCTGCGTAAAGCAGTGATGGTTGAGCTCGAAGATGATACCTTGAGTTTTAATGAAATCAAGGCCTAAGTGCTTAAGTAGGTTTTAGACGCTCTAAGTTGCCGTAATGCTTGAAATAGCTTAGCGCCGTGCATGAAGTTAGTTAGCGTCGCGGACTAAAACTTGTCGTCAATCACCGTTTTCCCACACTCATCAAGCGTGTGGGAAAATAAATCGTAAGATATCGTAAAAAGCTGAGCTCTCAGTGCACAAAAATCGCGTAATGCGTTAAGATTATAGAATTAAATTGATTCATAGGATGAATGTTTCATGGCTCGTGTCGTTGTAGTTACCTCCGGTAAAGGTGGTGTTGGTAAAACCACCACAAGCGCTAGTTTCGCATCAGGTTTGGCCATGCGTGGCCACAAAACAGTGGTCATTGACTTTGACGTTGGTTTACGTAACTTAGACCTTATTATGGGTTGTGAGCGTCGAGTTGTGTATGACTTTGTTAACGTTTTGCATGAAGAAGCGACACTTAATCAAGCACTTATCAAAGACAAGCAACTTGAGAACCTCTTCATCCTTCCAGCCTCACAGACCCGCGATAAGGATGCCCTAACACGTGAAGGTGTTGAACGCATCATTAATGACTTAAGCGATATGGGTTTTGAATACATTGTCTGTGACTCACCTGCAGGCATCGAGACTGGCGCCCTAATGGCCGCCTACTTTGCCGATGATGCGCTCGTCGTAACGAACCCTGAAGTGTCTTCAGTGCGTGACTCTGACCGCATCTTGGGTATCTTACAAGCGAAAACTCGCCGTGCTGAACATGGCGAGGACCCCGTCAAGGAATTCCTCATTGTCACACGCTACAATCCTAAGCGTGTTGCCGATGGTGAGATGCTATCGATTGAAGACATTAGTGATATCTTACGTATCCCTATGCTTGGCGTTACCCCTGAATCTAGCGATATCTTACAAGCATCTAACACCGGTATCCCGGCTATTCATATGACCGAAACCGATGTGGCACAAGCCTATTCGGATATTGTCGACCGTTACCTCGGCTCAGAAATCCCTATTCGTTTCACTGAATACGTTAAGCCTGGCTTCCTGAAGAAACTATTCGGAGGTAAGTAAGATGTCTTTTTTAAAGTTTTTCTTAGGTGAAAAGAAAAAGAGCAATGAAGTTGCCAAAGACCGTTTAAAGTTAATTTTAGTACGTGATCGTGGTGATGATGCCACTCCTGACTTTTTACCACAACTGCAAAAAGAATTAATTGAAGTCATCTCCAAATACATTAACGTCAATCCTGGTGATATTAAGGTCAATCTAGACAAGCAAGACTCACTTGAAGTACTTGAAGTCAAAATTGAAATGTCACCCGAAGAAATGGCTGCCGCTCGCTTGAAACAATAATCAGTCCCTAAGCTTGTGCCTGGCACAAACATTAAGCGCGCAAGCTTAGAGCTATGGTTTAGGCTTTAGATAATAATCTCACAAGTGGATAAGCATAATCCGGCTATCTAAGCGCACCCAAACAAAAATCCCTAGCTCCGTTCTGGACTAGGGATTTTTGTTTGTTCGTGTCGAATGCGTTGTTAGTACCTAATGCTTAGCCTTATGTAGACTTAAACTATTGAAACTCAAACAACTGAAATCATGACAACTGAGTCTCTATTCACGCGTGTTGATTATTTACCGACTTGGTTACCAATCACACCACCCACAGCCGCACCACCAACAGTACCCCAAGCACTACCGCCCGTCATAATTGCACCCGCTGCGCCACCAATAGCAGCACCACCAATAGTACTCTTATCACGTGTTGACATATGACCACATGCCGTCAAGCTAAGGCTTAAAGTACCTAATAAAACAATCTTAGTTAATGATTTCATATTCATTGCCATTCTCCTTCTTAACTAAATAACTTACGACAAGCTTAACAGAACTTAACAAGCAAACCAATATCAGAAATAATTCAGTTGTATCTAAATATGAATGATTTATGACGAACCATACCAACTCCTGAAGATTTTAGTTACACTCACGGGATTCGTCGCAAAACCCCGTCCTTCAAGGAGGAAGAACGTCACGGACGATAAGCTAACATCCGCATACCATTAAGCACGACGATGAGACTTGCACCAACATCAGCAAACACGGCCATCCACATGCTAGTTAAAGAAAATAGCGTTAAAACTAAAAATACAAATTTAATTCCTAGCGCTAAAGCAATGTTTTGCCATAATACAGAATGAGTCTTCTGGGAGAGATCAATACTCTTAACCACACTCTGTAAATCATCATTCATCACGACAATATCCGCGGTCTCCATGGCAATATCGCTACCAACACCACCCATGGCATAGCCAATATCCGCTTGCGCTAATGCCGGCGCATCATTCATGCCATCCCCCACCATGGCCACGGGGCCTGATTGCTGGCGTAATTGTTGAATAAATTGCAATTTATCTTCGGGCAATAAATGCCCTCTTGCTTCTTGGATACCCGCCTGCTGTGCAATCACTTGCGCGGTTTGTGGATTATCCCCACTTAACATCAGCGTATGCACACCACGCGCATGCAATTGCTGAATCGCTGCCGCCGCATGTGGCTTGATCGTATCGGCGACAACACATAAAGCGAGGGCAACCTCATCGTCGGCAAAGATGCTTATGGTTTTACCTTCCTGCTCTAGGGCCTTAATTTGTGCATCTAAAGCAGGCGTATTTAGTCCTCGTTCAATTAAGGCACGATGATTGATCAAGGTATAATTTTTGCCTTCGATGTGCCCCTGAATACCACGACCATGAAGTTGCTCAACAGTCGCCAAGGGATTCACCGCCAAGGCTAAGCCCTGAACAATCGCTTGCGACACTGGATGATCAGAACTACTCGCTAACGTCGCGGTAAGCTCACGTATACGTGAATCTCTCTTATTCACAACCGCTGTCATCTGCGCTGCTAAAGCACCAGGTTCATGCCCCACACCCGACTCTTTCAACGACACAAAACTCTGCTCAACTTGTGCCTCTAAGCTCGCCGCAACTTGAGATGTACTCGCATCATGATTTAAGATGATAAAGTCTAATAGTTTAGGTTGCCCCAAAGTAATCGTGCCTGTTTTGTCAAAAGCCATCGTTTTTACTAAACGGGCTTGCTCTAGATGCACACCTCCCTTAATGATCAAACCCATTTTTGCCGCATTCGCCAAGCTGCTCACAATGGTCACCGGAGTTGCAATCACTAAGGCACATGGGCAAGCAATCACTAGCAATACCAAGCCCTTATAGAGGGACTCCATCCACGTCCAGTCTAGCAACAGAGGCGGTAATACCATCACCGCTAGCGCGAATAAAAAGACACCGGGCGTGTAATATTTGGCAAAGCGATCAATCAATCGTTGGGTTGGCGCACGTTGATTCTGTGCCTGCTCTACGGCATGAATAATTTTTGCCAGACTCGTATCACTCGCCAATGCTTCAGAGCGCATAATAAAGCTACCTGCCTGGTTAACCGTCCCGGCAAACACCTTATCGCCCTCTTGCTTTTCTACCGGCAAGCTTTCACCGGTTAAGCTCGCCTGATTAATGCTAGTCTGACCCTCAAGCAAGATCCCATCTAAAGCGACTCTTTGCCCAGGATTGACACGCACCAAGGAACCGATAGTAATTTCATTCACATCACGCTCTAACCATTGGCCGTCCGGCATTTGCACCATGGCCGTATCTGGACTTAAAGCCAACAACTCTTGGACCGCATTACGTGCCTTATCCACAGCTCTCGCTTCAAGTGCCTCGGCCAAAGCAAATAAACTCATCACCATCGCCGCTTCAGGCCACTCACCGATTAAGAACGCACCTGCAACGGCAACAACCATTAAGGCACTAATACTTAAATTAAGTTGCGCCAGCGATTTTAATCCCTTTTGGATCACCCCCCAGCCTGATAAATAAATCGCCACAAGCGCTAAAAGCATCTCAATAGCGACCACAGTACCTGTCTCTGGCAACAAGAAACTGATTAACTCAGCGCTCAGCGCAAATACCAAGGCAAGGCTAAGCCTGCCCCAGCTTTGCCAAAAGGCCTTATTCTCCAAAGCATGCACTTGTTCCTTGGCGATTTGCTTTGGCTTAAACCCTAGACCTTGCAAAATCGTCAGAATCTGCGGATGCGTACTTGCTTGCGCATCCACACCCAGTATTCTGGCACTTAGATTAAACGCCAATTTATTGATACCAAGCACCGACTCTAAAGCGCGCGTAATTTGCCCTTGCTCAGTCGCGCAATCCATCTCAGGAATATGGTATTGCACCATAGCGGCATTCATGACTACGGCTTGACTTGCAAGCGCGTCACTATTACCACAACAAGATAGATCCTCATGTACGGCGACATCGCCACAACAAGAAGGGACTTCTTGTGCAGAAGCATCCCTGCAGCATGAGCTTGTTTTCTCGGCCGTCGTATCACCACAGCACGAGCTTGTTTTCTCGGTCGTCGTATCACCACAGCATGAACTTGTTTTCTCAGTAGCCGCATCGCCACAACAAGAGCCAACCGTTGCAACAACTGTATCACCGCTGCATGAATTCGATTTTTCACTCGCACATGTATGTGTAGCATCATCGTGCTGGTGTCGATATTGGTGTTGGTGCTGTTGTTGTGGTTGGTGCTGTTGTTGAGGTTGGTACTGGTGTTGATGCTGATGTGCATGCTCAACTGGCTCTTCATCATCGAGACCACAGCCACAACAAGAGGAATTTTCTTTCTCTAACATCTCAATAAACCTTGAATTTTAGTACGATTAACACCATACTAAACCCTGTAGTAACTACAGAGTCAAGCTTATTATGAAAATTAGTGAAGTTGCCAATGCAAGTGATACCCCAATTGAGACAATTCGCTATTATGAACGCGAAGGACTGATCCCTGAAGCACAGCGTCAAGCGAATAATTATCGTCATTATGATGAGGCCCATGTGCAACAATTAAGCTTTATTCGTCATTGCCGCAGCCTCGATATGTCCCTTGATGAGATTCGCCTACTCTTGCAATTTAAAGCCAATCCCAAGGAAAATTGCAGTGAGGTGAATCATGTTATCGACAATCATATTCAACACGTGCGAGATCGCATTGAGAGCTTGCTTAAGCTAGAAGCACATCTCACACAATTACGTGCCCAATGTATTGCTGAGGGCGGGAATTGCGCCATTCTAGAACACTTAGAGCAAAACGGGACTAACTTTGATGCGCGCCCAACCGATGCTTGTTTGCGTTCAGTGAAGCACTGCACTTAAAAAGCGCTGAACCCCTATTCACTTAACGCTGCCGCATACTTAACGCTGCCGCTCAC
>JAUNUI010000015.1 GCA_030538255.1 Pelistega sp. | reverse complement strand
ATTTAAGGGCCGCAATAGGCGGCCCTTAATCAAGATGTCTTCTACGGACGCTTACAAAAATCACACTCAATTGGCTGGCTTAGATACTTTAACGTGATGACTGTTGATCGCACAAAGAACAACTCCATCTTAAACAGCTGATTGCTTAAGATGGAGTGTGTTGGTTCGAGTGTTTAAGTTTCCTTAAGTGCTTTTTAAGGCATTGGATTTAACAAACTTCGCTTTCAGCTCACCTACGATACCCTTACGGAAAGCCATCACGCAGATAATAAAGATCAAGCCCATAACAAGGGAGACCGATTCGCCTAGCGTATTAAACCAGCTTACCCCTGTGGTTTCAGCGATCCAGCGGCCAATATCACCGATTTTGCTTTCTAGGGTGACAACAATGAGTGCGCCTAATACAGGACCGATAAAAGTGCCTACGCCACCAATTAGGGTCATCAGTACCACAAGACCTGAGGTTTGCCACATGGCGTCGCTTAGGGTGGCTGAGACAAAGACAATGGTTTTGGTTGAACCCGCTAGGCCAGCGATAGCCGCAGAGATAATAAAGGCAATTAACTTATAGCGATCAACATCGTAACCTAAGGAGATACACCGCGGTTCATTCTCCTTAATCGCTCTCACAACGGAGCCGAATGGCGAGTTAACGGTGCGCCAGCAAGCGAAGTAGCCAATTAAGAAGATAATGACGACAGCATAATACAGGTTGAGGTCATTGCGTAAGTCAATAAAGCCAAATAAGGTGCCTCTTGGTACGCCTTGCAGGCCGTCTTCACCGCCGGTGAAGGGTGCTTGTAGGAAGAAGAAGAAGATCATCTGGGCGAGGGCTAAGGTAATCATCGTGAAGTAAATACCTTGACGACGAATCGCTAAACCGCCAACCACTAAGCCCAGCAGGGCCGCCACTAACACGCCAAATAAGGTGCCGATTTCGGTAGGAAAGCCCCAAACTTTAAGAGCATAGCCTGTGCCATAAGCCGCCGCACCTAAGAAGGCAGCGTGACCGAATGAAAGCAAACCGACGAAGCCAAGTAAGAGATTAAAAGCGCAGGCAAACAAGGCATAGCAGAGGATTTTCATGACGAAAATCGGGTAGATGCCAGAGAAAGACGGTAGCGCGATAAGAATGAGGCCAAGTAATATATAGCCAATGAGTTGACGGTTCATTTTTCTTTCCCAAACAGTCCAGCTGGACGAATTAATAAGACAATCGCCATAATCATGAACACAACTGTGCTTGATGCTTCAGGCCAGAAGACTTTGGTAAGCCCTTCGACCACGCCAAGACCAAGTCCAGTTAGGATGGAGCCCATAATGGAGCCCATACCACCAATGACCACAACTGCAAATACGACAATAATTAAGTTGCTACCCATTAAAGGGGAAACTTGTAAGATAGGCGCTGCTAATACACCAGCAAAACCTGCTAAGGCGACACCGAAACCATAGGTTAAGGTAATCATTAAGGGTACGTTAATGCCGAAGGCTTCGACCAATTTGGCGTTCTCTGTACCTGCACGTAGGCGTGATCCTAGACGGGTTTTTTCAATCATAAACCAGGTAAAGAAACATACGGCTAATGAGGCCACCACTACCCATGCACGATACTTCGGTAGAATCATAAAACCGAGATTGAAGGCGCCTTGAAGTTGGGCTGGTGCTGTATACGATTGACCAGAAACACCGTAGAAACTACGGAATAGACCTTCAAGCACCAAGGTGAGACCAAAGGTGAGGAGTAAACCATAGAGGTGGTCGAGTTTATATAGATGACGTAATAAGAGGCGTTCAGTAATCATGCCAAAGATGGCCACAAACAGTGGTGCCACAATCAACATGACCCAGTAATTTAAGCCCAAATATTGAGCCCCCATCCAGGCAATAAAGGCGCCCAGCATAAATAAGGCACCGTGAGCAAAGTTAATCACGTTCAGCAGGCCGAAAATGACTGCTAAGCCAAGTGATAAAATGGCATAGAAGGAGCCATTCACTAAGCCAAGCAGAACTTGTCCCAGGAGCGCTGGTAAAGGAATATCAAACACAGTCATCATAATAGGTATAAGACAAAGTGGGGGTAGCATGTACCTACCCCCTTGGGTGAGTCAATTTAGAATTTACATGTAGATTCGCTGTCTGGACCGAAAGCCTCATCACCAGATACTTTGCGTACTACTTTATAGTAATCCCAAGGACCGCTAGATTCAGCAGGTGCTTTCACTTGGTAGAGATACATATCATGAGCAAGTAGGCCATCTTGACGTACGGTGGCATTTTGTACGAAGAAGTCGTTCAATGGGGTAGATTTAAACCACTTCATGATTTCTTCGCCGTTATCAGTGCCGGTTTCTTTCACGCCTTTTAGGTAGTTAGAAGCAGAGCTATAGTTAGCGGCTTGTACAAACGATGGTTTACGTTTGATTTGATCTTCAAAGCGCTTCGCCCATTCACGCGAGGCATCATCTTGATCCCAGTACCATGCACCGGTTAAGTACAGGCCTTGGGTGGTCTCTAAACCTAAAGCATGAATGTCATTAATGAACACGAGTAGACCCGCTGGTTTCATGCCTGGAGTTACGCCAAATTCACGTGCGGCCTTGATCGAATTCACAAAGTCACCGCCAGCATTGGCCAAGCCGAGAATTTGTGCGCCTGAAGATTGGGCTTGCAACATGTATGAAGAGAAGTCAGTCGTACTTAACGGCACACGAACTTGGCCCTTAACAGTACCACCTGATTTGGTCACCACATTCGCGGTGTCTTTCTCTAGGCTGTGGCCGAAAGCGTAGTCAGCAGTAATAAAGAACCAATCTTTGCCACCTTCTTGTACGACCGCAGAACCGGTTACGTTAGCAAGTGCTTTAGTGTTATAAGCATAGTGAATGGTGAATGGTGTGCATTGTTCGTTCGTAATCTGGGTTGAGCCAGCGCCTAATTGAATATACGGCACTTTCTTCTCCGCAGCCACTTTGGCAACCGCTAGCGCTGCTGCTGAGTTGGTGCCGCCAAAGATCACGTCAACTTTATTTTGGTCGATCCACTCGCGTGCTTTGGCCGAGGCAATGTCGGCCTTGTTCTGGTGGTCAAAACCCATCACTTCGATTTTCTTGCCATTGATTTCGCCACCTGCATCAGCAACCGCCATTTTGATGGCTTCAGTACCTGCTGGGCCGTCAAGGTCAGAGTAAACACCCGACATATCGGTAATGTGGCCGATACGAATCACATCGTCAGAGATGCCCTGTGCGTGTACGCTACCGATGCTTGCAGCAGCTAGACCTAGGGTTAATAAACTTAACTTAAATTTCATAGCGTATGTCTCCTAAATATTATAAATAAATAACCTTAGACGCCTAACAGGGTTTGTAAGGTGCTTTCTTTGCTAGCAAGCTCTGAAGCTGCAAAACTTTCAATAATGGCGCCATGTTCCATCACGTAGAAATGGTCAGCCAATGGTGCGGCAAATTTGAAATTCTGCTCGACCATCACAATCGTAAAACCTTTATTCTTTAGTAAAGTAATCATGCGCGCTAATGCTTGTACAATGACGGGCGCTAAACCTTCTGATATCTCATCAAGTAAAAGAATGTCAGCGCCTGTACGCAAGATACGTGCAACCGCTAACATCTGCTGTTCACCCCCTGATAAGCGGGTGCCTGGTGAGTTTCTGCGCTCTAATAGGTTAGGGAAAATGTCATAGATTTCTTTCACTGACATCGCCGCATCACTACGTTCGGTCTTTAATGCTGGGGGCAAGAGTAGATTTTCTTCAGCACTTAAACTGGCAAAAATACCGCGTTCCTCAGGGCAATAGCCTAGGCCAAGGTGGGCAATTTTATAGGTCGGTAACTTAATCGATTCAACACCATGGATCTGGATTGAGCCGGTGCGTCGGCTCGTTAAGCCCATAATGGCACGCAATGTCGTGGTGCGGCCTGCGCCATTACGCCCTAAGAGGGTAACGACTTGGCCTTTTTTCACTTCTAGATTCACGCCATGAAGAATATGTGACTCGCCGTACCAGGTGTGCAAGTCTTGGATCTTAAGGGCAAATGGTGAGTTGCTCGTTGTGTTAGCTGTTGACATCTTAATGAGCTCCTTGCAGCGCTTCGGCACTCGTGCCCATATAAGCCTCAACCACGGCTGGATTACTTGATACCTCTTTATAATTGCCCTCAGCGAGTACGGCACCACGTGCGAGCACAGTGATGCGGTCAGCGATGGAGGCAATCACATTCATATTATGCTCTACCATTAAAATCGTACGCCCCTCACTGACTTTCTTAATGAGTTGAGTAATGCGGTCCACGTCCTCATGGCCCATACCTTGAGTAGGCTCATCGAGTAGCATTAACTCGGGCTCCATCCCTAAAGTAGTGGCGATTTCTAAAGCACGCTTACGGCCATACGGCAAGTTAGAGGTTGTATGATTCTCGAATTCTAAGAGATCGACTTCGGCAAGTAATTCACGGCAACGATTATTTAATGAGGATAAAGACTCATCACTGCGCCAAAATTGCCAAGTATTGCTACGCGTACGCTGCAAGCCAATGCGCACATTCTCCAGTACCGTCAATTCAGGGAAGACAGCAGAAATTTGGAATGAACGGATGATTCCTTTGCGAGCAATTTCGGCGGGCTTCTCACCAGTAATATTTTGACCATTAAAGAAAATATCACCTGAGCTCGGTTTAAGGAACTTGGTTAATAAATTGAAGCAGGTGGTTTTGCCAGCGCCATTCGGGCCGATTAAGGCATGGATATGACCACGATTAACTTTCAGATCAACCTTATTGACGGCGGTAAAGCCAAGGAATTCTTTGCTGAGTTGTCGGGTTTCTAAAATAAAATCACTCATGTGGCAAGCCGTGGGGAATGTTAGTAGGTGTGCTTAGGGCACTTCGTACTCGACACGCTATTTATCAAGCTTTCGCATGACGAATAGCCATCGGTGTGCTGATAGCACTTCACGTTTGTGAGTATGGAGACTGGGATGTGATAGGGCAATTATCGAAAACGCTAATCGGGAAAACACCCACAAAACACCTCGGTTAGAATGAAATAGTCCTTGATTGGAGCCACTTTCAAGCGAGTCATTGGTTTTAGTACAGTGTATTACTTTCTTAATTTCAAAGACTTATAGATAGTTTTTTCATATTTAAAAAATCGATATTTAGAATCCTTGCGCACTTGAAAAAATATTTTTTTATTTGAATTTTGATAATTTATGGGTGATAAAGCACAGTAATCATCGAGGTTTCGTAATAAGTTTATGTCAATTTGTGCAAATAAGATCCTATTTGTTGGCGGTTTTAAACAAGGTAGAGCAAGGCACCAATAAAAAACCTACGTAGAGCAATAGAGCCAACGTAGGTTTTAGCTTGTATAAGCAAGGGCCTATTAGTTAATAATAGAGCGCCTATTGATCAATGTCGCTATTAAGTCGAGCGCCTATTAGCCAAAGTGTCTATTAGTCAAGATAACTATTAATCAATGTACTTATTAGTCAAGGCGCCTATTAAGTAGAGTGACTATATATAATAGGCGCGCCCATAAACAAATCAGCCTGATTAACGATAATTTAGGCTTGAGTAATAAATTTAGTTACTAAGTAACCGTCGAAGGTTTCCGTACCACCTTCACTACCAATACCACTATCTTTAACACCCCCAAAAGGCGTCTCAGGTAGTGCTGAACCAAAGTGGTTAATATTGACTAAACCAGCTTCTAAGCTATTTGACACATGCGTGGCGGTATGCAAAGAGTTGGTAAAGACGTAAGAAGAGAGGCCGAATGGCAGGCTATTCGCACGCTTGATCACCTCATCGGTATCATCAAAAGGCACAACAGGAGCAAGCGGACCGAAGGGTTCTTCAGTCATGATCATGGCATCATCTTTAATATTCGTGAGCACGGTAGGTGGGAAGAAAAAGCCCGTACCCGCTAACGCTTGGCCGCCTAACTCAACGGTACCACCGCGTTGTTTGGCATCGTCAACAAAACTTTGCATAGTACCAACGCGACGCTCGTGGGCAAGAGGTCCCATTTCTGTGCCTTCAACAGTGCCGTCACCTACCTTAATGGCCTGTAGTGCTTCAACAAAACGGCTAAGGAATTGATCATAGGCAGCACGTTCAACGTAAAAGCGTGTCGGTGAAATACAGACTTGGCCAGCATTGCGAATTTTGAATTTGGCTAAATTCTTCGCGGCTTTATCAATATCGGCGTCTTTAAATACTAGCACAGGTGAGTGACCACCTAGCTCCATGGTGATGCGTTTCATATGGGCGCCCGCTAATGCGGCTAATTGCTTGCCTACAGGAACCGAGCCAGTGAAGGATACTTTACGCACGATAGGTGAGCGGATGAGATAATCAGAAACTTGAGCAGGCTCGCCCCAGACGATATTTAAGACGCCTTTTGGTAAACCTGCATCGTGGAAAATCTGGGCAATCGCCATCACAGCGCTCGGAGAGTCTTCTGGTCCCTTAAGAATAATTGTGCAGCCTGCACCGATGGCCGCGGCAATCTTGCGAATCGCTTGATTATACGGAAAGTTCCATGGGGTAAATGCGGCGCAGACACCGATCGGTTCACGCACCACAATCTGACGTACATTGGGGGTGCGTGGCGGAATAACGCGGCCATAGATACGACGACACTCTTCCGCGTGCCAGTCGCAATGATCGGCACAGGCAATGATTTCAGTCACAGACTCAGCCAAGGGTTTGCCTTGGTCGCGGGTCATGTTCAAACCGATTTCTTTAGCGCGTTCACGTGAGAGTTGCGCCGCTTTGCGTAATACTGCTGAGCGCTCCAAGGGGGAGCTATGCTTCCAGGTGGAGAAAGCACGCTCGGCAGCCTGTAGTGCACGGTCTAAATCTTCGATGCTAGCATGCGGTAATTGAGCAATTACCTGTGCTGTCGCAGGGTTGATTATATCTTGTGTTTTTCGTCCTGCACCAGAAAGAAATTCACCATCAATATATAAACTTAAAGCAGGGTAATTGCTCATAACAAATTTCACCTTATGAAAGAATCAGTAGAAAGAAATGTAGCGCTTATTGTGCTACCCAAGAGTTATAGCGTTGCTCAAGCGACTCACCATAATCGGTCCAGAAGTCCACGTCCAATGCAAGCGCATGTTCCATGTTTTTCTCTGAGCTTGGTAATGTCTCAGCAAGTGCAGGTGGTAAGCTTTGTACCGACTCTTTGGTGGTCGGGCCATAAGGCATGAGCTCTGAGTAATGTACTAGGTTCTTGCTTTCGCTCGCCACTTGAATAAATTTTTGTGCTAAATCTGTGTTTTTGCTGCCTTTAGGAATGGCCCAGTAGTCAAGTGCATAGATACTCTCAGGCCATACTAAGGCGAGAGGGCGATTGTCTTTCTTCACGGCTGTCGTTACCCGCGCATTATAGGCTGATGACATGACCACGTCGCCAGCGACTAAGTATTGTTGTGGTTGTGCGCCTGACTCCCACCATTGGATGTTCGATTTGATCTCGTCGAGTTTTTTGAAGGCACGGTCTACGCCTTCAGGTGTGCCGAGCACGGTATACACCTCTTTAGCAGGCACGCCATCGGCCATTAAAGCAAATTCTAAATTATATTTAGCGCCTTTGCGTAGAGCACGTTTACCTGGATATTTCTGCACATTCCAGAAGTCGGCCCATGTACTTGGTGCGTCTTTAATTTTGTCTGTGTTATAGGCCATGACGACTGACCAGACAATAGTACCTACACCGCAATCATGATCGGCACCATCAATAAAGGCGTCACGAGGCATAATTTTACTGTAGTCAAGTTTTTCAAAAATCCCTTCGGCACAGCCGCGCTCTAGTTCAGGTGATTCGACTTGGACCACATCCCATTGCACGCTATTGGTGTTGACCATACTCTTGACCTTGCCTAGCTCGCCATTGTATTCAGCCGCCACTACTTTAGCTCCAGTGGCTTTTTCAAAGGGCTCATAATACGCCGGCGCTTGTGATGCTTGACCTTCTCCTCCGAAGGCAACAACCGTAATGCTTTGTGCTGATGCGGTGGCACAGGAGGCGGCTACTAGTAAACTAATTTTTAAAGCCGATAATGTAAACTTAAACATAATTAACCTCAATGTAATAAAAATATACTGCAGGAACTTATCTTAATGCTAAATTTTACGCTTGGCTAATGCTCAAAATTGTAAAATTATAAGGCCAGTTTTTTACTAAGGGACGTTAAGCGAATTTATAGCTTATTTGCTCGTTTAATCTTTTTGTTTGCAGCAAGATGCGCGAAGTTAGTGGTTTTCCCTTAAGATTGCTGTGCTCAGGTATTTTGTGTGTGTTAATGGTAAAAACTAAGGCATAATGCTTTTTTTTAAGTTATCAACATCATGTTTGAGATACCCTTAAGCGACCTTGTCCTCGAGAAATTACAGCGCCAAAGCGAGATTCCTTTGCAGCGCCAACTCTATCAAATCATTCACGATGCGATTAATACAGGCAAGTTAGCGGCCGACTGCAAATTACCTTCTTCACGCTACTTAAGTAAAGAAGTGGATATATCGCGGATTACGGTATCCCTGGTGTACGAACGCTTAGTGGCAGAAGGCTACTTATATAGTAAAAAAGGCAGTGGTACCTATGTCTCCAAGATGATCACGCCACTAAAGCCACCGCCGAATTTATCTGAGCCATCGCCTTGGGTGTATTCTGAGCGCGGCGCAAAACTATTACGCAATGAAAGCAGTCCCCCTCAACCGTATGGTGAGTTTGTGCCAGGTGTTGCGGATATTGAGGCTTTCCCTTTTTACTTATGGCGCAAAATTCTCGCCAAGTATTATTCGAAAAAATACTATGACTTATCAAGTTATGCGGAGTCAGGTGGCTATATCGAATTGCGTCGAGCGATTGCTTCCTACCTCTCCGTATCACGCTCCTTACATTGCGACCCCGATCAGGTGATCGTGACTTTTGGTACGCCACAATCCTTAGACTTATGCGCACGTATGCTGAGCGACCCAGGTGAGGAGGCATATATTGAAGACCCTGCGCATTGGGCGACACAGTCGATATTTGAAGCGGCGGGCTTAAATATTCGTAGCATTCCCTTGGATGAAGAAGGTATTAATTTGCAGGATGATATGGTGACGCCTAAGGGCAAATTTATCTATGTCACCCCTTCGCATCAATATCCCACTGGGGTCGTGATGTCGGCTGAGCGTCGTGCCCAAGTGCTACGCATCGCCAAAGAGCGAAACTTATGGTTGATTGAAGACGACTATGATGCCGAGTTTCGCTATGAACAATTACACTTGCCGACCTTGCAGAGTATGGATAAGGACAGTCGTGTGATTTATTTTGGCACCTTTAGTAAAACCATGTTTTCAGGCATACGTCTAAGCTATATGGTTGTGCCGCATAGCTTGACACATGCCTTGCGGCGTGCAATTTCCAATCTCTATTTACCTGGTATGCTGCATCTACAAGCAGCGATGGCTGAGTTTATTAATGAAGGGCATTTCTACCGCCATATTAAGAAGATGCGGACGATTTACTTAGAGCGTGGGCAAATCTTTCGGGCCAAATTACAAGAAATATTTGGTGATAAGGTGCGACTCTCTCCTGGTAAATCGGGTATGCACTTGCTGGCCATCTTTGACTCACCACTGAGTTATGAACAATTTACCGCACATGCCAAGCACTACAATATCGTTGTGCGTCAACCGCATTATCGTTCTGTGTCGCCTAAGGGCTTGCAGCTAGTTCTGGGTTTTGGGGGTGTGCAAACCGCACAAATTCCTGCGGGTGTCTTGCGCTTACAGCAAGTTATTCAAGAAGCTGAAAATGCTTTATGCTATTAATGATGGCCGTGACTAGGCATAGGAAAACGCTTTTTTGTCTTGGTAAAAGCCCTAATTATGGTTTTCCATTAGTAAATTAATTTTATTAAAAATCAATAGCTTACATTGTTTTTCAATGCTATATTAAATGGACTGATAAAACGCAAATAAGTGGATATAGCCATCAAGCATCTTATGACTTAGCATGAAGCTAAGAAAGTGTCTTATAGAATGCAGGTCTTATATCGACCCCTAAGCTTGCTACAGTTATTGACTTAATATGTTTTATTTAAATTTCTATTTAAATCTATACGATATATAAGTGAGTATTGTTTTTAGTGCATAGAACGAGCTTATCTAGAATGACGCTTTCAATCGAATTTAAAGTTTGGAGAAACATATGACGACAGCATTTAATCAACAAGAGAATGACGATATTCGTTATCACCTACACCCTTATACCAATGCACGTAAGCATCAGGAGCAAGGTCCTCTAGTGATTGCCAAGGGTGATGGTGTGTACGTTGAAGACATCCATGGCAAGCGCTACATTGAAGCGATGGCGGGTTTGTGGAGCGTGGCCTTAGGCTTTAGTGAGCAACGCTTAGTGGACGCGGCGATGCGTCAATTCAAAGAGCTGCCTTTTTACCACCAGTTCACTCACAAAACTCATGAGATGGCAGCCACATTCGCCAAGCAATTAATTGATGCCTGCCCAATTCCAATGAGCAAGGTCTTCTTTACGAACTCGGGCTCTGAGGCGAATGATACTGTCGTGAAATTACTGTGGTATCGTTCGAATGCTTTAGGTCAACCGCAGCGTAAGAAAATTATTAGTCGCTTACGTGGTTACCATGGCGTAACAGTTGCCTCGGCAAGCTTGACCGGCTTAGTGCCTAACCATAAAGGCTTTGATTTGCCGATCGCAGGCATCTTGCATACGAGCTGCCCACATTACTGGCGTGATGGCAAAGACGGCGAGACTGAAGAGCAATTCGCCAGTCGTATGGCGCAAGACTTGGAAGATATGATTCTGCATGAAGGTCCAGATACGATTGCGGCCTTTATTGCTGAGCCTGTGATGGGAGCAGGCGGCGTGATTGTGCCGCCAGCCACTTATTGGGAAAAAGTCCAAGCGGTTCTAAAGAAATACGATATCTTATTCGTGGCGGATGAGGTGATTTGTGGCTTTGGTCGTACAGGCAATATGTTTGCAAGCACCACATTTAATCTGCAACCCGATATTATGGTGCTTTCTAAGCAAATTTCTTCGTCATATCAACCTCTATCAGCTATCTTGCTGAATGATAAAGTATTTGAGCCGATTGCTGATGAAAGTAATAAGCTTGGTACCTTAGGTCATGGCTTTACGGCAGGCGGCCACCCTGTTGCGGTTGCTGTGGGTATCGAAAACTTGAATATCATTCAAGAGCGCAATTTAGTTGAGCATGCGGCTAAAGTCGGAGCACATATGCTCAAGCGCCTGAATGAATTAGCGGATCATCCTATGGTGGGTGAGGTGCGTGGTGTTGGTCTTATTGCAGCAGTTGAATTGGTCGCTGATAAAGCCAACAAGAAAGGCCTTGAAACACCAGCCCAATTAGGTTTGGCTGTGGGTAAAGAGATGCAAGACAATGGCGTGATTGTCCGTAATATTGCTGATGCGATTGCGTTCTGCCCACCGCTGATTATTACCGAAGAGCAAGTTGATGTGATGGTCGATACACTGCGTGCGGCGATTGATAAGGTTTATAAAGAATTAGTTGCAAAATAAACTATATCAACTATAAATAATAAGGAGGCAAAGTCACAGACTCAGTGGGGCACTTGGCGTGCTACATTGAGGTGGCTTTGTAGTGGACTCAGGCTTGCTTCGGATCGAGGGTGGGAAATCTACGCATGGTGTTAAGCCATAGTGAGCTTAAGTCTTGTTCTGTCTATGGACGAGAAAATAATGAGAAAATCAGATAAATCTGAGCAGGCTGTTTTAGTGCGTTTCGCTAATGTACAGAAAAGCTATGATGGTCGCAATATGATTGTTAAAGACTTGAACCTTGATATTCGAGAGGGCGAGTTCTTAACCTTATTAGGGCCATCTGGCTCTGGTAAAACCACAAGTCTTATGATGTTGGCCGGTTTTGAGACACCGACATCAGGCACGATTGAGTTGAATGGTCGCTCTTTAAATAATGTGCCACCGCATAAGCGCAATATCGGTATGGTGTTTCAGAACTATGCTTTGTTCCCACACATGACGGTCGCTGAAAATCTTGCCTTCCCACTAAAAGTACGTAAGCTGAATAAGTCTGAGATTGAGCAACGGGTTAAACATGCTTTAGCCATGGTGCAGTTGGATGCATTTGCGGATCGCTATCCAGCACAGATGTCGGGAGGGCAGCAACAACGCGTGGCTTTGGCGCGTGCCCTGGTGTTCGAGCCACAGCTAGTCTTGATGGACGAGCCATTAGGCGCACTTGATAAGCAATTACGCGAGCATATGCAGATTGAAATTAAACATCTGCATGAGAAGCTGGGTATTACGGTGGTGTATGTAACGCATGACCAAGGTGAGGCGCTAACCATGTCCGATCGGGTGGCGGTCTTTAATGATGGCGAAATTCAGCAGATTGATGCCCCCATTGAGCTGTATGAGCGTCCGGTGACTTCTTTTGTGGCGAATTTTATTGGTGAGAATAATCGCAGCAGTGGGGTGCTGACCAAGCTGGGTGAGCAATATGGTGAGATTAGTCTGGAAACTGGGCGCACGGTGCAAGGCGTTATTGCCAATAAGAAACTGGCTTTAGGGGATCGCGCAAGCGTGTCAATTCGCCCTGAGCGGGCTATTTTGAATCCGCAAGAAG
Source organism: Pelistega sp. (assembly GCA_030538255.1). Classification (GTDB taxonomy): domain Bacteria; phylum Pseudomonadota; class Gammaproteobacteria; order Burkholderiales; family Burkholderiaceae_B; genus Taylorella. The sequence continues at coordinate 57,335 of JAUNUI010000015.1, read as the reverse complement.
GACAAGCCGATCATATCCTAAAAGGCATTCTACGTGAAATCATCTATTTCGGTGACCATGTTCGCTTACGCATCGAGTTGGAAAATAATCCTGCCTTTTATATCAAGCAGGCGATTTCCTTGACGGATCCTGGTCTGGTTGAGGGGAGTGTCGTCACAGTGGGCTGGGTGCGTGACTTTATGCGTATCCTTGACCCTGTCAAAGAAACTGTGTAAAAGCCACTGCCGATATAGGAGACAGTCATGAACCAAGCAAGTACCTTGCCCACTCAGGCAGAGGCTGAGTTATTCAAAGAATCACCGGAACAAATAAGGGCTTTACAGAAGAAGTTCAATAAGGCCTCACGTCGTCAGAAATGGAAGGCCTTGGCCTTGGTCTTACCATTGAGTCTATTTTTATTTCTGATGTTTATTGTGCCGATTGCCTCTTTTTTGGGTAAAAGCGTGCAGAACGATGAAATAATCGGTGTCTTGCCACAAACCCTACAATCCTTAGAACAATGGCAAGAAGGTAGGCCCATCCCTGATGCGAGTTATATTGTTCTAGCGCAAGAGTTGTTGACGGCAAAAGAGAATCAAAGCGCAGGCGAATTGATGCGCCGCCTCAATTATGAGGAGCCTGGCTATCGCTCTTTAATCTCCAAAACACTACGCCGCTTACCCTTAACAGTGGATATGCAAGATGGTGCCGCGGTTCGGGAGGCGCTGATTAAGCTAGATGCTCGCTGGGGTGAGCAAGGCTATTGGCGGATTTTGCAGCGTAACGCTAGCTATTACAGTCAGTATTACCTGCTGACGGCGATGGATTTAGCACAAAATGATAATAATCAGATAGTACAGGCACCTGCTGAGCAAGCAGTGTTTATCGATATCTATCTCAGAACCTTTGTGATTGCTTTGGTGGTCACTCTCTGCACCTTATTGCTAGCGTATCCATTAGCGTATTTATTGGCTACCCTGCCGACTCGGTCGAGCAATTTGCTGATGATTTTTGTTCTCTTGCCATTCTGGACATCGCTTTTAGTGCGGACCGCTGCCTGGATTGTATTGCTGCAGAACGGCGGTCTAATCAATGGTTTTTTAATGTGGACAGGGATTATTGAACAGCCGCTGACACTGGTATTTAATCGAATTGGTGTGTATATCTCCATGGTGCATATTATGCTTCCCTTCATGGTACTGCCCATTTATAGCGTGATGAAAGGCATCTCGCCGACTTATGTTCGTGCAGCGATTTCAATGGGCTGCCATCCACTGATAAGTTTCTGGAAGGTGTATTTTCCACAAACCGTGGCGGGTGTTAGTGCAGGCTGTTTATTGGTATTTATTTCATCCATTGGCTACTATATTACCCCTGCTTTGTTGGGTGGGCCAAAAGATCAAATGATTAGTTACTTTATCGCTTTCTATACCAATATTTCGATTAATTGGGGTTTGGCGGCGGCTTTAGGTTTGTTCTTGATGATCGCGACAATGGTGCTGTATGGGGTATATAACCGCCTCGTGGGTACCGCGAAGATGGGGTTATGATAATGAGTACGAAAGTTTACCGAACATTAAGTGAAAAGATCTGGTTTTATACTCACCGCGTGCTGTGTGGTCTTATCCTTCTCTTTTTAATTACGCCGATTCTGGCGATTGTACCGCTGTCATTTAGCGAAAGCTCTTTTCTCGTTTATCCAATTGAAGGGTTCTCTTTGCGTTGGTATGAGAGCTTATTCAACTCACCGAGTTGGATGTTAGGCCTAAAGAACACCTTAATTGTGGCACCGATTGCGACCTTTATTGCTATGGTCTTGGGAACCTTGGCTGCCTTAGGATTTAATCACGCAAATTTCCGCGGCAAGGCCTTTTTAATGAGTCTTTTAATTTCACCTATGGTGGTGCCGGTGGTGATTGTTGGTGTGGCGGCGTATTTGTTTTTTGCTCCGCTTGGTTTGGCGAATAATTTACTTTTGCTGATATTGATGCATGCAGTTTTAGGTGTGCCGTTTGTCGTGATTACCGTGCTTGCTACCTTGGAGGGATTTAATCAGAATCTCTATAAAGCGGCCTTGAGTTTAGGCGCCTCACCGATGCGTGCTTTTTTTAAAGTAACCCTACCGATTATTGCGCCAGGTGTTATTTCTGGAGGCTTATTTGCCTTTGGGACTTCTTTTGATGAAGTGGTGATGACTTTATTTATTGCGGGGCCTGATCAGTACACCATTCCACGAGTTATGTTTAGTGGCATTCGGGAGAATTTAAGTCCTGCAATTGCGGCGGTGGCTACCTTATTAATTCTCTGCTCAATCGTAATGCTTCTGACTTTAGAGTGGTTGCGCGGTAGAGCGGCACGAACGGTGAGTGGGGCATAATAATGGCTAGTCGTAAGAGAGGATGGGCGTAAGAATGGCTAGTCGTAAGAGAGGGTAGGCGGTAAGCCTCTCACAATAAGAGCTCGGGAGAGTGTGGTGAAGAAGGCGTGGCCGTGCATTTGAGTGCGGCTACGCCTTAAAATATACCCTTGAATTTATAGCTATGCCCTGGGTGCCATAAAACGCATGAGGAAGCGTACTCTTGATTGACACAAGCCCAACGGCTCAAGACAAGGCAAGGCTCATTGGCATGGATTTTGAGTGCTTTGGCTGCTTGTGTACTAGGTGAACGCAACTCAATAATATACTCACCGGTCGGGATGGGGGCCTCGTGCATCAGATACTCATGTGGCGTCATGTCTTGCCAATTTTGTTCTAAGTAGCTAGGGAAGACCTTGGGGTTAACGTAACGTTCTTCAAGTTGAATCGGTTTGCCCGCATCAAGGTGAAGTATGCAGGAATAAAACAAGTCAACCGGGCCCTCAAGTTTCAGTTCCTGTGCTTGCTGAGTACTTAGATGATGAACTTCTTGTGCCAATACTTGAACACTATGGGCATGGCCGCGATCTTGAATTTCCTTAACGATATTTGGAATTTTCACTAAGGTGGTTAAATACTTAGGATGTGCTACATATGTACCCGCACCTTGATGGCGTGTAACAAGGCCCTCATTGGCCAGCTCTCTTAGTGCCTTATTAACGGTCATGCGAGAAACATTGAATTGCTGGCAGAGTGCCGCTTCAGAAGGAATCTGCGTACCTGGCGTCCAGACATTATTCATAATGTTCTGAATAACAGACTCTTTAATTTGGAGATAAACAGGAGTAGAGCTGGATTCTGGAGTTTTCATAAGGCCATACAATTAAAATAAAAAACACCTGAGCTTATTATAATAGCTTGGCGCAAGAAAGTTGATATAGGCAGATTCTACCTAGGGACTCAATGTGTATCAACAAGTTTTTATATAAGAATGGAAATTATATGTTAAATACGGTCAATATGTAAGTAAAACGAAAGAATTGATACGGTACTGGGTGCGCAAATAATATATTTTGCACATAATTATCTGCATGGTTATATTATGTCAGTATATAGCTAAGTGATAAAAAACGCTTAATTTGTTGTTTTAAAACGGAAAATAGGGATTTTATAGGGCTAAAAGGCTTGCAATGAGTAAAAATCTAGGTTAGAATTTATATCTCTACCTATGCTAGGTGGGGAATAAATAAACAGAATCAAACCCGAATAGGGTGTAAGTTTAATTTGCGGTTTAATAGTTAATGAGGGAATCGTGAGAGAATCTGGCGAGAGCAACTAGAATGCATCGCTTAGAATGAGTCTCTTGAAATGCGACTCACAAACTATTTTTATCAGTTTTGTCTACAAGCCTTATTAATAAGACTTAAATTAATTACTTAAGTCTTTGGCTTATAGAAATATACAAAGCTAAGCGTAAAAATTTAAACCTTATTCATACGGGCCCAAAACTGGTTATATGTAAATGGGAAACTCTCTTTAATTAGGGAGTTAATGTAACTAAGTTGGAACAGGAATAATCATGATCCAAATGCAAAGCACGCTAGACGTGGCTGACAACACTGGTGCACGCCGTATTATGTGCATTAAAGTGCTTGGCGGCTCTAAGCGCCGTTATGCTGCTATCGGTGACATTATCAAAGTCACAGTTAAAGATGCAGCTCCACGCGGTCGCGTCAAGAAAGGCGAAATTTACAATGCAGTAGTAGTGCGTACTGCCAAAGGTGTTCGCCGTAAAGATGGCTCATTAATCCGTTTCGGCGGTAATGCAGCTGTATTGCTTAATGCCAAATTAGAGCCAATCGGTACTCGTATCTTCGGCCCAGTAACTCGCGAATTGCGTACTGAGCGCTTTATGAAGATCGTTTCATTGGCACCAGAAGTGATCTAAGGGGCTAGCAATGAATAAAATTCGTAAAGGTGATGAGGTTATCGTTATCACTGGTCGTGACAAGAAGCGTCGCGGCGTCGTACTGGCTCGCGTTGATGCAGATCACGTGCTAGTTGAAGGTGTAAACGTAGTTAAGAAGCACCAAAGACCTAATCCTATGACTGGAGATCAAGGTGGTATCGTTGCTAAAACAATGCCTATCCATATCTCTAATATCGCTATCTTTAATCCAGCAACAGGTAAAGCTGATCGCGTAGGTATTAAAGAAGTTGACGGTCATAAAGTTCGCATTTATCGTTCCAACGGCGAAGTCGTTGGCGTTAAAGCATAAGGGGCGAAGTAAAAATGGCTCGTTTGCAAAATTTATACAGAGAAAAAATTGCTGCTGATCTTAAGAAGCAATTTAACTACGAAAGTGATATGGAAGTGCCACGCATTACTAAAATCACTTTAAACATGGGTCTATCTGAAGCTGTTGCCGATAAGAAAGTTATCGAGCACGCTGTGTCAGACTTGACTAAGATCGCTGGCCAGAAACCAGTAATCACTAAAACCCGCAAAGCGATTGCAGGTTTTAAAATCCGTGAAAACTATCCTATCGGTTGTATGGTAACTCTACGCGGTCGTCGCATGTATGAGTTCCTAGATCGCTTAGTTACCATTGCGTTGCCACGTGTACGTGACTTCCGTGGTATCTCAGGTCGTGCATTTGATGGTCGTGGTAACTACAACGTCGGGGTTAAAGAGCAAATCATTTTCCCTGAAATTGAGTACGACAAAATTGATGCTTTACGTGGTCTGAACATCAGCATCACAACAACTGCTAAGACTGACGACGAAGCAAAAGCCCTATTAAAAGGCTTCAGCTTCCCGTTTCGTAACTAAGGGGCGATGACGTGGCAAAACTATCACTCATCAATCGTGATATCAAACGCGCTAAATTAGTAGAGAAATTCTCTGCAAAACGTTCAGCGTTAGTAGCGATTATCAACGATCAATCAAAATCTGATGAAGAGCGCTATTTAGCGCGCTTGAAACTACAACAATTACCGCGTAATGCTAACCCAACACGCTTGCGTAATCGTTGTGTAATTACTGGCCGCCCACGTGGCGTTTTCAGCGAATTTGGCTTAACCCGTCACAAACTACGCGAGATGGCTATGCGTGGTGAAGTGCCTGGTATGACTAAAGCAAGCTGGTAGGAGAAAGAATATGAGCATGAGCGATCCAATCGCCGATATGTTGACTCGCATTCGTAATGCACAACAGGTCGAGAAAGTTTCAGTATCTATGCCCTCCTCAAAGCTTAAAGTAGCAATCGCTGCTGTGCTGAAAGAAGAAGGCTATATTGATAACTATGAAGTAAAAGGCGACAAGGCTAAACCTGAACTTGAAATCGCCCTACGTTATTACAATAACCAACCTGTGATTGAGCGCATTGAGCGCGTATCACGTCCTGGTTTGCGTATCTACAAAGGTCGTACAAGCATTCCTCAAGTGATGAATGGTCTTGGTGTTGCAATCGTATCTACCTCACGCGGTGTTATGACTGATCGTAAAGCACGTTCAGAAGGCGTAGGTGGTGAAGTATTGTGCTATGTGGCATAAGGAGAACAGATATGTCACGTATTGCTAAGAATCCAGTTACCGTACCTAGCGGTGTAGAAGTGAAAATCGCTGCCGATAACATCAATGTTAAAGGTCCACTAGGTGAAATGAATCAAGCCCTAAGTGGTGATGTTGCTATTACATTAGACGACGGCAAATTAAGTTTTGCAGTAACTAATGATAGCCGTCACGCCAAGGCAATGTCAGGCACGCTACGTGCTCTAGTTAACAACATGGTTGTTGGCGTGAGCAAAGGTTTTGAGCGTCGCTTAACACTAATTGGCGTGGGTTTCCGTGCTGCCGTACAAGGCGAAGCGTTGAAACTTGAGCTAGGCTTCTCTCATGATGTGATCCATCCGCTACCACAAGGCGTTAAAGCCGAGTGCCCAAGCCAAACCGAAATCGTTCTAAAAGGTTTCGATAAGCAAGTAGTGGGTCAAACAGCTGCTAAAATCCGCGGTTACCGTCCGCCAGAGCCTTACAAAGGTAAAGGTGTTCGTTACTCTGATGAAACAGTTGCCATCAAAGAAGTTAAGAAGAAATAATAGCGCAGACAAGGAACAATCATGGATAAGAAAGTATCTCGTTTGCGTCGTGCAGTGGCTACTCGCCGCAAAATTAGCGAATTGAATGTACATCGTTTAACTGTACATCGTTCAAATTTGCACATTTACGCAAACATCATTTCGCCTGAAGGCGATAAAGTGTTAGTTGCCGCTTCTACTCTAGAACCTGAAGTTCGCAAAGAGTTAGCCGATAGTAAAGTATCGGGTGGTAATGTCGCAGCTGCTACCATCATTGGTAAGCGTGTTGCTGAGAAAGCCAAAGCAGCTGGTATCGAATTGGTCGCCTTCGACCGTTCGGGTTTCCGTTATCATGGCCGTGTTAAAGCGTTGGCAGAAGCTGCGCGTGAAGCCGGTCTTAAGTTCTAAGGAAGGATTGTCAAATGGCAAGAGCACAAGGCAAAAACGCCCCTGAACAAGATCGCGATGACGGTTTTCGTGAAAAAATGATCGCGGTTAACCGCGTCAGCAAAACTGTAAAAGGTGGTCGCACCATGAGTTTTGCAGCGTTAACCGTAGTTGGTGATGGCGATGGTCGCATCGGCATGGGCAAAGGTAAGGCACGTGAGGTTCCAGTAGCTGTACAGAAAGCAATGGAACAGGCTCGTCGTGGCATGAAGAAAATCCCTTTAAACAACGGTACATTACATCATACTGTTGTGGGTAAGCACGGTGCATCAACCGTTCTAATTTCTCCTGCCGCTGAAGGTACTGGCGTTATCGCTGGTGGTCCAATGCGTGCTATTTTCGAAGTAATGGGCGTACGTAACGTTGTAGCGAAGAGCTTGGGTTCAAGCAATCCTTACAACTTAGTTCGTGCAACCTTAAACGGTCTTAACGCATGCATGACTCCAAGTGATGTTGCTGCAAAACGCGGTAAGTCTGTTGAAGAGATCCTAGGATAAGATCATGGCACAGAATAAACAAATTAAAGTAACTTTAGTGCGTTCTGTTATTGGTACCAAGAGCGATCACCGCGCAACAGTTCGTGGTTTGGGCTTAGGTAAAGTAAATAGCAGCCGCGTGTTACTTGATACTCCCGAAGTTCGTGGGATGATCCGTAAAGTGGATTACCTAGTTAAAGTTTCGGAAGCATAAAGGAAGAGAGATGTCAGAAATGCAACTCAACACGTTAGCACCAGCAGAAGGCAGTAAGCATGCACGACGTCGCGTAGGTCGCGGCATTGGTTCAGGCTTAGGCAAAACAGCTGGTCGTGGTCACAAAGGTCAAAAATCACGTTCAGGCGGCTTCCATAAAGTTGGCTTTGAAGGTGGTCAAATGCCTTTACAACGTCGTTTACCAAAGCGTGGTTTCACTTCTTTAAATCAACACTTATACGAACAAGTTCGTTTGTCTGATTTAGAGCGTTTAACTGCTGATGAGATCGACGTACAAGTTTTAAAGCAAGCTGGTGTTATTGGCCAAAGCGTACGTTACGTTAAGGTCATTAAATCAGGTGAACTGTCTCGTAAAGTAGTACTGAAAGGTATTACAGCGACAGCGGGTGCTCGTGCTGCAGTAGAAGCAGCCGGCGGTTCACTTGCTTAATAAGGGGTAAATGTGGCTAAAGCGCAGACAACAAGTCAAGGTGGCGGTAAGAAATACGGCGACTTAAGACAGCGTCTTGTGTTCCTAATGCTAGCACTACTTGTGTACCGTCTCGGTACACACATCCCGGTCCCAGGTATTAACCCGACCGCGATGCGTGAGTTATTTGACGCACAATCTAGTGGTATTATTGGGTTTTTTAATATGTTCTCGGGTGGTGCTTTAGAGCGCTTCTCAGTATTTGCATTGGGTATCATGCCGTATATTTCGGCTTCGATCATTATGCAATTGATGACAGCAGTTGTGCCATCACTTGAGGCGTTAAAGAAAGAGGGTGAATCAGGTCGTCGTAAGATTACTCAGTACACTCGCTATGGGACAGTTGTCTTAGCTTTACTGCAGGCCTTTGGTATTGCTTCTACATTACAAGCTTATACCGCTTCGTATCCAAACCTTGTGTATAGCACAGGATATATGTTTGTGTTTACGACGGTGGTTACATTAGTAACGGGTACGATGTTTGTAATGTGGCTAGGTGAACAGATTACAGAGCGTGGTTTAGGTAACGGTATTTCAATCCTGATTTTTGCAGGTATTGTGGCTGGTTTACCTTCGGCAATGGCCACCATGTTTGAATTGGTTAGCCAAAATCAGATCGGTACAATCGCTGCGCTATTAATTTTAGTGTTAGTGGTCGCCGTGACAGCATTAGTGGTGTTTGTTGAGCGTGGTCAGCGCCGTATTACGGTGAACTACGCCAAGCGCCAAGTTGGTAATAAAATTTACGGTGGTCAAAGCTCACACTTACCACTGAAGATCAATATGGCAGGTGTTATTCCTCCTATTTTTGCTTCTTCAATTATTTTGTTCCCTGCAACTATTGCTAATTGGGTTTCCAGTGCCAATCCGATTCGCTGGCTAAGCGATTTGTCTGCAGCATTGCAACCAGGTCAGCCGCTTTATATTACTGTATTTACAGCCTTAATCATTTTCTTCTGTTTCTTCTATACAGCCTTAGTGTTCAATAGTCGTGAAACAGCAGATAATTTGAAGAAAAGTGGTGCATTTGTTCCAGGTATTCGTCCAGGTCAACAAACCGCCAAATACATTGATAAGATTCTGATGCGTTTAACCTTAGTTGGCGCGATCTACATCACCTTAGTGTGTTTAGTTCCAGAATTCTTACGCATGCAATGGCAGAACGTACCGTTTTACTTCGGTGGTACATCGCTACTAATTATTGTAGTGGTTACTATGGATTTTATGGCTCAAGTACAAGCCTACATGATGTCGCACCAATATGATTCATTGCTTAAGAAATCAAATTTCCGCGGCACTGGTCTACCAATGAGGTAATTAAAAATCATGGCAAAGGACGACGTCATCCAAATGCAAGGTGAGGTTCTTGAGAACCTCCCCAATGCAACGTTCCGCGTAAAGCTGGAAAATGGACATGTAGTATTAGGACATATTTCTGGCAAAATGCGCATGCACTATATTCGGATTCTTCCGGGAGATAAAGTTACAGTGGAATTAACCCCCTATGACCTATCTCGTGCTAGAATCGTATTCCGTTCTAAATAAGCGGAAAAAACACAGGAGTCAACCAATGAAGGTAATGGCATCGGTTAAAAAGATCTGCCGTAATTGCAAGATCATTAAACGTCACGGAGTTGTACGAGTAATTTGTACAGATCCACGTCATAAGCAACGTCAGGGTTAATCCCCTAACGTTAAAGAGAAATAACGAGGAACAGTCATGGCCCGTATCGCAGGCATTAACATTCCGCCGCATCAGCACGCTGAAATCGGTCTAACCGCTATCTTTGGTATTGGACGCACCCGCTCTCGTCAAATTTGCGAAGCATCAGGTGTACCAACAACTAAGAAAGTTAAAGATTTGACCGACGCAGAACTCGAAAAAATTCGTGAACAGATTGGTGAGTTCACAGTCGAGGGTGATTTGCGACGTGAAGTACAACTTTCGATTAAACGCTTAATCGACTTAGGAACTTATCGTGGCATGCGCCACAGACGTGGACTGCCTGTGCGCGGTCAGCGCACTCGTACGAATGCGCGCACACGTAAAGGCCCACGTCGTGCAGCTCAATCATTGAAGAAATAATCGGAGTAGCTAAATATGGCGAAAGCTTCTAGCGGCGCAGCACGCGCACGTAAAAAAATTAGAAAAGTGGTAACGGACGGTATCGCACACGTTCACGCCTCTTTTAACAACACAATCATCACAATTACTGACCGTCAAGGCAATGCCTTGTCATGGGCGACGTCGGGTGGCGCGGGCTTTAAAGGCTCACGTAAATCGACGCCTTTTGCAGCGCAGGTTGCAGCCGAGTCAGCGGGACGTGTAGCATTGGAATATGGTATCAAATCACTTGATGTCCGCGTAAAAGGCCCAGGCCCAGGTCGCGAATCATCAATTCGTGCATTGAATGCACTAGGTATCAAAATTACCAGCATTTCAGACATCACGCCAGTTCCGCATAACGGTTGCCGCCCTCCAAAACGCCGCCGTATCTAATCATTTAAAGGGAACATAATGGCACGATATACTGGTCCAAAATGTAAGCTTTCACGTCGTGAAGGTATCGATCTATTCTTGAAGAGCGCTCGTCGCCCTCTAGATTCGAAATGTAAATTTGAAGCTAAACCTGGTCAGCACGGCCGCACTTCAGGTGCACGTACTTCTGACTTCGGTACACAATTACGTGAAAAGCAAAAACTTAAACGTATGTACGGTGTGTTAGAAAAACAATTCCGTAAATACTTTGCTGAGGCTGAGCGTCGTCGTGGTAACACTGGCGAGACCCTGATTCAGTTGCTAGAATCACGTTTAGATAACGTTGTATACCGTATGGGTTACGGTTCAACACGTGCTGAAGCTCGCCAATTAGTGAGCCACGGTGCGATTGAGCTTAACGGTCGTAAAGCAGACATCCCATCTATGCTGATCAAAGCTGGTGATGTGATCTCTGTACGTGAAAAATCTAAAGGTCAAGCTCGTATTAAAGAGTCTATGGATTTAGCCACTAGCTTAGGTTTGCCACAATGGGTTGAAGTTGACTCAAGCAAACTAACTGGTACATTTAAATCTGCTCCAGATCGCGCTGACGTAGCTCGTGACATCAACGAATCTCTCGTTGTTGAATTGTATTCTCGTTAATACGTTTACGTATTTAAGCAATGCATTGATATATTTAAGCGATATATTGAAGTATTTCAGAGATGCACACGACTGAAGAAACACAGCAAGTTTATCTTGCTGTGTTTTTTTATCCCAAATATGCGGAAATTATCACTTAAGTCTTTGTAATCACAAAGAAAAAGGGTATAATATTACGCTTTGCTACTAAATTTGCTCGCAATAATACATATGGCTAGCCTATACATGACTAGCATGTATATGACTAACATATGCAAGGCCAGTGCAATCATAAGCCCCCGCTATCATCTGCTTACTAATAAGCCAATGGATGTAGGCTAGGAGTGTTTACCCAGGGATGTATTTGTAAGCACTGTGAAGCATAAGCCAGTCGTAGCAATAAATTTCTCCACTTTTTTGTTCATCCATCAGCCTTATCGGTGTAACGAGCCGAGGGTATTGAAAAGGAATTGATAATGTCTCAAGCTTTCTTAAAGCCACGTACAATTAACGTGAATGCTATTTCTGATAACCATGCGAAAGTGGTTATGGAACCGTTTGAACGCGGTTTTGGTCACACCTTAGGTAATGCCTTACGTCGCATTCTTCTGTCTTCAATGACAGGTTATGCGCCAACTGAAGTAACGATTAACGGTGTTGTACATGAATACTCGAGCTTGCCAGGCGTTACGGAAGATGTCGTTGAGATTCTTCTAAACTTAAAAGGCGTAGTTTTCAAATTACACAATCGTGAAGAAGTGACATTAGTCCTCAATAAATCTGGCTCGGGCCCAGTATTAGCGAGTGATATCGAGCTTCCGCACGATGTAGAAATCATTAATCCTAATCATGAAATCGCTCATTTAACTGAGAATGGTAAATTAGAAATGACCATTAAAGTTGAGCAAGGTCGTGGTTATGTACCAGGTAACGTGCGTGCCTTGATGGAAGACCGTCAGCACACATTAGGTCGTATCGTTTTGGACGCATCTTTCAGCCCAATCCGTCGCGTAAGCTACGAAGTTGAAAGTGCTCGTGTTGAACAGCGTACTGACTTGGACAAATTAGTATTAGATATTGAAACTGATGGCGTTATCACCCCTGAAGAAGCGGTGCGTCAATCTGCTCGTATTCTAATGGACCAAATCTCTGTATTTGCTGCACTCGAAGGCGCAACTGAAGCCTACGAAGCACCAGCACGTGGCACACCACAGATCGATCCAATCTTGTTACGCTCTGTTGATGATCTCGAATTAACAGTTCGTTCAGCTAACTGCTTGAAAGCTGAGAATGTGTACTACATTGGTGATCTTATTCAACGTACAGAGAACGAACTTCTTAAAACACCTAACTTGGGTCGTAAGTCACTTAACGAAATTAAAGATGTGCTTACAGCCCGCGGTCTATCTCTCGGTATGAAACTAGAGAACTGGCCACCAGCAGGTTTAGAGCGTCCTTAATTGCTCGTTTAATCAATTAAGTTATTCATAGATTAAGAGTAAACTAAGTTGTAAAGAAAATGGACTCACTGAATGGTTCAGTGAGTCGATATAAACCAAATCGGACCGCCATCAGGACAAACATCTTGAAGGATAGAAGAACCGATTCACTGGTGGTTATTTAGCTACCAAAAACTTTAGATTCAAAAGGAAATATTATGCGTCACCGTAGTGGTTTACGTAAATTAAATCGTACTAGCAGCCATCGCTTGGCTATGTTCCGCAACATGTCTGTATCTTTGATCGAGCATGAAGCTATCAAAACAACATTGCCTAAAGCCAAAGAATTACGCCGTGTTATCGAGCCTCTAATCACTTTAGCTAAAGAACCAACTTTAGCCAACAAGCGTTTAGCATTTGCTCGCTTACGTGATCGTGATGCCGTTGTTAAATTATTTGACGTTATCGGTCCTCGCTATAAAGAGCGCAACGGTGGTTACACACGTGTGCTTAAGATGGGCTTCCGTCAAGGTGACAACGCTCCTATGGCATTCATGGAACTAGTTGATCGTCCTGAAGCTGGCGACGTAGCTGACGCTGAGTAATTATTTATATCGGCGCTAGAGCTGAAGCTGGTTTAAGTTTAATGTTTTATTGTTTGGGTTTGAAGTTTAATTTCAACTCGAAATATTGAAGCTTAAAACTTTGGTCGCTGCCTAAGTACCGATTAAGTATTGCCCACACAATACATCGTTAGAATAGAGAAACACGCTTAATTATTTAAGCGTGTTTTTTATGTATCAGTCAGTTAGTAACCCATTTCGAGCAGCGGCAACAGTGTCACTCACCGAAAAAGAGCTTCGTTACGTAAAGCACTTATCAGAAGAAGCGGCAAAACCTCGTCCCTTTTCTTATCGCACCATACCCCAACGTTGAATGGTTAAGCGCTCAAGCGTACGAAAGCCGATACTCTCAACCAATAAGCCAATCATCACAACCAAGGCTAAACCAGCAAACACTTTGTCGGTGTAGAGCTCATTACGGTTCATATAAATATACCAACCTAAGCCGCCCTTGCCTGAAGCAGAACCAAATACTAGCTCAGCAGCAATAAGCGTACGCCAGGCAAAAGCCCAAGAGACTTTTAAACCTGAAAGAATTGCGGGCAAGGCTGCCGGGATAAGAATTTTAGCAACATAGGATAGGCCACTTAAGCCATAATTGCGGCCCACCATCTGTAAGGATAAGGGCACACCTTGAAAACCACTATAGGTATTTAAGGCAAGCGGCCATAAGACCGAATGCACTAAGACGAAGATTAGACTTGCCTGGCCTAAGCCAAACCAAAGCAGCGCCAAAGGCAATAAAGCAATTGCTGGCAAGGGATTAAGCATGGAGGTAAGGGTAGAGAGCAGGTCTCGACCAAATTGCGTAGACACCGCTAGCGCGGTAAGGATAAAGGCGCTGACAATGCCGAATAAATAACCCTGTAATAGAACACCAAGTGAGATGCTAGCTTTATCAATCAGCTCACCGGTGACGATGCCTTCCCAGAGTGCACTCATGGTAGCGATAAAACTGGGTAAAAGGAGATCATTGTCTTGCCAGCGCGCAAGTAACTCCCACGTCATGGCGAGTAAGGCAAGAATAAAGAGCTTACGCAGACCGCTTTGCTGCCAAAGGCGGCTTAACAAGGGCAAGGAGCGCTCAGTCGGTAGATCGACGAGAGGACTTAGCTTAAATTCGTATTCGGGACGAATCGGTGGATTATGTGTACTCATGCGACTCTCCTTGCACGCAAGCTGAACTCATGTGATGTTTGACTTGTTGTCGCAGAGGCGTTCTCCACGTAAGGTTTATCAAGTAAGTTCTTGGTATCCAATACTACTTTATCAATAACTGTCTGCTTGATAGTTTCTTGAGATGTATGGCTCGTCATAGCAGAGGAGTTCTGCAGGTCAGCCTTATTAAGTAAATTCTTCGACCCAGTAAGCTCTTTATCTAGGCTCGCTTGAGTATTTGTTGCCGCATTCCCTGATATTGAAGCATAGGGATCTTCAAACAATAAATCATGAATTCGTTGTGCCTGAAATTGAAAATCTGGGCTACCCAAGCTATTTAAGCTGAAGTCATGGCTATTAATTTCTGCGCGCACGCGACCTGGATGCGGTGAGAGCACAACAATCCGATTGCCGACAACAAGTGCCTCTTCAATCGAATGGGTGACAAATACCAGGGTGAACTTCACTTCTTGCCAAAGCTGCAGTAATTCTTCTTGCATCTTGCGGCGTGTTAAGGCGTCTAGCGCAGCAAAAGGCTCATCCATTAAGAGGATGCGCGGATGCATCGCCAGCGCCCGTGCAATGGCAACGCGTTGCTTCATGCCACCCGATAGTGTATGCGGATATGCATGGGCAAATTTTGCTAGACCGACCTTAGCAATATAGTAGAGCGCTCGTTCCTGCGCTTCCTTCTTAGCGAGATGCGCGGTGGCCAAAAGTGGGAACATAACATTATCTAGTACTGTTTTCCAAGGGGGTAATTGGTCAAACTCTTGAAACACCACGATGCGGTCAGCACCGGGTCCCTTAACGACCTGATCATCAAGGCGAATAGCACCATCGCTAGGCGGGATAAAACCTGCAATAGCTTTTAGTAGACTGGATTTGCCACAACCTGACGCACCGAGTAAGACAATGCGATCACCTTCGTAGGCATCAAAGCTGACCTGATGCGTGGCCCTGACAATCTGCTGGGGCGTGCGATATTCTAAACTGACACGATCAACTTCAAGAATGGGTTTAAGCGCATTGCTTTGCGTATGCCCATGCTCGTGCGGAACGGGTACGAGATCATCAAATAAGACCTTATCTATACTCTCTACAAGGCTAGCGTCAATATCAGATTGCCCAGGCGTGCCTTGCAATGGTTTAAGCTGAGCCTGACGCTGCAGAGAGCTGACCTGCTTATTTCTTCCATGTCGCTGATTTAAATCTTTCTGCTGCCATGGGCGATTTAGTTGAGCTTGTAACGATGCCCCCTGTCCACCTTGGCGAGTAGTTTTGCCTTGTAAGAACGCAGGCAGTCGAAAGCGATTTAAGCTTAAAGACCAAGTCATCTCTAGCTACCTCCTAACGTTGTGGCTTCAGCAAAGAAATAATCTTGCCAAGATTCGGGACGATTCTTAATCACGCCTAAGCGCTGCAGTAATTCGGCAAATTGATAAGTATTTTGTGGCTGTAGGGTAAATTGATTATCGCCATCCTTAATGATTTCAAGCACAGTCTCGGGTGAAAGCTTAGATTTCTGCTCTTGGATAAAAATGGCCGCCGCTTGCTCAGGCTGCTGCTGAATAAAGTTAACTGCCTCATTCAGCGCTTGGTAAAAAGCTTGGTAGGTTTTAGGATTACTCTCGCGGAACTTCTCCGTGGTGTATAAGACACTGAGTGTGGTAGGTCCACCTAAAATATCATAAGAGGTCAGAAGTTGACGTACCTGGGGATTCGCTTGCAGTACTTGCTTATGGAATGGGGCGGTAGAGAAATGACTATTGATCTCTGAACCCCCAGAAATTAAGGCGGCTGAAGCATCAGGATGTGACAGCGTCTGCGTGATAGCATCCAATTGTTGGTACTTATCAGGGCCGAAGGTTTTGCTTGCACCAATCTGTAAAATGCGTGCTTGATAGCTCGTGCCTGCCGCAGGTAAAGCAATCCGATCTTTCGCACTAAAGTCCTTGAGTGACTGGATATTAGGATTGCTAGTGAGCAAATAATTAGGGAAGTTGCCCAGTGAGGCAATCGCTTTTACATTCTGCTTACCATGCGTGCGATCCCATAAAGTCAAGAAGGGAGGTACACCAGCAGACACAATATCGAGCGAATTGGCGAGTAGGGCTTCGTTCATGGCTGGACCGCCCGAGAGTTGTTGCCAGTCCACCTGAATATCGAGTCCTTGCTCTTTGCCATATTTTTCAATGAGTTTTTGCGGACGAATAATATCCAAGCTGAGATAAGGAATGCCAAATTGTTGCGCAATGCGGATTTTGCCTTCAGCATACGCCGTATTGGTCGCGCCGATTAGACTTAAGGCGCTAATAAGTATGGCCTTGATACCCTTGATTGTGTTCATAATTGACCCTGTTGTATTGAGATGTATTTGTGGTTTATGAAAGCCGTGATAAGGATGCAAACGCTTATTCAATGACATATATGCATGTTATTGCCTTAATAAGGCACTTATCACGAAGTGATTTCAAGATATATAGTTTATATAGATACTATCTACCCTATTAAAATGGTACTGTGCCTTCGACCGTTGTGCGGTACAACTTACGGCGTAAGTGTGCGGGTGTTCCAGTAGCGAGATGTAAGACCGATCGGTTATCCCAGAACACAATATCGTGCTCTTGCCATTGGTGACGATAGATAAACTGTGGCAGGGTACTGTAATGGAAGAGTTCAGCGAGAATCTCGCGACTTTCGTTCTCAGATAAACCAATGATGCGTGTGGTGAAGTGCTCGCTCACAAACAAGCCCTTGCGACCAGTTTCAGGATGGGTGCGTACAATTGGGTGTACGACAGGTTTTACTTGATCAATTTGCTCTTGAGTCAGTTTTGGACGCCAAGGGTTACGAGCAAGTAATTCCTCATAGCGGGTTAAGTACCAGTGTTCGGCATGGAGAAACTCAATGCGCTCACGTAAGTCTTGCGGTAAGGCATCGTAGGCAGCATGTTGGTCAGCAAATAGGGTATCACCACCGATACGCGGTAGCTCTTGTGCATACAGGAGTGAACCTAGGCTTGGCGTAGGTAGGTAAGAAAGATCAGAGTGCCAGAAGTAACCCGCATCCACTAAGCCAATGGCCTTGTTATTTTTCTTAATATTTGAAATAACTAAAACCTCAGGATGATTTTCTAAAGCAAATTGTGAGAGTACATGTTTTTGCAAGGGACCAAAACGACGGCTAAAGCTCACTTGTTGGGCAGGACTAATGTTTTGCTGGCGAAAGACAATCACGTGATGTTCAAGATGCGCTTGGTGTACACGCTTAAAATCCTCATCAGAGAGTGGGCGCGACAAGTCGAGATTGAGAATTTCCGCACCGAAGGTGTTGTCAAAAGGACGAATTTCGAAATCTTGGTTTAAGTATTCAATATTGATGGTTGAAGATAAAACTGCTGCCATTGAATTTAGTGCATTGCTTATTAGGCGGAATGCATTCCTGTAATGAAGTGAAAGGTTCAGGAATTCATTCTAGGAATTTTGAGACAATAGTCTAAATATCAAATAATTAAAAACATATAACATCTAATTATTAAGATGCATTATCATAGAGAGCAATGGTTATATACATGCAGGAATTACTATAAGGTTATAGGATATTGATCTAATGGATGTTGTGAAATCGTTGAAAATAGTTGGTTTGATGCGTCTAGATTGACGGGTCGTACCATACGCTCCAAGACGTATAAAGCATCTTCATCACCCCCTAGGCTCATTAATAGCACTTGTCAGCCAATAGCACGATGATGAGAAACTGATACAATAACTGAAACTAAACATTCATATTTAAGGCAGGAGTCGCATAATGCAAGCTAATCACTTACGCTGGTTGCCAGCACGTGTAGTTCATATCTCTGAAATGGCTGAGCGTATTAAGTTATTCCGTCTATTCTTACCTTCCTATACACGCTTTTTGAACGTAATTCCTGGCTCCTACATTGAAGTCAAGACCCCTGTGGGCTTGATTCGTCAATTCTCCTTGGTGCGTTGCCGTGCTGAGGCGCAAGAAATTGAAATCGCGGTTCTGTTGGAGCAAGAGTCGCTTGGTGGCTCGACCAGCATGCATGAGGATGTTGAGGTCGGTATGACCTTGGAAATCTCAGCCCCTTTTAATAACTTTAAATTAGTCCCTGATGTGGGCGGTGTGTTTATTGGTGCTGGCGTCGGTATGTCGGCACTCATTTCTATGATTGATGAGGTGCATCGCCAAGGGTTGCCGTATGAGGTGCATGATTTTGTGCGTAATCCTCTCTCACGTGGCTTTGTGGACTATCTTGAGAAATTCAAGCCAGTCTACTTTTACCAAGGCTTTGAGCCGAAGTATCTTAAAGATGAACTTACCAATTTACTGACGAAAGTTATATACGATTCGACCGAAGATGAAATTCATGTGTATTTCTGTGGCCCTTTGGGCATGCTACATATTCTGCAAGAAGTGTTGAATGAGAAGCAATGGCCGCAGATTAAACTGCATTGTGAAGTCTTTACCAACCCACTTGATCATGCCAATGAGTCTGAGTTTACCGTGGGCTTAGTGAAGTCAGGCAAGACCTTCAATATCCCTGCCGGTGTGAGTATTGCCGATGTGCTACGAGAGAATGAAGTGAAAGTAGAAACATCATGTGAGCAAGGTGTGTGTGGTACCTGTTATACCAAGGTCTTGAGTGGCGATATTATTCACCGTGACGTGTATCTCACCGATGAGGAGAAGCAGCGTCAAGATGCCATGATGATTTGCGTGTCACGTAGCTGTACGGGCGGGCATATTGATCTGGATCTTTAATAAGGCTTTAACTCTCTGCTTAATTCACTCTTTGCGACTTAGCTTATTCCGCTAATACTTTATCCAGATTTTGGGCAAATCGCTCCGCATTCTGGAAACCAATCACGCGCACATGGCCGAGTTCTTTGCCGGTCTTATCAAAGAAGATTATCCCTGGCGGACCGAAGAGCTTGAAGCGCTTTAATAAGGCACGGTCATCACGATTATTCTTGGTGACATCGACCTGTAGCAATAACATCTGGTCCATCTTAGCTTTGACATTGGCCTCGGTGAAGGTAAAGCTTTCCATCTCGCGGCAAGAGATGCACCAGTCGGCATAGAAGTCCAGCATAACCGGCTTATCCGTCTGGCTTAATACATTCTCTAACTCAGCGAGCGTGCTGACACGGGTAAATTGTGTAGCCTCACTACTGTATTCATGCACGGTGAGTGGGCTGATCACACTGCGCGAACCCATAGATAGACCGACCAGTAATAACACCCCCCAGGCAAAAGCCGCCAAGCCAATAAACTTAACGATAAGTGCCCAAATACTTGGTATCGGACGATAGCCCTTAAAGCTACCCACTACCCAAGCGAAGGCAAAAGCCAATAGCGCCCAGAGAATCATTGGTAACCATGCAGGTAGCAGCGGCATCACCATCCATAAAGCGGCGGCAAATAAGAGCAGACCGCAGACATACTTCACGGTATTCATCCATTGGCCAGACTTAGGCAATAAAGCACCAGAGCTTGAGCCTAAGAGCAAGAGAGAAGCGCCCTGGCCCCAGGCTAGGACAAAGAGAATTAAGCCACCACTGACGACATCGCCAGTCTGGGAGATAAATAATAAGACCCCGGCCAGGGGGGCCGCAACGCAAGGACCACAAATCAGTGCGGATACCATGCCCATAATCAATGAACCACCCATCTGACCTGCAGGGAGCTTATTCATGAAGTTATTTAGCTTGGTCTGAACTGAGGCGGGCATCTGAAAGGTGAAGCTGCCAAACATGGCAATCCCGAAGGCCACCAAGAAGAGGGCAAAAATACTTAAGACCCAAGGATTCTGAATCCAGTTAGCGAGTGCCGCACCGATTGAAGCCGCAACAATGCCTAAGACGGTGTAGACAATTGAGGTGCCTAAAACATACATTAAGGTTAAGCGTAAACCATGGTAGGGTGAGACTTTGTTGCCATCTTGCGGTTTACTACCAACGATGATCGATAATAAAATCGGCAGCATGGGTAGTACGCAAGGCGTGAATGATAAGGCCAAGCCTAGGGCAAAAGCGATCGCTAACATACTCCAGATATTGGCTTGATTTAACCAGCCTGCGATCTCGGTGTCACCCGCATTAAACAAGTCTACGCCACTACTAGTACTGGCACTGCTTGAAGCCGTTAAGCCAGAGGTTCCAGCACCTTCATTCGCTTCTTCCTCTAAGACAAGCTGTTCTTCGGCGGCGGCTACTTTAACCAAGCCGTCAGCTTGTTTCGGCAGCGATATCTCATAACCTGTACTGGTCGGGGTGATAGGGATATAGAAATACATCGGCGGGTAGCATAGCCCCGCATCGGCACAACCTTGTGCCGTGACCTCTAGAGTGAAGGCTTGTACTGGCTTTAAGAGCGGCGTTGTGAGTAAAGCTTGTTGATAGTAAACCTCGAGGTCCTTATTGAACGTCGGGTCAAATTTAACTAGGCCTTCGGGATAGACCGTTTCTCCTAATAAGGCCTTAGACAGCTCCTCAGGTACACCATCGATAATCTCAGCATCTACCACGGACAACTTAAACTGTTCGCGATACATATAGTACTCAGGCACAATACTGAAGATTAAAGAAAGCTCTTGTCCTTGCGCCCCATCAGTGATTTCAGCGCTTAATTGGAACGCCTCTTCAGGATGCAAGAACTCGGTGTCTTGGGCAAAAGCGAGTGAGGATAATAATAGGCCCAGGCTAATGACTAAGGCGGAGAAAAAACGTGTAATCATAGAGGATTTTCTGGAGAGCGAGTTTGCTGCGCTATCCATTTAATATAGTCAGGATGCCCACCGATAATCGGTAGCACAATAATTTCTGGTAAATCGTATGGGTGCATCTCAAGGAGCTTATCCATACACGCTTGTCGGGCGTGCAGACTGGTCTTGATGGTCAAGGTAATTTCTTCACTTCCTTCTAAGGAGTCTTGCCACATATATAAAGACAGCCCTTGAGCACCGATATTCACACAAGCCGCAAGATGCTCCTCAACAAGCTCATGGGCAATACGCTTGGCCACGAGTAAATCAGGCACGGTACTGTACATAAGAATGGCTTGAGGAGCAGAGTTCATTCGTTATAACCTATTAAAAAGATAAGCACTGAGAAATCTAATGCTGAGGTATTGCGAGGAAGCATTCTCTCAGCATCTTGTATTGCTTAGCGTGTTCAGTCTCATCTGCTTATGCTGTTGAGACGTCAACGGTTATCATATATTGCTCAACATATTAAGCGTAATTAATACCGTCCAGGAGATTGCGATTCTTCTCAGATAGACCGATGCCTAACCATTCTTTGCCAAGCTCTGCAACCAACACGGAATCATTGGTATTTAAGGCAGGTAATAAGAGGTCTCTCACTTGTAAGACAGAGAGATCAGTGGACACGATATAACTGGTATCAAAGCTATGCCAGCGGTTGGGGAAATTCTGATCGATAATTTTCTTGAACTCAGCAAAACGATCACCTAATAGACGACTATCATAACCAATGAAAATTCTCATGTTGTACACCTCATTGTTAGGAGAATAAAGCTAGCCACCATCATAAACGAAATGCGGTGCATTAAGCATGATAATACGCAAAAGAAACACGTCTTACTGCTTAAATGTAATCAGCTGTAACCTTAAGAGGCGGGCTAGTGTTGAATGACTAGGGAGATAGAGAGCGTTTGTGCAATAAAGATGGGGTTTAAAAAGCTGAGTTGCTGAGAAAGGAAACACGACTGGCAAGGCACGGGTTCAATCAACTGGAAAATACAATAAAAAGTCAGTGAGCATGAAAAAGTCAGCGAACATGAAAAAGTCAGCGAACATAAAAAAGCTAAGGCGACTTGGAAATCCAAGCCAGCTTAGCCTGTTAAGTGGTGGGCATGGACAATCCGTCCAAGCTAGCGCATTGTCACGAATAGATTTGCCTTACCAAGCGCTAGTGTTTAATCGCCCGTATTAATTAGCAGAAATACCCGTTTCTTGAATAATTTTTTGCCATTTTTCGGTTTCGTCGGCTAAGTAAGTTTTCAACTCAGCAGGGCTGCTGCCGATTTTCTCAGCGCCGATGGTAGCGAAGGTGGTTTTCACTTTTTCCGAATCCATCGCTTTGAGCATGGCTTTATTCAGTGTGTCGATCACTTCAGGCGGTGTGCCTGCTGGTGCAAATGTACCAAACCAAGGGCGTAGCTCGTAACCCTCTAGACCACTTTCGGCGATGGTCGGTACATCAGGTAGGGTGGCAGAGCGCTTAGCAGTTGTAATTCCTAAGACTTTCAATTTACCTGCATCAATATGCGGTTTAGCCGAGGTAATGCTGTCAAACATATAGTCGACTTGGCCGCCTAATAGATCGGATACAGCTGGACCACTACCGCGATACGGTACGTGCAGAATATCAGTCTTACTTAAGTAGGTGAATAGCGCGCCCGCTAAGTGAATCGATGTACCGATACCCGCTGAGGCATAGCTGTACTTACCTGGATTAGCTTTGGTTTGCTCGATGACGTCTTGCACTGAATTAATATCATTACGTGTCGCTTGTGTCACCAAGACGTTAGGCACATCAGCCAGCAATGAAATCGGCTCAAAATCTTTAATCGGATCGTAGTTAAGTGATTTGTAGAGTGAAGGATTGACCGCCATGCCATTAGCCACAATCATAATCGTGTAGCCATCAGGTTTAGCTTTGGCCACTTGTGAGGCGCCAATATTGCCGCCTGCGCCAGGTTTATTCTCAATCACGAATGATTGACCTAACTCATTGCCCATTGCTTCACCAAGTGTACGAGCAATCACGTCCATCGCACCACCAGGAGGGAAGGGCACAATCCATGTTACGGTTCGCTCAGGGTAAGCCGCGTGAGCTTGAGCGCCGAATAGAGTAGCAGCGCTAAGTGCAGCGAGGCTGAATGATTTAATCGAGCGGGTAAAATTTTTCATGGAATCTCCTTAGATGGAAGGCATTGTGTCAGTGTCTGACTAATTAGGCTTGACGCTTATTGTTTCTTAGTACGCAGAAATTATATTTTTTATCGGTAGTCGTATATTGTGGCCTGAAATACTTGAGCTGTCTAAGACTATATATGTCTAAAAATCATACTTATAAGGTATAGAGCAATAGGCCGTGCTCGCCTGCACGACTGCGATTCGGCGGCCCAAAAAAGCAAGCCTGTAAAATCGCAAACTTCCCCGTAAAAACCCTAGTTTTTAAGCGGATATTAGGGTTATCTATAGGACGATTTTGCCGAATCTACAACCAAAGTCGTGTATTCAAATAAGAGTCGCAACCGTATGCTAGGTGCTAAGTGTGTAGACGTGCCTTTTTGCTTGGTAACGCTAAGTTTAAAGCGTGTAGACAGACACCATTAAGAATACCTTTACTGAAAAAACTCTTAAGGAGACAATTATGAGTGCATCTAGCGACATGGTCGCAGAGGTGATGCGGAATCCTAAATATCAAGAGCTAGTTCGCCGTCGTAGTCGAATTAGTACGATATTTTTCATCATCACTCTGATTATTTATGCGGGCTTTATTTTGACCCTGGCTTTTGACCCTGAATTATTTGGTCAAGCGATTGGTGGTATGACAATGAGCATTGGTGTACTCACGGCGACTTTAGTTTTGGTCAGCGCGAGTGTTCTTATCATTGCCTATGTCTATATTTCTAACAAGATCTTTGACCCTCTATTAGAAGAAGTGATTCGGGAGATTCAGAAATGAATAAAAGTCTAGCCTCTTTATTTCTCCTGGCTGCTTCAAGCTCAGTAGCATACGCAGCACCAGCCAGCGGTCCGAATATGTCGGCCATTATTATGTTCTTAATCTTTATTGCCGGTACCATGGGTATTACCTGGTGGGCGGCTCGTCGCACACAGACCACGGCTGACTTCTATACCGCCGGTGGTGGTATTTCTGGTTTTCAGAACGGTCTTGCGATTGCCGGTGACTATTTATCTGCAGCTTCCTTCTTAGGGATTGCAGGTATGGTGTATGTCAGTGGTTTTGATGGCATGATTTATGCGATTGGCTTTATGTTTGGTTGGCCTGTGGTGATGTTCCTGATCGCTGAGCGCTTACGTAACTTAGGTCGTTATAACTTTGCTGACGTAACCGCTTTCCGCTTAAAGCAGACCCCTATGCGTGTACTTGCAGCGAGTGCTTCTCTCCTGATTATTGCCCTGTACTTAATTGCACAGATGGTAGGTGCAGGTAAGTTAATCGTCTTGTTATTTAATATTAACTACACCACAGCGGTATTGATTGTTGGTTCATTGATGATGGTTTATGTTACCTTCGGTGGTATGACAGCCACCACATGGGTACAAATCATTAAGGCCGTATTGATGTTGTTCGGTGCTACCTTAATGACCTTCTTGGTCTTGAAAGCCTTCAGCTTTAGCCCTGATCAATTGCTGAAAGAAGCGGTGGATATTCATCCAACAGGTCGTGATATTTTGGCGCCTGGATCATCGGTCAGTAGCAATCCGCTGAATGCTCTGTCTTTAGGTATTGCCTTGGCCTTCGGTACGGCAGGTTTGCCACATATCTTGATGCGTTTCTTCACCGTTGCTAACGCCAAAGAAGCACGTAAATCAGTGATTTGGGCCAGTAGCTTTATTGGTTACTTCTATATCTTGACCTTCATCATCGGTTTTGGTGCGATTGCACTCTTGGTACGTCACCCTGAGTTCTATATCACGGATGCCCAAGGTAATTTTGATATGCTCAAGAGCCTTATTGGTGGCACGAATATGGTGGCGGTACACTTAGCGAACGCGGTGGGTGGTCACTTGCTACTTGGTTTCTTAGCGGCGGTAACGTTTGCGACGATTGTGGCGGTAGTGGCAGGCTTAGCCTTAGCGGGTGCAGCAGCGATTTCGCATGACTTGTATGCTAACGTATTCGCGAAAGAGACAGCGACCGAAGAGAAACAAATGCGTATCTCTCGCTTATCAACGATTTCTTTAGGTGTCTTATCGATTATCTTAGGTATTATCTTTGAAAATCAGAACGTGGCCTTCATGGTGGGTCTGGCTTTCGCGATTGCGGCGAGCTCTAACTTCCCAGTTTTAGTGCTTTCTATTTCTTGGCGTGGTTGCACCACACGAGGTGCTACAATTGGTGGATTCTTAGGTCTCATTACAGCGACTGTTTGGGTAGTCTTAAGTAAAACCGTATGGGTTGATGTATTCGGCTATGCAGAGCCAATCACACCATTCCCGAATCCGGGTATCTTATCAATCCCACTCGCTTTCTTTGCGATCTGGTTGTTCTCTGTACTTGATAAAAGTGCTGATGCGGCGAAAGAGAAGGCAGCTTTCGATGCGCTCACAGTACGTAGTCAAACGGGTTTAGGTGCAAGTCAAGCTAGCGCACACTAATACCTAGTTTGGGTTAACATGATAAGGGAGCTTTTTAGCTCCCCTTTTTTGTATGATAGGCGCGCTATGAATGAATTACTGATTGCTGATGACCATCCCTTGTTTCGCGAAGCATTGCGCGGCTTAATTTCTCGACTGTATCCATCAGCAAGCATTCATGAAGCGCATAATATTAGCTCCTTGTACGCACTAGCGGATGAGCGCTCTGATGCCGATGTGCTCTTACTTGATTTAAATATTCCAGGTGCGGCGGGCTTTAGTGCGTTGGTGTATTTACGAACACACTACCCTCAACTGCCGATCGTGATTATTTCGGCCCAAGAAGACCCAGCCTTAATGCGTCGCGCCGTTGATCACGGGGCGATGGGCTTCATTCCTAAATCTGCCGATACTGATACCTTAAGTTGCGCCTTAGAGAAGATTCTCATGGGTGAGATTTGGTTGCCCAAGCACGCCGTACAGACGCCTGTGATTAGCCCAGCGGAAGTGGAAGCCGCTAAGTTATTGCGTGAACTGACACCCCAACAATTTCGTGTCTTACAGATGGTGAGTACAGGTCAGCTGAATAAGCAGATTGCTTATGAGTTGGGGGTATCTGAAGCGACCATCAAAACTCATATGACCGCTATCTTGCGTAAATTGGGTGTCAATAATCGCACTCAAGCGGTCTTAATCGCTTATCAACTGGGTTTACAGGACATGGAGAGTCCAGCTGATTTCTAATCAGCGAGTGAGCGGCCATTGCGGTTGCTTGGCAATAAACTTGCTAATAGTAGCCTAGCAAATGCAAATGGCTTTAAATTTGGCTTGCTACTCTATTAATGATGCATTTATTTTTAGCCTAAATCATTTTAATTATTTGCTTTAATTTTTACGGTGATGCGCGCTTAAGAACGAACGTAATGAGGCGGGTTTAACTGGCTTAGTCAGCACCAGATAACCCCGTTGACGAGCTTGTTGGCGCAACGCATCACTGCCATCCGCGGTCAATAAGGCTCCATGTAGATGGCGCGCATTCTCGCGTAAAGCATCCAAGCTATCTAAACCATCTAAGCGATCATGTAGATGATAATCCACCAAGAGGACATGCGGCTCTAGGCTCATCTTACTTAAGGCTTCGTCAATCGTACTAGCAGTAATAACCTCAACGCCCCATTTAGATAAAAGCGTCTGCATACCGAGCAGAATTTCACCATCATTATCCAGACATAAGACTTTTAGACCGAGTAAGGGCAAGTCCAGCGCGGTCTTATCTGTGGGTGGGGGTATGACGATATCCTCTTTCTTCGCTAAGGGGGCCTGGATGCTAAACATACTGCCTTTACCCAAGGTCGATTGAGCAGAAAGTGGCAGCTCTAAGAGAGAGGAGATGCGCTGACAGATCGATAAGCCCAGTCCTAGACCACGCTCACCCCAGTCGAAATTCTGTTCATAACGATGGAACTCATCATAGATGCGCTCCAAGTGGTGTGGTGGGATACCTTGGCCCGTATCCCAGACTTGAAATTCAACCATCTCGCCACGCAGACGCCCAGCGAGAATCACGCGTCCTTCACGGGTATAGCGCAAGGCATTGGCTAAGAAGTTCTGTATAACGCGACGTACTAAGCGCTGATCACTGCGGATATAGAGCGGGCGCATATGGATCGTTAAGCGTAGCTTGCGGCGCTTGGCTAAGGGGGCGTATTGCTCGAGTAGCTCTTGCAGCATCTGGCGCCCATCAAAGACAGTAATTTCTGGCTTAAGTGCCCCCGTCTCTAGCTGTGAGATATCTAAGAGTCCTTCAAGTAAGTCTTCTGCCGCTTGCAGTGAGGCATCGACGCGGTCTGCTAGGTGTTGCATCTCGCGCGCTTCATGCGATTCGTGTAGGGCAGAGGCGAATAGGCGTGCGGCATTAATCGGCTGCAAGACATCGTGACTGACGGCAGTTAAGAAATAGGTGCGTGATTGTTGTGCCTTCTCAACTGCTTGCGTATGTTCAGCGACGCGTTGTTCAAGATGCTCGTTGATTTCGAGCAGTTCCTTTTCGACCCGCTTGTATTCGGTGACATCGGTGTAGCTTGAGACATAGCCACCGCCAGGCAAGGGGCGACCGCGTAGTTCAATCACCCGATTATTATTTAAAATCCGCTGAAACGAGTAGGAGGTGCCAGTACGCATCAAGTCTAAGCGCTTGCGAATATTGTCCTCTAGGGCTTGCTCATTGAGCATGGGTGTTTTATCAATCTTGGCAGCAAAGCGAATTAAGTCGGCTATGGGGCGGCCAACATACAGCATCCCGGGTGGGATATTAAAGATTTGTTGGTAGCGTTGATTCCAAGCGACTAAGCGCATCTGCGAGTCGACCACGCTGACGCCTTGGTCCAGATTCTCTAAAGTGGCTAATAGAATGTCACGATTAAAGCGAAGTTCCTGGCCTGCTTCATCTAAGATAGAAACAATGGCAGCGACTTCCATGCCCGAGCCGCGCAAGGCGCTGGTGAGCAAGAGGCGCGCTGAGGCAGCACCGACAGCGGCGGCAAGCAGTAACTCGGTATATTGAATCCATTGACTATCGGCACGTAAATGTTCATCGATGACTAGTCCGCGCTGCTTGGCTTGATTGCTAAATGACCATTCCGCCTTGCTTTCGCCGACAATACGGCCGGCCAAGGTGATTAAATCTTTCACCAGAACATTCCCCTTCCATGTTGTGGAGTCGAGCCCGCGTTGGTGCTGAGCATAGGGATGCAAGAAGGGTTTAGCACGCAGGCGTTCACTGAGGCTCGGTCCCTTTTTCACCGAAACCAAGAGGAAAATGGTGGTGTTGAGTAACAGTGACCAGAAGGTGCCATGGGTTAAGGGGTCGCCGATGTCCAAGCCAAACAGTTGATAAGGTCTGAGCCAGATGAAACCGAATGGGCCTTCTTCAATCCACCCTGATGAAAACCACCCCGATGCCGAGAGAGCAGGGAGTAAGAGTGTATAGGTCCAGACGGCAAAACCGAGCAAAAGTCCGCGCTCAACCCCTCGACGACTGGCATTCTGCCAATATAAACCACCAATTAAGCCGGGGGCAAATTGCGCCACGGCGGCGAAGGTCATTAAGCCATAGGCGGAGAGGGCCGTATCACGACCACTGCCAAGGTAGTAAACATAGGCAGTTAAGGATAAGAAGAAGATGGATAAGCGACGAATCCATAGTACGGTCGCTGACATATCCACTTGTGAGGGATGCGTCCAGCCGCGACGTAATAAGAGCGGCATAATCAAGTCATTACTGACCATCGTAGAGAGGGCGACACTGGTGACAATAACCATACCCGTCGCTGCCGAGAAGCCGCCGATATAGGCAACCAGGGCAAGCCACATCTGGTTCTGGGATAAGGGGATGGCGAGCACAAAACTATCGGCGGGGACCGCGCCAGAAGCCCCAAATAGCTGAATGCCCACCGCAGCGATGGGCAGAATCATTAAGCCGATGAGTAAGAGATAAGCACCGAAGAGCCAACGGGCACGACGAATATCGGCGGCATCACCACACTCAACAATAGCGACATGAAATTGACGAGGTAGGCAGATAATCGCCACAAAGGCTAATAAGGTTTGACCAACAAAGCCTATTGGTGGTGAATTGATCACCAGAGTCTGAACCGCTCCATGAATATCAAAATTATGTTGATTTGACCAGACAAAGGCAAAGATACCCACGGAGACTAAGGCTAAGATTTTGATCAGAGATTCGAAAGCCACCGCCAAAATTAAGCCTGGACGGTGTTCAGTGGCATCGACTTGGCGAGTGCCGAAGAGAATTGAGAAAAGCGCCATTAAGGCTGCCACATATAAGGTGGGATCGCCCCAGATTTGTGTCTGTGCATCATGCCCGGTGAGTACGGTTAGACTCATCGTAACCGCCTTGTATTGTAAGGCTAGATAGGGCACGACGGCAATTAAGGAGATGAAGGCGACTAAGCCTGCTAGCCGTTGTGAGCGCTCATAGCGACTGGCGAGAAAGTCAGCGATGGAGACGATGTTCTGCGATTGAGCGACCAGGGCGAGCCGTTCAATTAAGCGCCAACCGAACATGAGCATTAAGAAGGGACCCAAGTAAATCGGTAAGTAGCCCCAGCCATAGCGCACTGCCGAGCCGACGGCCCCGTAAAAAGTCCAAGACGAACAATAAACCGCCAGTGCTAAGCTATACACCGTAGGCCGCACCCATGGACGTTGTGCATAGACTGAGTAGCGGTCGCCCAGCCAGGCAATCATAAAAAGAATGGCCGCGTAGGTAAAAGACGCCAGAATGACCCAGATGGGGAGCATACGGTCTCCAGGAGTAAATGATTGAGGTCGGATTTAATGCCTTATGTTTCTGTGTATTGTAGTGGGAATCTTACGCTTGTGTATCTTTAAGTGGGTTTACGCAAGGGAAGTGAAGACTGAGCAGAATTTTAGGACTGGGTGCTGCTGAAGAAAGGACAGCGTTTAAGACGGCGCACAATTTAAGGCAAGGCACAGTTTAAGACTGAGTACAGTTCGGCGTTAAGATGTCAGGCACTGCGCTAGTTTAAGGCAGGGCACTGTTTAAGACCGAGTACAGTGTAAGAGAGTGCACAATCAGTGAAGGATAATACTGCGCTAGTTTAAGGTAGGGCACAGTCAACTAAGGATAATACAGCGCTAAGACGTCATGTAACACTCTGTCACTAAATGCGGTTAAACTGTATCTATACATACTGATTTCGATGAAGAAGGCTTATGAATACGATTTTAAAAGAGAAGATTACTGATAAATGTGCCTGGATTGGTCAAGATATTGCCGATAAGACCGATTGGATTCACCATCTCTCTGCGCATACTTTGAATGTGCTTGACCAAGGTTTAAAAGTCTTGGAGCTGACGCAACTTAAAGCACCTAATTTTTCTAAAGAAGATGTGGTGATTCACGACGAACAGTTCTTAAATGAGATGGCGGCGATTGCTGAAGAGCTGGAGAATGGTTACGGCTTTCTCTTAATTCGTGGTTTAGATCCCCACAAATATAATGAGACGCAGCTGAGCAGCCTGTATTACTTAATTGGTGTCTATCTTGGCTTGCCTGTGACACAGAATGCGCGTGGTGATTTATTGGGTCATGTGCAGAATGTGGGTGATATCAACAATAAGAATACGCGCGTCTACGAGACCAATCTGTATTTGCCATACCATACGGATATGTCCGATGTGGTGGGTCTGCTTTCTATTCGTAAAGCGAAACAAGGTGGACTTAGCAGTGTGGTGAGCTTCTCGACGGTATATAACGAAATTCTGGAAAAGTACCCTGAGTATTTATCCTATTTCTACCACCCCTCATATTATGCGCATCTCGGTGAGGCTTTGCCTTCGCTTTCTCCCATCTTTAGTTACTGGGATGGCAAGCTAGCAGGTCGTTATCTGCGTGCATACATTGAGTTAGGGCATGAAATTATGAATGTGCCTGTCTCTCGTGTGCAGAAAGAGGCCCTAGATATATTCGATCATGTAAGCCAAGACCCACGCTTACGCTTAGACATGATGTTGGAGCCGGGTGATGTGCAGTTTTGTAATAACTATACGGTGATGCACTCACGCACGAGTTTTGAAGATTTTGAGCAGCTCGGTGCGCGCCGTAAACTCCTACGCCTATGGCTGAAGATGGATAATGCACGTGCCTTAGCGCCAGATTTTCCTGGACGCAATGGTATTCCTGCGGCGGGCGCTTAATGCGTTCTGTCGATGTTATCGTTCAAATTAAGCTATACTGTTTTTAATTTGAAATAAATTTTTGGTATAAATAATGACCTTCAATGGCGATTGATATCGGTATCTGCACCGATGATCAATCGCTTTTTGCCTTTTCATCATTGCTTTCCTATGCACACCAAAACCACCTCATTAGTCAGTGCTGATTCAGCAATCACAAGTGATAATACGAAAACTACCTTCCACCTGAAGATCGTCGGTGCGGCGGCTTTAGCGCATCTCTTGAACGATATGATTCAGGCGGTATTGCCGGCGATTTTCCCGATGCTCAAAGGGCAGTTTGATTTAAGCTTTGGTGAGATTGGTATGATTGCCTTAACTTATCAAATTACCGCCTCATTATTACAGCCTTGGATTGGACTGTATACGGATAAGCGACCCGTGCCCTATCTCTTGCCCAGTGGCATGATCGTGACCTTGCTCGGCATCATACTGTTAGCGACAGCCAGTAGTTATCCCATGCTGCTGGTTGCTGCGGCGGTGGTTGGTGTCGGCTCGGCAACCTTTCACCCCGAAGCTTCCCGAGTGGCGCGAATGGCTTCGGGTGGTCGCTTCGGTACGGCCCAGTCTACCTTCCAAGTCGGTGGCAATTCGGGCTCAGCGATTGGTCCCTTATTGGCTGCCGCGATTATTATTCCTTATGGACAGCCCGCCATTGCCTGGCTAGTTGTGGTGGCGCTCTTCGGTGTGTGGGTCTTATTTCGTGTAACGCGCTGGACGCTTACACAGGGTCGAACTCAGCTAAAAGGCATCGCGCGACAGCAGCAAGCAGGCTTAAGCCGTCCGGCGATGATACGCGCGATTGTGGTGATTTGTGTTTTGATGTTTGCCAAGTTCATCTATATTGGCTCCTTTACCAATTACTTTACATTTTACCTAATCGAGCGGTTTGGTTTAAGCACGCAACAAAGTCAGCTCTTCTTATTTATCTTCTTAGCTTCTGTGGCCTTTGGGACTTTTGCAGGTGGACCTGTGGGTGATCGGATTGGGCGCAATGCTGTTATCTGGGTGTCATTTCTTGGGGTGGCACCATTTGCCTTGGCTTTGCCGCATGTTGGCTTAGTGTGGACGGGTATCTTGGCAAGCATCATTGGCTTAGTCATGTCTTCAGCCTTCGCCGCTCTAGTCGTCTACGCGCAAGAAGCGGCGCCAGGCAGAGTAGGGCTGGTATCAGGCTTGATGTTTGGTCTTATGTTCGGTATAGGTGGGCTTGGTGCTGCGGGACTCGGTGTCTTGGCCGATAAGCATGGGATTCTCTGGGTGTATGGTATTACGGCTTTTCTACCCTTATTAGGCTTAGCCACCGCTTTCTTGCCGAATCCGCGTAAGCGAAGGGTTTAGTGGGCTCGGTTCTATTTCCATCTAAGTCATATTTAGGAACAGAGCCTATATACTGACTTGGTAGAACTGCGCATGGATGCTTTATATGTTAGTACCGATATGGCTTGCTTGGCTTGGTTAAAATCACCTTAGTTAGCAAAAGCAATTCGTTTCTTTTAAATATTTACTTGTGATAGTGAAAAGTATTTCTGGCGTTTATTCATTTCATATAGCATGAACAATGTATGTTCAATAATTGCTAAGCATATTTGCTTTCAACAGCTAATTTGGCAGGTATAGTATTTATTCATTGAGGGGGAGTCTGCATTATGGATGAAATTAAGGTCTTTGAAAATAAAGAGATTAGATCGGTCTGGGATAATGAAAGGGAAGATTGGTATTTCTCGGTTGTGGATGTGGTTGGAGCCCTTACGGAAAGTATTAATCCAACAGCATATTGGAGAAAACTTAAACAGCGTCTAAAAGAAGAAGGAAATGAAACCGTGACAAATTGTCACGTGTTGAAAATGAAAGCCAGTGATGGCAAGATGAGAATGACCGATGTTTCTGCTATGCAAGGCATCTTCCGTATTATTCAGTCTATTCCTTCGCCAAAAGCCGAGCCATTTAAGATGTGGTTAGCTGAGGTGGGTAAGGAGCGCCTAGATGAAATTGTTGATCCAGAGCTAACTATTGAAAAGGCTTTGCAAACATATCTACAAAAGGGCTATTCAAGAGAATGGATTAATCAGCGTTTGCAAGCCATTCAAGTTAGAAAAGAATTGACCGATGTGTGGCATGATCATGGAGTTAAAGAGGGGGCTGAATATGCGATTCTCACTAATGAAATTTCTAAAGCGTGGAGTGGGATGACCACAAGACAATATAAAGAGTTTAAAAACCTCAAGAAGGAAAACTTGAGAGACAATATGTCTACGCTTGAACTTGTTCTTAATATGCTTGCAGAAGCAACAACAACAGAATTAACTAATACAGTAAATCCACAAGGCCTCGCAGAAAATAAAATTGTTGCTAGTGATGGTGGGGCTGTTGCTGGTAATGCTAGAAAAGATATTGAAAAGCGAACAGGTAAACCCGTTATTACTACTAAAAATGCGGTTGATTTTTCAAGGCTGATTAAAGGCGTCTCGCAAACTTTGAAAGAAAGAGAAAGTGAAAAGCAAATCGAAGATAAAAGGCACAGCAAAAAATAAGGATTTCTTACTAAATACAAGCTAGAGAATTTAGTAATTCTTTTATAGCAGTGGGAATCTTCTTGGGTTTGAGAGAGAGGAATGTTAAAATCTTTCCTTCTAAGGATACCTCATCATGACATTAGGCATTTTTGCGATTATTAGTACTGTTGTACTCGCCCATTTTCTAGCGCTCATCAGCCCAGGGCCTGATTTCTTATTAATCGTAAAAAGTGCAGTGAAGAATCGAAAATCACAAGCCTTTGGTGTGGCTTTCGGTATAGCCAACGCGAATGCCATTTATATTTTTTTATGCATTATTGGTGTTGCTTCAGTCTTGGCCAAATCATTATGGCTAATGAGTGTATTGAAAATAGTCGGTGCGCTATTTCTTCTCTATATTGCATATCATGCCTTAAGAAGTAAGCGCGAAGATTATGCGTTTATTGCGCAAAGTGATGCAGATAATGATTCTGGGAAGGGCTCTTCCTTCTGGCGAGAATTTATCACGGGCTTTGTTTCAGGTATCTCAAACCCTAAAAATATCTTGTTCTATCTCAGCTTATTCTCGGTGGTGCTGACCAATGATGTAGCCCTCGGCTTTAAGATTGGCTTGGGCGTATGGATGACTTTTGCCGTGTTTATGTGGAATGCCTTTATTATTTTAATTCTGTCACAGAAAAATATTAAAGCACTATTTGCCAAAATTGCTTTTTATATTGATAAGGCGGCAGGCCTGATCTTGGGCGTGATGGGGATTAAATTATTAGAAAGTGCTATTTTCGACACGAGGAAAGCGTAATAAGCCTCGACTATTTGTTTGAAATACAAAGGAATCTAATCAACAATAAAATCAAGGCCTGCCTTTCACGCCAGTATTTTGCGTTTGAGGCAAGCCTTATGGATAATTAGGCTTTATTGCTTAAATTAGGCCGAAGCGGCTTACTTGAACTGCCGATATTTTGTCGACAGTTCAACAATAAACTATGCTTCACCCTTCAAAATCTTCGCCGCTTCAATCGCAAAGTAAGTCAAGATACCATCGGCACCTGCGCGTTTAAAGCACATTAAGGACTCCATCATCACCTTGTCGTGATCTAACCAGCCGTTCTGAGCGGCGGCTTTAATCATGGCGTATTCGCCGCTGACTTGATAAGCATAGGTCGGCATTTTGAATTCGTCTTTGACTTCGCGCAATACGTCTAGGTACGGCATACCAGGCTTGACCATGACTAAATCAGCGCCTTCTTTAATGTCCGCTGCGACTTCGCGTAGGGCTTCGAGACGATTGGCAGGGTCCATCTGATAAGTCATCTTGTTTGACTTACCTAAGTTACTAGCCGAACCGACGGCATCGCGGAATGGGCCATAGAAGGCACTGGCATACTTGGCAGAGTACGCCATAATGCGGGTGTAGATAAAGTTATTTTGCTCTAAGGCTTGGCGAATGGCGCCAATACGACCGTCCATCATATCGCTCGGTGCGACATAATCAGCACCTGCCTCGGCTTGCACTAAGGCTTGCTGACGTAGAATTTCCACGGTGGGTTCATTCAGTACATAGCCATTTGCATCAATCACACCATCTTGACCATGGCTCGTATACGGGTCTAGAGCTACGTCACAGAGTACGCCAAGATCAGGGAATTCTTGCTTGATGCTACGAATCACACGAGGAATCAGGCCGTCAGGGTTGCAAGCCTCGATACCATCAGGGGTTTTCAAGGATGCATCAATCGATGGGAAGAGAGACAGCACAGGGATGCCTAAGCGTACACATTCTTCGGCCACGGGTAGAATGGTATCGGGTGAATAACGTACTACACCTGGCATAGAAGGCACGGGCTGCAGGCTGTTCTGGCCTTCTTGGACAAAAACAGGATAAATAAAATCATTGACCGATACGGTGTTCTCTTGCACTAAGCGACGTGAAAAGTCGTCACGACGATTGCGACGCGGGCGTGCAGCTGGGAAATCAGCAGTAATAATCGAACTCATAAAAATACCTTTCTAATACTTGAGGATGAGGCTACTTAATCTTCTAATGCTTGCGGCTTAAGCCAGTTAACAATATGTTCGGTGGTTTCTTCTAAACCAATTCTTTGGGTCGATGAAAAAGGAATCGCCTCTACTGTTCCGAGCTTGGCTAATTCTTTAGTGACCTCGGCGACAGCACGAATACGCTGGCCATAGGGGAATTTATCCGCCTTGGTTAGAAGGGCGAGCACGGGAATACCGGTGGGCGCGATCCAGTCCACTAGGCGTCGATCCAGGGTCGTGACGCCGCGACGAATATCAATCAGCAAGACGATTCCTGCAAGGGACTTACGCTCGCGCAAGTAAGCGCCCAATACATCGGCCCATTCTTCTTTCTCGTCACGGGCGACGGAGGCAAAGCCATAACCGGGCAAGTCCACCAGAAAGCCAAGAATCTCTTCGGGCTCTTCAGGATTGGGCACACCAAACATATTAATTAGGCGGGTGCGACCCGGCGTCTTACTGGAGAAAGCCAGGCGTTTCTGATTGCATAAGATATTTAAGGCAGACGACTTGCCTGCATTCGAGCGCCCCACAAAACACACTTCAGGGATTGAAGCGGGTGGGAGCTGATTGATCTTCGCAGCTGAAACAAAAAACTTAGATTGATGTAAAATTGACACAAGTAACCTTACAAAAGTAAGAAGTAAAACACTATTGTATAATTAACGGTTGCAAAAGTGACTAAATTTAGCGAACAAGGCTTATACTCTAACGTTAATAGATGAATTCTTTTACAATAAGCAGGTTAACAGCTAAAAATAACAGATTTGATCGTTGATCGAGGGTCTTCATGAAGAATGTTTTTTCTAAAGTTTTACTAGCTAGTGGTCTAGTAATGGGTCTAACAGCAGGTACCTCAATGGCACAAACTGCGCCTGACGTTAAGCGTGGTGAGGCTCTATATATGCAAGGTGATATGCAGCGCGGTATTCTAGCCTGTGTGGCCTGTCACGGCGTGGGTGGTAATAGCCCATTAGCGATGTACCCTCACGTTGCGGGTCTTCCTGAGGGTTATATAATCGCCCAATTAAAGAATTTCCAAGTGCCAGAAGGCGCGACTAAAGCCGCACGTACCAATCCTGACGGTACACCAACGCTAATGGCACCGACTGTATTGCAGATGAATGATCAGGATATGCGTGATTTGGCTGCCTATATTGCAGGCCTAGAATTAACCAATCCTGCTTTCGCCAAGAATGCAGGTGATGTGGACTTTGTGCACCGTGGTCGTCAAATCTACCGTGCTGGTATCCCTGAGCGTAATGTTCCTGCCTGTGCTTCATGCCACGGCGCCGAAGGTAAGGGTA
Organism: Pelistega sp.; assembly: GCA_030538255.1. Classification (GTDB taxonomy): domain Bacteria; phylum Pseudomonadota; class Gammaproteobacteria; order Burkholderiales; family Burkholderiaceae_B; genus Taylorella. The sequence goes on along the minus strand of JAUNUI010000015.1, from coordinate 19,928 downwards.
TGCCTGAGTTGTATCCATTCTTATCGGGTCAGCATCCAGAGTACATTGAGCAACAATTACATGCGTTCGCTACGGGTGCTCGTCAACACGGTGGTGTAGAGAACCAGATGGGTACGATTGCAGACCGCATTAATGCTGCCGATATTAAAGCGGTTTCTGACTATGCCGCAGGCATTCGATAGTTTATCGCAGGCATTCGTTAAGCTATCGCAGATATTGCAGGCATTCGCTAATCTATCGTTACTCAAAAATAAATTATAAGTATCGATACGCACAAGGGGGCACGTGGTGTCCCCTTTGTTTTTTTTATTTTGTTTTTATAAGTTGTCGTCGTTGTGAAACAGAAAAAACCAAGTCGTGAGTGGGGGCAAGAGCTCTTTGAGTTACTAGGTTCGATGCGCTTTGCCATCAGTTTACTGATGATTGTGTGTGTCGCTAGTGCCATCGGTACCATCCTGCAGCAAAATCAGACAGAGATCACCTATGTGGATATGTTTGGTACTTTTTGGTACCAAATTTTCGCTAAGTTTGATGTCGCGCAAATCTATAACACCTGGTGGTTCTTGCTGATTATGGCTTTTCTGGTGATTTCGACCAGTATTTGCTTGATTCGCAACGTACCGAAGATGGTGAAGGACATGCGCTCCTTCCGTGATTATGTGCGCATTACTAGCCTACGCGCCTTTCACCATAAGATTGATGTACAGACTGACTATTCTAAAGAGCAGTCACTTGAGATGGCCAAGGTATGGCTTAAGCGTCATGGCTATGCTTATCGTGAGAAAGTCGATGGCGATACGGTGTTGCTGGCTTCCAAGAAGGGTAGCTCGAACCGCTTAGGGTATATTTTTGCTCACCTAGCGATTGTGGTCATCTGTATTGGTGGTCTTCTCGATAGTGAATTAATTAATCGTATGCAGATGTGGACGGGCGCTAAGCAACCGATTCCTGTTGATGCACGCTTTATGTCCGATGTGCCCGATAACGCTCGTTTCTCGCCTGAGAACCCGAGTTTCCGTGGCAATATCTTGGTGAGTGAAGGGGATTCAGCACAGAACGCCATGCTCTTATTGGGCGGCGATACCTTTTTACAAAGCTTACCATTCACCCTTAAGCTCAACAAATTTATTGTTGAGTATTATGAGCTCAATGGCATGCCGAAGCGCTTTGCTAGTGATGTGACGATTACTGACCATGAGACGGGCAAGGTTGAAGATAAGATTATCGAAGTTAACCATCCGTACACGATTCATGGTATTACACTTTATCAGTCAAGTTTCGATGATGGTGGCTCTAAGGTGGATTTAGTGGTGCACCCGGTGCAAGGTGTAAGTACAGCGACCTATGATGTGAAAACTCAGGTGAATCAGCCGGTTATGCTGCCACCCGTGATGAATCGTGGTGTGCAGGAACAATACCAATTAACCGTGAATGAGCTACGTCCGATTAACGTAGAAGACTTAAGTACACCTGAAGACCTAGCGGCGCCTAAGGATTTCGAAAAGCAGATTCTCGCGGTAACTGGCAGTGCAGCGGCGAAGAATAATGAAAAAGTCCGTAATGTAGGCCCCTTAGTCAGCTACACCTTAACCGATAGTCGTAATCAAAGTATTGAATATCGCAACTATATGTTGCCGATGATTCTGGATGACCGCTTAGTCTATCTCGTCGGCATCCGCCTACCAGGTCAGGCCGGCTTTAGCTATGTGCGTATGCCTGCCGATGAGACCGGTAAATTAGATGAATTCTTGGCTTTACGGGCGGCTTTTAACGACCCAGCGAAACGTAAGGCGGCCGCTGAGGCCTATGCAGAGAAAGTCCAAGATGAGCGTATTGATAAGGCGAATGCAATTGTACTAGCAGAGCGCGCTTTAGAGATTTTCTCGCGTAATGGCTTTAAGGGCATTGATGACCATATTGATGGAGTGAATGCACCGAATGAGCAACGCGTCCCCGAAAATTTACGTGAGCCAATGAAACAAATTTTGCGCGATTATCTGGTATTCTCTGCTATAGAGTTACGCAGTATGGTGCGCCAAGAGTTAGGTATGCCTGTGCTCGATTTTGCCAAGGGTACGCCTGAGCAGATGGAACAACAAGCGCGTTGGTTTGACTCAGCCTTACGTGCCTTATCTGACTTGGCTCATTACCAAGGTCCTGTGATGCTACAACTGCGCTCGTATGAGCATATTCAAGCCAGTGTCATTCAAGCAACACGCTCGCCAGGTAAGTTGACCGTATATTTTGGAAGTCTTCTGTTAATTCTTGGGGTATTTGCCATGTTCTATATTCGTGAACGCCGTATCTGGTTGTGGGTAAATACCGATGGTGAGCATGGCAGCCAAATCCGTGCAGCGATGACTTCACAGAAGCGTACCATGGATTTTAATAATGAGTTCGAACAGTTTAAACAAGACTTTGCTGAGCTAGAGAGGAAGTAAATATGTCTGAAAATGTCATTAATAAACCTGCTGCATTCCAAGCCCCATCGGCAAAGTGGCAAGAGCAGCCTGTTGATCAGCATTCTATGCGTGGCCGATTTAATTGGACCGATATCGCTTTCTTCCTCGTTCTAGCTGTGGGTGCCTACTACGCTCTACAAACATGGCCTGATGCGATGGATATTTACGAAAAGTATATCCTCGGTGGCACCGTATTCTTCTTGGTGTGGATGGGGTGGCTCTGGCGCCCATTACGCACGCTCATCATTGGGGTAGGCTTAATTGCCTTGTTGGCAATTTGGTTGTATGACGGTAATTTAGATCATGCCAATACCAAGTTTTTACTGAAGTATTTAATCTCTTCACAATCGGCGATCTTGTGGATGTGTGCCATGTTCTTTATGGCCACCGTGATGTATTGGATTTCTTATTTCGCACCACGCTTTGCCTGGATGGGTACAATATTTACCTGGTCGGGTGTAGTGATGGGCTTTGTCGGTCTCTTAGTGCGTTGGCGCGAAGGCCACTTAATTGCAGCGGATATGGGTCACATCCCTGTCAGTAATCTGTATGAAGTCTTTGTCTTATTCTGTTTGATCACTGCGGTGTTCTATCTCTATTACGAGAAGCGTTATAACACCCGTGCTTTGGGCGGCTTTGTCCTATTAGTGGTTTCATCGGCCGTGATTTTCTTATTATGGTACACCTTCGAGCGTGATGCGGCGACGATTACACCATTAAATAATGCCTTAAACAGCTGGTGGATGAAGTTACATGTACCGGCTAACTTTATCGGTTATGGTACCTTCGCTTTGGCGGCGATGGTGGGCTTTGCCTATATGGTCAAGCATCACGGTGAGACGACCTCATGGCGTCCGATGATTCCTCTACTCTTAGTCGGTGCCGCTTTAATTGCGGAGGCGTTTATCTTTAGCGATCGCGGAGAAGCATCAATTTTCTGGGTTGTGTATTTCGGTATTAGTGTTATCATCGTGGCCTTAATTTTAATGATGCGTAAGCGAATTGCCGCCAGTCTGCCTTCTTTCGAAGTGCTTGATGACGTGATGTATCGCGCGATTTCCATTGGCTTTGCTTTCTTCACTGTGGCCACCGTATTAGGTGCTTTGTGGGCAGCGGATGCCTGGGGTACTTACTGGCAATGGGACCCGAAAGAAACTTGGGCTCTGGTGGTGTGGTTGAACTATGCGGCTTGGTTGCACTTGCGCTTAATGAAAGGCATGCGTGGTACGGTCGCAGCTTATTGGGCGCTGGTGGGTCTAGTGATTACGACTTTTGCCTTTATCGGGGTAAATATCTTCTTGTCGGGCTTACACTCTTATGGTGAGTTGTAGGGCAGTAGAGAGTAACTGAGAATAAATAATGGCGTGCTGAATTGATAGCACGCCATTATTGTTTTGTAGACAAGAATTCGCTTGCGAGGGAATGAAGGCCCATGGTTTTGTCTAGGATAAGAATACGTAAAAGGACGCTGATTCACTAATCTGGCGTCCTTTCTGCTTTGAGGCTTTAAGTTTTATGCTGTGCGTTTAGAGCATACGATCCAAACCATAGATATGCTCGAAGGTCTCGCGCTCACGAATTAAGTAGTGCTTGTCGCCGTCGACTAAGACCTCAGCAGCACGTGGGCGGGTGTTGTATTGGCTGGCCATGGTAAAGCCATAGGCGCCAGCTGATTCAACCGCTAAGAAGTCACCGGCTTCAATCACTAAGTCACGTTGCTTGGCTAACCAGTCGCCACTTTCACAGATAGGTCCCACCACATCATAAGTTTGGGCTTCACCTGCTTTATGTTCTAAGGCAAGGACGCCATGGTAGGCATCGTATAGGGTCGGGCGTAAGAGGTCGTTCATTGCCGCATCAACAATCGCAAAATTGCGTGCTTCGGTGGTTTTAACAAACTGCACTTGACTCAAGAGTAGGCCAGAATTGCCGACCAGTGAGCGACCTGGCTCCATCACCAATTGCATGTCTTGATAACCGCGTTGACGTAATTTCTCTAAGATTTTGGCGACTAAATCCTTAGGATGTACAGGCTCTTCATTGGTATAGCGAATACCTAAACCGCCCCCGATGTCCACATGATGTAGTTGAATATCTTGTTCGCGTAGACGATCTAAGAGATCAATTAATTTATCAGCGGCATCTAAGAAAGGTGACATCTCAGTAATTTGTGAGCCGATATGGCAGTCCACACCGACCACATCCAGACCTGGTAGCGTCTTGGCATAGGAATAGACTTCAGGTGCTAAGAGAATATCAATGCCGAATTTATTTTCTTTCAGGCCGGTTGAAATATATGGGTGAGTTTTAGCATCGACGTCAGGATTCACGCGTAAGGAAATCGGTGCAGATACGCCCATGCGTGTGGCTACAGCTGAAATTAAATCTAACTCAGGGATTGATTCAACATTGAAGCACTTAATCTTGGCCTGCAGGCCCGCTTCAATTTCCCAAGCTTGTTTACCCACGCCTGAGAAGACAATCTTGCTCGCATCGGCCCCTGCTTTCAGGGCACGAGCAAGTTCACCACCAGACACCAAATCAAAACCTGCACCAAGACGGGAAAATTCTTGCAGGATGGCGAGATTAGAGTTGGCTTTCATACCAAAGCAGACAACCACATCACCTAGCTCGCTAGCCTCTTGGTAGCGCTGCCACGCAGCTTGTAAGGCAGCTCTTGAATAAACATAGAGTGGCGTGCCATACAGCTGAGCCAGTTCCTTGAGAGAAACTTGCTCCATCAATAATTGATTATCTTGATAATGGATAAAAGGGCTACCAGCAGGAGTGGGTGCAGAACGTGGGGTTGAGATGGTCATAATTTCACTTGCTTAAATACGAGATAAATCTGAGAGTAATGGAATATTCGTTAATTATAAAGTCATAAGCTTAGCAGGGCATTGTAGTATGTACATAAGTTATAGAGTCCTGGTCTAGCGTCATCGCTTCAGTTCATGGCATTTAGTTATGCCAGCGAGCAACTTATAAAGTCATGATTTCGAAGTCTAACAATAGTTACAAGCTCATTCTTTCCTGTAACATAAAGAGATTCATAAGGACATACATAAGGAACAGCCTACTAGTTCGTCGTGCGGAACACAGGCTTTTCCGCTTCTGCTTGTGCCTTAGCGGCGGCCTCTTTGGCTCGTTCCTCGGCCTCTTTAGCTTTCGCGGCGGCTTTTTCCTCGGCTTTCTTCTGCTTTGCGGCTTCCTTGCGGGCCTTAATCCTTGCTTCGCGCGCAGCTATTTGGTCTTTTTGCGCTTGTGTGGGGTAATATACGGGAGCTTTATAGCCACAAGCAGATATCATCGTGCTGATGACAATCAGAGTTACAATAGAGGCTTGTCGGCGTGTTATAGTGAAAGCAGACACGTAAGAATCCCTAATAGTTTGATTTAAAGAGTTTTATTATGACAGAAACCGAATTTCTTGTCCGTGCAGACAATATTTTAGACCAAATTGAAGACCAAGCCGAGGGCTGGTTTGAGCATTTAGATATTGATGTTGATGCGAATCGTGAAGGCCAGGTCTTAACCTTGGTGTTTAATGCTAAGAGCCATGTGGTGGTAAACGCCCAGACACCTTTGCAAGAGATGTGGTTAGCGGCACCAACAGGGGCTTTTCACTATCGTCTTGAGGGTGAAACATGGGTGGATACACGCGGTGGTCCGAACTTGGCTGAGCAAATTAGTTTCCGCTGTACCGAGATTGTCGGTCGTGACTTAGTGGTGACGATTGAGGCTTGATTCCCAGGTTGGTGTGTTCAATTTCTGCACAGACCATTTCTGTCTATATGAAAAAAGCCTTCACTTTTTTACGGTGAAGGCTTTTTCTATGGGCTGATTGTAGAGTCACATACCTCTGTCTAGGCTGAGGAGGTGACAATACTTAGAAGCGAATCGGTGGCCCACCTGTTGGGTTGAAGGACTGAATCAAATCACCAATCGCATCGTTCTTACGTTGCTGTGCTGGCTTGGCACCACCTGGAGCGGCACCAGTGCCTGCACCTGCACCAAGGCTAGTGATGGCCTTGCCTTGTGGGAACTCTTTGTAGTAAAAGTTATTCCCAGACTTAGTTAAGCCAGCAGGCATTTTGCCAGGCTGTACTACAGGTACATTCTTCAGTGCCTTACTCATATAGCTCATCCAGATTGGCATTGCTGCACCGCCACCCGTCTCGCGATCACCGAGTGAGCTCGGTTGGTCAAAGCCTAACCAAGATACACCAACTAATTTTGGCGTATAGCCAACAAACCACGCGTCGAACGAACGGTTGGTGGTACCTGTCTTACCGGCGATATCATTGCGCTTTAAGGTCGCTTGCGTACGCGCTGCGGTTCCTGAGCGTGCGACACCACGTAAGATGTCATTCATTACATAAGCCGTACGTGCATCAATTACGCGGTGAGCTTCATCACCTGCTTTCAGAGGCTGAGCTTGCATAATCGTCACGCCATTGGAGTCAACAACGTGAGTGATGATATAGGGATTGATTCTAAAACCACCGTTCGCGAACACTGAATAGGCGCCCGCCATCTGTAGAGGGGTTACGCTACCGGCACCGAGCGCCATGGTCAGATAAGCACCCTTAGGTGGTTGGCGCTTAGGATCAAAGCCAAAGCGTGAGATAAACTCCATCGCAAAATCTGGACCGACCGCTTCGAGAATACGAATAGAGACCATATTCTTCGATTTGTACATACCGTTGCGTAAGGTTTGGCTTGGTGTATAAGAATCACCATAGTTCTTCGGCTGCCATGGCTTACTACCAGTCTGGCGCGCGGACAGAACAAAAGGCATATCCGATACATTGGTTTCAGGTGTTAAGCCACGTTCAAGCCCGGCCGCATAGACGAACGGCTTATAGGTCGAACCTGGTTGACGCCAAGCTTGGGTGACACGGTTAAAGTCGCCTAAGTGGAAGTCAAAGCCACCGATCATAGATTGGATAGCACCGTCTTCAGGATTCAGCGCGACAAAAGCACCTTGCACCAATGGTAAATTAATAATACTCCAGCTGTCTTTTATCTTCTCAATATAGACTACTGAGCCACGCTTAATACGACGTGACTCACTGACATTAGCCGCCAGAGAACGACGGGCATTATTCAGAGAATTACCGGTGAGTTCGATCGGCTTACCAGCTTCACGCATGAGAACCACTTTACTATTGCTAGCAGAAAGCACCACGGCCGCTAAGATTTCATCACTATCAGGGTGTTTCTCACGAACATCCTGGATAAACTCTGCCATCTTCTTATTATCGTTCTCAAGACCTTCAGGCAGGCCTAATTGCTCAGCAGGACCTGTGTAAGCTTTACGGCGCGTGTAGTTTAAGATGCCGCTACGCACTGCGTCGTAGGCATTCTGTTGGTCTTGTGAGTGCACGGTGGTGTAGACATTCAAACCACGACCATAGACATTATCTTGGTACTGGTTAAACATTAACTGACGAGCTAACTCGGCCACATATTGACCGTGACGTGCAATCTTATATTCAGGCGCGCCTTGGTCGCGTGAGCTGACAATAATTTCTTCCGCTTTAGCCTGGTCATATTCCGCTTGGCTAATATAGTTGAGCTTAAGCATACGGTCGAGTACATAGTGCTGACGGACCTTAGTGGCTTCAAGATTCGAACGCGGGTTGGTACGTGAAGGAGACTTCGGCACACTGGCTAAAATCGCCGCTTCCGCAATACTGACATCGGCTAAGGACTTATTAAAATAGGTACGCGCTGCTGCCGCAAAACCGTAAGAGCGATGACCTAAGTAAATCTGATTCATATACAGCTCTAGAATCTGATCCTTAGTCAGGGTGCTTTCAATTTTATAGGTCAGTAAAAGTTCGTAGAATTTACGAATAAAAGACTTCTCGGAAGATAGGTAGAAGTTACGTGCAACCTGCATCGTAATCGTACTCGCCCCTTGCGCCTTAGCACCAGTCGTGAGGTTGGCAAGAACCGCACGCCCCACGCCAGACCAGTCAACACCGCCGTGGCTATAGAAGTTATCATCTTCGGCCGCTAGGATAGCTTTGCGCATCACTTCAGGAATTTCCTGCAAGTTCAAGACATTACGGCGCTCATCGCCATACTCTGCCAATAAGACCTTATCGGCTGAGTATATACGCAAGGGAATGCGTGGACGATAATCCGTCATCGCCTTCAGATCGGGTAGGTTAGGCCAGGTGAGCGTGACCGCTAAAACAGCGAGCAACACGAGACACATACCGATACCGATCATAAAGAACAGCGGCTTTAGAATAAAGCGGCTAAAGAATGAGCCGCGATGCTTATTTGCTTGGGGGGATGCTTGTGTATTCATATGCGAGATTTTAATCTGTTAGCGCAAAAAATGCACCGAAAAAACAAGATTATCTTGTAACTATTCTTATACTTTTGTCGCCATTTATACTACGCTAAATGTTAATATTTAATAAGAGCGAAACAAGTGCAAAAATTGCAATTAGATACATGACAGAAAAAGCCGCAGAATATACTCAGTTAAAACCCGAGCAGACCATAATTTTTATAGGCATGATGGGGGCAGGAAAGACAACCATTGGTAAAGCATTAGCACGTGAATTGGGTCGAGACTTTATTGACTTAGATCATGAGATTGTTCGTCGCTGTGGCGTAGCCATCCCAACAATTTTTGATATTGAGGGTGAGGAGGGCTTTCGCAAGCGAGAAACAGCAACACTGAAAGAGGTAGCAAAACAACACAATGTGGTTTTGGCAACAGGTGGTGGTGCAGTCTTGAAGGCTGAAAATCAAGAAGTTCTACAACAGAGTGACCATGTGGTTTACCTCAAGGCGAATGTTGATGAGTTGTTTCGTCGTGTCGCTCGCGACCCCAATCGTCCCTTATTACAAACGGATAATCCCCGCGAACGCTTGCGTGAACTATTAGATGCTCGTGCTGCCATTTACGAACGACTGGCAACGGTCACCATCGAAACTGGTACTGGTTCCATTCAAAGTGTCCTCAAGCAATTAAAGAACTATTTACGTTAAAGGAGATCTGAATGAGCATTGTTCACGTTAAAACAGACACCACACAATATTGTATTCATATTGCGCCCAAGCTCATTCAACAGTTGGCCACTTCAGTGCCAGAAGATGCTAGCGCGATTGTTTTAATTAGCAATCCGACCATTCTGGAACTGTATGGCGAAGCCGCCCAAAAGTCTTTAGCCGTAACGGGCAAGAAAGTCTTTATCTGTGAAGTGCCTGATGGCGAAGCGTATAAGAATATCGAAAGTTTGAACGATATTTATACCTTTTTGCTAGAGCGTCAGATTGACCGTAAAGCCGTGATTGTGGCTTTCGGCGGGGGCGTTGTCGGTGATATGGCAGGGTATGCGGCTGCTAGCTATATGCGCGGTATTCGCTTTGTCCAAGTGCCGACAACCTTATTAGCTCAAGTGGACTCGTCAGTGGGTGGCAAGACGGCGGTGAACCATCCGCTTGGCAAGAATATGATCGGTGCCTTTTACCAACCCATTGCCGTGGATATCGATATTGATGTCTTGAAGACATTGCCCGCACGTGAAGTTTCTGCAGGTTTGGCCGAAATTATTAAGTACGGTTTGATATTAGATGCGGAGTTCTTCGCCTGGTGTGAGCAGAATGTGAGCAAATTGCGTGAGCTTGATGAAGAAGCCATTAGCTATGCTATCCAACGCTCATGTGAATTGAAGGCCTATGTGGTGGGTGAAGATGAGAAAGAGACTGGACTGCGTGCGATTCTCAATCTCGGCCATACCTTCGGTCATGCGATTGAGAATGCCATGGGCTATGGCAAGTGGTTACATGGTGAGGCTGTCGGCTGTGGCATGGTGCAAGCAGCCGAGTTATCGGCTCAGGTGCTTGGTTTCCCACGCGCCGATGTGGACCGTGTGCGCCATCTGGTAGATGCGATCGGTTGCCCAGTTGTCGCGCCGAATCTAGGCACCAGCAAGTGGTTAGAGCTGATGCAAGTGGATAAGAAGTCGGTTGGCGGCAAGATTAAGTTTGTCCTTCTGAAGAGCATTGGCGAGGCGGTGGTGCGTAGTGTCCCGAATGAAGATCTTGGCATTGCCCTCAAGAAAACCGTGGCTTAAGTTTTGTGGCATCTCTTTATTGCAGCGCCTTATTGTCGCTTCTATTAGGCCTGGTAGCTTTGGCTAAGGTTGTATGACAGGCACTTGGGCTTCACATGAAATGGATATATATTGTGTCAAACAAGCGGGAAATACATAGAAAGGAAACCTGAAATGTCTAACTTAGCGTCTTATGCCAGTCACGAAAAAGACAGCCGCGGTCGTCGTTACGATGAGCCTGAAGATAAGAACCGTGGGGTTTTCCAACGTGACCGTGACCGCATTATTCATTGTGGCGCGTTCCGTCGCTTAGAGTATAAGACGCAAGTATTTGTTAATCATGAAGGCGATTTATTTCGCACGCGCTTAACCCATAGCTTAGAAGTCGTGCAGATTGCCCGGGCCTTAGCACGTAATTTAAAGCTGAACGAAGATTTGGTTGAAGCGATTTCCTTAGCCCATGATTTGGGTCACACGCCTTTTGGTCATGCAGGGCAAGATGCTTTGAATGAATTTATGAAAAAGCATGCGCCTAAATCGGGTGGCTTTGAACATAATCTGCAAAGCTTACGTATTGTGGACGAGTTGGAAGAGCGTTATGCCGAATTTAATGGTTTAAATTTAAGCTTTGAGACGCGTTCAGGTATTCTTAAACATTGCTCCTTAAAGAATGCGCGCGCATTGGGCGATGTCGGTCAACGCTTTATTGATAAGCAACAGCCCTGCCTAGAGGCGCAACTCGCCAATCTTGCCGATGAAATCGCCTACAACAATCATGATATTGATGATGGTTTACGCTCTGGCTTAATCACACTTGAGCAGATTCGTGAAGTGGCGATTTTTAATGAGCATTATGAGGCGGTGCTAGCCTTATATCCGAAGATTAAGGGACGCCGTGTGATTTCCGAGACGATTCGACGCATGATTAATACGTTGATTGTCGATCTCTCACAAACCACGGCGGATAATATTCATAAGCACCATGTGAAAACTATTCAAGATGTATATAAAGCCCCGATGTTGGTGGCCTTCTCCAAAGATATTCGTCAAAAAGAAGATGAGTTAAAAAGCTTCTTAATGAAAAATCTCTACCGTCACTACAAAGTCATGCGCATGTCGTCGAAGGCGAGCCTGATTATTAAAGAGTTGTTTGCTGCTTTCTTAGAGAATCCGTGTCTCTTGCCTAACGACTACCAGAAAAAAGACGAAGATAAGCTTGTACGCTCCATCGCCGACTATATCGCCGGCATGACTGACCGTTATGCGATTAAAGAGCATAGAAGATTGTTTAAGATTTGAGTATTTGTTGTTAGCTTATCTATTATCGTCTTCTTTCTTGGGGATTTGCTTCTTTGTGGCGTATGGATCAGCTGTCTTGACTCAGTCTTTCAATATACTTAGCCCATCAACTGGTTCAGCACTGCTATTCGGCTAAGCCTTCTGCATATGGGCTTGTAAATAGCGTCCTGTCAGGCTGTGTGGGTTCTCACTAATCTGCTCCGGCGTACCTGTGGCGATAATTTGCCCCCCACCTTGCCCACCTTCGGGGCCTAGGTCAACAAGCCAATCAGCCGCTTTGATTACATCAAGATTATGTTCAATAATCACGACAGAGTTACCCGCATCAACTAATTTGTTTAAGACCTTTAAGAGTAAATCAATATCTGCGAAGTGTAGGCCTGTAGTAGGTTCATCGAGTACATAGAAAGTCTTGCCCGTGCTGCGCTTAGATAATTCTAGAGAAAGTTTAATGCGCTGTGCTTCGCCACCTGAGAGGGTGGTCGCACTTTGGCCTAAGCGAATATAGCTTAAGCCCACATCCATCAGGGTTGATAAGCGACGAGCGATGGCAGGAACCGCGGAGAAATACTCTAGTGCTTGCTCTACCGTAAGGTTGAGTACATCACTAATATTCTTGCCGCGATAACGGATATCAAGTGTCTCGCGGTTATAGCGTTGACCTTGACAGGTATCGCAAGGCACATACATATCGGGTAAGAAGTGCATCTCCACTTTAATCACACCATCGCCTTGGCAAGATTCACAGCGACCGCCCTTGACATTAAAGGAGAAGCGCCCAGCATCATAGCCACGTGCACGGGCTTCGGGTGTGCCGGCAAAGAGCTCACGAATCGGTGTAAATAGGCCGGTATAGGTAGCTGGATTACTACGAGGGGTGCGGCCAATAGGGCTTTGATCGACGTTAATAATCTTATCGAGCGCTTCCATCCCTTCGATCTGCTCATAGGGCGCAGGGTCGGTATGTGCGCGGTTAAGGTCGCGCATTAGAATCGCCGCCAAGGTGTCATTAATCAGGGTTGATTTACCTGAGCCTGAGACGCCCGTAATACAAACTAATTTCGATAAGGGGAGTTTCAGAGTGACGTTCTTGAGATTATGACCATGGCAACCTGATAGCGTTAACCATTGTGTCTCTTGATTTACGGGGCGTAGCGGGTAATCGGTGATCTGCTTGCGACCACTGAGGTAAGCACCGGTGATTGAGGCAGGGTGCTGCAAGAGCTCTGCCGCTGTACCTTGAGCAATCACCTGGCCACCATGTTCGCCAGCACCTGGTCCCATATCAATCACCCAGTCCGCGGCACGCACCATATCTTCGTCGTGCTCGACCACAATCACGCTATTGCCTAAGTCACGTAGGTGTTGCAGGGTTTTAATCAGGCGGTCATTATCGCGCTGGTGTAAACCAATCGAGGGTTCATCTAAGACATACATCACGCCAGTAAGACCTGAGCCAATTTGCGAGGCGAGACGAATACGTTGCGCCTCACCACCGGAGATCGTATCCGCACTACGGTCAAGGGATAAATAGTTTAAGCCCACATCATTTAAGAATTGCAAGCGTGATTGAATCTCTCGAATAATACGTTCAGCGACTTCTTGCTTGGCACCGCTTAATTCCAGCTGTTCAAACCAACGCAAGCAGTCAAGCAGGGAGAGAGCTTCAACTTCATAGATACCCAAACCGCGCCGCTTATCATGCTGCTTATTGGCCGACTCTCCCGTAATTGTTTCATCTCTCGCAAGTACTCTATCTGACGCAAGTGCTCCTTCTCCTGAGCCCAGTGTCTCTGTTGCACCATCGGTAAGCTCAGTGGCGCTCGATAAGGTAGTGACTGGCTTTGGCTCTGTTGCGCTTATTGAGGATGCAGGCAATGGGCGAATATCATCACCAATAAAGACATTGCGCGCATCGGCTTTTAGACGAGAACCATGGCATTCTGGACAACATACAGTGCTACGTAACTTACTCAGTTCTTCACGCAGAGGGGCAGAATCGGTCTCACGCCAGCGACGCTCTAAATTCGGCAGAACCCCTTCGAAGGCGTGACGCTTCACCGTCGTGCGACCTTGTTCATTGAGATATAAAAAGTCTAATTCTTCTTCGCCAGAACCGTACAGAATTACCTGTTGTACGTGCTCGTCTAAGTCTTGAAAAGGCGTCTGTAAATCAAACCCATAATGCAGTGCTAAGCTGTTCAATAAGGTGTGGGTGAAGGCGTTGCGCGTATCCCAACCACGGATAGCGCCATTCGCGAGGCTGAGTTCAGGGAGCGCCACCACACGCTGTGGGTCGAACACGGCGACTTGACCTAAGCCATCACAGCGCGAGCAGGCACCGACAGGATTATTAAAACTAAAGAGACGTGGCTCAAGCTCGGTGAGGCTATGGCTGCAAATGGGGCAGGCATAGCGGCTGGAGAAGGGCGTCTCCTCTTGGGTATCCATATTTAGAATAAGGACGCGACCATTGGCAAGTTTCAGGGCGGTCTCGACACTTTCCGCGAGGCGTTGCTGGTTTTCAGCACGCACTTTAAGGCGGTCAATCACCACATCAATATCGTGCTTGTCGTTCTTCAATAGTGGTGGTGCGTTATCAATCTCGTACATGGTTTGATTGATACGTACGCGAATAAAACCTTGCGCTTGAAATTGCGCAAAACTGTCTTCAAAGCTGCCCTTATTACCACGGGCAATCGGCGCTAAGATGCTGATCCGTGTATCTTCAGCTAGCGCTAAGATCGCATCAACAATCTGTGCCACACTTTGTGCTTGCAAGGGTTCACCATGGGTCGGGCAGTACGGGGTTCCAACTCGGGCGTATAATAGACGCAGGTAATCATGAATTTCTGTAATTGTGCCGACGGTCGAGCGGGGATTGCTGCCTGCTGACTTTTGCTCAATGGCAATCGCTGGCGAGAGCCCTTCGATCAGATCGACATCGGGCTTGTCCATCAGTTGCAAGAACTGGCGCGCGTAGGCAGAGAGACTCTCAACATAACGGCGTTGACCCTCGGCATAGAGGGTGTCAAACGCTAGAGAAGACTTCCCCGAACCGGATAGTCCTGTTAAGACCACTAACTGGTGGCGAGGAATATCAAGGGAGATGTTTTTCAGATTATGTGTACGAGCCCCACGAATGCGGATGAGATCCTGCAATGAGGGGCCAGAGTCTGCTGAACGACGAGATTGCTGCATGGGAAATTTTATATGCCTAGGAAATTAAGCCATTTTTCATGGTTAATCCATTACTATAACGCAGCTAGGCTGTAAAGGTAAAACACCTAGCGAACTTATTTCATAATAAAGGTTTATCTGATGGTTTCTGCAACACCGAACTGCCAACCGAATCCGAACTGCCCACCGCCCACAGGCAAGAAAGAAAAACTCAAGTTAACGCCCCAGGAGCGTCGTGCGAGTAGCAGCTTGGCCTTATTATTTGCCGTACGGATGTTGGGGCTGTTCTTATTGACCCCTGTGTTTGCGGATGCGGCCAAGACCTTGATTGAAGGTGATAATGTTGCCCTAGTGGGCTTGGCGATTGGTGCCTATGGTTTAACCCAGGCGATTATGCAGATTCCTTTTGGCATGATTTCCGATAAGTTTGGTCGCCGCCCGGTGATTATTGCCGGTATGGCCTTATTTATTCTGGGTGGGGTTGTCTGCGCCATGAGTGATTCCGTGACGGGTGTGATTATTGGTCGTGCGATTCAAGGTTTCGGCGCGGTTTCTGCGGCGATTACGGCCTGGGTCGCCGATGCAACGCGTCCGGAAGTGCGTACGCGAGCCATGGCCATGGTCGGTGGCTCAATCGCGATCTCTTTTGCCGTATCCTTGGTGTTATCCCCCTTATTAGTGAAGATAGCGGGCTTAAGCGGCTTGTTCTGGACCATTAGTGCACTGGGCTTTATTTGCTTGCTCTTAGCGACTTTCATGGTGCCTGTGGTGCCCATGCATGACCAAGCGATTCCTGATGTGTCGGTGAAAGAGGTCATGAAGAATGACAGCTTAATGCGCCTAAATTTCGGCGTCTTTTGCTTACACTTTATCTTGATGGCCATGTTCGTGGTCTTGCCGTCCTTAATAGTCCGGGTCGCGGGCTTCGATATTGGGCAGTTATGGGAAGTCTATTTGCCGGTGATTTTAGTGGCTTTCGTCTTAATGGTGCCAGGCGTCTTTTACGTCGAAACCCGTAAGGTGCATCAATTAGGTCTTGATGTCAGTGTCGCGGTATTAGCGGTCGTGATGGCTTTACTGCCCTTGGCGAGTCATTATTTTGCCAGTATTGTGTTGGCCTTAATCGTCTTCTTCTGGGCATTCAATATGTTGGAAGCCTTGCAGCCCTCAATGGTGTCGCGCGTCTCGCCACCACAGCATAAGGGCTTGGCCATGGGTTTATATAATATGTGTCAGGCATTGGGCGTGGCTGCGGGTGGTGCGCTCGGTGGCTTGATTGCGCATTATGGCGGCAGCTCGTTCGTCTTCTTGCTTGGCGCTGCGATTGCCGCGTTGTGGTTCTTTGTTTCACGAGGTATGAAAGCGCTGGTTTAAAAGCGGCCTAGTGATAAATTGCGTGGCTAATAGTAATTATGTGAAGCATGAGAACGCTGACTTAGAGAAGCTGGTTTGCTTGGGCAGGGCGGCTTTTACTTAAAAGGCTAGTTCTATTGTGCAGAGTGGCTTTTTTAAAAAGGCTAGTTTTTGGAACTAGGCGGCTTTAACTTAGAAGGCACAGGCTGAAACGAAAGTACTTTCGTAAAAAGTCGCGGGCTAAATTAGCTAGAGCAGGCGATAAAGCTCTCACTTAAAAAGCAGCATGGCTATAATAGAGGACAGCAATTTATCAGATGATAAGATGAATCTGAGTAGTGATTAGTCGTCTCTCTTCATGAGGCTGGCAGTTCTTTAGAGACCCTCATCTTAGGAGTGAGGGGTGCCTCAGAGAGCTGCGCTTAAGGATTCATCGTTTATAGAATTAGGAAATAATATGTCAGTCAATAAAGTGATTTTAGTAGGGAATCTAGGGCGCGATCCAGAAATGCGTTATAACCCAGATGGTTTTACCGTAGCGAATGTCTCAATTGCCACGACTTCAACTTGGAAAGACAAGAACACGGGTGAGCGTCGTGACGATACTGAGTGGCACCGCGTAGTTTTCTTCGGTCGCCAAGCTGAAGTGGTTGGCCAATACTTGAAAAAAGGCAGTTCAGTGTACGTCGAGGGACGTCTGAAGACACGCAAGTGGCAGGATAAGGAAGGTGTGGACCGCTACACCACCGAGATTGTTGCTGATCAGATGCAGATGTTGGGTAGTCGTAGCCAAGAGACAGAGGGTCATACAAATATTAATCGTCCCCCTCAGACAAGGGAAAGTGAGAATTATCCCGTTGGCGATGAGCCACAATATCAGCCTGCGGGTGGTAACTATGGCGGATCTCGTGCGAATGATGGTGGCTTTGAGTCAAAAGGACCACGTAATAATCCAAGCACAGGCTATGGTGCAGGTGCGGCGGCAGGTGGTATGGGCGCAGGTGCGGGTATGGCTCAAAATGCACCGCAAGGCCGTCCATCAGCGCCAACTACTAATGTTGATCCTTTTGATAATATGGATGACGATATTCCGTTCTAAGCGAGTGTCGTTATGGCTGTATGAGAGGAGTCCAGACCTTATGGTTTGGACTTTTTTTTGGTCGTAGTACAGGCGTTCAAATGCTGGATGGAGTGTGAGTCTCGCTACGAGAGTGTGGTTTTATGACAACTATGTTATTTCCATGATTATGGAAAATTAGACATCAATATGGCCTCCTTAATAGAGGTATTTAAGTGCTTAGGCACTTAAATTATCGATTAAAAAATAATATAAAATTCGTTGTTAATTTATAAAAAATACCACTTATTTATTATTATATATATCTAATGATATTGTATATACAAAAATAAAAGGACTTAATCGTCTATGAAAAATGGATGGTTTTAATGGCGATGAACAATATTAAAATAGCGCATTGTTTTTATCAAAACAAATTAAATATTTAATAAAAACATTTTGTTTGTTTGTGGATTAACAGGGTGTGAATTGGCTTTATTTAAAAGTTATAAGAGTTTATTGCTAAGTAATAGGAGAATTATTAGATTTCGTTAAAATTGATTTAAGGCAGTGTTAGCGTGATATAACAGCGGTATAACGTTACTAACATACGATAGTTGTATATATAACTAATACCCTGCTTATAAGGTCAAGATATGAAGAAAATCACCGTTAATGTCAACGATGCGAAGCAAACAATTAAACAGCATATTGAAGTTACTTTAGACGGAGCGCCAACGGTTATTCAGGCTCAAAATCATGTGAATTATGAGTTTGTTGATGAGGCTACAGGCAAAGGACCTCAACATATTATTGCAAAACGTGTAAATAATGATTTGCACGTATCATTTGAAGAAAATCAGGATGAAGCTGATTTAATTATCGAAGAATATTACTCACAAGAAGATAGTCAATTAATTGGCTTAGGTGAGGATGGTCGATATCATGCTTATATTGCTGATAGCAATCAAGCCGCTGACGCAACCAATCACTTACTTGCTGGGCAAATTGAAGGCCAGTATCTTCCAGAAGACGCTGGCTTTATTGCTCCATGGTGGATTGGGGCAGGAGCTTCAGGAGCCAGTTCTGTATTATGGCCGATTCTTGGTGTGCTTGCGGGAGCTGGTTTAATTGCAGGTGCTGCGAGTGGCGGCAGTAGCGGTGGTGGTTCAGGGCCAGATACCACACCGCCGGCAGCTCCTAAGACAGCACCAGCCTTAACTGATGATGTAGGCAGTGAACAAGGTGCATTGAGTGATGGTAAGACAACTGACGATACACAGCCGAATGTTGCGGCGCCAACACTCGGTACCGGTGAAACCCCTGTGCTCTATGTTGACGGTAAGGTTGTTGCACATATTGTGAATCCAGATGGTAGCTTAAGTCCTAAGGAGCCACTTGGTGAGGGCACGCATACGATTGGTGTGGGTGTGAAAGACGCGGCTGGTAATGTGAGCGGCTCAAGTCCAACGGTGAGCATTACCGTGGACACGACGGCGCCTGCTGCGCCGACAAGTGCGCCTGTGGTGGCAGATGATGTAGGCAGTGAACAAGGTGCGCTTGTAGACGGTAAGACAACCGACGATACACAGCCGAGTATTACGGCGCCAGTTGTAGGTACCGGCGAAACCCCTGTACTCTATGTTGACGGTAATGTGGTTGAACATATTGTGAATGATGACGGTACCTTAAGTCCTAAGGAGCCGCTTGGTGAGGGCACGCATACAATTGGTGTGGGTGTGAAAGATGCCGCTGGTAATGTGAGCGGCTCAAGTCCAACGGTGAGCATCACGGTGGACACGACGGCACCATCAGCCCCAACGACAGCCCCCGCCTTAAGCGATGATGTCGGTAGTGTGCAAGGTGCACTGAGTGATGGTAAGACAACCGACGATACACAGCCGAATGTAGCTGCGCCAACGCTCGGTACCGGCGAAACCCCTGTACTCTATGTTGACGGTAATGTGGTTGAACATATTGTGAATGATGATGGTACCTTAAGTCCTAAGGAGCCACTTGGTGAGGGCACGCATACTATTGGTGTGGGCGTGAAAGACGCGGCTGGTAATGTGAGTGGTTCAAGCCCAACGGTGAGCATCACGGTGGACACGTCAGCGCCAGCAAAACCCGCCGCACCAGCCAGCTATAACGATAATGCGGGGGATGTGACCGGTGCAGAAAGCACGGCGGCAACAACTGACGATACCACCCCTGGTATCAATGTGGGTAAGGGCCTGACGGATACACCGAAGTTGTATGATCAAGCAGGCAATGAAATCCCTGCGACCTACGATGCTGCAACAGGTACCTTAACCCCGAACAATCCATTGGGCGAAGGAGAGCATCAACTTTCTTACACCTTGACCGATGCAGCAGGGAATGAAAGCGCGAAGAGTGATCCAATAGTCTTCACGGTGGACACGACTGCCCCAGCAAAACCCGCTGCACCAGCCAGCTATAACGATAATGCGGGGGATGTGACCGGTGCTGAAA
>JAUNUI010000043.1 GCA_030538255.1 Pelistega sp. | reverse complement strand
ACTTTTTTCGCCACGACTTTCTTAGATGGTGCAGCTACTTTCTTAGCGGCGACTTTTTTAGCTGGTGCTGCTGCTTTCTTAGCAGCGACTTTCTTCGCTGGTGCAGCAGTTTTTGTAGTGGTTTTTTTGGCTTGGGCCATAGTATCACTCCTGGGTTAGGGTCCTGAATAAAAACGAATACTTAAACAATGAACTCATCCTGTTCAAGATTTAAATCAGGTAACGGACAAGTCAAAAACCTACCATTTGATCTATCTCCCACCGATGTCAGAGACACCTCAAATGGACATAACGCGTGTTCATAACGTTATATATAGCAGATTACAACATATCAGCTTTAAAATCACTAATTTATTTTATTGTTCAAGGTCTTAGCGTCGAGGCTTAAAGATGAAACTAGGGTGAATGATGGGTCGTAGAGAGTCTTGTTATTTAGTTTAAAGTAAAAGTAAAGAATCTGAGTGCAATATTAAAGGAGGTCAAATTTGCCTATTTTTTATCATTCAGTACGTAAAGAAAGAAGTAAATAAATGCTTGAGTATTATCTTTAATAAATAATGAATTTAAACTAAATCTCTTGTATACCCAACAGCACAAGGATTTGTTTGGAAGAATAAACTTTCTTAGATATCTTGTTGAGCGTCGCTTTGCGGTTAAGACAAGAAAGGTGATGTGCCCAAGTGCTGCGGCAGAACTACAAATTGATGCACTGCAAGCATGGACCTAAAGAGGAAGGGTAAGAGGGTAAAAAAACACTTTAAAAAGACTGTTAATTTTTTGCAAACTATTTGCGTAAAACCAACAATGAAACCTTAGCTTATGAGTTTTCACGTAGACTTGGATGAATCGCATGCATGAGTAATTGCATGCATGCGATAGTCGAGATAGTTTAGGCTTAGAATGCCTTATTAAACAATGAAAATTATCTACACAGAGAACTGTACAGAAAGTACTTGAACGTAGACTATTAATCCTTTAGAAAGCCGCCAATCGCTCCAACACCACCTCACGTCCAATAATCGCCAACACCTGATCCACCGCAGGGGTCTGTTTCTGACCTGTGACTAAGAGACGTAATGGAATCGCTAAGGCGGGCATCTTCGCGCTGTGTGTCGCTAACACCTGCTTGATTAAAGCGCTAATCGCTTCAGCATTCCAGCTCTCTAATGCTTGCGCGCCTTGAGCAAAATCGGCCACCAGTGGTTTAGCGGCATCGGTTAAGAACTGTTCTTGCAGTTCAGCGTCGGCAGCTTTGAATGGTGCGCAGAACAGCATCGCATCTTGCGCGAGTTGCTCAAGTGTCTCAGCGCGATCCTTATACAGACTTAATACCGATCCTAAATCTACACCTTCACTAGCACCGCCGCGCGCTTGAATACGTGGTGTGACTGCCGCGATTAACTGCTCATCGTTAAGCTGCTTAATGTAATGTGCATTCACCCAATTCAGTTTCTTGGGATCCCATTGCGCTGCTGACTTGCTTAGGTTATGACCGTCAAACCATTGCACCAATTCTTCACGACTAAAGATCTCATCATCGCCATGACTCCAGCCTAGGCGCGCTAAGTAGTTGACCATGGCTTCAGGTAGGTAACCATCCTTATCGTATTCCATCACACTCACGGCACCGTGGCGCTTCGAAAGCTTCTGGCCATCAGGACCGAGAATCATGGGTACATGACCATAGATAGGCAGTGGGGCATTCAAGGCTTTCAGAATATTAATTTGGCGAGGGGTATTGTTGACGTGGTCATCACCGCGAATCACATGGGTGATTTGCATATCCCAATCATCCACCACCACGCAGAAGTTATAGGTTGGTGTGCCATCCTGGCGCGCAATAATTAAGTCGTCTAATTCTTGATTATCAATCGTAATTACACCCTTCAACATATCATCCCACGAGACCACACCGCTGGTAGGGTTCTTAAAGCGCACCACAGGCTTACGGTCGGCGGGAATTTCAGGCAAAGTCTTACCAGGCTCTGGGCGCCAGGTACCATCGTATTTTGGCTTCAGGCCCTTGGCCTTAGCCACCTCACGCATTTGCTCAACTTCCTCAGGTGTGCTGTAGCAGTAGTAGGCGGTACCTTGCTCTAACATCTGAGCAATCACGGCCTTGTAGCGGTCAAAGTGCTGAGTTTGGTAGAACGGGCCTTCATCATGCGTAAGACCTAACCATTGCATACCGTCAATAATTGCTTGTACAGCTTCGGGCGTAGATCGCTCAAGGTCGGTATCCTCAACGCGCAGCACGAACGTGCCTTGATGATGGCGTGCAAAAGCCCATGAATAAAGTGCTGTGCGTGCACCGCCTAGGTGTAAAAAACCAGTGGGTGAAGGGGCAAAGCGAGTACGAATAGTTGGTGTTGACATGAAATTAAATAATCAGTAAGAAATCAATGAGATAGTAAGCTAGACAGATTACAATTAGCTTAGTTAGATACGCCATTTTAACTTATCTTATTCGAGTACGCTTATGTTGAGACATCGCTTAGCTTCATTCTTTGAACCCAAGTCATTAATCGTAATTAGTGATATGGACATTCCTATATTGACAGCTGTCCCCGCTTCACTAGGGCAGAAGACCACAGCCTTGCATATCAATGAAGACAATAGCTTTGAGCAATTGGTGCAGGAGCATCCGCTTGATGCCAGCAATAAGCGTGAATTAGCAGTGGTGTGTGTTAAGCCATCGCTCTTGGAAAAAGTCCTTGCGTACCTTGAAGGGGCACCGCCTAAAGCCTTAATTATGCTGCAGTCTGACCAGGTGGATATGGACCCCAAGCAGATGCAGAAGATGGTGCGTGAGTGGGTGACGAAACATAAGTGCATGTTGTTGGGTCCACGTAGTTTCGGGATTCAGCGCCCCCATCTAAACTTAAATCTTAGTCGTGCGGCGGGTGCTGGAGCAGGTCGCGTGGCCATGGTCTCACAATCACGAATGCTCCTTATGTCGGTGCTTGATTGGACCTTAGACATTAATGTAGGTCTCTCCACCTTAGTTTCTTTAGGTGAAGTCATCAATATTGATGTGCACGATATTCTTGAGTACTTAGCGGGTGACCCACGCACCGATAGTATTGTCTTGTATTTAGATAAATTAACCATCGGTCGTGAATTGCTCAGTGCGATTCGCAATGCCGCGAGTGTGAAGCCGGTGGTGATTCTGCGTGCAGGTCGAACCGATCCTATCTTAATTGGTAATGACCATGTGTTCGATGCGGCCTTACGTCGCTCGGGTGCGGTTCGTGTGGATTACTTCGTGGACCTGTTCTCGGTCTTGAAAGCCTTGACTCACAAGCGCCGTCCTAAGGGTGGACGCATTGCCTTGTTTGCCAATGGCCGCGCCCAAGCGCAGTTAATGCAGGATGTGATGTTGAGCGAGAGCCAAGTGATGAAGATGGCTGAGCTCTCTTTTGAAACGAAGAAACAGCTTGGCGCGATTTTGGGGCCAGGTTGCTTGGTCAGTAATCCAATCATTGCCTATGAATCGGTAACCGGCGAGATGCTTAAGCAATGCTTAGAAATTATTCAAGCCGATGCAGGTGTGGATGCAGTTATGCCGCTACTATCGCCTGATGTGTCTACCGATATGCCTGAGGTTGTTCAGAGTTTAATTGATTTTAATCCTAAAGCGAAAAAGCCAATCCTGACTACGCTATTGGGTGAAATGACTATGAAGCCCTTGCGTCGTGTTTTGGATCAAGCGGGCACGCCATCGTTCAGAACCCCTGAGACGGCACTTAAGGGCATGCAAGCGCTGATTTCTTACCACTATAACCAGCAACTCTTGCAACAAGTGCGTATTCCCCTCTTTATTATGCAGACCCCTGATACCGAAGCGGGCTTGCGTCTGATTAACGGTATGCGCGCACAAGAGCGTCGTGATATGACCCCAGAAGAGGCGCAAAGCTTACTGAATTTCTATCATGCTGACGTCTCTTGGGGTGAGGATGCACAAGATGAAAGTTACTCGGTTGATGACGACATCCCTGCCGTGCGGATTATGGTCAAAAGGGACCCGATTTTCGGCCCATGGATCTACTTCGGTGAAGGTGGCCATGAGGTGAAAATTTCCGCCTCAGATCAGGGGTTAGATTTACCACCACTGAACGCCTATCTAGCCGCACAGTTGATTGAGCGTAGCCGTATTTATCGCCAAGAAATTCAGAATTATGTTGAGCCACATATTTATCAGAAACTGCAGAAACTTTTAGAAGTGGTTTCCGACTTAGTGAGTGACTTCCCAGGGATTGAAGAATTGGATATCAATCCGATTGTCTTAGGACACAATAAGTTGAATGTCCATCGTGTTAAGCTGCGCTTAACCGAGCAATGTATGCCTGATGCGCCTGAAGAGACCGGCTATAAGCATATGGCGATCTACCCTTATCCGCATCATCTGATTGAGCACCTGCGCTTTAAGGATGGTCGAGAATGGACTATTCGTCCGATTCGCCCTGAGGATGCTGAGCAGATGCAGAACTTTATTCGTGACTTAAGTGAGGAGTCACGTTATCTGCGCTTTGTCTCCATGATGAAGGAACTCACGCCGAAGATGCTTGCACGTTATACCTATGTTGATTATCACCGCGAGCTCGCCCTAGTGGCAACGACGACGGTGCCGAATCCTGAGAACCGTGGTTTACCACAAGAAATTATTATCGGTTTGGCGCACTATCTACGTAATGCGGATGGTGTGGGGGCTGAGTATGCCTTAGTGATTTCTGATGACTGGCAAGGTCATGGTCTAGGACGTAAGTTGATGACCAAGTTACTCGATGAGGCTAAGGACCAAGGCTTGGATTATATTGAAGGTGTGGTGCTCTCGAATAATAAGCCGATGTTGGGCTTGATGACGAGTTTGGGTTTAAGCAATGATCCTGATTTAGAGGACCCAAGCATGCGTCGAGTATGGATGCCGTTTAAATAGTTTTTAAAAGCGCCGTTGTGCAGATAGAAATTCTCTGTATAACGGCGCATATATGTTGTGTGCTTGCTTAAGTTTGCTACTTTAATTCAGCTTACTTCAAGTGGCGATTTAAGAAATTGTTCAAATCTTGAACTTCCTCGCCACAGACTTGGTGTGCCATTGGATAGGTATGCCATTCAATTTGATAACCAAGACCTTCTAGGGTGCTGCGGCTAAACTCACCTAAGGCCAGTGGTAACACGGGATCATATTCGCCATGCACCATAAAAATCGGCACATCACGGTTGGCCTGAGAAACTTCCTCGGCAGTCTTCTGGTTAAGAGGTAAGAAACCCGATAGACATAAGAGGCCCGCCAAGCGTTCAGGATGGCGCAAGCCCGTCATCAAGGTCATGGCGCAGCCTTGGGAGAAACCGGCTAAGAAGATTTTCTCAGTTGGAGTGCCACGCTCATTCTCCCGCTTAATCAAGGCTTCAATCGCCGCTTGTGATTCACGTAAGCCGGCCTCATCATCACGACGGTCAATGCGACCGAGCTCAAGGATGTCAAACCAACCACGCATGACCATACCATTATTAATGGTGATAGGGCGAATTGGTGCGTTTGGGAAAACAAAGCGCACGCCAATATCCGCAGGTAGTTTTAACTCTGGCACAATCGGCACGAAATCATTGGCATCGGCACCTAAGCCATGCATCCAAATAATTGAATATTGAACATTATCGCTGGTGGCGACTTCAACAGTCTCTAACAACTTACTCATGCTTTAATCCTGTGTCAGTATAAAAGGTTTTAAATATTGGAAGAGGGCGCGGTAATTTTTGCGTTGCGGCTCTTGGTCGGGGTTTAAGCTGGCGTTCTGAGTTTGCTCTTTACGGGCCGCACGAATCAAAGCACGTAACTGTTGCCCATCGACTTCAGGATAGTCATTTAAGAAGTGCGTGAGCTCCTCATCATCAGCAATCAGGCGGTCGCGTAGATTCTCTAAGCGGTGCATCTGTGCAGTGACTTCTTTCGAGCCGTTCACCCAGATATCCATCTGGCGGCGAATCGCCTCTACATCGGCCGTACGCATCAGCTTGCCAACATAATGCATCTGACGGCGGCGTCCCTCACCACGGCTAGTGATTTTCTGGCAGTCACGAGTAGCCTCAAGCAGTTTTTCATCAAGCGGTAGTTGCTTAACCTTGTCAAAAGGCAGCTCAATGACTTGTTTGCCAAGCTCTGTGATGGCTAAGAGCTCACGTTTAACTTGTGACTTACTCGGGCCATCGTAGCCATTATCATCATCGTCTAAGTCTGTTGGATTCATCGTCGTAAAGAAAAAACTCTAAAATTAATTGAATATCCGTTATGATAACCCTCATTGTGATTGCCTGTCTTAGTTATCAAGCTGACCTATGAAAAGTAATAAAGAATTTGAAACACTCGTCCAACAAGCCTTAAGCGATGCCAAGCAATTGGGTGCCAGCCAAGCGGCTGCTGAGGTCTCTGAGTCTCAAGGCCTATCCCTGTCTGTGCGCAAGGGCGATGTGGAGACTGTTGAGCAAACTAATGACCGCTCACTCGGTGTGACGGTCTACCATGGTAAGCGTCGTGGTTCGGCCTCGACCTCAGTCTTAAGCAGCCAGGCCATTGCCGATACGGTAAAAGCCGCTTGGGACATTGCGAAGTATACCGCTGAGGACGATTTCGCCGGCTTGCCTGAGCCTGAAGATTTAGCCACTGAGTTCCCTGATCTGAAACTCTATAAACCCTGGCGCATTGAAACGGCACAAGCGATCGAGCTAGCTTTGCAAGCGGAGGCCGCGGCGGTGGGTTATAACAAAGCCATTAGCAATTCCGAGGGCGCCAGCGTGGATAGCAATACAGGTCGCTTTGTACTAGCTAACTCACATGGCTTTATGGGCGGCTATCGCTACTCACGTCATGGCATGTCAGTGGCCGTAATTGCGGGCAAAGGCGAGCGCATGCAACGTGACTACTGGTATACCTCACAGCGCTACCCAGAGCTATTAGCCTCACCGCAAAGTCTTGGCGAATATGCGGCACAACGCGTCTTGGCGCGCTTGTCGGCCAAGCGCATCGCTACTGGCAAATACCCCGTACTATTTGAGGCCCCCTTGGCGATTGGGCTCTTAGGCTCTTTTACCCAAGCCATTAGTGGCGGAGCCTTGTATCGTAAAGCTAGTTTTCTGTGCGACAGCTTAGGTCAGCGTGTTTTTGCGGAGCATCTTGATTTGCGCGAAGACCCTTTTATCAAGGGCGCCATGGGCAGTTCAGCCTTTGATGATGAGGGTGTGCGGACGCAGGCGCGTGATTTAGTCAGTGCTGGC
The DNA here is from genome assembly GCA_030538255.1 of Pelistega sp. Lineage (GTDB taxonomy): Bacteria > Pseudomonadota > Gammaproteobacteria > Burkholderiales > Burkholderiaceae_B > Taylorella. The sequence continues at coordinate 4,571 of JAUNUI010000043.1, read as the reverse complement.
GAATTGCAAGGCTACCTTTTATCCTCTTATACCGCCCGTAAATTGGGTATGAAAACCACAGGTAATGCTGGTGGCTCGCATAACTTGCGCTTAAGCTCGCGCTTAACCGAACGTAGTGATGACTTCGCGGCAATGTTGAAAAAGCTCGGCACCGGCTTATTAGTGACCGAGTTGATGGGGCAAGGCGTGAATTACGTGACCGGCGACTACTCGCGTGGGGCCTTTGGTTATTGGGTTGAGAATGGTGAAATTCAGCATGCTGTTGAAGAAATCACGATTGCAGGCAATCTGAAAGATATGTATCAGCAGATTGTGGCGATTGGCAGTGATGAATACACACGCGGCGCGAAGAGCACAGGCTCTATCTTAATTGAACAGATGTCGGTGGCTGGTATCTAAAGTTAAGGAAAGACGGCGAATTACATGCTGGGATTAAAGGTATCCGTGGCGAGTATCTAAATTTAGGATGCCCGTGACGCAAAGTGATCGCACACATTTAATGTGCTTATTTGAGGTGGCGGGCATTTAATTAGAAGGCAATAAGCGAGAGGGCAAGGATCGCTCAAAGCGCCCTAGTCTATCTTGATGTGGCGAGTATCTAAGCGCGCGGCTAGGTAATTACGCTATTTAAGCCTCTAGCCACTTGCCTTATAGTGGCGATAGTGTCAGAATAAATTGTCGCCCTAAATAGGGTTTGAAAACATTCTTTATTATAGATTGAGGAGATCTTACTCATGAAAAGACGTTCCTTTTTGAAAACAGCGGGTGTCGGTGCGATTGCAGGTACCGCAGCGATTGGCGCACCGGCTTTTGCTCAAGAGAACCCAGACGTAAAATGGCGCATGGTATCAAGTTTTGCGCGTAGCTTAATTGCACTTTATGGTAGCTCTGAGAAATTTGTTAAATATGTGAAAGAAGCCTCGAACGGCAAATTCCAAATCGACGTCTTCCCTCCTGGTGAGATTGTTCCTGCTCTACAAGTCATGGACGCGGTATCTAATGGTACAGTACAAGCAGGTCACACTTGCGGTTACTATTACTTCGGCCGTAACCCAGCCTTCTGTTTTGATACGGCAGTGCCTTTCGGCTTAACTGCTCGCCAGATGTTTGCCTGGATGACGGAAGGTAATGGTCAGACACTCTTGCGCGAATTGTTCGCTACCGTGAATATCGTTAACTTTATGTTAGGTAACACAGGCGCCCAGATGGGTGGTTGGTACCGTAAAGAAATTAATGGTGTTGGCGACTTGAAGGGCCTGAAAATGCGTACCTCAGGTATGGCCGGCGAAGTCTTAGCGCGTATGGGCGTGATTCCACAGCAAATCGCCGGTGGCGATATCTATCCTTCTTTGGAAAAAGGCACTTTGGATGCGGTTGAGTTCGTCGGTCCATTCGACGATGAGCGTCTCGGCTTCCAGAAAGTGGCTAAATACTACTACTATCCAGGATTCTGGGAAGGTGGTCCACAAGTGTCTCTGTACACCAACCAAGACGCTTTCAATCAATTGCCAGAGCACTATAAAGCCATCTTAGATCAAGCTTCGCGTGCCGCAACGATTGATATGTTGGCTTCTTATGATGCGCATAACCCAGCCGCTTTGCGTCGCTTGATTGCTAGCGGTGCGGTATTGCGTGAGTTGCCACGTGAAGTGATGGAAGAGGGGTACAAGCAATCTAAAGCACTGTTCCAAGAATTCAGTGATAAAGACCCACTCTTTAAGAAAATTCACGACGACTATATGGCCTTCCGTGACGACTTGGCCCCATGGTTTAACGTGGTTGAGGGTTCTTACACGCGCTTCTTAGCTCATGCACTGAATCAGGATCGTACTAATAAGTCTTAAGATTGTTTTGCTCAAGGCGAGAGTGCTTTATTGCTTATTGATTTCGTGCCATAAAACTCCGTGCTCTAGGTCGGGGGGCTTTATCAATGAACGGTCTTGTGAACGTGTTTTAGTACAATCAGACCCACATCTAGTAACCCTAGATGTGGGTTTTTTGTCTGGACGCTCTACAGTGGTATGGATTTATTGGACACTTAGGAGTCCAAACCATGTCCATATCTATCCCTATCAAACAACTCGCCTGTGAAAGGCTTTTTCATTTCCATCCTAAAAAAGTCATAGCCCGTGAATTGGGAGTCTCAGCATGGCTATTTTTGTCTAATTGAATACACTATCACTTCCATCTAAAATCATTCTTCAACGATTAAATTGGTGATCTGTAGCATATCGTGCTACAATTCCATTGAGTGGAAGAATTATATTTTGATAGTTTCTTTTAAACACAAAGGACTTGAGTTGTTTTTTCATACAGGAAGTAAATCAGGGATACAAGCTAGTCACGCAAAGAAATTAGCGCGTATATTACATCACTTAGATTTTGCTGAGCATATTTCAGATATGGACTTTCCTGCTTGGAATTTACATCCACTTCAGGGAACACTGAAAAATCACTGGAGCATTAAAGTCAGTAGCAACTGGAGATTGACCTTTATTTTTCAGAACGGTCATGCTGAAGTTGTTGATTATCAAGATTACCATTAGAGGATTTACGACTATGCGTATGCACAATCCCCCACACCCTGGTGAGACGATCCGCGAAGATATTTTGCCTGCATTAGGTATTAGTGTGACTGAGGCTGCCAAGCAATTGGGCATCAATCGAGTCACTTTATCCAAGTTGCTTCACGGTAAAATCGGCATTAGTCCAGAGATGGCTTTGCGTCTTAATGCTTGGCTTGGCAAGCATGGCCCGAGCCCTGAGGTTTGGCTAAAGTTGCAAGCTAGTTATGACTTATGGCAAGCCAGTCAAGCTATACAATTCACCATTACTCCCGCACGCTATAGCGCTACCTAAGAACAAGCGCTTCATTACTTAAGGAGAGCAGTTTTAAGATGTTCGTAAAACTATGAGGCGACTAAGGTCTCAGGTTTAGTGTTGAGTGGTATTTGTCGTATCTAGGCCTCATTTTTAGCCTTAATTTCGCTATTCTCTTGTTTTATTTGGGTTTTTTATAAAATCCATGCTAATATAGCAGGCTAGCTTATCGATTTGTACTGCCGAGGTGCTTATGTTTATTATATGGGCACGCTTACTAATAACGGCATGGCGATGGGAACACTTAATTCTGCACAACTCGCTTTCGTTAGGGTTGCACAATATGCAGCTACTTATTAATCGAGAGCCTCATATAAGAATTAGGCATTAAGTTAGATACTTTTAATTATTTTTAGGATACTAAAATCATGAAGACATTTGTGGCTAAGCCGCATGAAGTCAAACGTGACTGGTATGTTATCGATGCTAAGGGCAAAGTCCTTGGTCGTGTAGCCAGCGAAGTTGCACGCCGTTTGCGCGGTAAACATAAACCTGAGTTCACTCCTCACGTTGACACCGGCGATTATATCGTTATTATTAATGCTCAAGATATCGTAGTTACAGGTAGCAAGTTCGAAGATAAGAAATACTACCGTCACACGGGTTACCCAGGTGGTATCTATGAGACCAACTTCAGAAAAATGCAAGAGCGCTTTCCTGGTCGTGCTATCGAGAAGGCTGTTAAGGGCATGTTACCTAAGGGCCCATTGGGCTACGCAATGATCAAGAAACTTAAGGTCTATGCTGGTAACGAGCATCCTCATTCTGCCCAACAACCTAAACAGTTGGATATTTAAGGATAAGTTATGATCGGTAATTGGAACTATGGAACAGGCCGCCGCAAAACTTCAGTGGCTCGTGTTTTCTTGAAAAAAGGTACAGGCAATATCGTTGTTAACGGTAAAACTGTCGAGAATTATTTTGCCCGTGAAACAGGTCGTATGATCGTACGTCAACCATTAGTGTTGATGGATATGGTTGAGTCTTTCGACATCCAGATCAACGTTCACGGTGGTGGTGAGAGTGGTCAAGCTGGCGCAGTGCGTCACGGTATTACTCGTGCACTAATCGACTATGATGCATCATTGAAATCAACATTGTCACAAGCTGGCTATGTTACTCGTGACGCACGTGAAGTTGAACGTAAGAAAGTCGGCTTCCGTAAAGCACGTCGTCGTAAACAGTTCAGCAAACGCTAATTGTTTTTACGCACAAAAAAACCACCTTCGGGTGGTTTTTTTGTCGCTGCAGGCTTTTCAAGGTGGTGATATTAGAGAGCTATGAGTTGATTTCTACAATGGATCCATCTCATTTTTGGTGGAACAAAGCAATGATACGACTAACCCTGACCCTTCTTGCCGCGTGCTTGATGACTGCCTGTGCGACATCGACTGCACAGGCATCTATTGAACAATCCAAGCTTAATTTACACATTAATAATGCTTTAAATAAGTGCTTAAGTGTGCGGGCATCTCAGGCTGATATTAAACAAAGCATTCCCCAGGACACTCAACAAGCTATGCTTGAGCATGCGCTTGATATTCAAGTCTTGCAATCTATCGGGCATTGCGCTTGTGTTTCAGCGCAGATTAGTGTCTACAGCGATACCGCAGAAACCTTAGCTAAGCAGCCAAGTTTACCGTTCTGAAAAACCTATCTAAATCTACCTAAGGGCAAATCTCGTGTTTTCT
>JAUNUI010000042.1 GCA_030538255.1 Pelistega sp. | reverse complement strand
CACAGTCAGGCACAAATTCAGACACACCGTCAGACGCAAATTCAAGTGTTGGCACAATCACAAAATGAGGAGCTTAAGCAGGGGCCATTGGCGCAAGCAAAGTCGTCAGCATGTCAATTGAATGGTACTGAACTTAAATTGTCGCAATTAACGGAAGAAGGGCGTTTGCGGGCTTTTATGCAAACCAGTTTTCAAGACTTGCTGCTGCAAGAAGATAGTTTTTATGCGCAAGCTCTACAGGAGTATTACACGTTCTATAGCGATGAAATAGCTCAAGGAATTTGGCGTAGTTTGGCGGATGAGTATGTACATAATGGCTTAGAGTTAATGTTAGCGAATACTTTATATCAGAACCATATTGCTTATCAATACCAAGCGCATTTTGCTTTGAATATTAACTTAGCACCATATAAACCTTATCGCGCTACCTTTTTTCTACCAGCTTGTGATCTGTATATCAACGTCTTTAATTGTCTTGAAGCGGATTTGGATAAGCCTCAAGAGAAGAGTGTATTGGCGTATCAGAAACGGCGTGAGCAAGTACGGAAGATCCATAGTAAACACGGTATCAGAGCCTTAGAAATCTGTCAAGATAAAATACTTGATGGTGCAAGTGGGAGTCTAATCGCCAAGGTGTCAATACGTAGTGAGCAGCGTCTTCACACTATGCAAGCTCTCGTTCTTGAGCAGTTAAAGATATGCCCACGACAAGCATTCGCTAATCCTGTTATGCGTAGTCAGGGTAGAGCTGAGCAGCTGGTGTATTTATTAAGTGATGTAATATTCACCCTTCATGCGGAAGGGATTGATGGGCAGCAACTTAAACAAGCTTTAAGTCGTGAATTACAGGCATTAGTGGACTTGCTTCACCCCTTATATTGCTGTTACTTAGCTGCACTAAAAAATGAGTCGGCGATTGATTTTGAGCAGATGATTCAGTATGCGACTGATGCTGTTCGCACGGGTGCTTATCAAGTGACTTGGCGTGATATCTTAATTGATGAGTTCCAGGATATATCGCCGAGTCGCTTCGCCCTTATTCAAGCTATACGCGAACAGAAACCTGATATTCGTCTTTTTTGTGTGGGCGATGATTGGCAATCTATCTATCAGTTTGCGGGCAGTCAAGTTCGCTATACTCGAGATTTTGAGAAGTACTTTGGCGCTAGTCAACGCTATACTTTAGATATGACGTTTCGTTTTCATCAGGCATTATGCGATTTTAGTACGCGTTTTATCCAAGCCAATCCTTCACAGACACGTAAAGATTTAAAATCATTTCAAGCTGAAAGTAAGGTGGGTTTAAGTCTGTTCAGTGATGAGGTGAGTATAGAGAGGATCTTGGAGCAGATTGTTTTGCTTGAGGGGGCTGCACCATATGGTGTGATTAGTTCTGAGACAGGTTCTGAGACAAGTTCTGAGACTATCAAGGCCTCTAAGGGTATCAGTTGCTTAATTTTGGCCAGGTTCTCGCATTTGCTACCTGGCACCAAGGAACTCAGTTGCTGGCAAGCATTGTTTCCACAGCTACAGATTAAGTGCTCTACGATTCACGCGTCTAAAGGCAAAGAGGCAGACTATGTGATTGTCTTAGGCAATCAAGCAGGACAATTTGGCTTGCCTTCGGATAAGCAAAGTCATCCGCTGATTCAAATTATCCGTCAAGATGATGAGGGCTATCCGTATGCACAAGAGCGGCGGGTGTTCTATGTTGCCATTACACGCGCGCGCCAACATGTGTATCTCTTGTATTCTGTTAAGAAGCCTTCGGCGTTTATCCAGGAGTTACAAGCTCAAGGGTATACGTATTTATCCGCTTTAGCAGCGACAGGTAAAAAGCGCCCCCTACAATTAGGAAGCGCTCAGCAGAATCATGTCAATTTATCAGGCTACTCACGTAAAGTTGCCGTGTTTAGACGAGGAAGTATTCATCAAATTCGTTCGCTTAATCTCAATCGGATTTGGCAGCGCACTCTTAAGAATGTGTCTGAATGGGTTCGTGGTAATTAAGAAATGCCATACCGTCGGCAATACTTTGCGTACCATCACAAAAAAACACCACGGTATCGAGGTCTTGCATATTGACGAGGATGGATTCCATCTCGTCCGTAATATCCATATCCACACGTAATTCGCCCACATGAACTTGCTGCCCTTGATCAAAGCGATCACTTGGCACGATTTCAGGCAGGAGCTCGAAATCTGTCTCCGCCCATACAAAGCAGACATACAATGAGAGATTATTCACCTCGGTGAGTAATTCTAGGCCATAGTCAAATTGACGGGACAATTGTGAATGAATTAAGTCTGCCATGCTACGCTTGCGGTCCTGCTTGGGGCCCTTCTACTGGGGCGGTTAAGAGATCTGTTGGTGGAGGAATGTCAGCTGGTTGTGCTTGTGGTGGCAGGTGAGTTGGTTTGCCAGCGCAGGCAGTGATAAGTGCTGCAAGCATCAATACGATAGGTAGCTTTTTCATAATGGACCTACAAAGGGTAAAATAGAGATTCAAAAATTATTTAAAGATTATTGTACCTGTAAACAAGCTATTATGCGAAAAATAATCCACGTCGATATGGATGCATTCTATGCCTCAGTTGAATTGCGTGAAAATCCCCATTTGCGCGGATTACCTGTGGTTGTGGCATGGGATAGTCCGCGTTCGGTGATTTGTGCAGCATCGTATGAAGCGCGACAATATGGTTTACGTTCTGCGATGTCGGTTGCTCGGGCGAAGTTACTTTGCCCACAAGCGGTCTATATCGCCCCGCATTTCGACCTCTACCGTGCGGTGTCTAGGCAGGTGCGTCAAATTTTTGAACAATACACATCGATTATTGAGCCTTTATCGCTTGATGAGGCCTATTTGGATGTGACGCATAATTTAAAAGGCATCCCTTCGGCGACGCAAGTGGCGAATGCAATACGGGCGGAGATATTTGCTCAGACGCAATTAACCGCTTCCGCTGGTGTAGCACCGAATAAGTTTATTGCAAAAATCGCTTCAGACTGGAATAAGCCGAATGGCACTTTTGTCGTTTCACCTAAAAATATGATGCGCTTTCTCTTACCACTACCCTTGGAGAAAATTCCTGGTGTCGGTAAAGTTACCTTGGCTAAATTTCACAAGCTGGGCATGTACACGGTGGAGGATATGTCTAAGCGCAGTATGGAAGAATTGATTTTTAATTTCGGGAAATATGGGCAACGCCTCTATGAGCTGGGCAAGGGCATTGATAAGCGTCCTGTTAAGGAGCGAGAAGTCGCTAAGCAAATTTCTGTAGAAACGACTTTTGATCATGATTTACAGCTAGCACATATGCAAGAGAACTTAGTGAGTCTTGTGCAGAAATTATGGCAACAAGCTCTACGTAAAAATCGCTTTGCGCGTAGTATCACAGTAAAGTTAAAAACTAATCGGTTTAAAGTAATAACGCGGAGTCGAACGTATGATGCCCCCTTCAGTAGTGAGGAAGATGTACTCTGGGCGGCGCAGCACTTAATGCAGGAACTTGCTGTTGAGCGCCCGAGAGATTATTTTCGCTTGCTTGGGGTTGGTTTTAGCCAATTTATGGATGAGCAGGAGCAACAACAGATGTCATTACTCTAGGCTCTAGCACTTCACTTAAGGCATTAATTTTGCCTTCAACATCTGAGAAATCTTTGCCATGTCGGCACGACCAGTCAATTTGGCTTTAAGCGTTGCCATGGCCTTGCCCATTGCGGGTGGGCCACTCACGCCTTGAGCACTAAGTTCGGCAAGCGCGGCATTGACTTCGGCTTCAACTTCTTCGTCTGAGGCTTGCTCAGGTAGGAACTCGCTTAATACCGCCAGTTCAGCTGTCTCAGCAGCGGCTGAAACCGCACGTCCAGCTTGTTCAAAGGCGGCAATTGACTCTTTACGTTGTTTGATTTGTTTTTCAATAATGGCCAAGATGTCTTTATCGTCTAACTCTACACGCTCATCGACTTCTTTTTGTTTAATTGCAGCTTGTAAAAAGCGTAAGGTCGTTAAGCGTTCACTTTGTTTTGCGCGCATTGCTTCTTTAACGGCATCACTAAGGGTTTGTTTCAATGACATTCTCAATTCTCTAAAATTAGGATTAAAATAGCATTTTACCAGACTCATTATATGACGGATATCAATGTCTCAATTTATCGTTGAAAGAGCTTTAGCCCCTGCTGAAGGCGAAGCAGCGCAGCTTTTTATTATTTTTATTACACCTGAGCAAGTGGAGCCGCAGGGCTATGCCTTAATGACGGCATTGGCACAGACCTTCGCCACGGCAGGTATTGTGATGATTGTGCCCAAGCCAAGCACACAAGTGGATTCGGCTATGCATAAGGTTTTAGCAAAACAGGTCTTGAGCGAGCAAGAGCTCCGTGAATTTGCCTTACTGTTAAGTGCTGAGTGTGAGCATCTGATTAAGCATCTGCAAGAACGCTTTGCTGTCAGTAGTGAAGCGACGGCGCTGGTAGCAACTAGCCAATTAGCCAGTGCGATTCTTGAGTTGACCAAATTACCTACGCCAGTCGCTGGTCGAGTGATTACGTTTGGCGCACGCTATGCAGAGTTGCCAAATGCGAAATTGAGCTTAGATCAGACCGTGCACTTCTTGCACGCCGCGAAAGACCCGATTGTACCGGTGACGCATCTGAGCGAAGCGGATACGGCTTTTGCGCAATTTGAAGGCGATGCGACCATAGATGTGGCGCACTTGCTGGAAGACTCCTTCCATCCCGACTTGGTACAGAAGATGCTTGAACGCTTATTGACCTGTGTGCCTTTGCGAATTTGGCTAGATGCGCAAGGTATGCAAGCAGGCTCAGCCGATGAGGAGGGCGATGATTCCGCACAGTCATCTGGACCTGGTCCAGATGACTCACTGCATTAAGCTTGAGAGGGTGACATAAAAAAATGCAGAGCTTTAATTATAAAACTCTGCATTAATTTGTACTATATGACGTATCGCTTAAAGCAAGCCTAAAGCGTGTTTTAAGTGAGTATCGCTCTAGTACAAAGAGGGGTAATCGTTCTGCACCAAGTGACGTACACGCACAGCATCAGAGAAGCGTGTTACACGGCCTTGCGCATTGAGTAGGACCACGGCCATATTTTGGCCTTCGATCTTCGTAATCATGACTAAGCAATCACCCGCTTCACGGATATAGCCTGTTTTAGAGATATCAATATTCCAGTCATTATTACGTATTAAACGATTGGTATTGCGATATTTCTGCTGGCGACCGTTGCTGGTGAAGATTTGGTGATCATCACTAGTCGAGAATTGATGAATTAAGGGCTCGTTACTGACCGCTTTTAATAAGCGCACCAAGTCTTGCGGTGAGGCTACGTTCAGAGGAGACAAGCCAGTTGGCTCAACAAAGCGGCTGCGCGTCATACCAATCTGACGGGCTGTTGCGTTCATCTCACGCACGAAGGCATCCATACCGCCTGGGTAGGTGCGTCCTAGTGCATGGGTGGCGCGGTTTTCAGAAGACATCAAGGCTAATAATAAGGCTTCACGGCGGGTTAAATTAGTGCCCACAGATAAGCGCGAGCTTGATTTCTTCACGCGGTCAATATCTGAGTCATCAATAGTAATCACTTCGTCTAACGGTAATTTAGAGCGAACAATGACCAGAGCGGAAAGTAGCTTAGAAATTGAAGCGATTGGACGTACTGTATTGCTATTCTTAGCATACAGCACCTTATTATTGTCAAGTGACATGACTAAGGCAACTTCGGAGCTAATTTGCGCGCCATTGTCTACAAAACCAACTACCTGGGCAGCCGTAAGCGTATCGGCGGGACCCACGTCATCTTCTTGGGCCCAGGCGGATTGGGTGATTACGGTAGCAGCACAAAAGGCGCTACAAAAGAAGGTCTTTTTTAGGCGGTTCAGCATAGTCTTGTACAAATTAGGGTCAGGGTAATAGTATTATAGTAGAGAAATTAAAAAAAGTATATAAATTAATAACTTATAACATTTAGTTAAAAAGTCATTAAGGTTTGAGCGAGAAGTTCAAAAAGTCCTTGTTTTTTAAGAAAAAAATCATAGTTAAGGGAGATTCTATGCGGATTGCTCAGCTATTTTAGTTACAAATTTTCTTTGTTACCTAGGGAAAAGGGGGATTTTTGAAGGAAGTTAGGGAATGCTTTGAATAAGCGAGTGAGTCACGGTAAAATGACGGTCTATCATTTTGAATAAGCTGATTGAGCGAATCGTTACAGTGACTACTTATCATTTCATCCCCGGTGCAACAGCCCTGTCACCGTTTAAATCTGAGCGGCTAATCAATGATTTACAGAAAGCAGGTGTACCTGTTGAAAGTATTCATGCGCGTTATGAGCACTATGTGTTTAGCGACACCTCATTAGATGAGCAAGCGCTACAACAAGTGCAGCGTCTTCTAGGCTATGGCAAAGAACTGGTTTTAAATCAAGACAAGTTTGACCGTGCTTTATCGTTACGCGTGATTCCCCGTCTAGGTACGGTGTCTCCTTGGGCCAGTAAAGCGACTGATATTGCACATAACTGTGGTCTCAGCAATATTAAGCGTATTGAGCGTGGTATTGAATACTTGGTCTTGCCTGAGAAGGGCTTATTAGGTAGCAAGAAAATTAGTCCTGAACATCTTGAACTGATTGCTAAGGCGCTACACGACCGTATGACCGAGAGTGTGGTTGATCGTGACTTTGATGCCTCTCAGTTAATGGTGGAGCTTGAAGGCAAGCCAATTCAACAGATTCCTGTCTTGGCTGAAGGTCGTGCTGCTTTAGAGCATGCCAACACGACTTTAGGTTTGGCCTTATCTGATGATGAAATCGAGTACTTGGATGCGTCTTTTAAAGATTTAGGCCGCGATCCGACCGATGTTGAACTGATGATGTTTGCGCAAGCCAATAGTGAGCATTGCCGTCATAAGATTTTTAATGCGACCTGGACCATTGATGGTCAGGAACAAGATAAAACCTTATTCGGTATGATTCGTGAGACGCACCAGGCACAACCAAAAGGCACCGTGGTGGCGTACTCTGATAACTCGGCCATTATGCAAGGGCGCGAAGTCAAGCGCTTCTTCCCGATGGCAGGTAATAATGCCGTTACGCGCTACCAAGACCATGAGCGTGTAACCCACACCTTAATGAAGGTAGAAACACACAACCACCCGACAGCAATTGCGCCATTCCCTGGTGCTGCAACGGGTGCGGGTGGTGAGATTCGCGACGAAGGCGCGACTGGCCGTGGCTCTAAGCCTAAGGCTGGTTTGACTGGTTTCACGGTATCGAATCTTCATCTTGATGAGGCAACCGAAGATTGGGAAAAAGATTCCCATGGTATGCCTAGCCGTATTGCCAACCCTGTCGATATTATGATCCAGGGGCCGATTGGTGGTGCCGCGTTCAACAATGAATTTGGTCGTCCTAACTTACTCGGTTATTTCCGTGTGTTTGAGCAGACCGTAGCCGGTAAGCAGTGGGGCTATCATAAGCCGATTATGATTGCTGGAGGCTTAGGCAGTATTGATGATGCCTTAACCCATAAGAAAGAAATTCCTGATGGTGCCTTATTAATCCAATTAGGTGGCCCAGGCATGCGGATTGGTATGGGTGGCGGTGCTGCTTCCAGTATGAGTGTGGGCAGCAATACCGAAGACTTAGACTTTGACTCTGTGCAACGCGGTAATCCTGAGTTAGAGCGTCGCGCACAAGAAGTGATTGATACTTGTTGGCGTCTATTAGAAAAGAACCCGATTATTGCGATTCACGATGTGGGCGCAGGTGGTTTATCCAACGCCTTCCCAGAGCTGGTGAATGATGCGGGTCGTGGTGCGATTTTCGATTTGCAACGTGTACATCTTGAAGAGTCTGGCATGTCAGCGGCAGAGATCTGGAGTAATGAGTCACAAGAGCGTTATGTCTTGTCGATCTTACCCGAAGATTTGGCGGCTTTTGACGCTATTTGTCAGCGCGAACGCTGTCCGTATTCAGTAGTGGGTATCGCGACCCAAGAGCGTATGTTGCGTGTGGTTGATGGTGAAGGTTTACCAACTGATCCCGACAATACTAGCACTCAGCCTGCCACCAACTTGCGTCCAGTGGATGTGCCGATTGATGTGATTTTAGGCAAACCTCCACGTATGCATCGTGATGTTACGCGTGTTGAGTTAACGAGTGCTCCCGTGGATGTGGTTGGTTTAGAGCTTGATGAGATGGTGCGCAAAGTCATGCGTCACCCAACCGTAGCGAATAAGACCTTCCTCATCACGATTGGTGACCGTAGCGTTGGTGGTTTGAATGCACGTGATCAGATGGTAGGTCCGTGGCAAGTGCCGGTCGCCGATTGCGCGGTGACTTTAGATGGTTTTTATGGTTATACCGGTCAGGCGATGTCAATGGGTGAGCGTTCACCATTGGCAATTATTAATGCGCCAGCATCAGGTCGTATGGCTTTGGCTGAAGCCTTAACCAACTTAGCGGCTGCTGATGTACAGGCGATTGAAGATATTAAATTATCGGCTAACTGGATGGCCGCAACTGGTGTTGAAGGTCAGGATGCCGCCTTATTCGATACGGTAACGGCGGTGAGTCAATTCTGTCAGAAAGCAGGGCTATCAATTCCTGTGGGTAAAGACTCTTTATCCATGCGTACAACATGGACCGAAGGTGAAGAGAAGCACGAAGTTATCTCACCAGTTTCATTAGTGATTACGGCTTTTGCCAATGTCGATGATGCGCGTAAGACCTTAACGCCTCAATTAATAACCGATCAAGGTGATACGGCCTTGATTCTGATTGACTTAGGTCAAGGTAAAAATCGCTTAGGTGGCTCTATCTTGTCACACGTGAGCAATCAGTTCGGTGATCAAGTACCTGATCTAGAAGATCCAGAATTATTGCGTACCTTCTTTGCCTCGATTCGTGGCTTGGCTCAAGATGATACCATCTTGGCCTACCATGACCGTTCTGATGGTGGCTTGTTGGCTACTATTGCGGAGATGTCATTTGCGGGTAACGTAGGTGTTTCATTGAATGTTGATATGCTGACATTCGATAATAATGTTGCAGATTGGGGTGATTATAAGATTCGTCCTGATCAAGTGGCCGTCCAACGTGACGAAAGCACGTTCAAAGCCTTGTTCAATGAAGAGGCGGGTGCTGTTATTCAGGTACGTGCGAGCGACCGTGATGCGGTGCTACAAGTCTTGCGTGAGGCAGGTCTATCGCTTTGCACGCATGTGATTGGTGGTCTTAACCAGAAAGATAAATTAGAAATCTATCGTGATGGTAAGATGATTTACGAAATTCCACGCGCTGAATTAGGTGCGGAGTGGAGTCGAGTCAGCTATGAAATCATGAAGCAACGTGATAATCCAAAAACCGCCTTGGCTGAGTTTATCCGTTGGGAAGATAATAATGACCCAGGTATGGCACCTAAGGTTCACTTTAACCCGCAAGAAAATATTGCCGCTCCTTTCATTGCTAAGGGCGCTCGTCCAAGCGTGGCCGTCTTGCGCGAGCAAGGTTGTAATAGCCAATTAGAAATGGCCTGGGCCTTAGATGAAGCTGGTTTTGCCGTCTTTGACGTGCATATGACGGATCTTTTAAGCGGTCGTACTAACTTGGCCGATTACCAAGGTTTAGTTGCCGTGGGTGGTTTTAGCTACGGTGACGTACTAGGTGCAGGCGAAGGCTGGGCACGTACGATTCGTTTTAATGAGAAGTTAGCGGAACAATTTGAACGCTTCTTTAAGCGTCAAGATGTCTTTGGCCTTGGGGTATGTAATGGTTGTCAGATGATGGCTACCTTAGCAGATATGATTCCTGGAGCCGAGCACTGGCCTAAATTTACGCAGAACGTCTCAGCGAAATATGAAGCGCGCTTAAGTATGGTTGAGATTGCAAATTCACCATCGATTTTCTTCCAAGGTATGGAAGGCGCACAATTGCCTATCGCTGTGGCGCATGGCGAAGGTTATGCGAATTTCACACAACAGGGTGATTTGAACGAAGTGGCAACAGCTGTGCGTTATGTGAATAATAGTGGCATGATTACTGAGAATTACCCATACAATCCGAATGGTAGTATTCATGGTATTGCGGGTGTGACGACCCGTGACGGTCGCTTTACCATCATGATGCCACACCCTGAGCGTGTCACGCGTAATGTGATGATGTCGTGGTCGCCAGAGCGTTGGGGTGAAGCCGATGAGGGCGGTGATTACTCACCATGGATGCGCATGTTTATGAATGCGCGCGTATTTATGAAGTAGTTGTTCATAAGCCTTTGCTAGAGATAATAATTTAGCAAAGGCTTTTTTGTATGTTATTGAGTAAGGTCTAAGTGCTTGACGTGATTGCTATTTGGTAGCGATTTGGTAGCGGACTATTTTTGCATGTTATTGAGTAAAGTCTGAGTGCTTGAGGTAATTTCTATTTGATAGCAAGTCATTTTTTGTGTGTTGTAGAGCAAAGCCAGATCTTAAGAATGGCGAGTTGTTAAGCTGAAATCTGTATTTTTTTGTATGTTTTTTGACGAAGCCTGAACCTAAGGTATTGATAAATAGGTGTAACAGGCGTATAATCGTTTTTTGCCTGGAGCTACTTTCATGCGTTTAATCCAAAAGGCGCTTACCTTTGATGATGTATTATTGGTACCAGCGTATTCTAATGTGTTGCCACGCGACACGTCTCTTAAAACCCAATTAACCCGCAATATTTCCTTGAATATCCCGCTTGTTTCAGCAGCGATGGATACGGTGACTGAGTCGCGCTTAGCGATTGCCCTAGCCCAAGAAGGCGGGATTGGTATTATTCATAAGAACATGACTGCTGATGAGCAGGCGACTGAAGTTGCACGTGTGAAGCGTCATGAATTCGGTATTGTTATTGACCCCGTAAGTGTGACTCCAAGCACGACAGTGCGTGAAGCAGTTGCCTTACAGAAAGCCAATGGCATTTCTGGTTTGCCAGTGGTTGAGAACGGTAAATTAGTCGGTATCGTTACTAACCGTGACTTACGTTTTGAAGAGCGCTTAGATGAGCGTATCGCTAACGTGATGACTCCGAAAGATCGCCTTGTCACTATGCACGAAGGCGGCACACTGGAAGAAGCCCAGACATTAATGCATAAGCACCGTCTTGAGCGTGTATTGATCGTTAATGATGAGTTTGAGTTGCGCGGCCTAGCGACGGTTAAAGATATCTATAAGAACACCGAACATCCGAATGCGAATAAAGACGCATTAGGACAGTTGCGTGTCGGTGCCGCGGTCGGTGTCGGCGAGGGCACTGAAGAGCGTGTCGCCAAATTGGTGGCCGCGGGTGTTGACGTTATTATTGTTGATACCGCACACGGTCACTCACAAGGCGTACTTGATCGCGTGCGTTGGGTGAAACAAAACTACCCTAAAGTTGAAGTAATTGGCGGCAATATCGCCACAGGTGAAGCAGCATTAGCCCTAGTTGAAGCAGGTGCTGATGGTGTTAAAGTGGGTATTGGCCCAGGTTCAATTTGTACTACTCGCATTATTGCGGGTGTAGGTGTACCACAGATTACGGCAATTTCTGACGTGGCTAAAGCCCTTGAAGGTACTGGCGTTCCGCTAATTGCTGACGGCGGTATTCGCTTCTCAGGTGACGTATCTAAAGCCTTAGCCGCTGGTGCCTATGCATGTATGATGGGTGGTATGTTTGCTGGTACTGAAGAAGCACCAGGTGAAGTTATTCTATTCCAAGGCCGTTCTTATAAGTCTTACCGCGGTATGGGTAGCTTGGGTGCCATGGAAAAAGGCTCTGCTGATCGTTACTTCCAAGATGCGTCGAACAATAACACCGATAAATTAGTCCCCGAAGGTATTGAAGGCCGCGTTCCTTACAAGGGCAGCGTCCTGGCAATTATCTACCAATTAGTGGGCGGTATCCGTGCCTCTATGGGCTATTGCGGTTGTGCTTCAATTGAAGATATGCGTACCAAGACACAGTTCGTAGAAATTACCTCAGCTGGTGTACGTGAATCACACGTGCATGACGTACAAATTACGAAAGAAGCACCGAACTATCGTGCGGATTAATGCTTAAGTAAGTTGTTGTCCCTGCAGTGATACTTAGGTATAAAAAGAGTATGAATAGTTGCATTTATACCTAAGCGAAAAGAGCGAGTTTGATTTAGAAGACCCAGTTTTAGGACTGGGTCAGACTGCTGACAAAGGTCTAGCTTCGGCTAGGCCTTTTATATTAGAATATA
>JAUNUI010000041.1 GCA_030538255.1 Pelistega sp. | reverse complement strand
AATTAGAGTGTGGGCAAGGTAATCCAATCAATTAGGATGTAGACAAGGTAATCTAAGCAAGTCATGAATGATGAACAAATGTTGCGCTATGCGCGCCATCTCATGTTGGATGAAGTGGGTTTTGAAGGCCAGCAACAACTGACCCAAAGCCGCGTATTAATTCTTGGATTGGGCGGCCTAGGCTCGCCAGTCGCCATGTATTTGGCAGCAGCTGGTGTGGGCACATTGCACTTAATTGATGACGATACGGTATCCTTAAGTAATTTACAGCGTCAAGTGATTCATACTACACCGCATATTGGCATGACTAAGGTGGAGTCGGCTAAGCACATGTTGGAAGCCTTAAACCCCGAAGTAAATTTGGTATTACATGCCTATCGACCGGATGAGGATCAGTTGCGCCTGCTTATTTCTGAAGTCGATTTGGTCTTGGACTGCAGTGATAATTATCGTACTCGACAAGTCTTAAATAAGATTTGTTATGAACTCAAAAAGCCTTTGGTGGCCGCCGCGGCAATCCGCTTTGATGGGCTAATCAGCACCTATGATGCGCGTGATGAAAGCTCACCATGCTATGCCTGTATCTTCGACCCCGATGATGACTTAGGTCCTGATAATTGTGCTACTTTAGGCGTGTTTTCACCGCTCCTAGGCGTTATGGGAAGTACTCAAGCGGTTGAGGCGCTCAAGTTGTTGGTGGGGGCAGGGCAGAGCTTACAGGGTAAGTTAGGTATGTTTAATGCTCGTAGCAGTACCTGGTCGTATTTGAAAATTACTAAAAACCCTCGCTGCAAGGTCTGTGGCACTACAGATACTTAGACAAACCCAAATCCAAATTCAAGCCCCAGCGTTAAAGAACTATGCAAGCTTAGGTAAAAGTCTAGCCCAAGCGTTATGGCGCTACAGATGCTTAGACAAACAAGCCCCAGCGTTATAGCGCCACACATGCTTAAGTACAATTGAAGCTCAGCTCTGTGGCGCTATCTCTTAGAACGTCGGATTAGTCAATTGGCTTTACTGTGTATTTTGAATCGCCTGCTTGTAGTTTAACTTGAAACTTTCGCATTTCATCGCGGCGAAATACATGAACTTTAACCTTGTCATTCACCCGATAGCGGCTAAGCAAGGTGTTTAAGTTCTGGCTGTCGACTTTGATACGATCAAGCGCGATAAAAATATCGCCTGCACTTAGACCGCCTAGGTGGGCTGCGCCTTGTGCTTTGACTTGAGCAATTTGACATTGACCATCGAGAACGCGTGTTTTGATGTTCAGTTCAGGCTTGCTGCTTGTCTCTTCATGCAATTGCCAGCCCTGAACGGGAAGTAACTCAGCGAGCGGAACGTCTTGTGTGCCTTTTACATAGAGGTCAATAAATTCTTTGCTATCGACACCTGTGGCTCGCTTGATAAGCTCCACCACTTCAAATTCTTCTAATCCTGTTTGCGACTTATGACGATAAAAGTCACGGCCATAGCTAGTCCAGAGTTCGCGCATCACATCGTCTAAGCTGTGGCGGCCAGCACTCTCTTTCTGGATCAGTAAGTCTAAGCCAAGGGCGATTAAGGAGCCTTTGCTATAGTAGCTAATAATGCTATTGATGGCATTCTCATCTTGCTTGTAGTACTTGGTCCAGGCATCAAATGAGCTTTGTGTCACGCTCTGTTTAAAGCGTCCTGGTGTATTGTGCACCGCTGTAATGGTCTTGCTAATGAGCTCTAAATAACTTTCTTGGTTAATCACGCCTGAGCGCAGCAAGCTTAAATCATCGTAGTATGAGGTGAAACCTTCGAAAATCCATAATAAGGATGTATGGCAAGGGTCATACAAATCATAAGGGGCGAATACTTTAGGTTTAATTCGCTTTACGTTCCAAGTGTGAAAGTATTCATGACTAATCAGACCTAAGAATTGGCGATAGCCTTCACTCATTGTCTCGTCCCCGAGTACGGGCATATCAGCACGCGAGGCAACCAGAGCCGTGCTGGCGCGATGCTCTAGGCCGCCGTAGTCTTTACCCGTTACCATGGTCATAAAGACGTAGCGATCGCTGCTGTCAAGGAACGGCGCAGCATGGGTTTCAGGTTCAAAAAACTGAATTTGATATTCACAAATTTTTTGCGTATCACGAGCGATGCGTTCGAGGTCGATATTGGGAATATTGCCAGTAAAAACCATCTCGTGGGTGGCGCCGCAGGCTTTAAAGCTAATCATTGTGGGCGTGCCCATCTCCACAGGATGGTCAATTAAGGCGTCGTAATTAGGTGCGATATAGAGGCCAAAACCGTGACGAAGCGCTGCGCCTTTTATATTTTTTGCTTCAGGTAGGCTGGTATAAACACGCCAGTCTTTAGGCTTCTTGGGCGGCACAATATCCACTAAACAAGGTTTATCTTCTTGGCCGTGAATTTGTAAAAAGACGCTTGTGCCATTGTAAAAACCATGCGTTTCATCCAAATGGGCCGTGCGTACTGAAAGATCCCATGCGTACACTTGATAGCTCACGACGATGGGCTTGTCGCAGGGTTGGATTTGCCAGCTATGGCTGTCGAGCTGCTCAAAATACAGATCCTTTTTCTCTTGCTTTACACTTAAATTTTGAATTTGGCGAGCAAAGTCACGAATCATATAAGAGCCCGGTATCCAAGCGGGCAGGCTGATAATTTGGCCACGTGGGTCGGCTTGTTCAATATGGATTTCAACGGCAAACAGATGTGCCGCTAAATCAATCGGTGTAATGCGGTAAAGAATATCTTTCATCAAAAAATTCCTTGATGATTAAAACCATGCCTAGTTTGGCGAGGTAAAAACCATCATTTAAAATTTAAGGCTGTGTCTAGCCAAAACAGCACTTATGATTTACGATGTAGGTAGATACAGACTAATACTGATTGCGTGGCTTGTTGGTTTACGCGACAATCGGGCAGTCTTTAAGCGGAACTTAGTGTTCTATGAAACCTAGTTTATGAGGAAGAACAGATTTCTAAGAAAGCGTAGTCTTCTCATCAAGCTTATGTTTCTAGTTGAGCATAGGCTTATAAGAGAGCTATGTTTTCTCGTAGCGCTTAGGCTTTTAAGAGAACAGTCTTTTCTATGAACACTTAGGCTCTTAAGAGAACATGGTCTTGTCGTAGTAGCCACTAAGTTTTTTAGCAATGTAACACCTTAAGAATTAATCATTATATTTGTATGGAGAGAGAATATGTCAGAACCCCTAGTTTTATCGCGCATTGAAGGTAATGTTGGCCTGATTACTTTAAATCGCCCGAAGGTACTTAATGCTTTAAGTAATGACGTAGCAACAGAGTTGAGTCAAGCTTTGCTGGCCTTCGAGCAGAATGATGCTATCGGCGCGATGGTCATTACGGGCAGTGAGAAGGCGTTTGCTGCGGGTGCTGACATTAGTGCGATGCAGGCATGGAGCTATATGGATGTCTATAAGTCAGACTATATCGGCGGAGATTGGGAAACCTTGAAAAACCGTATCCGTAAGCCGGTGATCGCTGCTGTTTCGGGTTATGCGCTTGGTGGTGGTTGTGAATTGGCCATGATGTGCGATTTGATTATTGCTGCTGACAATGCTCGCTTTGGGCAGCCAGAAATTAAGCTAGGAACCATTCCAGGCTTGGGGGGTACGCAGCGCTTAACGCGTGCGGTTGGTAAATCTAAGGCAATGGATTTGGTGCTAACGGGACGTATGATGGATGTCGATGAAGCTGAGCGAGCAGGTTTGGTGGCGCGTATTTTACCGCTAGAGAACTTCGTCGAAGAAGTGGTAAAAATTGCCCAAGGTATTGCGGTCCTATCAACGCCTGTGGTGATGATGGCTAAACAATGCGTCGATGTCGCATTGGAAACCACGCTAGAGCAGGGCATGCAGTTCGAGCGTCGTGTGTTTCATGCAACATTTGCTTTGCAAGACCAGAAAGAAGGTATGGCAGCATTTCTCGAAAAGCGCACGCCAGATTTCAAAAATATGTAACCAGACGCTTGCAAATATTTACTTTTTTTCTAAAAAAAAGCTATACTTAGCAGGATTTGATTTTTACAACCGTTATAATTGCGGTTGTAAAATTTTGGCCTAAATTTCCAGCGAGAAACTTGGCGCTATGTCTGATATTCTGACTGGTGTTTTTGCAGGAGTTTTGGCGTGTTAATTGTCATGAAGATGGCTTTTAATTTTAGTCAAATATGATTAAATACTGCTAAGGAAGCTTTATCTTGTGGTTTGTTGTGAGTATCTAGTTGGTGTGGCCAGCTAGAATTTGCACAAAGATTTACCGCAAGATTTATCTCAGGTTTGCGATAAGCACGATGGAATAAGGTTTTCAAGCGAGTAGAGATAGGCTAAAGCGATCAAGATAGTCGGTAATTTATTAAAGTTACAAAATTTATACCTATCTTATTCCAGAATAAGCTTATAATGATGCTCGTGTAGTGCAGTGCAACAATTTTAATGTAACTGTTACAGAATAATCTCTACAGGATTCGACTAGTACAGTGTGCAAGTATGGCTTTAACACAGATTGAATCAAGCCTAGCTGATTTGTAAGTGTGATGGGTCTATAAATATGGACTTATGACAGTAATAAATCAACGCATAGTTTACTTGGGAGCTGTTATTGGAAGCGATAAGTCTTAGTCCAGAGCAACGCATTCGTATGAATGCAGGCGCCGCTAAGGGTTTAGCACAAATCATATTGACGCAAGCTGTTATCTTAATGGTAGTGGCTGTTTTAGCAGGTCTAATCGCCGGTTTTGACTCAATGTGGTCTGCGTTTGCTGGTGGAATGATCTATCTGATTCCAAGTGCTTTAGTAGTTATGCAGATGCTTATGCGTTTATACGCCGGTGCGAATGCATCAGTGGCTTCATTTTTTATAGGTGAAGCGGTTAAGATCGGTGGCTCCATTGCCTTGATGGCCTTACTGGTTAAGTTTGCAGGTGATGCGATAGTATGGCCTGCTTTATTAATCGGTTTGGTCGCCGTCTTAAAAGCTTATGTGTTGCTAATCATCTTCAAGAAGATCTGATTAGCTTGAAATAATGATAATTGGTAGCCTTATAGGCTACAAGTTTGCGGAGAGTAAGTAAATGGCTGCAGCAGAGGGTACATCACCACAGTCAGAGTATATTCAGCACCACTTAGTGCACTTCAATAATCTTGGTCATGGCCAAGAGAATATCGCTGACTTTAGTGTGATTAACTACGACTCGATTTTTTGGTCGGTGGCAATGGGTATTTTAGCGGTTGGTATGCTATATATGGCAGCTCGTCGCGCTCAAGCTGGTGTTCCAGGCCGCTTCCAGGGCTTCATCGAGATGATCGTGAGTATGGTCGATGAACAAGCTAAGGGTATTATCCATAATTCAGCAACACGCAAGTTTGTTGCGCCACTTGCCTTAACAGTATTCGTATGGATTATCTTTATGAATACCTTGGACTTAATCCCCGTTGATTTGGCACCTCAATTATTCACCTGGTTAGGTCTTGCTGGTGATAGCACCAATCACGGTGTACTTTACTACCATCGTATTCTTCCAACCGCTGACTTGAACGTACCAATGGGTATGTCATTGTGTGTGCTTGTATTGTCGATTTACTACGGCGCTAAAGTTCACGGCGGTGGCAACTTCGTTAAGGGCTTATTCACAGCCCCGTTCCACGCCAGTGGAATTGGTGCGATTCTATTAGCGCCAGCTAACTTTGCGCTTAACCTTGTTGAGTACGGTGCGAAAACTGTATCGTTAGGTATGCGACTGTTTGGTAACATGTTCGCTGGTGAATTGATTTTTATGTTGATCGCTTTATTAGGCGGCGCATGGACAGGTTTTAATGCTTTAAGTTTAGGCTTAGGTTTCGGTCATATTCTGGCCGGTACCATTTGGGCAATCTTCCATATTCTGATTGTTCTTCTGCAGGCCTTTATTTTCATGATGTTGACCTTGGTTTATATCGGTCAGGCTCACGAAGGGCATTAATTAGCTGGGCTGGGAATGTTAAACTCTTGGCCCAAGACAGAGCAAATTAAACAGTTAGATTTTTGTTTTAGTTTGTATTTATTTTTAGTAGTTTCCATCTTAAATTTGTTTTTATAGGTTCATAACCTTCAAGGAGTTATCACATGACTACAGGTGCTTTCGTCGCTCTTGCTTGCGCGTTTATTATTGGTTTGGGTGCTATTGGTGCGTGTATCGGTATCGCTATCATGGGCGGTAAATACTTAGAAGCTTCTGCTCGTCAACCAGAATTGATGAACGCTTTGCAAACTAAAATGTTCTTATTAGCTGGTCTAATCGACGCGGCGTTCCTAATTGGTGTTGGTATTGCGATGATGTTTGCTTTCGCAAGCCCATTCTAATCAGAATTTACACTAAATTAGTCCATCATTATGATGGGTTGTGAACTGGATGGAATTGCGTAGAGATGGATCTCATTTCTACGCAGAACACTTCAGTAGAAAATACGGCGTATTTTTACGCTTTTAACACATAGAAGGGAAACGACCGTGAATTTAAACGCGACGCTCTTTTTCCAGATGATCGTATTCTTTGTGTTGGCTTGGTTTACGATGACGTTTATCTGGCCTCCACTTATTAAAGCAATCGATGATCGTCGTCAGAAAATCGCTGATGGTTTAGCCGCCGCCGAAAAAGGTAAAGCTGATTTGGCACAGGCACAAGCTCGTATTAGCTTAATCGAGTCTTCTGCAAAAACCGACAACCAGGCTAAATTGGCTGAAGCTGAAAAACTAGCTTCTTCAATTGTTGAGTCTGCACGCAGCGAAGCTGAACAAGAACGTGCACGTATTTTGGCGCAAGCTCGTCAAGATGCAGAGCTTGAAGCTCAACGTGTTCGTGATGGTCTGCGCAATGATGTGGCAGCATTAGCTGTCAAAGGTGCAGAACAAATTCTTCAGCGCGAAGTCGATACGAAAACCCATGCTGAGTTGTTAAATCAACTTAAAGCACAGCTTTAATCGGGATCATCATGGCAGAATTATCTACAATTGCTCGTCCATATGCAGAAGCACTATTTGCCGCCGCTCTCAGTAAGAGTAATGTTGCACAGTGGTCAACTGCTTTGAATGAACTCGCGCAGCTTGCTTCTTTTGAGCAAGTGCAAGAGGTTATGAATGATCCACGATTGACCAA
The DNA here is from genome assembly GCA_030538255.1 of Pelistega sp. GTDB lineage: Bacteria > Pseudomonadota > Gammaproteobacteria > Burkholderiales > Burkholderiaceae_B > Taylorella. Next base: position 5,159 of record JAUNUI010000041.1, on the reverse strand, counting down.
AGAACAACGTAAAGGTGTCCTACAAGGTTTAGTGAAAAGTGCTTTACCAGCAGACGCCTCTAACTTTCTTGATCTTTTGGTAGAAAACGATCGAGTGGTGACACTTCCCCAGATCGCAGAGCAATTTGAAGATTTGAAAAATCGCCATGATGGCTCTGCAATTGCGCATATTTACAGTGCTTTTGAACTTTCTGAAGCGCAGGTGCAAGATTTGGTAGCGGGTTTAGAGAAAAAGTTTGGAATCAAACTTAAGCCCGAGGTTGCCGTTGATAAGTCACTTATCGGCGGAATTCGTGTCACCGTTGGTGATCAGGTATTAGATACATCCGTGCAGGCCCAATTGGCTCGCTTGCGCGATACATTGGTTGCTGCATAAGCGCCAGATTAACAGGATTTCAGGAGTCTGAATATGCAACTCAATCCGTCAGAAATCAGCGAATTGCTTAAAAGCCGTATCGAAGGCTTGAGTGCTTCTGCCGATGTTCGTACACAGGGTACTGTAGTGTCAGTAACCGACGGTATTACACGTATCCACGGTTTGTCCGATGTGATGCAAGGCGAAATGCTCGAATTTCCAAACAACGTGTTTGGTCTAGCTCTTAACTTAGAGCGTGACTCAGTTGGTGCGGTTATTCTAGGTGATTACACCGGCGTTTCTGAAGGTGATGCTGTTAAAACAACAGGTCGCATTCTAGAAGTACCCGTAGGTCCAGAGCTTTTAGGTCGTGTGGTAAACACCCTAGGCCAACCTATCGATGGTAAAGGTCCAGTTAATGCAAAATTAACTGACATTATTGAAAAAGTGGCACCAGGCGTTATCGCCCGTCAATCAGTTTCTCAACCTCTTCAAACAGGTATTAAGTCGATTGACTCTATGGTACCAATCGGTCGCGGTCAACGTGAGTTGATTATTGGTGACCGTCAAACAGGTAAAACAGCGGTTGCAGTAGACGCGATCATCAACCAAAAAGGCAAAGGCGTTAAGTGTATTTACGTAGCCGTTGGTCAGAAAGCTTCTACCATCAACAACGTTGTACGTAAATTAGAAGAGCATGGTGCACTTGAGTACACTATCGTTGTAGCGGCTGCCGCTTCAGACTCAGCAGCGATGCAATACTTAGCACCTTATGCTGGTTGTACAATGGGCGAATACTTCCGCGATCGCGGTGAAGACGCTCTCATCGTGTATGATGACTTAACAAAACAAGCTTGGGCATACCGTCAGGTATCACTATTGCTTCGTCGTCCACCAGGCCGTGAAGCTTACCCAGGTGACGTATTCTATCTACACTCTCGCTTACTAGAGCGCGCTGCTCGTGTAAACCCAGAGTATGTAGAGAAATTCACTAATGGTGAAGTAAAAGGTAAAACCGGTTCATTAACCGCCTTACCAATTATTGAAACACAAGCGGGTGACGTGTCTGCTTTCGTTCCAACCAACGTAATTTCGATTACTGACGGTCAAATCTTCCTTGAATCTGACTTATTTAACGCCGGTGTGCGTCCAGCGATTAACGCGGGTATTTCAGTTTCTCGTGTGGGTGGTGCAGCACAAACTAAGATTGTTAAAAAGCTATCAGGCGGTATTCGTACCGACTTAGCTCAGTATCGTGAATTGGCCGCGTTTGCTCAGTTTGCTTCTGACCTTGACGATGCAACACGCCGTCAGTTAGAGCGTGGTAAGCGCGTAGTTGAGTTGCTAAAACAACCTCAATACGAGCCACAACAAGTTTGGGAACTCGGTGTTTCACTATTTGCAGTGAATAATGGTTACTTGGATGACGTAGGTGTTGAGAACATCTTGGCATTCGAAAAAGCCTTTAAAGACGAGCTTAAACACAAGCATGCTGACTTGGTAGGTCGCATCGAGGATACTAAAGAGCTTTCTAAAGAAGACGAAGCAACACTAAAAGACGTGTTAGTAGCGTTCAAGAAGAACAGTTCTTTCTAAGACTCGTGGAGCATGCTTAGTCGCTTGGTGAATAACTAAAACTAAGCATGCTTTTGTCAGTAATCTCCAAGGAAAGCAAATGGCTGGAATTAAGGAAATTCGTACTAAGATCAAAAGTGTGCAAAACACACGAAAGATCACTAAAGCGATGGAAATGGTCGCCGCCTCTAAAATGCGTAAAGCGCAAGATAGAATGCGTGCCGGCCGTCCATACAACGACAAAGTACGTCAAATGGCCATGCACATGATGATGACTAACCCTGATTACTCGCATCCATTTATGGAAGAGCGTAAGGATATCAAGAATGTTGGCATCGTGCTGGTAACAACAGATAAGGGTCTATGCGGTGGTTTAAACACCAATATTACTCGTTTAGTACTTAACCGCCTTAAGGAATTTCAAGAGCAAGGTATTAATGTTCAAGCAACAGCATTTGGTAACAAAGGCGTCGGCTTCCTAACACGTTTAGGTGTGAACTTAGTATCTCACGAAGTGAACTTAGGCGATAAACCTAATCTGGACGTGCTGATCGGCGCACTTAAAGTGCAATTAGATGATTATATGTCTGGTAAAATTGATGCGTTATACGTGGCAACAAGTGTGTTCGTTAATACGATGCGTCAGGTTCCAGCATTTGTCCGTCTATTGCCATTACCTGACGGTTTGGAAGATCCGTACGCGACAGCAGATGAGTTAGAAGAAGCGAAAAATCAAGCGACATCTAACTATAGCTGGGACTATATCTTCGAGCCTGATGCGAAAACCGTTATTGATGATTTACTCCAACGCTATGTTGAGGGTATGGTTTATCAGGGCGTAGCAGAAAGTATGGCGTCTGAGCAGTCTGCACGTATGGTGGCAATGAAGGCAGCTTCAGATAATGCGAAAAAGGTTATTGGTGACTTGCAATTGGTGTACAACAAAACACGTCAAGCTGCAATTACCAAGGAAATTTCAGAAATCGTGGGAGGAGCCGCTGCGGTATAAGCCTTGTGCTTAGCTTAGCGGTTACTTTCAAGCGTTATAAAGTAAGGAAACAACATGAGTAACGGTACCATCGTTCAGTGCATCGGCGCCGTGGTGGATATTCAGTTCCCACGCGACAATATGCCTCATATCTATGAAGCACTTGTGCTTGCGGACACCACGGAAGGCGGTTTTGCAGAAGCAGGTTTAACACTCGAAGTTCAACAACAACTAGGTGATGGTGTTGTGCGTACGATTGCACTAGGTTCAAGCGACGGTTTACGCCGTGGTATGCCTGTTCAACGTACTAATGCGCCGATTTCAGTACCAGTTGGTGAAGGTACTTTGGGTCGTATTATGGACGTATTAGGTCGCCCAATTGATGAGGCAGGCCCAATTGTTCACGAAGAGAAGCGCGGCATTCACCAAGCAGCTCCTAAGTTTGATGAATTATCACCTTCAGTTGAGCTACTTGAGACTGGCATTAAAGTGATTGACTTAGTTTGCCCATTCGCTAAGGGTGGTAAAGTAGGTCTATTCGGCGGTGCAGGTGTGGGTAAAACTGTTAACATGATGGAGTTGATTAACAACATCGCTAAACAGCACTCAGGCCTATCTGTATTCGCGGGTGTAGGTGAGCGTACTCGTGAGGGTAACGACTTCTACCACGAAATGGAAGAATCTAACGTTCTAGACAAAGTAGCCATGGTATTCGGTCAGATGAACGAACCTCCAGGTAACCGTCTACGTGTAGCCTTGACAGGTCTAACCATGGCGGAGAAATTCCGTGATGAAGGCCGTGACATCCTATTCTTCGTTGACAATATCTATCGTTATACACTAGCCGGTACTGAGGTATCTGCGCTACTAGGCCGTATGCCTTCTGCGGTGGGTTATCAGCCTACACTAGCGGAAGAGATGGGTGTATTACAAGAGCGTATTACCTCAACTAAGACTGGCTCTATTACATCGATCCAAGCTGTTTACGTCCCTGCGGATGACTTAACTGACCCATCTCCAGCAACTACTTTCCAACACTTGGACTCAACTGTTGTATTGTCACGTGATATTGCTTCTCTTGGTATTTATCCTGCGGTTGACCCACTTGACTCGACAAGCCGTCAATTAGACCCACACGTTGTTGGTCAAGAGCACTATGAAGTTGCTCGTGCAGTTCAACAAACACTACAACGCTACAAAGAATTACGTGACATTATTGCGATTCTTGGTATGGACGAGTTGTCTCCTGAAGACAAACAAGCTGTTGCTCGTGCACGTAAGATCCAACGTTTCTTGTCACAACCGTTCCACGTAGCTGAAGTGTTTACTGGTTCTCCTGGTAAATATGTACCACTTGCCGAAACCATCCGTGGTTTCAAAATGATTGTTGAAGGTGAGTGTGACGCATTACCAGAACAGGCATTCTACATGGTTGGTTCAATTGACGAAGCCTTCGAGAAAGCCAAAACCTTACAATAAGGATTAAATTATGGCTAATACTACCATTAAGGTCGATGTGGTAAGTGCGGAAGAATCAATTTTCTCTGGTGAGGCTAAATTGGTTGTTCTGCCAGGTGAATCTGGTGAATTAGGTATTTTGCCAGGACATACACCACTTATCTCACGTATCCGTCCAGGCTCAGTGAAAATTGTGCATACTGATGGTACTGAGGAAATGGTCTTTGTGGCTGGTGGCCTGCTTGAGGTGCAACCGTACGCGGTAACTGTATTATCTGATACAGCTATCCGTGCGGCTGATTTAGACGAAGCAAAAGCATTAAAAGCGCGTGAAAAAGCTCAAGAAGCTTTACGCAACGCTAAAGATAAAGCGGATATTGCTGTTGTTGAAGCTGAATTAGCGATGTTGGCTGCACAAGCTCATGTAGCTCGCCAATTTGCAAAGCGTAAATCTAGTCACTAATTGGCTGCTGTTTAGCCCTAGTCTAGGTTTAAGTTTAAAATTTGAGCTTATTGGAAAATGTTTTGTTAGGACTTGTAAAGAGTTCGACAATAGATACCTAATAAGATATTCGAGTTCCTAAGTGCTTAGGCCGAAACAAGCAAGCTATTTAAGCATTAAAAAACCCAAACTTAAATTAAGTTTGGGTTTTTTATTGCTCGCGTGTACAGTGATATGGGTTTGTTGGGCGGTAAGCGTCCGTAGAACACACATTGAGACGGTCCTAGAAATGCGTGAAGCTAATGTCTTCACGCATTTTTTATGGATACGGCAATGACGAC
>JAUNUI010000014.1 GCA_030538255.1 Pelistega sp. | reverse complement strand
TGTCTTGCTTAATAAATCCCTTGCTTAATATATTGTCTTGCTTAAGTATGAGCTTATTTCAGAGCACGATTACTCCAGAGTGATCTATCTTCGTTGATGTCTGGAGCTCAGGTACGGTTGGTATAGCGCAAGGTCTTAAGGCTCAGCGTAGATGACTCTCGTCTCAGGTTTAGATATTGCCTTCGCGAATTAAGTCTTTGGCAATAATCACTTGCTGGATTTGCGAAGTGCCTTCATATAAGCGGAATAGGCGAACGTCACGATAGAAGCGTTCAATACCATATTCCGATACATAACCTGCGCCACCGAAGATCTGCACAGCACGGTCGGCAACACGGCAGCACATTTCCGTAGAGAAGTATTTGGCGCATGAGGCTAAGGCAGAGACATTTTCACCGGCATCACGACGGCGTGCGGCATCTAATACCATACATTCCGCAGCATAAATCTCCGCTTTACTATCGGCTAACATGCCTTGGATTAATTGGAAATTCACAATCGGCTGGCCAAATTGTTTGCGATCTTTGGCGTAATTTAAGGCATCGCGTAGCATGCGCTTAGCCGCGCCAATAGCGATAGAGGAGATATGTAGGCGACCCTTGTCGAGCACTTTCATGGCGGTTTTAAAACCAACGCCTTCAACGCCACCGATTAATTGAGCAGCAGGGACACGGCAGTTTTCAAAAATGACGTCGCACGTATGGGCGCCTTTTTGGCCCATCTTCTTGTCAATTTTGCCGAGCGATAATCCTGGGGTGTCGGCTTCAACGATAAATGCGGAGATGCCACCTGCACCCTTGATTTCATTCGAGGTACGTGCCATAACCGTGAAGATACCCGCATGTGGCGCATTCGTAATAAAGCGCTTGGTGCCATTCAATACATAAAAGTCACCGTCACGTACGGCCGTGGTGCGTAAGGAGGCCGCATCAGAGCCTGCTTCAGGTTCAGTCAAGGCGAAGGAACCGATGAGGTCACCAGCCGCCATGCGTGGTAGGTATTTTTCTTTCTGCTCTGGGGTGCCGTCAATTACGATCCCTGAACCACCGATACCATTATTGGTGCCGATGTATGAACGAAAAGAGGGTGAAGTTTGGCCAAGCTCGAAGCCCACGCGCACTTCTTCTTCCATGGTTAGACCAAGACCGCCGTATTCTTCCGGTAGGGTAAGGCCAAATAAACCAAGTTCTTTCATTTGCTCAATAATCTCGGCAGGAATTTGGTCTGTTTCAGCAACCTGTTCTTCAGCTGGTACCAATACTTCGGTAATAAAACGGCGAAGACTGTCTTCAAGCATAGTTTGGATTTCTTGATCGCGGATCATATGTAGGATTCCTTAAGATTTGTATGAAGTAATGCGCCTGTGCATTGATTCAAATGATTGATAATTTATTGTACTCTGATTTGTTTTTTTGCGTGTTCGCGATGCTTGAATATAGCCTTAGGCTCAGCGAATCATATGGCTATGTCTAGATGAGTAAAAAGCGCTTGCTTACAGCTTATGCAGGAATAGTTTTGAAAAAAATGACAACAAAGCAACAGGTTCCACAATGCAAGACATTGTTCTGAATTATAATACTCTTTGCTAAAAAATTATCATCAAGGAATGGCTGCATGTCTAAAGAAGCCCTAAAAACCTCATTAACCACCTCACGAACTGTCTCTTTAAGTGAACGCTTTAAAGATGACCGCCATTTTGTGATGGCTTTAGCACGAGGCTTGGATGTGTTGGCTTGTTTTCGTTCAGGCAGTAAGATGCTTGGCAATCAAGAAATTGCTCAGCGCTGCCAACTGTCTAAGTCAACGGTCTCACGCTTAACCGCCACCTTGGTCAAGATGGGTTATCTCATGCACGATGAAGAGACGGGTAAATATCGACTTGGCATGGCAACCTTATCGCTAGGTATTGGTATGTTAGCACAATTAGATATCCGCCAAATCGCTCGCCCCTTAATGCAAGAACTTGCTGATTTCTCCCAAGGCATGGTGACTTTAGGTGCTAGAGACCGACTATCGATGCTGTATATTGAGAATTGTCGCAGTCGCTCTGCTTTAACTTTGAGTATGGATGTGGGCTCGCGCATACCACTGGCAACCTCAGCAATGGGTAGAGCTTATTTAGCGGAGTCGGATCCGAGTGAGGTGCGTGAGATTATCGACCGCATTAATGAGCTTGATGATGCCTCAAGTTCCAGTATTATTCAAGGCATTGAAAAAGCGTTCGTCGACTATAAGAATTTGGGTTGCACCTGCTCGTTCGGAGAGTGGCAAGATAATGTGAACGGGATTGCGGTAGGCCTTAAGTTGGGTGGTAGCTTCCCTATTATGGCGATTAACTGTGGCGGCCCCTCATTTAACTTATCACCCGAGTTCTTGTTAAATGAGGTGAGACCTAAGTTGCTCGACGTGGCCCATCGCTTGAGAGAAACCTTAGGGCAGTTGCGCTAAAGGCGATAAATGACAAGACTAAGGATTATAAAAAACCGCGCTCAGGTGTAAGCGCGGGTTAGGTGTAAGTGCGGGTTAGGTGTAAGTGCGGGTGAAAAGCGAGCAATGCGCGAGCTTATTTTTCAATCGCAAAGAAGTGAAAGTAAAGCGGCTGCTGTAGACTGGTCGGCAATGCACGACCTTATTTTTCAACTACTGAGAAGACACCGCTCGCATTAAATACATTCTTACCTTCAATGGTTAAGGCACACTTGGCGAAAATTAAGCGACGTCCAGCACGATTGATGGTGACACGCCCTTCAACCCAGTCGCCTTCTTTGCCAGCCGCTAAGAACTCACCGCTAAAACTCACCGTGACAAAAGACGTTGGCTTACCAAAATGCGCCAAAATTGCATCACCGAAGGCGTTGTCGGCGATGGTCATCATGGTGCCTCCATGAGCCACCCGGAGTTTATTCAAATGCTCGTGACGTAAGCGTACACCCAAGACTTCATGTTTACCATTGGCGTCTCGTTTTTCATAATAGGGGCCAGTTAAGTCAGAAAAGGGGCTATTGCGATCTAATAACTCAAAGCCTTCTGGAATATTTTTATCACTCATATCTACATACTCAAAATTTGGGGTTTTATTAGTGTATTACTAACTTGATGAAAGTGGAAATCGGTATAGCTGAATATAGCCTTAAGCTGAACATAGTCTTAAGGCACGCAATATATAGATATGAAACGTATTTATATAAAATATAATAAATAACGTATCATTAAGCACTTATTGATTATATATTATTCATAATAAACAGTTACTTATGTTCATAATAGAACTTTAATCAAGTTACCAATGTCTCATTAAATATAGAAATATATGTGTTTAGTCGTTAATTGACGACACTATTTTCTCCTTTTTATATTTTATCGGTTCCGCATTGTGGAATCGTTATAAATATAATGAAACTATGGTAAAGTAAAACACTATCCACGTCAATTAGATGGTTCCTTCTCATCAAACTCATTTTTCAGGAAATTAGGATGTCACCGATTACTTACGAAATTCAACAAGGTATTGCCCTTATTACCTTCCAGAACCCACCTGTTAACGGCATGAGCTATGCATTACGTCGAGGCATTGTGGAGAGTCTTGATAAAGCATTAGACGATAAGAATGTGCAAGCTATTGTCCTAACAGGTACAGACAAAGCCTTCTCTGGCGGTGCTGATGTCACCGAATTTGGTACGCCTAAAACCACTTGGCAACCTAATCTACGCGCAGTTATCGAAGCCTTAGAAGAGTCTGAGAAATTGGTGGTAGCTGCGATTCAAGGTGTTTGCCTGGGTGGCGGACTAGAGCTTGCGATGGGTGCACATTACCGGATTGCTAAGGCTGATGCGCAATTAGGTTTACCTGAAGTTAAGTTGGGACTATTACCTGGTGCCGGTGGTACACAACGTCTACCACGCGCTCTGGGCTTAGAGAAAGCCATTGAGATGGTGACGAGTGGTTCAATTTTGAAAGCGAAAGCTTTAGCGGATACGGATTTATTAGATCGTGTGGTTGAGGACAACTTAGTTGCCCAAGCGCTTGAATTCGCCCAGGAACTAGTGGCTAATAAGGCGGAGTTAAAGCAATTACGCCAGCTCGAGGTGAAGTCAGCCAGTGATGCACAAGCCTTATTACAAGCGACGCGAGAGAAGTTAGTTGCGGCCAATAAGTTCTTTCCCGCACCTGTGGCTTGCTTAGAAGCGGTGGCAGGCAGCGTGGAGTTGCCTTTTGAGGCAGGCCTGAAGAATGAACGTCAATTATTTTTAGGTCTAATGAACGGTGCAGAATCACAAGCATTACGCCATATTTTTGCGGCGGAACGTGCGGCTCTGAAAATTCCTGATGTACCTGCTGATACGCCATTGCGTGAAATTAAGAAAGTCGCTGTGATTGGTGCAGGTACGATGGGCACAGGTATTGCCATGAATTTCTTAAATATTGGCATTCCGACTGTTATTTTAGAGATGAAACAAGAGGCCCTAGATCGTGGTGTGGCAACCGTGTTGCGCAACTATGAGAATACCATGAAGAAGGGTCGCATGACCGAGCAGCAAGTGCAAGAGCGCATGGGCTTGCTCTCAACCACCCTAAGTTATGATGATTTAGCTGACGCCGACTTAATTATTGAGGCCGTCTTTGAAGAGATGGGCGTGAAGAAGGCTGTGTTCACTGAGCTTGACCGTGTGGCTAAGCCAGGTGCCATTTTAGCCTCGAACACATCGACTCTAGATGTGGACCAGATTGCCGACTTTACCAAGCGTCCTGAAGATGTGATTGGTCTACACTTCTTTAGCCCAGCAAACGTGATGAAGTTATTAGAAATTGTGCGTGGCGCGAAAACCGCGAAAGATGTCTTAGCAACTTCAATTCAATTAGGTCGTAAGATTGGGAAAAAGCCCGTGGTCTCTGGTGTATGCGACGGCTTTATTGGTAACCGCATGTTGTATACCTATCGTGCCGCGGCGGACGCCTTGGTCTTGGCAGGTGCCGCCCCTTGGGATGTGGATAAAGCATTAGAAAACTTTGGTTTTGCCATGGGTCCATTCCGCGTGGGTGATTTAGCCGGCTTAGATATTGGTTGGGCTGTGCGTAAGCGTAAAGCCGCAGAGAACCCTGAGGTAGCTTATGAACCTGTTATGGCTGACGTGCTTTGTGAGGCAGGTCGCTTTGGTCAAAAAACAGCGATGGGTTGGTATAAATATGAAGCGGGTAATCGTACACCGATTATTGACCCATTTGTTGAGCAGGTAGTGGCTGATTTCCGTACCTCTAAAGGCGTCACGCCACGTCAGATTAGCGAGAAAGAAATTGTCGAGCAATGTGTTTTTGCTCTCGCCAATGAAGGCGCGAAGATCCTTGAAGAGGGGATTGCTTTGCGTGCATCGGACATTGATATTGTCTACTTAAATGGTTACGGCTTCCCTGCTCACCGTGGTGGCCCGATGAACTACGCCCAACAAGTCGGCTGGTTTAATGTGGTGCGTGCGATGAAGCGCTTTGGCAAGGCATCGGCTGAGGCAGCAGCGCTATGGCAAATTTCGCCATTGTTGCAGCAAGCAGCGGATAGTGGCGAGAATCTTAAGTAATAGTACCCATATACATTAGCTTAGTCGCTTAAGAAATAAAGCGCTACTCAGGACAATCTACACAGCAATAGTCTATACAATAGAGGTTTTGAAATAGGTAAATTACCTCTCGTGTTGATTGCTAATGAATAGCGCTTATACTTTATAGCTAAGGTAGTGGTAGCACTTATTCTTGGTAGACAAGGTAACAAGAGTGTTTATACTGAATAGTGCTTATGCTTTATAGAGTTGATAGTTTGCTTATAAGTAGTAGTGATTATACTTGATAGTGCTTATACTTTGCTTATACGTAATAGTGTTTATACTTGATAGGCAAGGCGAGGAACCCTCGTCTATATCTGATACTGTAGGTTAAATTTTCTATGATTAATAAAATTGTCAGCTCTTTAGAACAAGCAGTTGCAGGCATTCACGACGGAGCCACCTTATTAATTGGTGGTTTCGGTGGTGCTGGGCATCCGACCGAATTAATTCATGCCCTGATTGATCAAGGGGCGCGTGAGTTGACGGTAGTGAATAATAATGCGGGTAATCATGACACGGGTTTGGCAGGTCTGATTAAGGCCGGGCGTGTGCGTAAGATGATCTGTTCATTCCCGAAAGCGTCACATTCCTATGTGTTTAATGAGATGTATGCGGCAGGTAAAATCGAACTTGAGTGCGTACCACAAGGCACTATCGCCGAGCGTTTGCACGCAGGTGCCGCAGGGCTCGGTGGCTTTTTTACCCCAACCAGTTATGGCACAGATCTGGCTAAGGGCAAAGAGACTCGTGAAATTGAAGGCAAGCAATATGTCTTTGAGAAACCTATTCGTGGTGATTTTGCTTTCGTACTTGCGGAGAAGGGCGACCGTTGGGGAAATTTAATTTACCGTAAAGCGGCGCGTAATTTTGGCCCTGTGATGTGTCAAGCAGCGAACACAACCATCGTACAAGTGAAGCAAATTGTGGAGCTAGGCGAGTTAGATCCTGAGAATATCATTACACCTGGGATTTTTGTCAATCGCTTGATTGAAGTACCTAATCCAGCCGTATCAAGCTAAGCCAGAGGAGTCAATATGCAACGCTTAACACGCAATCAAATGGCTGAACGCTTAGCCAAAGACATTACCCCAGGTAGCTACGTCAATATTGGTATTGGGATGCCAGAGCTGGTCGCTAACTATTTAGATCCGAAAGATGAAATCTTGCTGCATAGCGAGAATGGGATTCTTGGTATGGGTCCTATTGCCAAAGAAGATGAGGTCGATCTGGAGTTGATTAATGCGGGCAAGAAACCTGTAACCTTATTAACCGGTGGCGCATTCTTTCACCATGTGGACTCATTTATTATTATGCGCGGCGGTCATTTAGACCTCTGCATTCTCGGTGGCATGCAAGTTGCTGCTAATGGTGATCTGGCTAACTGGTCATTAGGCCGTCCAGGTGAGCCACCGGCTGTAGGTGGCGCGATGGATTTGGCAGTCGGCGCCCGTAAGCTTTATGTGATAATGGAGCATAATGCGAAAGACGGTTCCCCTAAAATTTTAGAGCAATGCACCTTGCCCTTAACTGGGCTGGGTGTGGTTAGCCGTATTTATACGGATTTAGCTGTTCTGGAAGTACAAGAAGATGGCTTACATGTTGTGGAGAAATTAGTCGATATTTCTGACGAAGAGCTACAGAGCGTCACTGGCGCAAAATTAATTTTTTAATTAAAATAATTTAGTTTTTAACTTTACTGAAGATAGGAAGGATTCTATGAGTATTGCATATATTTGCGACGCGATTCGCACCCCAATTGGCCGTTACGGTGGCACTTTATCTAGCGTTCGTGCGGATGATTTGGCAGCCGCGCCTATTAAAGCGTTGATGGAGCGCAATCCAACTGTGGACTGGAAAGAAGTTGATGATATCTTCTACGGTTGTGCGAACCAAGCGGGTGAAGATAACCGTAACGTGGCCCGTATGGCTGGCTTATTAGCAGGTCTTCCTGTGGAAGTGCCAGGCATGACCATTAACCGTCTATGTGCCTCAAGTCTTGATGCGGTCGGTACGGCATCACGTGCGATTAAGTCTGGTGAGGTTGATCTCGTGATTGCGGGTGGTGTGGAAAGCATGTCACGTGCCCCTTTCGTGATGGGTAAGGCTGAAACTGCCTTCTCACGTAGTGCCAAAATTGAAGATACCACGATTGGCTGGCGCTTTGTTAACCCGAAGATGAAAGCCCAATACGGTATTGATTCTATGCCAGAAACAGCTGAGAACGTCGCGGTTGACTTCAATATTTCACGTGCCGACCAAGATGCTTTCGCCTTGCGTAGCCAAGAGCGTGCCGCACGAGCGATTGCTGCGGGTGTGTTTAAAGAAGAGATCGTGCCTGTCACGATTCCGCAACGCAAGGGCGACCCTATCGTATTTGATACTGATGAGCACCCACGTAGCACAACATTAGAGACATTGGCGAAATTGAAAGGTGTGGTACGTCCTGACGGTTCAGTGACTGCCGGTAATGCATCGGGTGTTAACGATGGTGCATGTGCGGTTTTATTAGCTTCTGAAGCAGCGGTGAAGAAATACGGATTAACTCCGAAAGCACGCGTCGTTGCCATGGCAACAGCCGGTTTAGAGCCTCGCATTATGGGCTTTGGTCCAGCGCCAGCGGTGAAGAAAGTGTTGGCGAAAGCGGGTTTAACCATTGACGATATGGACTTAATTGAGTTGAATGAAGCATTCGCTTCTCAAGGCTTAGCGGTAACCCGTGACTTGGGCTTAGCCGACGATGCTGAACATGTGAACCCGAACGGTGGCGCGATTGCTTTAGGTCACCCATTAGGTGCATCAGGTGCTCGCTTAGTGACAACGGCGATGTATCAGTTACACCGTACCGGTGGTCGCTATGCACTGTGCACAATGTGTATTGGTGTAGGCCAAGGTGCAGCGGTTATTATTGAGCGCGTATAAGTGACCAACTTGTATAAGTGACCAGCGAGTATAAGCGATTCAGCTTGTGCCAGGCGTTTAGGGCGTAGGCATCTCGTGTATGCCTTGTGACTCGCTTGACGTAGTCACTGTTCTGGTAGTTTGTGTCGCTGGAAATAAGAAAGAGGGCTTTTCGGCCCTCTTTTTTTATCAAGTGTATGTGCACTTGACTCTTGTTATAAATATGAGTCTTAGCACTGCATGCATGACGCTTAATGTGTAGTGCGGTCACTTAATGCACTGAGTGATTACGTGGCATCGGGAAGTCGGTCTCCCAATCTTCAATACTTTCCCCTTCAGAGAGCGAGACTTGAAAGGGTAAGTCCTCAAACTTGGCCATACTCATCACGATACCCATCTTGAAGGCGCGTAATAGGTCGCCTGTTAGAACCAATGGCGCTGGCTGCTCTTGCGCCTGAATAGGGCGCTCGATGTGAACATTGATTTCCGTGCCTTCTTGCACTGAGAGAATATCACGCGTCTCATCCATGGTGGTTTTATGCCACTTTAGGATTGTCTTCACTAATTCTTCAAGCGCTACGCGGCTATCATCATGGTTCTCATCGCTATCGTAAACTTTACTCACGGCATCCCCTTGCTATGTCATTTTCAACTGAGAGAGTACCTTAACACGATGCAGGCAAAAATGTGGCTTTTGGCAAGCTTGCAGGTGAATTATTTTGTCTAAAAGCGCTTATAAATCAGAAATTTGCCTTTTCTTAAATTGCTGGTGCGCAGCTTAGGCAACAGCGAGTTTTGCCGCGTCTTGCCACATAAAAGCGGGCATAGGATCTCGTAGCCGCCAAGTAATATTCATCGGTTTGCTGCCTGAGTGGCTCACATAATAGACTTCCCCAAAATTGACAAAGCCAAGCGTGTTGCGTTGAGCATCTTCAGTTTGTTCACGCACGAACAGGAAAATTCTTTTGCCATTTTGTGCTTGTTGAATATAGCTTAAACCTCTGCCGGTATCAGGGCGTGCACTGTTTTGAGATTGCCAATGAAAGAGCTCTTCGCTGATGGCGTAATCGTGATACATCGTGCTCGGTGAGAATTGTTCGGTATTTTTATTTAAGGTCACAAAAAGCAATTCAGCATTTTGCTCTGGAATAGCGAAGACACCTTCTCTTCCAGGGGCGCGATAGTTGAAGGTGTGGGCGCCAAACGCCGATAAAATCTGCTCTCGCGCATAACGCGCATGCAGCAGTAGCGGGTTTGCATCCAACATCGGCATAGGTTTCTGAGGGTGTTGAATACGGTTGATTAAAAGTGGAATGAGCGCATCGATCTCTGCTTTAAATAAGGGCTCATCAAGCGCTTTTAAACTTTCTGCGAGGCTTGTAAATCCAAGTTCTTCACCTGTTTGCCCCCACAGATCATAATGGCACATAAGCGCCAGCTGAGTATTCATATGATCTTGTAAGCGAAAGTTTGCCGCACTTAATTCCTGTATAAAGAGTAAGTAATTTAGAGCATCACAACGAAGCAGTCTATTTCTCAAACCGCGAGACCATTTTGAGAGATTGGTTTCATTCGCTGAGTCATTAAGTGTATGAGGTCGAGCGGTCATTAATAATGAAGACCATCCACCATGCCTATAAATATCTTCCAGCTTTACTTGGGTGAATATACGCAAAAAACTCGATAAATTGAGTGCTTCAGAGCTGTTTTGGGTGAATCTTTGAATAAGATTGATCAGGTTTCTCTTGGTCACCGTGGCTTTACGGATATTATTTAAAATAATATCTTTGCTGACCTTGCTAAGCTCGATTTGACAGCCTAATGGAAGCTTAGGAAAGTCTTGTTTTATTTCATCATCAATGCTGCGATTACTCGGTCCTATTAGGGCTCTGAATTTCTGCGCAAAATCGTACTCAACTCGGGCATTGCCAACAAAGTCTAAGATCGTACAACACTCTTTCGTATCTGATAGTCGTAAACCACGACCGAGTTGCTGTAAGAAAACCGTTAAGCTCTCTGTTGGTCTGAGAAATAAGAGCGTATCAATTTCCGGAATATCAATACCCTCATTGAAAATATCCACGACACATAAAACATTAATTTCTCCAGTCCGAATGGCCTGCTGCTTATGCGCACGTTCGTGACTATTTTGACTCGTCAGTACATCACTTTTAATGCCTTTTAGCAAAAACTGCTGGCTCATATATTCCGCATGCTCTTGACTGACACAGTAAGCTAAAGCTCGCATCGAATGAATATCAGTGATAATTTCTGCCGTCGATTGAATGATTTTAGTGGTGCGCGTATTGTTATACGTATACAGACCGGTCAGTGCTGAAATCTCATAGCGACCATTGCTCCAACTGATATTTCTTAAGTCAGTATCATCATCAATAACAAAGTATTGAAAAGGGCATAGGTAGCGCCGATTAATGGCTTCCGTGAGTCGAAGTTCGGCGGCAATGGTGTCGTTAAAATCGCGCAGAATGTCCGTGCCGTCATGGCGCTCTGGCGTTGCTGTTAGGCCTAATAGTATTTTAGGAATGAAGTAATCAATCACTGAACGATAGCTATTTGCGGCAATATGATGTACTTCGTCAATCACAATATAGTCGTAGTAATTCGGATCTAGCCGTAGTTCAGGCATGCGCCTGTTTAATGTTTGTATAGAAACAAATAACTGGTCAAAATGCTCTGGTTCATATTGTCCGACCCATAACTCGCCGAAGTTTCTATTGCGTAACACTTGACGAAATGCTGAGCGAGACTGCAGTAAAATTTCTTCTCTATGCGCAATGAAGAGGAATTTTGCATCGGGTCTGTCTTGATAGAATCTGGCGAAATCAAATGCGGAAATCAGTGTCTTACCTGTACCGGTTGCCGCGACAATTAAGTTGCGATACCGTCTATGTATAATGCGCTCAACTTCCAATTGATCCAGAATTTCTTGCTGATGTTCAAATGGTTTAATCGTAAAAAAACTTAGTTCTTCATTCTGCGTGAGCGAGCCTTTCTCTTGCTTTAGGGCAGCTCGAAGATATGTTTTGGCATCAGCATCATTGCGGTATAAAACAAAGTCTTTGGATTGCCAATAGGTTTCAAACGTATGCAAAGCTTTATCGAGTACATGAGGGATTTCTTGAGTCGTGAGTTTTAAGTTCCACTCCAAGCCACTGGTTAAGGCAGATCTCGATAAATTTGAAGAACCTATATAGCCTGTGTGAAATCCCGTATCGCGTAAAAATAAATAACTTTTAGCATGTAATCTTTCGGTGTTTGTATTAAAACTGACCTTAATTTCAGTATTAGCGAGTTGCGCTAATGCGTCGATAGCTTTGGCATCCGTTGCCCCCATATAGGTCGTGGTAATAATTCTAAGTTGACCACCCTGTTGCGTGAAGCGTTGCAGGGCCGGCATCAACATACGGATGCCGCTCCACTTGATAAATGAAACTAATAGACAGATTTTGTTTGAGCATAAAATTTCACGCTTTAGCTCAGACTCCAAGGCGAGTTCGGCGTGACTACCACTAAAAAGCTCACTCTGTGATAAACCAGTTTGGGGGTAAGACTCTGCTACAAAACTTGGCAGGTCACTGGCAATAGGGTTGTTTTTATCATATAAGGCAGTCAGGATTTTGCCCTGGGTATCCAGTAAATTATCCTCGACTAATAGCTCATCTTTGATGCGGTCTTTGAGCCAAAATAATAAATCATTCGCCAGTTTTATCTGGTTCTGTAGTTGATCATCACCACCTGGTATGGCATTAACCGCGTACTCAAGTATGGAGGCAAGAAATCGGCTTAGGAAAGTAGCTGCTTCAGTTTTGTCTAAGCTGCGTTGCCCAATATAAAACCTTCTTTCATCTAGGTTTGATGCGATCAGTTTTGTTATTAAGGTTTCATAAAGTCCAAGCTGTTGCATATGTAAACTGTATTTTTAGATGAGATTGGCGTGAATAAGGGGCAATGCTACACAAAGAATGAGCACAATCCTAAGCTATGCCTTAACGTGCAGATGAATATATTCACTACAAAATCTCTAAGACCACTTCTTTAGGGCGACATAGGCGAGTGCCTTTTTCAGTGACCACCACAGGGCGATTCATGAGAGTCGGGTGGGCTTCAATCGCATTCAGAATTTGCTCTTCAGTCACGCCCTCAGCGCCGAGGCCGAGTTCATCATATAAAGCTTCTTTGCTACGCACCAGATCGCTAGGCTGAATCCCGGCTTGTTGCAATAGGCCTTCAAGTACGGCACGACTTGGTGGGGTCTTTAGGTATTCAATAATCGTTGGCTCATGGCCCGCTTCACGAATGAGTTCTAAAGTATTGCGCGAAGTGCCGCATTTTGGGTTATGGTAGATGGTAATGTTACTCATGGTGTTCACCTGTGATTAATCTAAACGTTCGAAACGCTTTGTAAATACTCTTGATTCTAGCATGGCAAGTGTGAAAAAGTACCTCAAGAGAATTACCTCAATTTTAAGGAGAATACGTAATGGCCTCTACAGAATCATTGCCGCATATTGCTCGTCTACAGCAAGAGTCGCAATCCTTGATGCTCGCCACACAAGCCTCAAACCATGAACCGCATATTAGTTATGCGCCATTCGTTGAGAGTGAGGGGGTGTTTTATATCTTTGTTTCTGGCTTGGCCGCACATACTAAGCATCTCTTGGAGCATCGTCGTGGGCAAGTGATGCTGATTGATGATGAGTCAAAATCACGTAATATCTTTGCACGTATGCGGCTGATTTATGATGTGGAAGCCCATGTTTTGGCGCGAACCCATGAACAATTTAATGAGGTTGCGCAAGCCATGCGAGAGCGCCATGGCAGTACGGTCGAGGTACTGATGAGCTTGAATGATTTTGTGATGTTTGCCTTAAAACCACAGAAGGGCACGCTAGTCACGGGTTTTGGGCAAGCCTATGTGTTCGAGCCAGGAGCCTTAGCCGAGGCGGTGCAACTCACGGATAAGAATATTGAGGAATATCGCTGAGTCTTGTAGGAGAGGGGCGAATAGGCAGAGTAGTGCAATGGGTCTTAATCGTGTAATTAGTCAAAGCAGCCCCATGAGTCTTAATCGCGCAATTAGGCAGAGTAGCGCAATGGGTCTTAATCGCGCAATTAGGCAGAGCAGTACAAGCGTGCTTATGTCTCTCGATGCGTGTTGCGCGCAAAAACAGGTACAATAAACAGATATCTGAGATAAATTTACGGTGAGTATTTATGAAAAAGTTAGTGTTACCTCTAGTCTTATTGTTATCAGCATGTGCCACCGAGCCTGTTGTCAGTACATTGTCGAATGAAGAACTTGAGGCGATGACTTGCCGCCAAATTATGAAAGAAGTGACACGTCTGGAGATGCAGATTAACCGCATTCAACATGGCGATAAATTATTTACCGGTGTTGATGAGGCCAATGAAGCGCAAGCGTTACAAGCTGCCAAGCAGCGCTTACAACAGATCCGTGAAGAGAGTGCACGCAAGATGTGTACCTTTGGTTAAGAGTGTGCGCCTACGATTAGCAGCTGAACTTAATGCAGCGCTTAATATTTCTTTTTAGCTAAGCGACGCCACCTAATAAGCTATACCCTAGCTTATTAGGTGTACATAAGACACAAGGGCGCATCTACACATGTACCTCAACTTAATTTAATTATTTGAATCTATTTAAATATGAATAAAATTTTAGCCACATTACCTTTAGCCCTTATCATCACTGCTTGTGCAAATGGCCCCGTCGATGATACGAACGTTGCAGAGTGCTCACGTATGAGTGGTAAGATTGTTCAGGCCCCTGGCGTAGAGCAGATGGGTGGGGATAACTTCTTAAGTCGTTATCAACGTGACCGTGCGGCAGATAATGAACGCGCGCGCGCTGCTAAATTAGGTTGCCAATAACTTGCTCAACCCCCTTATTGGCTAATTCATCGGCGCGCTCATTGCCAGGGTCGCCAGCGTGCCCCTTAACCCAAATCCATTGAATTTGATGTTGTGCCGTTAGTAGATTGAGTTGCTCCCAGAGGTCTTGATTCTTGACGGGTTTTTTATCGGCGGTTTTCCAACCACGTGCAATCCATCCACTCATCCATTCGGTAAGGCCTTTCTTGACATATTGTGAGTCTACATGCAAGCGTATCGGCATGGGGCGCTTTAACGATTGTAAGGCTTGGATGACCGCCATCATTTCCATACGGTTATTGGTGGTTTCGAGTTCACCGCCAAACAATTCTTTCTTGTTTTTACCATAGCGCATTAATACGCCCCAGCCACCAACACCAGGATTGCCTTTGCAGGCGCCATCCGTCCAGATCTCGACGACTTGTTTGGTTTTATCAGTTTGACTCATTATTTACCTTTTCTATTTGGCGACTTATGATTGGTGGCATAAGTTATGCCATTATTACTGTGTTCGTGCGTATCATGAGCAGCGCTCGCTTTTTCACAGCTTATACGAGCAAGTCTGTCTAATTAACTTGAGGGCACATGCCTTGACAGTAGTCGCACTCGCTTTTTAACGATTACTCTTTATGTGAGGCTTTCTCGGTGAGTTTCTGTGCCACGCTCGCGGCCTGTCGCTCATTGCGCTTTTTACGACGCCAAGCTGGACCGATAAGTCGCATATTCACCGTGTATTTCTTCGCGGAAAGAATATAAACAGCACCTGCTGCAGGCCACCAACGATTGCCCGCCTTGTTCATAAAATCCCAGCGCTTTAGCCACTTAGCGGTACGACATGGCGGGATATACGCACCGAAATGCCCACGATCAATCTCGAAAGACAGTAATTGTAGCCAATCTTTCACGCGACTGACGCTAACTTGCTGCGGATTTTTAATTGGAGTGACCGTATGTAGACCGCATAAATTGCATAAGCCCCAGAGACTACGAGGATTAAAACCCATAATCACCAGCCGACCATCGTGTACTAATACGCGGTCAATTTCGCGCAAAATAGCGTGAGGATTGTCGTTAAGCTCTAAGGTATGCGGCAGAACCACCAGGTCAACTGAGTCACTTGGGAGGGGAATCTTCTCTACACTACCTTGAAGATATTGTAAATTATCATTGACCTCATAGCTATCAGGGGTTTGTTCCGTTAAAATTGTCTTAGTGCGCATACGATTGCTGCGCAGAAAATTGACGGATGGCATACCAATCTGGACCGCGTGATAGCCGAAGGCATTACTCACGATGGACTCGTTTTTTTCACGCTCCCATTGCAAGATAGTCTGACCCAGCGGGGTCATAAACCAATCTTCAAGCGCATGGGCGGGTGTTTGGTAGGTCATAGGTGTTTGAATCCTTGGTGATTGCTGTGTCGTAATCACATTACAACAAATAATTTAATGATTGAAATTCAAGCGATTAGTGCTTTTAATGATAATTATATATGGATAATTTGCCAAGGGAGTACGGCTGTCGTCGTCGACCCCGGTGATGCGAAACCGGTCAAAACATATTTAGAACAGCATCAGCTTGAATTGCGTGGGATTTTAGTCACACATCATCATGGTGACCATGTGGGCGGCGTTGCTGAACTCGTCCATACCTATAAGTGCCCCGTCTTTGGTCCGACTAACCCTAAGTTGCAGTCGATTATTGATCATCCCGTGCGCGAGGGCGATCAGCTTAATCTGAGTCGTCTCCTGGATGGTGAGCTCGCTGTGGTCTTAATTCCCGCCAGTGAATCTACTGAAAAAGGCGCTGCTGCCTTGCTATCAGAGTCGAGCCAGGATAAATCGGTGCTGACGGCAGAGGCGCAGCAACAGCGCACAGCAAGTCATTCTGAGTCAATGTTGAGCGTACTTGAAGTACCTGGTCATACCCTGGACCATATCGCTTATTTCGGCACGATCAACACACAGCTGCCCATCTTGTTCTGTGGAGACACCTTATTCTCTTGTGGTTGTGGAAGATTATTTGAAGGTGATTCTAGAATAATGTTGCAAAGCCTTGATAAATTTAGGAAAATGCAACAAAATACGCTTATATATTGTGCGCATGAATACACTTTGTCTAATATCAAATGGGCTTTGGCGGTAGAGCCTCATAATGAAGATATACATGAGTGGCAAGAACGGGCGACACAATTGCGCGCTGAGGACTTGCCAACCGTTCCGACTACCTTGGAACAAGAACTTAAGACCAATCCTTTTTTAAGGGTTGGAGTGCCTTCGGTGCAACAAGCCGCAGAGGCGCATACTGAGCAGAATTTGAATACACCCGCTGATGTACTAGGTGCTCTGCGAGAGTGGAAGAATACATTTTAGTTTTTGAGAAGATACATTATGAAATATTTTCGTTATGCGGTCATTGCCATAACAGCTGTCCTTACTGGTTGTGCATCAACAGGTAGCGGTTATAAGGGTAAATCTGGTGCAACTGGCCAGCAGAAGGATATTTGGGAGCGCGTCCGTAAGGGTTTTGATATGCAAGACCTGAAAGACCCTCGGGTTGAATACTGGACGAATTATTACGCCGCCCGTCCGAAATCTGTGCAAACTATGGCTGAGCGCTCTAGACCGTATATTTACCATATTACGAAAGAACTTGAGGCGCGTAATATGCCAACCGAATTGGCTTTACTGCCATTCGTTGAGAGTGCTTATAATGCTCAAGCCTATTCTCGTTCTAAAGCGGCGGGTTTATGGCAATTTATTCCGAGTACGGGAACCCACTATAAATTAGCGCAAGACTGG
This sequence comes from Pelistega sp., assembly GCA_030538255.1. GTDB lineage: Bacteria > Pseudomonadota > Gammaproteobacteria > Burkholderiales > Burkholderiaceae_B > Taylorella. The sequence continues at coordinate 66,698 of JAUNUI010000014.1, read as the reverse complement.
TGGAAGGATGAGCGTCGCGACCCGATCTTCTCAACACGGGCGGCCTTAGACTACTTAAGCTATTTGCATCGCTTCCAAGACAATGATTGGCATCTTGCCTTGGCTTCGTATAACTGGGGTGAGGGTGCAGTAAAGCGTGCACGTAACCGTAATGCTGCCAGTGGTTTGGGTACTGACTATCTGTCTTTGCGTATGCCGCAGGAGACTCGTGATTACGTGCCTAAGCTGCAAGCTATTGAGAATATTATTGCTAATCCAGGCAAATACGGTATTGTTTTACCGAATATCCCTGACCAGCCTTACTTCGAAGAAGTGGCGAAGAATGAAGATATTGATGTTAGCCTGATTGTGAAATTAGCGGGCATTTCCATGGAAGAGTTCAAGGTCCTGAATCCAGCGCCCAATCGCCAAGTTCTCTTAGCACAGCATAGACCACGTGTACTTTTACCGAAGAATAAAGTGGCTCAGTACAAGAAGAATCTGAATAATTACAAGGGCGAGAAGTCCCAATGGCAAGGCTATACCCCTAATGCTGGTGAGTCTATGGCCTCTATCGCTCAACGTTATGGGATTTCTTTAGATCAGTTAAAATCCCTGAATGGTTACGGTCGCTCACAGAACGTGGCGCTATCTTCGCGTACCTTAATTGTGCCGCGTCTAGGCGTCTCACGTGATGCCAGCCCATCGGGTATTGATACACGAGATATCCAGAACCCAGTGGCTAGCTCTAGCACTATGTTAGCGAGTAACCAGGTGAATATGCCGGTGCAGGCACCACCGATTAGCCAAGTTAATCCGAATGTGCGCTTAGGTCAAGCGTCGGCACAAGCTGCTCAACCTCGCTTGGCAGCTAATGCAGTAGCGAATACAGCAGCTAGTACTGCTAGTGTGAATAGAACCTTGGCAAGCAACACGGTTAGCAACGATGATATCTTGCAACGGATGATTACCTCGAATAATTTAGATCGTGCGCCGCAAGCCCCCGCGGTGGCGAATAATGCTAGCTTGAGAGCCTCTATGGGTGATGCTGCACGCGCAGCCATGAGTGCTCCTGTTAGCACATCGGCCAATCCATCCTTGAGTAGTCCAAGTGCGGCAGCGAGTCCAGCAGCGATGGTGGCCTCGCTAAGTGCGCCAGCAAGTCCGTCGGCGAGTGTGGCCACGACAGGTGCAATGCCAGCTCCAAGCAATAATTATGAAGTGAGTGCGCAGGCGGCCAATAGCGATATGAATGCCAGCTTATTCGCCAATCCACAAGCTGTAACTTCTAGCGCTGTACCTTCTAGCCCTGCGCCAACCGCAAGTCCGCGTCTTGCCTCAGCAACAAGCGCACCGGCAGTAGCGCGTCAAGCTGATTATAATCCTGCGGCTTCAACCGTTAGTGCACGTCCAGCCACCGTGGCCAGTGCCATCACACGTGCTGCAGCGAATAATCAAGCCGTTGTCCACACTGTTAAAGCGGGTGAGACCTTATACTCACTAGCAAGGCGTTACAATACCACAGTGGATAGTGTGAAAGCATTGAATAATATTGGCACCCAAGCGATTAAAGTCGGTGACCGCTTACGTATGCCAGGAAGTGGCGCTCAGAGTTAATGCGAGTGGCGCTTAGCGCGTTAATGCGAGTGGTGTTCAGAGTTAATGCGCGGTGCATAGAGTTCAAGAATAAGATCTAGACTTTCGTCTCGGCCTTCATTCTGGGGTTTTAATACATTGGAGCACGCGTAAGCACCCATCAAGGTGATCTACATTAGCTTGATGTATACTCACTTAATGTAAATCAATGGACCTCTGCATCAGCTAGCCTTGCAGAGGTCCTTTACTATGGAAGATGAAAAGATGACAACAGCAGTATTACATTATATTTATGACCCCTTATGCGGTTGGTGTTATGCAGCAGAGCCGATTGTTGAGGCGGCACAAGACGTATTACCAGTGGTGATGCATGGGGGTGGTATGGTAACTGGCGAGCACCGTCGTCAGATTTCACCAGAATTTCGTGATTATATTTTGACACATGTTGAGCGCATTAAGGCTTTCAGTGGTCAGACCTTCAGTCCTGCGTATACCGATGATTTCTTAGGTAATAATGGTGAGGTGATGGACTCTTCGCCACCCACCCAAGCCATCTTGGCAGCGCAAGCATTGAATGAGGGTGGCTTAGCTATGCTAAAGCGCTTGCAGATAGCCCAGTATATTGAAGGTCAGAAAATCTATGATCGCGTCGTGATTGATGCCATTGCGGCAGAGTTAGGCTATGAGGCACAAGCCTTTGCCCAAGCCTATGAGCAGCAAGCAGGAGAGGTTGTGGAGCAACATTATGCCAAGACCCATGAGCTGATGAATTTTGTCAATGCCCGCGGTTTCCCAACATTGGTACTCCAGAAAGGTCAGAATCTGTATACGGTGAATATGAGTCAGTATTTAGGTAAGCCCGCAGAGTTTAAAGCTTTCTTGCAAGCTGAAATTGCATAGTTATATGATGAGATAGGTTTAAGCGGGTTTGATTTAAGCGAATAGCTTGAGCAGTGTTTCAGGCGAGAAGCAGGGCGACATTGTTTAAGCAGCTTTGATTTAAGCGAATAGCTTGAGCTTGTTTAGTGGTAAAAGCTTGTGATGAGCGATTTGCCCATTAGGTAGCTTAGGCAGCATAAGCGCATCCATATTCTTGAATGCATAAGCACAAAATTGCCCCCAAAATGAAGACTATATAGTCTAAATTTGGGGGCAATTTATATAGCGGTTTTACTTTAAGGTCTTAGTTGTCGTATAAGAATCCCCCGCAAATATGCAGGGGATGCTATCAATGCTTAGCGAGCATTAAACTCAATACGACGGTTTTGTGCACGACCTTCTTCGGTGCCATTGTCAGCACGCGGACGCTCTTGACCATAGCCAATCGCAACTAGGCTGTCAGGATTGACACCTTGGGCAATTAAGTAGTCACGTACTGCATTCGCACGGTCTTCAGATAAGCGCAAGTTCATTGCTGCATCACCAGAGTTATCGGTATGACCAACAATCTCGCCACCTTTATTGTTTTCAATGAGGTAGTGGGCAAATGTATTCAACATTCTGTTGTAGCGCTGCTTAATCGTTGCTGCACCAGAATCAAATTGAATATTTAAATCAATATTCGCTAAAGTCATATCGCTGATCAGTGCCGCTTCCTCTTCTTCAGCTGCAGCTTGAGCGTTTGGAGCAGGCTCAGTTGCTGGTGTATGGGCATGTGCATGCTCAGTGGCAGGAGCTGGAACTACAACTTCAGCAGGTTTCACGCTCACATCATCGGCATTCACCGTGAAAGCACCGCCTAATAAGAACTTCAAGCTGTCTACTAAGCTGACTTTATCGGTATCTGAGTTTACGAGACCCGATAATTTAAGTAAGGTGTCATCAAACTTGCCGCTTACGCCAGGGAATTTGCTGAAAATATCAAATAGACCGCCGAAGTCGCTGAAGCTAGATTTCGCCGCATTCGCATCAACTTTCAGTTGATCAATAATCGGTAGATTGCCTGCAATTTTCTTGACGCCGTCAAGGATGCTGGTTTTAATACCATCATTCTGTACCACACCGTTAACAGTGACATTGTCCTGATTAAACAACCAGCCAAGTGTACCTAGACCAGCCACTTCTTTAACTTCAGGTGCCGCAGGCGTTGTTGGCTCAGTCGGTGCTGAAGTTACCGGTGCGCTCGTGCTTGAAGTGTTCGTTGCCGGTGTGCTTGTTGCCGCCTTATCATCGCTTGAGCAGGTTTTTAGACCAAGTAGTGCGGCTAAGATAACTGCCGCTGCCGTTAACCATTTCCATAATGAAGAACTCTTCGCTGTTTCAGAAACAGAGTGAGTTGCATCGTGAACACTGGTTTTCGCATGAGCAGTTGTGGCTGCTGCTGCTGCCGCTGTACCCGCTGCTGCTGTTGTGGCTGCAGCACCAGCACCACCAAGAAGGTTAGTTACTTTAGATAAACCACCTAATAAATCTTGGCTTGTACCCTGTACACCTAAAGCCGATAGGGCATCTTGGTCTAAGAAACCAGAGACCATCTGGGTTTGCTCGCCTAATAGCTTGCTAAAGCCGGCCACATTCATGCCGCCACCAGCAATCTTATTTTTAAAGAAAGACAATACGAGTGGCAATAACATACCTAAGAACGATTTCGCGCCAGCACCCGATACGCCGGTACCCTTGCCTAAGTAATCTTCAATCGATGAAGTTTGTGAACCGAAGATAGCAGGAATTAAGCTCTTGCCAAGATCGATTAAACCACCCGATTGATTCGCACTCGCTGTCGTCTTACCAGTGAGAATATCTAATGGATTAATGTCGAATGGGGTAGATTTGATTAAATCAAAAAGGCCACCTGCGCCTTCCGCGCTGCTTGATTTCTTGGCCATACCGCCAAGTACCATACCTAAGCCCTTGTTGAGTAGACTACCTGCGTTATCATTTGATACGCCCAAGCTCTTTGTGACTTGACCTAATACCACATCACGTAATGGTCCAGAAATTAATTGGCCTAAATCAAAACTCATGATTAATCCTTTAGAAAAAGACAATTTAACCCTTCCGTGGAAGGAAACATAAAAAGCTTATCATTAAACTATTTACGATTATGTTAAGACTTGTAAATTGGCTTGAACTCTTTGGATTAGATAGTCCTTGTAGCGATTAAAACAACAGTTTTAATTCACTATTACAGAATAGTAGCAGGTGTTTCTTCATGTAGCAGCTGAGCAATCTTATTGCCAGGGCCCATGATGGCGACCTTAGGTTGATGTGTCGCGGCCTCAGCATTATCCACATAAACATAGGACATAATAATCACGATATCGCTAGGCTGAACGAGACGCGCTGCAGCACCGTTCAAGCAGATAACACCACTACCACGCTCGCCCGCAATGGTATAGGTCTCTAAGCGCGCGCCGTTATTGTTATTGACGATATGGACTTTTTCATTGGGCAAGAGACCGACCGCATCCATAATGTCTTGGTCAATCGTGATGGAGCCAATATAATTTAGATTCGCCTCGGTCACTTGGGCACGGTGAATCTTACTGTTCATCATCATACGGAGCATGGGAAATACCTTGTTATGTTCAGGAGTTGCAAGAAAGGCTAATCATAACCAATTTTCTGTATGTGTTGGCGAAAAAAGGCTTTTTATTTACCATACTTGTCCTTCGTCTAAGGCAAAGAGGTCCTTAGAAGGAGGGGCATAATTTGCCCAGAATGGTGTCGGCGCTTAAGGCCTGCGTCAAGCAACTGAGTCGCATACCAAATTGTTGCTTGCGCCGTAGATACATAAAGGCTGTTTGGGCAGCAGAACAAAAAATCGCTACTTGGAGAAAGTAGCGATTCACCTATTTATAAATGCTCAATCACGTAATGTGGCACAATCCCCGTATCCTGAATCGCTTGTTCCCAATCCAGGGTTGAGCTGAAGCCTTGACCGACCACTAAGGCGGTATCAAGACCTGCAAAGCGAGCGCCTAAGATATCCGTATGCAAGGTGTCACCGACCATCAGTACTTCATCAGGGTACACGTCCTCAGGTAAGCTGGATAGGGCCAATTGGAAGATGGACTTATATGGCTTGCCAAAAGCGTGCAAGGGCATATTCACGGCCTTAATTAATTCTTGCGCCACAAAACCTGGCTCGATCGAGAAGTGGTCTCCTCTGGGGGCTGCTAGGTCAGGGTTGGCTAATAAGACAATGCGAGGACGTGCGCTGAGTGAGGCGATAAGGCGCTCAGTTAAGCTGAAGTCATAGTCAATGGTAGAGAGCAAGACGATGCCGTCAACTTCGTCCATGGCTTCAGGACGCTCAGCCAGATTGACAAACTCACCGCGTAAATCATCGGTGGGTGCTCCTATCGGTGTAATGGCGCCCCAATAACCCTCGGGCTCTTTCTTGAGGTAGTAGTTCAGCGCATCGCGACTACAATAAATCTCTTCTGCCGTAAAGTCAAAGCCGAGACGGGCAAACCGATTCACTAAGCCTTGAGTCGGCGTGCTGCCCGCATTACTGACCACACGGACATGGTGACCACTGGCGCGTAAGGCTTGAATGCGTTCCACCGCACCTTCAATGGCTGCTTCGCCGATATTCAAGACACCGAATGCATCTAAAAAGAATGCCTTATAACGCTCCTCAAGACCGCTCAAGTCTCGCTGGCGACGATATTGCACCGGAAAACTGGCGGCCGGGAAGAGGTCGCGTAGACCTTCATAGATGGCGAGAAGTTCAGCAGAATTAACAATGGGCTTCAAATTAGCTTTTTCCTTACTTTCATAGTGATCCATTCACTAACCACAACGGTCGCAAGGATGACAATAAGTAGCATGGTAACTTTAGGCCATGCTAAGGTGTTTAAAGCGGATTCCAGCTTTACACCCAGTCCCCCCGCACCGACCAAACCGAGTACCGTAGATTCGCGGATATTAATATCCCAGCGGAATACGGTAACACCTGCAAGCGTAGGAGCGACTTGTGGTACTACTCCCCAGGCCATGATTTGCGATTTACTCGCGCCTGTTGCTTCAATTGCCTCGACTTGGCTGTGGTCAATTTCTTCGATTGATTCATACATGAGTTTACCGATGAAACCAATCGAACGCAAGGCAATCGCGATAATCCCCGCAAGCACGCCAGGACCTAAGATTGAGACAAGAAGCAGAGCCCAAATTAGTGAGTTAATTGAGCGTGAGGCAACGATAATAAACAGCGCCAGAGGACGTAAAAAGCGCGTGCTTGGTGTGGTGTTACGGGCAGCTAAAAAAGCCACTGGAACGGCCATCACCGTGCCAAGCGCTGTACCTAAGGTGGCGATGTTGAGGGTTTCCCAAAGTGCCCACCAGAGGTCGTTAATAGAAAACCAATCAGGCGGTACCATACGGCTACCAATATCAAGAGCACGATTCGGGGCGTCAGTGACGAATTCCCAGATTGTATCCTCGGTCATGATTTGGAAAGCCCAGCTGATGAAAGCCAGCAGTAGCACCCAGCCCATGAAGGTCATCAGACCTTGCTTGGGCGTGCGCTTGGACCAAGATTGAGAATAAAGAGTATCAGTTGTCATAACATTTTCCGGCGTAACCAACCTGAGAGATATTCAGTGAGCATGACGATGGCAATAATAATCAGAATAATCGCTGCAGCTGAATCAAACTCATAGCGATCCATGGCCGTGTTGAGTGTGGCACCAATACCGCCAGCGCCGACAATACCAATCACCGCTGATTCACGAAAGTTAATATCTAAACGATATAAGGAGAGGCCAATTAAACGTGGCAAGACTTGCGAGAGAATCGCAAAGTCGAGGATCTGCAGATAGCCCGCACCGGTTGCACGTAGCGCCTCTAATTGAGAGGCTTGAATCTCTTCCATGTCCTCAGCCAAGAGCTTAGCCATAAAGCCAATGGTGGCGAAGGTGAGGGTTAAGAAACCAGCAAAAGGACCAAAGCCGAACATCGCCACCAAGAAAATGGCCACGATGATTTCGTTTAAGGTTCGAGAGATTGCAATAATGCCACGGCAGAGCAAATAAATCCAGGTCGGCGCCAGATTACGTGCCGCACCGACCGCGATTGGGATGGAGAGCAAGACCCCAAGCGCCGTTGAGGTTATGGTCATGGTAATGCTTTCTTTAAAGCCAATCCAAATATCATCACTACGACTAAAGAAGTCGGGCTGCAAGAAACCCTGGACGAAGGCCCAGCCACGTTCTAAGCCTTGACTAATACGGGCCCAGTTAATCTCTAATGAGCCGATACTGAGCACCAGATAGACAATCGTCAAGACCCAGATAAGACGACGAATATTGCTGCTTTCGATGAAGGCCGGCTTCTTCCATTGTCTTGGCCATTGTTGCGCTGTTGTTGTGGCTGCCTCAGGCGTATGCATCGAGGTATTATTCATGATGTAACCTTATCTACCTTAAGCATTCTAAGCGACTTCAAGCGAAGCACTATCCGCGTCCTTTAAGGATAAATCCTTTTGAACATTCTCTAAATTTTTGGTGATACTGGTCCAGTCTTCAGCGCCATAGATTTGTGTCAGAACATGCTCATCAATGGCTTTAGCAGGACCGTCATAGACCAAGTTACCCGCACGTAAACCGACGATACGCGGTAAGTACTCAGTGGCTAGCACGACATCGTGAATATTCACAATTGCCGCTAAACCGCGCTCATTACACAGCTCAAGAATTAAGCGCATAATTTGGCGAGAAGTCTTAGGGTCAAGACTCGCTGTTGGTTCATCAACAAGGAGGAGTTTAGGACGTTGGATGAGCGCACGCGCAATACCTACACGTTGACGTTGACCGCCAGAGAGTGCATCGGCACGCTTATTCTCCATACCACGTAGACCTACACGGTCTAAGAGCTCATAGGCTTGGGCGATATCATCGCCTTGGAAGCGACGGAACCAGCTTGGCCAGAAACCCATATAGCCAAGACGACCAGAGAGCACGTTCTCCATCACAGTAAGACGCTCAACTAAAGCGTACTCTTGGAAAATCATACCGATTTGACGACGCGCTTGGCGTAGTTCATTATTTGAAAGCTTAACTAAATCACGCCCTTCAAGCAGGATCTCACCCGCACTAGGCATGATTAGACGATTGATACAGCGAATAAGCGATGATTTGCCAGCGCCCGAAGGCCCAATCAGGCCGACAACTTCACCTGATTGAACCTTAAGGTCGATATTTTTTAAAGCAAGATCACCCGTGCTGTAACGCTTTTCGAGGTGACGAATTTCTAACATGCGATACGTGACCTTATTTACAATCGTAGCTAACGTTCATTGCCGTGTCGATGTCACGCACAACTTGCCAGTACTCTTTGTAAGTGATCGGCATGAACTTCTCTTGTGGCGGCTCAGCCTTGTTGAATTCAGTTGCTAAACCAGAACCTTCCCAGTTGAAGTTGAAGAAAGCTGCTTTCACTTTTTCCGCTAATTCAGGCTTCAAGTTATACACATAACCATAACCTGTGGTTGGGAACGATTGTGATTTGTAGATGATTTTAGTTTGCTCAGGCTTTACAACACCACGCGCTTCCATACGGCCTTTTACCGAGTTAGCAATCGCTGCAGCTGGGTAATCTTTATTGGCCACGCCTAAGATTGAGTTGTCGTGCTTACCGCTGAACACTGGCTCGTAATCCTTGCCCGCTTCCATCTTGAACTCTTGCTTTAGAAGAGCTGAAGGTGCTTTATAACCTGAGTTAGAAGTTTCCGATGTGAAAGCTAATTTTTTACCCTTGATGTCTTCGATTTTCTCAATACCGCTACCTGGGAAGGTGATGATTTCCATCTCGTAACCGTAACGGTCATCTTTCGAAGCCATCATGGTGAACGGTACGAAACCCGCACAATTAACCGCTAGTGGGTTAGAGCCAGTGTTGAAACCCGCCACGTGTAGACGACCCGCACGCATTGCTTCGATTTGAGCGGCGTTGCTTTGAACAGGGAAGAACTGAACTTTCTTACCAGTTTCTTTCGCTAGGTGGTCGATGAACTCTTCCCAAACTTTGCCATATACCGCTGGATCTTCAACAGGTGTGTAAGAGAACACAAGCACTGACGGATCAATCCAGTCTTTAGGATCAGTTGGCGCATCAGCTACTAAGTCACCGTCGGCATCTTTGTAGCGAGCATCCATCGCCGTTGCTGTTAATGGGATAAAAGCGATTAATGCTGCTAACGCTGTATGTTTAAGTTTCCACATAATAGTTCGCTCCAAACAAAACTAATAGTAATAAGAGGGGGTGAAAACTGAAGTGTAAGAAATGAATATTACATGTCTGTGACAATTAGACAAAAATCTGACAATTGGCTGAATTTTACAAATTTGTGGTTTTGGGTGGGAAATGCAGGGGAATTGGCGGTGGATTGAGGTGGGGTGGGGGTTGGCGGGTGTGGTGAAAAAGTTGTAAGCTGACAATTTGATGTAATTTTGTAAGTAAAAGATATAATGAGGCGCAAAGAGTTTACACTCAGAACTGGTGTTTACAGAACATTGCTTTCAATTTAATTATTTTTGTATATTCTGAGGGGTAATAAGGAGGAATTGGCAAATTGTAAAATGAAAAGCTCTTAATATTAAATTCTTAGTCTTAATAGGGAAATGTGAGAGTTTAATTATATTTTAGTAGATAGGAAATAATGAGTTTTACAGCGGAATTGAACTAGGTTTGTGTAATCAAATTATGGTGTAGAAATGGGAATAATTTGGGCTTTTAGTGTTAGGTAGTTCTGTATTTTGAATAGTCACAAAATTTGATTGACAAAGGAAATGTGTCGTATAAATATTACGGTTAATTATTGAGAATCTTACTAAAAGGAAAACAAATTTGCTATGGAAGTTATTGACTGGGGTGGTGGATTAACATTGCATGAGTTAGATGCCATTGAAAAAATCAAACAGGCATTTTCAAGTTCTAATTCAGAACAAAAAATAGTAAAAGGAGATGGATTAAGTGCATTAAAGTCTTTAAAATCTATCTTTCCATGGAGAGGATATTCTGGTTTTCGCTTATCTGATGTGCGAGAACGCAAGGATGGCGAATTTGACTTAGTAATTATCACCCATTGTAATGTTTTGATTGTGGAGCTAAAGCATTGGAATGGAGGAATAATTAAATCATCTAAGGATAGGTGGAGTTTAAATGGTCAGGACAGAGGTCGCTCGCCAGTATCCATTACAAGGAGTAAACAATACTTACTGGAAAAGAAACTAGATAAATTTAAACAGGAATTTACTAATAAAAATTATCGCCCTCAGGTTCATTTTTTGGTTGTCATGACGGGCAATGCAGATTTTAGTGAGTTAGATGAAAATGAAAAACTGTATGTATTAAATTTATCCGATTTTTTAGAATTAAAAGAAGAGCATAGATTTAATCAACGTTTTCGTCCGCACCCAAATAGTAAGTCATTAAATCAAGATTTTGAAATATTTGATAAGAAAATTTTCGGTATTGACACAGTTAAGCCTAAATCAATCAGTATAGGTGGTTATTACGCAGAAGATGCCCCTATCTTTGAGCATCCTAACAATATTTATCGTGAGTATTTTGCTCAATCAGAATATAAGAAACATCGAGATGTTGCCTTGCTACGTCGTTGGGATTTCACTAAAATTCAACGACCTGAAGTGCAAACACCTGATGGGCGTTTTCGGCTAATCAGTCGAGAGTACGATATTTTACAATACATAAAATTACATAATGCAGAGTTGTATCATACATGTTTAAAGTATAAAAATACACCACAAAAAGGAGAAGTAACAGCTGAGCATATTGACATCTTTGAGTTGTTCCCTCAACAAAAACGCTTTAATCAATTTGTTGGCGGGCACAGTGTTCAGAATTTGAACATTGAACGCCGATTTGATTTGGTTAAATTATTACTGGATAAGTTTGTGCAACTGCACCAAATTAACATTGCTCATCGTGATTTAGGAGAACATAGCATTTGGTTGTCGGTAGACGATAAAATTATGCTGTCAGGATTTGCTACCGCTTATCTTTCATCAGAACAAACTGTTGGTGATGTTCGTGATATTTTGGCAGTATCAGGGGATTTAGCAAAAATTAATTTTCCACTGTCAGATAGAGTAAATTTAACAGTATACCAGTCAGATGTCCGTACGTTAGCAGTTTTAATATGGCATATTATTCATGCAGAGAGAGTGTCGCCAGATAGTTTGCAAAAAATGCAAAGCAATTTAGAAGTAAATACAGAGTGGTATGTAAATATATTACGTACAGCACTATCAGATAAACCTTTTCAAAATGCACAGGAATTTTTGGAGAGATTTAACCAGAAAAAGCCTGAGCAAACATTAGATTTTTCATTTGAATTTTCTAAATTGGAACCATTCTATCACGATATAAGTCATTCACGTGCTTATCGCGAAGATGATGGATTTATTAAAGAAACAGCTGAAAAAGAAGTTTACCTCTCTAATGGTGCCTTAGTTAAAGCATGGCTTAGGGCAGATCCACATAAAGATAGGCATGAGGCGCGCATTGTCTTTAATTGGCTGGGAAGCATCGCAAAATTAGCGCAATTATCACCAGATTATTTGCCTAAAATTCGTAGTTTTGGTATCGCTCGAAAATCGAGCAGTTTGTTTATAGTAAGTGATTTTATTGAGAATGGCTACACTTGGTCACAAGTTGCAGAATTAGATGGTTTAACCGATGAAAAAAAGATTGCTCTTATTAATATGCTGTTACACAATATTGAGCATTTGCATGGATTGGGATTTACACATGGTGATTTAAAGCCAGATAATATTCTAGTTACAATGTATAACGATGAATTTAGATTGTATCTCTTGGATATTTTTGATTTTTCAATAAATGGGAAAAAACAATTTAATACTGAATACGCTCCTGCTTTTGATAATGCGACAGAGATGCAGTGTGATAATTTTGCCGTAATGAAAATGGCGTGTGAGCTCTTAAATATCACTTGGAATATGCCGTCAGAGAAGTTCAGCGATATTAGTGATGTAATACAGCTTGAAAATCAAGATTTACAAAGCAATTTTATTTCTCTAGATCGTTTTAAAGAGGCTTTGAATCCTAAGCAGATAATACCTTCAATTGAGGTTTTGATTGGTGGAAGAAATACATTTAATCCAATAGAGATTTATCCTGAAAATGATGAGTTATTTGTTAAGTTTGAAAGAGGTACATCAGACAATGTTTTAGTGAGTTTTATTGGTTTGGGCGGTATCTTAAAAGTATTGTATTCAGTACGTGAGAACAAATTTACCTATGCGCAAACTCCAATTGAACGCGATTATATTACTAAGCTTGACAAGGATAATAGTGAACTAAGTTTAGCTATAAGTCTGAAAGTTTCATATCATTTTGCAAGTGGCTTTGATAAATTAAATGAAAAGCTATCCGAAAACAAATTGTTTAAACAAGCAATTAATGGGTTCATCCGTGAACATATTTTTAAGCATCCAGAACCAAAAACGCTTGGTAAAATTGAATCCAATACTGGGTTTGGGGTTGGGGCGGTACTAATTTCTGATGAAGTAGAAATTATGTTGCAACGTCCTAAAACTAAAGATTTGTGGGAAGCTATTTTGAATACAGAAACAGAAGCTTTACCTGCAATTACCGCAAGTGCTGGACTACAAAAGCTGGAAACAGGTGAGATTTATATTCCTTATGATGGTGATATTGACCCACTAGACCAATTTAATAGAGATGAAATTGTTGAGGCGCTTGGTTTTGACGATAAGAATGAAAAAACTTTCAAATATGGCACTGTAGATCTGATTAAAAGTTGTTTAAATGAATTACATTTAAAATCTAGAAAACTGAATTATTCTAGTGAGAAAATTGAATTTGATACACCTATTTATTTGCAAAGTATACAAAATAAAGCTTCTTATCAACGGAGAAAAAGTGCGCTACAACGTATTTTAGATAATGAAAGTGTAATTAAAAACTTAGTTCAATACTTTGATGAAGATTGTACTCAGGCTCCTAATAATTATGGGATTTTTGTGAGCGATGAGCAATTTGCACGTTATGATAGGATTGGCTTGCACGGTGAAACTATAAGCTTGAATGAAGCGCAACGTCAGGCTTTTCAAGTTTTAATATCAAATGGCCCTCTTTCTTTACTGCAAGGCCCTCCTGGAACAGGGAAAACTGAGTTTATTGCTGCTTTTGTACATTATTTGTTTGACCAACAAAATGTAAATAGTATTTTACTTGTTAGTCAATCTCACGAGGCTGTGAATACCGCAGCAGAAAGAGTTCGTAAGCATAGTATGCGTTTAGGTACTAATTTACAAATTGTACGATTTAGTAACCGTGAAATAGCAGACTCGGAAGAGTTAGAGGACGTTTTCTCACAAAATTTGGTTGGGCAAAAGCGTCAACAGCTAGCAGTGAATAAAATTATAAATATTTGCCAATTAGGCAGAGCAATGGGATTGCCTGAAGAGTATTTGCGTGAACGAGCAAAAATGCAATTTGATATTGGTGTTCAGATTCGACGATATTTAAAGTTGGTAAAAAGCCCTCCCATTGGTTCGCAAATCGATGAAGACGAAAAACGTTTAGTCAAGTCGATAGAGAAGGTTATTAGGAATCGAGCAGAGCAATTAGGCTTAACTAATGTTGAGGTATTAGAGGTTGGTCAAATTTCACTAAAGCTAGTTGCTAAACTTGACCATAAGTATAATATCCAACCAGCTGAAAGTTTACAGGCAGGAAAGCTAATTGATTTAACGAGGGATATGTTGGAGGCTTTGTCTAATAACCGTACAAATTACGATGAGTTTCTGGCTCGTTCTCGCCAGCTAGTAGTGGGAACTTGCGTGGGTATCGGGCAAAAGCATATTGGTATTGCAGATAATATCTATGACTGGGTAATTGTTGATGAAGCCGCTCGATCTATCTCCAGCGAATTAGCTATTGCAATGCAATCAGGTAAGCGTATTTTGTTGGTAGGGGATCAAAAACAATTACCGCCATTATATTCAACGGAGCATAAAAATGCCTTGGCTCGTCGCTTAGGTATTTCTAAACGAGGAGATGAATTAGATCAGGCATTAGGCAGTGATTTTGAAAGAGTTTTTCAATCAGAATATGGAAAACAGACCTGTGCAACACTAAAAGTACAGTATCGCATGGCTCCTGCTATTGGTAGTTTGATTTCAACATGTTTTTATGACGGTGTATTGGAGAATGGCAAAACAGAGAGTGATGTTCCTGATATATATTCAGGACTACCTGATAATTTTAAAAGTAGTGTGACATGGTTGGATACGACAAAATTATCTAATTCTTATCATATACAGAATAAAAATAGCTTTTTTAATCGGGCTGAAGCTGATGTTATTCTGGAGCTATTGCAAGATTTGGCAAATGATGAAACCATTATGACTAGTGAAATGGTGCAACGCTGCCTGCAATCTAATACACCAGCCATTGGTGTAATTTGTATGTATGCAGAACAGAAAAAATTGATCCGAAAAAAATTTAATGAAAAAACATGGGATGATGCATTTCGTCGTTTGGTAAAAATTGACAGTGTGGATAGCTATCAGGGCAAAGAAAATAGAATAATTATTCTGTCGTTATCTCGTCATGATAAAGAGTTCAGCACAGGTTTTTTATATCTGCCAAACCGTATCAATGTGGCTTTGTCGCGTGCAATGGATAAATTAATTATTGTTGGTGCGGCAACAGTCTGGGAGCAACCTCAAAATAGCAAAATGCCCTTAGGTAGGGTGTTGAAATTTATTCAACAGCGTTTAGGTGATCATAAGTATGCATTGAAGACAATGCGCCAAAAAGGAATGAATTAATGAATGTGTATGAAACTCCCTATAATCAAATAGATTTCGTTATTTTAGCTCCGCGTTTTCGTATTGTTTTTTCTTGCATGAGCGACAAAAATGTGGCGTTTGTTCGTGAGTATTTATTGCGATTATTATATTTGACTCCTTGTAAACCAGAACAGATTGCACACTATTTTGGTTTTAATCATTATGAGACTGAAGTTTCATTAGAGGACTTAGCACGAAACAAATGGATATTATGGACGGACGATGGAACGGTCGAGATTTCATCTGAGGGGATGAAATTGTTTCACGGTAGTAACGATGATTCACCGAAAATTCCTTCATTAAATGAATACGGCGGTGAGTATCGTATGGAGTTGTTAGATAACAATTTTTTGCTAAAAAAGGATTGTGATTCAGAGAGTCAGCACGCGATTAAAGTTCCAGTTGAATCACGCGTTCAATCTGAGTGCAATGAAACTGCTCGAAAAGTGTTTCAATCCCGATTTCGACAATTATGTGAAGATGATATTATTCAATTAGATGCAAAGGATACTGCTTTATATAAGATTGATGTTATTGAAACTAAAGGGTCCCCTGTTTATTTTCGTTTTACTCAAAAATTTGAATTATTCCCCGCAACAGGGGAATCGAAAGAACGGCATGATATAGTGAATTTGCTTTTTCAAGATAATATTCAGAAAGCGGTTACTGAGCTACTTGCACAATTTAGGAGCGCCGATAATTTACACGAACTTAGCAAAAGTATGGAAGCATTGGGATGTAATTTCTTAAGGAAGATATTATTTGGAGGAAAGTTAGATTTTCTAGAGTTTTTAAACGAGAAACATAAACGAGAGCAACAAAGTGGTATGTGTTTTTTAGGTCAAATATATCATCAAGAGGATGTATTTGAAAAAATTAATACGATTTTAAATGACTTAGACAAAAATGCAGTGAATCCCGACCGGAAGTTACTCTGGCTCGTGCCCAATGATATTTATTGGGGTAAACAAAAAAAAATCCATGATAAAGTTCAAAGCCTGGTAGAGCAGCAATCAAAAGGTTATAAACTTCGTCTTTATTTACCTTTATCTAAAAAAAGAACTAAGCATGAAATAGATGGATGGAGATATCAATTCAAAGATATTCAGGATGATATATTATTTGGTTTTTGCGAAGGTTTTTTAGACGGCAATACTGAAATTCTTTTTTTAAAAAATAAATTTGCGGTGGTGTGTTATCACATAAAGTTAAGTGGTTATCCAGTTACTTTGCCCCTTGGGTATTTAACAACTAAACTCAGTGAAGTGAAGGGAATAGAAAAGTTAGCCAACAGTTATTTAAACTCTACTTTACGTTCATTTAAAGATAATAATGATATCCAGAAAGATTTTGGAATATTAAGAAATTTGGTGGATTAATGTCAATATGTCTAAAGACTAATTGCCATAAGCTTTTTTCACGATTGCTTTTAAAATGCATCTAGGACTTGACTGTGTAAAATACATGAGTTTATTGAATTGTAGAAGTTTAAATCTCATCTGACAGTTCCCCGTTTGGTTAGTGGTGTCTGTCAGGTTAGATTTGAACTTCTACACTTTAGACAGTATATATCTTAGGTCAAATTTTGTTATGCGTTTTTCATTAGCTTTTCGATAAGCACTATTTGAAATAGGTCTCGCCAATGTCCTGCATCTTTACCTAAAGCGTTAACATTATATCCTAAAGATTTTGATCGCTCTTTAGTGTTTTTTGCCATTTGTCCGCCAACTTTATCAAAGAGCTTAAATGGACTGTCGATCCATTCATAGTAACCTTCTTCATTTTCTCTGATTAATGCCCTGAAAGAAGCAAGAATTGGCAAAACAAAAGATCTCGGACTTTTGTATTCAATATCATCGCCGTAAATATCAGTCTGAAATTTTACTTTGCTGTTTTCTTTTTTGGATTGAATGCCTTTAATTAGGCCATATTTCCCCCCTGGCTCAACTTCTTTGTATTTTTCGGGTAACTTCTTTTCAATATAATCATGTAACTTTAGAATCGAAGGAATGATGGGGACCATTTTGTGAAAAGGATTATGAATATCATTTTCATCATATGCCAAAAACTGCTTAACGCAAAAACTTTTCTGGCTATAAGCACTAATGGGCTGTTTGTCTGCGTCTGAGTAAGTATTTAAATTAAATGTACTTAAAATGGAGATAATGTTATCGATACTAATCCTTTTGTCTATATCATTTTCTTTAAATGCAATTTCGTTTGCTAAGGGTCCAATAGCATCTTTTATAAATTCAAATTTTTTTTCAAGCTCAGCTATGGAAGTGTCTTTGACTTGAACTGATGTGTTTCTTGCTTTAGCTAGATCTTGAAAAAAGTCTTCTGCTCCAATAATTACCTCCAAGCGTACATATTGTTTATCTTGAAGTTCATTGCGATTAGCTAGAATAATTTTGTATGTGTGACCGCCATCGACATTACCATGAACTTCGGTGTCAGTCATAAAGATTGTTGCGTGACTCGTTTTGGAGTTAAAGGCGAAGCTAGCAGCAGAAAGGATAATGCCTCTGTTTTTTATATGAAAATTTTCTTCATATGACTTGAGGCTTTCCTCGATATTTTTGGCTACGTTTGTTTTTAAATTTTGCTCCCTAGGATTGGTTTCCATGGGGAAGTTGTCAGGTATATCTTGTACTTCTACATAGCACTCATAGACAACAGGATTTGAGTTTCTTTCGGTATATTCTCCGTAAGGATTAGGGAGCATACGAAAAGTATTAATTGGAAATTCGAATTTCATAATTACCACCTCTTGGTTTAATGGTTAATGTGATGTTATTATGAGGTATCATTGTTTTTTTTAAAACCGCATATATGCGGTAATCAACCATGCTTGGAAACACACTTAAGTTTTATAGAGAAAAAAATGGTTTGACTCAGAGTTTATTGGCAGAAAAGGCGGACATCAATGAAAAATATTATGGGCGGCTTGAGCGTAATGAGTGCGATCCAACAGTAAAGATGCTTATGAAAATCTGCCAAGCATTTGGGATTCGCTTATCTGATTTTTTTGTATCGCATGAAAAAGAAGAGGGTTTATAGAGCGAGTTAGCTAATGTTTAGATGGAGATTCAAAAATATGTATTACTAATAGAGTGAAAATAGATAACTTTATGTGATTTTCCAGTTATGGCGTATCAATAAGTATATGCTTATGAATTTCCGTAATTTTTTTAAGAAATTAAACTGAGGATCCAGTTTACCCAACTCTTGATGGTTGAGGATCTTCTTTCATAAGTGTTATCGCTGTGTATATTATGTAAATTAGCTTTCTTCATAATTTTGACTATCATTGCCGTTGAAGGCATCCTACTTATTTCTAAATGGAGCTTTAGGACTTCATTAAATGCCTTGTGGGATAGAATTTGAGAGCAAAAAGCTAATTGACGTTGTTTATAGCTTAAGCTAAGAATTCTTTTGCCTAAGTCAGTAAGATTGTATGGTGTTTCTGGTGTATCATTAACTCTTTCGAGTAGGCCTAAATATTTTGCGGCATTTGTATAGTAATCTGTTTGGCGAGAATCAAATGCATATTCTACGGTTATATCGTCATGATTTAACTCTTTATCATTTAACAACTCACAGAGGTTAATAACACGCTCAAAACTATTAGCTTGAGGAAACGGTATGCTTTGTTCCTTTACAAGAGCAGTTCGTCTTAACACATCTTCAATGTCATTGAGTTCAATAATTGTATTTTCAACAGAGTATTTTTTCTGTTTTATTAAAATTAGTGAGTTGTAGTTATTGATATCCTCAAAAGCAAACTCATATAAACGAAAAATGCCATTTGAATATGTTAGAAAAAATGGTTTAACAGGTTTGCTAATTGTGTTTTTCCAAAGTCTGTAGGGGTAGTACAGTTGCCTGATTAAAAGGTCTGTTGATATATCACGTTTAGCTTCAAAAATTGCTAAACAGTGGGGGCATTCATAGGCTGCATCAATTTCAATTTGTGAATTATTGACACTCACTGAGTGAGGTGTATTTTTGTATGTGTTATTAATGTTGAAGTCAAAAGATTTTGAACTCATGCGTCCAGAAACTGTCGGTATTAAGGGCATGTCACCAACGAAATCTGTAATTATGCCAGCAGCTAAAGCACAATTTAAAGCAATTGCTTCACTTGTGATGTTTGCGAAATCTAAACTTTGTATATGATCTGGAATCGGAAAGTTGATCGTAGCAATATTACTATCATCAGGAGCTTCAAATTTATGGTATGCCTCGAAGTGTGAAATTATGTAACTACTTCTGGATATTGGCAAGATTGCGAGCTTGTGATCTTTGAAAATTTTGGGCAAATTGATTTCATTGTCAAATTTGCTCATTAATCTAGGCTCTCTAAATCGTTTGATTTCGCTGGCGTTAATTATAAACTCGCCATCGGTACTTATTTTGTTTAGTACGTCATGCGTTTTAAAGATTTCTTCCCAAGCTATTTGGTTTAAACTTTTTTTCTCACTCATAGTTTCTTATTACAACCTCATTAACTTCACCGCGTTTCGTTGCATCTGAGTTGACAATCCTTTTGGCTTGTACAGTTTTTATGTTATACGAATCATACTGCTCTTTAATAAAATCAGTCGCAGAATTCGAAAGCATAAACTTTAAGCCTCTTTTGTCTAGTTCATCACAGCATTCGCGCAGACGAATTTGATTTTCACGAGAAAAACCACCTTTTGAATAACCTGTGAAACTAGATGTATCAGAAATAGGATCGTATGGTGGGTCAAGATAGACAAAAGTTCCTTTTGGAAGACCTTGAAGTACCTCTGCATAATCTAATGAGCTTAATTGAATATTGGTGCTTTGAAAATACAGACTTACAGCACGAAGTGTTGGTTCATTGACAATATTAGGATTCCGATAATGTCCAAAAGGAGTATTAAACTCTCCAGCACTATTTACCCTAAAAAGGCCGTTATAACAAGTTTTATTCAAATAAATAATACGCGCAGCTTTCTCTACTTCCGAAAGCGATAAATATTTTTCTTTGTCTCTATCCCAATCTCTTACCTGATAGAAATAATCAGCATCATTTTTGTGCTCTTTTAGCTGTGCAATGAGGGATTCAACATCATCTTTAATTATTCTATAGACACGAATCAACTCTTCATTAATGTCATTAATATATGCTGTTCTTGGTTGTAAATTGAAAAGAAGAGCTCCACCTCCGACAAACGGTTCGCAGTATTTGGTAATGCTTTTGGGAAGCAAAGGAGTTAATTCTGCTAGTAATTGGCGTTTGCCTCCAACCCATTTAAGGACAGGAGTGACTAGATTGTTTTTTCTACTCATTTTAAGGATGACACAATTTTTAAAATATAGATTTAATACCTGGCTTTTTTTGTCACAAATGAAATTGTTGCTAATATCCCGCTGATATAATTGTTTTGGGTAGGGATTTCACATGATAACTTTTAAGTGAGCAAGGTGATAAGTAGGTGGCGAAGACTAAACTATAGACTATAGCCATAAATTAGTATCTGTGAGTATAGCCTTTGGGAAGAAATAACGCAGCAAAGTGTTGATGCATTTACAAATTAATGGTGATAGTAATTTTAACAAAGTGCCAACTACTTATTTGCCTAAATGGAAGCAAAAAAGAATGCAGGTTTTAAAAAAGTATTTGTCGAATAACTTCATGATTTATAACGCAGATTCTTTTTCTCTTATGGAGATGATCCTAGAAAAGCATCCCAACGGTTGTTTTGATATGATTTTTGCTGACCCACCATATTTTTTATCGAATAATGGGATTACTTGTAAAAGTGGCAAGATTGCCTCTGTTAACAAAGGTGAGTGGGATAAATCGGAAGGCTTTCACGCAGATCTAGAATTCTATGAGCGTTGGTTGAAATTGAGTTACAGTCTCCTCAAGCCCAACGGAACTATATGGGTCTGTGGCTCACAGCATAATATTTATATGGTGGGGTATACGCTTCAAAAACTTGGCTATTACATCTTAAATAATATTACATGGGAGAAGCCAGATCCTCCTCCCAATTTATCTTGTCGTTATTTCACGCATTCATTTGAGACTTTGCTTTGGGCCAAAAAGAGTAAAAGCGCTAAACATACGTTTAATTATCAGCAGATGTGTGGGTTAAATGGTGGTGAGCAAATGAAATGTGTTTGGACTATCGCTCCTCCTAAAGCTATTGAAAAGCTATTTGGCAAACATCCCACGCAAAAACCCTTGGCTTTAATAGAAAGGTGTATCTTGGCGGCAAGTAATGAGGGCGACCTAATATTTGATCCTTTTATGGGGAGTGCCTCAACTGGAGTTGCAGCGCTTAATCTTCAGCGTAAATTTTGTGGTAGTGAAATTGATACGCAATTTTTTGAATTGAGTAAAAGAAAGTTAAGTGTTTTTGAGCGGTAAAGAGTTGCTTTTAAAATTGACTATAACTATTTGCAGATGCAAGTGCCTGATGAAATGTAGTATAGCTTAATGTTTCTATGTAGGCAGTTTCATTATCTGAGTTTTTAGAATCAAAGAAATCAACAAGATATTCTTTTTCTGTGGCATCCCATGTGATGATGAAATCAACGGCTCCTGTTGAACTTTTACCTTCATAGTAGTTTTTCATAATCACCTAAAACTGAATTAAGTTAATTTATTTAAGTCTAAATTATAAATAAATTCGGGATGTTTTGCTATAAGTTATGACGTTTAGAATAATTTAAACTTTATGAAGTTGTAAACTAATCTCCCCCACCGCATACAACACACAATCCCCAGAGATATACACTCTATCACCCTCTAATCGACCATACAACATGCCAGTACGAGATGAGGCTTGCAAGGCAATCAGTTCAGTTTTACCTAAGCGCTGACCCCAGTAGGGAAATAGGCAAGCATGAATGGACCCCGTCACAGGGTCTTCGGTGCCACCATTGGCAGGCCAGAAGTATCGTGATACGCAATCAGTTTCGCTGCCTGCTGCGGTGACAACCACATCGTAGGGGTGGAGTTGTTTTAATTGTGCATCATCTGTGACGACTTTACGTACGTCGTCTTCATTGTCGTACACCACCATATAGGCTTGCTGGTTTCGCCAGATTTCTTTGGGGGCAATTGAAAGTCCTGCTATGAGTTGGGCAGGTATTTCTGAGATGGGTTCAGCGCGACGCGCGGGGAAGTTCATCTCAATACGCCCATTCTCGAGCTGCTCCATGGAGAATTCGCCAACGGCTTTTGCATACATACGAAGTGGTGCAGATTGCTTATATTCATTCAGTAAGACGTAGGCACTGGCTAAGCTAGCATGACCACAGAAATCAATCTCGCTAATGGGTGAGAACCAGCGGATATGATATCGACCTTGTTCGTCTGCAACCAGATAGGCGGTTTCAGATAGGTTGTTCTCCTGTGCAATGGCTTGCATGAGGGATTCAGATAGCCATTCTTCCAGAACTATCACGGCAGCAGGATTGCCCTTAAATAGCGTGTCGGTAAAGGCATCAACAATATACATGGTGTGTTTCATAGTGTGCTCACAATAAGGCATCAATTCAAGTGTACAAAAAAAGCGCCATTTCAACAAAGAAATTCTTGTTGTCATGGCGTTCAAGAGGAAAGATATATTATTGGTTAAAGGCGAATCCGCAATAAGTGTCGAGGCAAATAATTGACTGCGTTAATAAATTGTTAGTGGTGGAGTGAAAATGTCCCCATCCCCATCTCCCCCCGGTCAATTTTCAATTGCCGTTGTTAAAAACACCTAAGCTAATCAGTCATTAACCAAACAAGTCACTACGAATACGCTCTTGGCGGCGCAATTCATCCAGCCATGCCGCCGCCTGTTCGCGTGTCTTGCCACCGACTTCTTGGGCAATACTTAAGAGAGCAGATTCAACGCCTTGACCCACAGTGCGGGTGCGACCACAGAGGTAAATCATGGCATTCTCTTGGTCCAGTAAGCGATAGATTTCTTGACCATCTTGCTGCATCAGATCTTGAATATAGCCACGGTTTTCATTATCAAAGACGCGGCTAATGCGGCTCACCGTGCCTGCGGCCAGCGCTTGATCCCATTCTTCTTTATAGAAGTTATTGCCTTCGCTATGTGAGTTACCAAAGAACAACCAGGCAAAGCGTGGATGACGGCGTAGCTGTGGTAAGAAACCTAGCAGTGGGGCGACACCACAGCCAGTAGCGGCCATAATAATCGGGCGCTTATCACCTTCAATCAAGTTAAAGTCAGGGTGGCGACGCCAAGTCACTTGTATGCTATCGCCGACATTCAGCTCTTTCAGAAGATAGTTTGAAGCGACTCCATGACGAGTTTGTCCTTGCTCATCGACAAAGCGATTTTCACTCACGGTTAAGCGCACCAGATTGCCTTCAATCGCATCGCTACCAATCGAATAGGGGCGTGCGGTGGATTCGCCAGGAGGGGTGACTAAGAGCAGATCACCGCCACGGAATTGAGCATCCTTTGGTAGTTCGAAGTTCAACATTTGCACTTCAAGGGGTGCTAACTCAGGGTCGTCCAAGCGGACACGACTACGTAAGGTGGCATTTACCACGGTGTCATTACTCACCATCTTCGGTGCCGCTGTTGCTTGCAAACCGAGTAAGTGATTGACTTGGCTGATCCATGCTTGCCAAGCAGGACCCGGGTCGGCGTCACTACAAACAATCTCTATGCTCGCTTTACCACCACTTTGTGTCAATGCGTGAGCGAGTTCTTGACCGCCCGCACAATAATGTTGATAGCGCTTATCACCCAAGGCAAAAACACTGTAATGGATGCCGCTATTGCTCGTCTGCTTTAATGCATTCACCAGACGCTTGGCCCCATCAGGCAAGTCACCTTCGCCTGTGGTAGAACAGAGTAAAAGCGCCTGTGCAAATTGGCTTAAATCGGCTGGGCTCAGCACGGACATCGGGCTAAGTTGGGCATTAACCCCTTGCTCTACAAGGTATTCTTGAGTGGCTTTCGCTAAGCCTTGCGCGGTGCCCGTTTGCGAAGCATAGCTCACTAAGACAGCATCCTTACCACCGGTAAGCGGTGTGGCAGCAGCACGTGCGGCACGATCATTCTTCCAACGACGTATCCAGCTATACGCACCCGAGATCGTGAAAAAGCTCAAACCCGCAGCAATAATAAAGTTCAACCAACCCGATAGCGCACCAGCCCATGTGCCTTCATGTAAAAGTTTAGGCCAGTAGGTGGAGATATTGAGTTGTTCAAGCGTCTGCGTGGCGGCAGGAATTTGGAATGGCTTCACGCCTGTGTCAGTGGCTAAGTTAATCAAGACTGAGCGACCACGTACGGTTTCTAGAGAGACAAAATTCTGTAATTGATTCTCACGCTCTAAGACTTGCATGACTTGGACGGCTGGCGTGGCTTGGTTGTTGAGGTTGAGCTTACCAAATTCAGGCGCACCGATTTTCATACTCATCAGCAAACCTGTGATAGGTACCAGTAACCACAGAGGGATGGCCCAGAAACCCAAGGCATTATGGATGCTCATCAGGCGCTTTTGCCAGCGCACTTGCATTAAGAAAGGGGCGACAAGGAGAATAGCAATAAAGATATAGGTGACAAACTCAACAAAGTCGGCAGCATCTAGAAGTAAGTTTTTATGTAAAGATTTGGCGGTATTGTAAACCGTTGAACTCATGCCCGCTTCTTCAATAAAGCGGCCTTCAGCAATGTTATAACGCTGTTCAAGTGCATTGTCCTTGGTTTTAATCCAGACATCCTGACCATTCGCATCAAGGGCAATGGTTTGAATCTGGCCTGATACTGCTTCCGCTTGTTGCACTACGGCGCTGAGCGCTTGTGCTTGCTGCGAGCCAATTGCTTTAGAGCTTGTGCTTGGAGACAGTATAGGCTTGAAGGATAAGATCATGCCTGTGATTAAGAGGATCAGGAAAAAGGGCGTTAGAACTAAGCCCGCATAGCGGTGAAAGGTCAGGAGAAATTTTTTCATTTTATTTTGCTCGTTATGCAATCGTTATGTAAAAGTAATAATAGATAGAGCTCGCTTATTTGGAATGCTGGGGTATTAGCGATGATTCATATTAAGTATGATTTAATTTATCATTTAAAAAGTTAAATTTATTGATTTAAAACAAGTTGTCACTGTTTGCCTACGAACTGTAATCTTCTGTAATTGAATACGCGTAAATTGGGTAATTTATGGGGTGGTATAAAGAATAGGAATTAGTCTTGTTAAGGTTTAATGATAGTGATATAGCTATGGATTATCATAAGTTTATTGAATTTGGCTATGCTTAATTGAAGGTGGGAGAAGGAGAAGAGTGCGACAGTATTTGCCTTGTTAAAGATCATGTTTATTGAATGGGTATTGGAGTTTGAATGGGTGGGTTCCGGTATAAATGTGATATTTAATATTGTTAAATTTAATTTATTGGGGCGAATCGTGATTTTGTACTCAAGATTTAGGTGAGTGCGACAAATTTGAGTAAGTATTCAGGCTCGGCTTATTTTGCAAGGACTTTTGTTGAAGAGTTCGGACATTCTTAAAGCAATACGGGCTTTTGGGGTAGCAACAAGCTTGTCGCACAATGGCTTGGCCTTTTTCAAGATCTATTTCTTGCATAGGGGAAGTGCTTGTATAGTCGAATTTATTAGTTTGGGCGTAATACTCAGGTAAAATGAGGGCAATGTTTATTGTTTAACGATATGCTGGCGATGAAAAGAATTGTTGTGCTCAGTGGAGCGGGGATTAGCGCAGATAGTGGGTTACAGACATTCCGTGATGCGGATGGTTTGTGGGCGGGTTATCGGATTGAAGACGTGTGCACGCCTGAGGCCTTTGCCAAGGACCCGCAGCAGGTGATTGATTTTTATAATATGCGTCGGCGCCAAGCGATGGCTGCTCAGCCGAATGCAGCGCATCACAGCTTGCAGCAGCTTGAGTCTAGGTACGATGTGGAAATCATCACGCAGAATGTGGACTTATTGCATGAGCGAGCAGGTAGCCGCAAGATTCTGCACTTGCATGGGCGCCTAGACCAATTGCGTAGCTCGGCGGATGCGGATTATATTGAGCAGATTGAGGGCGATCAGAGTATACGTCAATTAGATATGCGCTTGAATTTAATGCGACCGAATATAGTCTGGTTTGGTGAGCCTGTGCCTGAGTTTATGCGGGCAACGCGTTTAATGGATTTGGCTGAAATTGTGATTGTGGTGGGGACCTCCTTGAAGGTCTATCCAGCGGCTTCTTTATTAGAATATGCGCGACCACGCACCGAGATATATCTTGTGGACCCGAATCCCCCTGAAGCACCACCAGGTTTGTTGACCGACGTGATAGCCAAGCGCGCTAGCGAAGGCGTGCCTGAGTTGGTGGAGATGTTGTTGGCGCGAGGGTAGTTGGAGTAAGTGCTTTGGCTGAGGGCGAAAGATTCAAAATTCCCCTGCCGCAAGGCGTGCTAGTTCGATTCCGGCCCCGGGCACCACACATTGTGGTGTGGTGAATATACGGTATTTCTCCGTTGTGATATTTCTAGCCAGTTGAGCTTATGGAGATGATACATAGGTCTAGATGATTAAATATAATTGTGTTATAAATGCTTAAGTCCCTATTCTTAGGGATGTATTGGAGAATCACTATGAGAAACCAAAGCTCACTAAAAACAATTGAGCAGCGCTTAGATGACTTTGCTGAGTTTCTGATGACTCATGAGTTTGATACGGCTGAGGCGGATGAATGTCTTGCTCAAGGTGCATCAATTTACTATATTGAAGAAGATACGCCAGCTGATTTGCTAATTAAAGAGTATCCTAGTGGCCGAAAAGAACTTATTGAGATGCAAGCAACTGGCGAAGAAATTATTATTAAGGTGTTAACTGCATAATGACACAGCCTCAATTATGGGTCTTCTGTGGGACCAATGGGGCTGGAAAGACGACCTTATATAGACGTTTTTTCGATAAAGAAATTGACTATGTCAATCCAGATAATATGAAAATTGCTATTCAGTCAGAGAATCCTCATCTCACAGACAATGCCTTGCAAATTCAGGCGGCAAGACAAGCGTTAACCTTAAGATCTAGTCTAGTTGAAAATCGAAAAACATTTGTATTTGAAACGACATTATCGGGCAATTCTGAAATAACGCTTATTAAAAAAACAAAAGAACTTGGCTATAAAATTAACCTGATATATGTTGGTTTGTCTGGTTCCCTACAGTCGCTTGCTAGGGTTAAAACAAGAGTCAATGTAGGCGGTCACGATGTTCCAGTTGAGGCAATTTTAAGACGTTACGGTCAGTCAATGAATAACTTCGTCAAGATCGCGCCCTTAGCCGATAGATTGTTTATATTTGATAATAGTGGGAAGAAACATCGGTCAATTGTTACCATTAAGTCTCGCCAAGTAAGCTACAGAAGTAAACGCTTGCCAGAGTGGTACAAAAAGATTGCAAATGCTATTGAGAATGCTATCTAAAATGTTAGCTGAACTAAAAAAAATTAATCTAATTATTGAGTGTTTGATGGCGAAGACTTTGAGCTTGTAAATTATCAAGATTATCATTAGGAGCAAATCATGAGAATGCATAATCCGCCTCACCCTGGCCTATTAGTACGCGAATATATGGGCGATATGAGCGTTACTGAAGCCGCTGAGCGCTTAGGCGTTACGCGCGCGGCACTTTCGCGTATTTTGAATGCTAAGGCCGCTATATCGGCAGATATGGCTGTTCGATTATCGATTCTGTTTAATACCAGCAGCCAACTCTGGGCAGCGATGCAGATGGAGCATGACCTCTGGCAAGCTGAACAAAAAAATCACAGTTTTGTGGTGCCAATTGGGCAAGCTTTAGGTTCTTAGCTTTACAATAATGCCTGTTCTTCAAATAAAATAAGACAAGTATGTATTCCTTATTAAGTAAAGCATTATTAATTGCCAGTTTAATTTTTCCTCTGTCAGCGTGGTCTGATATCCCTAATAAATCTGAAGCTTCGAATAAAGTCGAAGCAGCAAATAAAGTCGAGCCGCTGAATCAAACCAACACACCAAGCAGTTCTGTAACGCATAATCAAGCTGAGCCGCTGCAGCACACGCATACGCCAGCAAGTAAAACTGAGGTGCTCAAACAAACTCACTCTTCAAATAAGGCCGCTAAGCCTATCTCCGCACAAGAGCGAGAAGACTTTATTAAAGCTAATGTGTTATGGATTTTCTACCATGAGATGGCGCATGCCCTGATTCATCAATTAGACTTGCCCGTACTTGGCAAGGAAGAGGATGCGGCCGATCAATTGGCGATTCTCTTATCGGACGAACTCTGGGATGAAGACGAGGCCGACTTGATTAATTCCTACGCGAGTTCTTTATTCTGGTTGGCAGGTGAAACTGCCCTAGAACAATCCCCCTGGTGGGATGAGCATTCGACCGATCAACAACGTCACTTTAGTATTGCCTGCCTATACTTTGGCGGTGACCCAGATAAGCGTGCCCATGTCTTAGAGGCGGTTGGTCTACCTGAAGACCGTGCAGAGCTCTGCATTGAAGAGCGAGAGCTGCTTGACCGTTCATGGGGTGAAGTCTTGGATAAACTCACTGATAAATCGCTAAAAAATAAATTTACATTTAAACAAAAAGGCGAGTTGAAAAATCAATCGCAGACGGCTTCGTTTGTCGCGCAGATGCTAGAAGATGAGGTGAACGCCTTGAATGAACACTTCTCCTTGCCTGAGCCTTTGTCAGTGGTGGTGATGCGATGTGAGGAGGAGAACGCCTTCTACGATCCGCAGAAGAGTGAGATTCAGATTTGCTCTGAATATGCGGATTTCTTAGATCGCTTGTATAAGAGTGATGGGAAAAAAGAGTAAAGATCTGGTGAGCAATGATAAGTGTGAGTGGCTGATGTTAGCGGCCATAGAGATGAAGTTGACGAAAAAGCTACTTAAAAATGGCTAAGCTAAAAATTTTATCGCTTTTTTCTTGCAAAATAATGACAAACAAAAAAGAAGTCGCTATAATTATCTTCTTTGCAAAATTAAATGCAAATCCCACACATTAACGTGTGTGTCTCCTATAAGCCCGGGTGGTGAAATTGGTAGACGCAGGGGACTCAAAATCCCCCGCCGCAAGGCGTGCCGGTTCGATTCCGGCCCCGGGCACCACATACCGAAGAGATGGTCGTCATATATTGACGGCCATTTTTTTGATAGATGCCTTGAAACTTTATTTATAGATATCTTTTCGATGGCCAATATTGATGACTTCTATCGTAATCGTTTCTTCAAAAATATGGCATAGGATACGATAGTTGCCAACACTGTACCTCCAGTCCGCTAAGTCTCCCTTAATGCTTTTTCCTGTAAATCGCGGATCAGAGCAGTTAATAAGATTTTTCTCAATCCAGTTAATAATGAGTCTTGCTTGTGTTTTATCTAGCTTAGCTTAAGATTTTAAGGCTTCAGCCGTATAAGTAACCTGAAACATTACAAACCCAACTCTTTCTTGACTTGCTCATGGGTATACGTTTCAGTGTGCTTTTTGTTGTATTCTTTAGCTTCTGCAAGTAACTGCTCTTATATCAGCTGAGAAGTACGTAGATTTACGTCTTTACTGTTGTTTACGGTAATGTAAAAATAATAAGCACATTGCCAACGCTATAATTGACCATAAAGTAGCCTATGGGCTACAATTAACTTAGTGAAATATCATATTCAAAGAACTGATGTTTTTGACAAATGGCTATCCAGCAACAAGGATAAACAAGCAGTCAAAGCAATCAATATACGCATTGTCCGTTTTATTAATGGTAATTTTGGAGACTCAAAACAGCTGTCCGAAAGCCTTTATGAAATGCGTGTCTTTATAGGTAAAGGCTATCGAGTGTATTACACAATACAACAGCAAACAATAATTATTTTACTTTGCGCTGGCCATAAAGGCACGCAAAGTAAAGATATCGATCAGGCCAAAGTGATTTTAAAAACTCTGGAGGAGTAAAATGAGCGGAAAGGTAAAAGATTTTAATCCGTTTGACTATATGGAAACACAAGAGGATATTCAACTCTTTTTAGAAGAGTGCTTATCAGATGATGACCCTAATACCTTTGTAGAAGCACTTGGCTTACTTGTTAAAAAACACGGTGTTAGTGAAATTGCAAAAGAGTCTGGATTAAACCGTGAAAGCTTATATAAAGTTATCAACGGGAAAAGCAAGCCGCAATGGGAAACAGTATTTAAAGTATCTAGAGCTTTACATTTTAAGTTTGTTCCACAAGCCATGTAAGGTGGCATAGTTACAGTGGCTTTTTACGGATTATTAAGCTTGCTACTGAAATTGTTTGCTTCCTTAGTTTCATCAGGTCATGTAGATGCCCCAATCAATCCCCAACTCAATTAAGTCTCAAGTATCTCAAGCGCTTGGTCTCATACAACAACACCTCAAAGGCAGTTTGCTAGGGGTGTATTTGTATGGCTCGGCGGTGGATGGTGGGTTACAAGCGCATAGTGATATTGATCTTTTGGTGCTGATATCCGAGCTGCCGTCTGCCTTTGCTCGCCCAGCCTTTTTCCAAGATTTATTGGCTATTTCTGCACCTCCTGGTGAGGATGAGCAGCTGCGTGCATTGGAAATAACGGTGTTGGTTCATGATGATATTGTGCCGTGGCATTATCCTGCTAGGCGAGAGTTGCAGTTTGGCGAGTGGCAACGTGAGGAAATTCAGGCGGGTGAGTTTGAAGCGGCTATGCTTGATCCTGATGTGGCGGTGTTGCTGAAGAAAGTAAGGAAAAAGAGTCTGGCACTAATGGGACCGCCTGCGACAAGTCTGATAGAGCCTGTGCCACAAGCGGATTTCTATCAGGTATTGGCCGATACGCTACCCATGTGGAATCAAGCTGATGACTGGGCGGGAGAGGAACGAAATATACTTCTGACCTTGGCGCGGATATGGTATAGCGCTGTGACTGGGGATATTATTGCCAAAGACGCTGCGGCGCAATGGGCTATGCAGCGTTCGCCTGCCGAGTATGGCCATGTGCTGGAGGAAGCAAGGCAAGCTTATCTGGGACTTATTGAGGATCGTCTATCGAGTAAACCAGAGCTTGTGGAGGCATGTATTTTATGGCTGAAGGATAGGGTAGCTGAGTATCTAAATTCCCGATAAAACGGTATTGTTCGCGACACAAGGTGTTAAGCGGCATCCCATCTACTGCCCCTGCCTACGCATAAACCAATTAATCACAAAGCCTGTAATAATCACCCCCAATCCCGCCCACAGTGCGGACTCAATATTTCTGAAGACGATAGCGGAGAGCAGCACAATAGTACCATCCATAATCTGAATAACTCGGCCAATTTTAAGGCCTGTGCGTTCTGACAGTAGTTGTGCCGCGGTTGCCATGCCACCACTTGCCGCATTACCCTTAAAGCACAAGGCAATGCCTAGGCCTAGTGTAATACTACCAATCACCACATTGAGTAGAAGGTTGCTACTAATCGTTGGGTCTGGAAATAGGTAGCGTAAGATCTCAATTAAGGCTGAGGAGACGACAATCGCATAGACGGTTCGAAAGAAATAGCCCCGACCATAGCGCTTGGCACCTAGCAACATTAAGCTAAAGTTAATAATAAAGACAGTCAGACCAACAGGGATATGCAGCAGGTACTCCAACATAATGCCAATACCAGGAGGGCCACCAGTCACAATCTGATGGGGTGCAAAGAACACCACAACGCCGCTCGCTAAGAAGAAACCAGCAATCGTTAGAATAAGTAGATTTTGCAATTGTGAACGCATTCAGTGAGTTCCTTATGGCTTTTGTTGATTTGTTGATCTAGGGGCTTCAAATAAGCTCGCGCTCTTTTAAGCATAGACAAACTATAAATAAAGTCAATCAATCACTTAAGCAAATAACAACAATTCCCCACCCCCATCTTGAAATTCGCAAAATCACCCTCAGCTTGAAAAAGTTACTTAATTTTTCTTAACTTTTATACTATGACGACGACGAATTCATCTGCCCAACGTATGGGTTTCCAAGCTGAAGTTAAGCAATTGCTTAACCTTATGATTCACTCGCTCTATTCGAATAAAGAAATTTTCTTACGCGAATTAGTCTCTAATGCCTCTGATGCTTGCGATAAGCTACGCTTTGAGGCACTTAAGCAGCCTGATTTAATGGCTGAGGATACGGACTTACGTATTCGCATCAGTTATGACTTAGAGGCGAAAACCATCACCATTGATGATAATGGTATTGGTATGAGTCAAGACGAAGTGGTGTCGAACCTAGGCACGATTGCTCGCTCAGGTACGAAGGAATTTTTTGCGTCTCTCACAGGCGACCAGCAGAAGGATGCGCAATTAATTGGTCAATTCGGTGTAGGTTTCTATTCGGCTTTTATCGTGGCCAAGAACGTGACCGTGGAGACACGCCGTGCTGATGCGGCGGCTGATCAAGCGGTGCGTTGGATTTCGGATGGTCAAGGTGAATACACCTTAGAAACGGTTGAAAAAGCCAACCGCGGCACGACAATTACGCTCGAGCTGAATGACGAAGGTACTGAATTCCTGAATGTCTGGAAGTTACGTGAAGTGCTGCGTCGTTACTCCGACCATATCTCTTTGCCTGTGCAGATGCAGAAGGAAGACTTCGATGCTGAATCAGGTCAGAGTGTGAAGCAAGACGAATGGGAAACCATTAACCAAGCGAATGCCTTATGGACGCGCGCAAAATCGGATATCAGCGATGAGCAGTATGAAGAGTTCTATAAGCACATCAGCCATGATTTTGAAGATCCATTAGCCTGGACACATAACCGTGTCGAAGGCCGCAGCGAGTACACGCAGCTGCTGTATATTCCTAAGCATGCGCCTTTTGACTTATGGGATCGTGATGCACGCCGTGGCGTGAAGCTCTACGTGAAGCGCGTATTTATTATGGATGATGCCGAGCAATTGTTGCCTTCATACTTGCGCTTTGTCCGCGGTGTGATTGACTCTGCAGATTTACCGCTTAACGTATCACGTGAAATTCTGCAAGAAAGTCGTGATGTAAAAGTGATCCGTGAAGGCTCCGCTAAGCGTGTACTCGCTATGCTAGAAGATATTGCTGAGAATCGTCCTGAAGACTACGCCGCGTTCTGGTTAGAGTTCGGTCAAGTGCTGAAAGAAGGCATGGGCGAAGACCAGGCTAACCAGGAGCGTATTGCGAAATTGCTCCGCTTCTCTTCTACACAAGACGATCAAGCGGTACAGACGGTTAAGCTAGAAGACTATATCGCTCGCATGAAAGAAGGGCAGGACAAGATTTACTACGTGGTCGCCGAAAGCTTTGCGAACGCGAAGAGCAGCCCGCATTTAGAAATCTTCCGCAAGAAAGGGATCGAAGTCTTATTGCTTTCTGATCGCGTGGACGAATGGATGTTGTCATTCTTCCGTGAGTTCGATGGTAAGTCACTGGTCTCTGTTTCTAAGGGTGGTTTAGACTTAGAGCAATTGGCTGATGAAGAAGAGAAGAAGCACCAGGAAGAAGTGGTTGAGAAATTCAAACCACTGGTCCTACGCTTACAAAGCACCTTGAAAGACCGCGTGAAGGATGTACGTGTGACGCTTCGCTTAGTTGACTCGCCAGCTTGTGTGGTGGTTGGCAAGAATGATTTGAGCCCACATATCCTACGTATGTTGAAAGCCTCAGGTCAAGAAACACCAGACATCAAGCCGATTCTAGAGATTAATCCTGAGCACCCATTGATTGAGAAAATCAGTCAAACTACGGGCGCGGATTACGAAGATTGGGCGAGTGTGCTCTTAGACCAAGCGATGTTGGTTGAAGGCGCGCAGATTGAAGATCCTGCAGGTTTTGTGAAAAAGCTCAACCGCTTGATGTTGCAGGGTTGATACCTTAGCTGACAAACCTAAAAGTGCTATAAGAAAAAAGACGACTTACAGAGTGAAATTCGTAAGTCGCCTTTTTCCAATACTTGTTCATGGTCCATGGACTGTGGACAGTATAAATTTATTGCCCCAACCCCGGCAACTCCCGCCAAGTCCATCCCGCCTCACGGCGATAACGCGTCCAATCAAAATAGGGTCCTGGATCCGTCTTACGCACAGGGGCGATATGTTCGTGCCCACGTACCGCACGCAAGGTGTAATGTTCACGGAGCAAGGCGCTTAACTGCGCTAAGGCAGCATACTGCGCGGCTTCATACGGCGCGAAATCACTGCCTTCCATCTCAATCCCAATCGAGAAATTATTGCAGGCTTCGCGCCCTTCAAAGCTTGATGCACCTGCATGCCAAGCGCGCTTATCCGCACTGACAAACTGCACAATCTCACCATCACGACGAATTAGAAAGTGAGCGGAGACACGTAAATGTTGAATTTCTTTAAAAAAAGGATGGTGATCGACTTCAAGGCAATTGGTAAATAATTGCTCAATATACGGCCCTCCAAAGACATAGGGAGGCAGGCTAATATTATGAATCACCAATAAATACGGCGCTTCCTTGTCGACGCGCTCATCGTGATTCGGTGAGGGGCAATGACGAACTCTTAAGCCTGCTGCTGCGCTCGTTATATGGCTATTCAACGTTGCCGCTGAATCTTGTTCGGATTGAGATACTCTTGCAAGCTGATAAGTTTCTAGCACAGCTGAATCCTGAGCCGGCTTCTGTGTCGTCGCTAACTTAACTATATCAGCAGGCCTAGCCACCTCCTGATACAACCAACCATGTCGGTCTATACGCAGTGTATTCACGCTCTAGGTCCTAAGCGCTCATGCTCTTCATTGCACCAGGCATGACCATAACGAATCAGCGCTTCATCCTCAGGTACATGGGTATGACAATGTTCACATTGCACCATGGTAATGGTCTTTAAGCCTTCTTGATGCGCTTTACGGCCTGCACGACCAAAGCGCCTACCACGCTCTGGCGCACCCTGAGCCTGATTGCCTGTCTGCTGAGCTGCGTTCGGATGGCGCTCTTGCATACGGGCTCTTTGTGCATTCGCCACGGCTTTACGATAGAAGAAAAGCGCGCCGAAAATCAGCACTAGCCAAAACAAATACTTCATTGATTAGCCTCTATGGAGTAATACTTCAAAGATGAAACGAGTGCCTGTGTAGGCCAGCATTAAGAGACCAAAGCCAACGAGAGTCCAACGCAGCGATACACGTCCTCGCCAGCCCCACATAATACGACCAAATAATAAGACACCGAAAATCAACCAAGAGATTAGGGTGAAGAAGGTCTTATGGTCGCGTGGTAAGATGGCACCTGTGGCGTTCATTGAGACCACACTGCCCGTGATAATCGCTAGGGTCATTAGCACAAAACCAATCCCAATTAAGCGAAAGAGAATGCGTTCTTGCACCATTAATGGGGGTTGTGCATCCAAGGCGCGGCTCCATATACTCGGTGTCTTGCTAAAGTCTTGCGGGCGGTGCAAGTGGCGATCTAAACCCGTCATAATCACGGCTTGTAGTGCGCCAACCGCAATAATACTGTACGAGATTAAGGAAATAATCAGGTGTACCAAGAAGGTATTGTTCTTAATTACCATCACCGCGGTCTCGCTATCGGGCGGGAAGATGGCCGCCAGAAAGCTGACTAAGGAGGCGATTGGTAAGAGGGCGAGCAAGAAACCATAGGCCTTGATGAAATTGCTCTCTAGCCAATAAATCATCAAGCCAATCCAGATGGTAAATGACAGCCCTAGCGACCAATTGATCGTAATATGACTCTCATGCAGCATAGTCATATGAATCGCTACACCATGGATGATGATGAGGAATAATAGGCTGACGGAGTACCAAGGCTTGTACTTATTAATCTCCACGTGTTTATATAAGGCCCACCAAATTACGGTGCCTAAGCCTAGATAACCCAACGCTGTGAGATAGTGCAATACAATATCGGATGACATGAATCGAATACGCCAAAAATGTGTCTATGAATCGGTATCGATGTTCTGAGCGCAAGTGCTAATCTAAAGTACTGAGCTTAACGAAAAGACTACGCTTAAAGCCTCGTTGAAATTCTTCATTGAAGTTCTTCCTTGAGGTTTAGAACTAAAGCGCTAACTGAACGCCATACCATATCGTAGTATAGCATTGAAGGCCTTCTACAAAAAGTGAAGCAGATATGTTTGATAACTTAACGAATCGTTTGTCCCGCGTCATGAAAACCATGCGTGGCGAGGCGCGATTAACTGAATCGAATACGCAGGAGATGTTGCGCGAAGTGCGTATGGCCTTATTAGAGGCCGACGTTTCTTTGCCCGTCGTGCGCGAATTTATTGCTAAGGTCAAGGAGAAAGCCCTTGGTGAAGAGGTCGCCGGTAGCTTAAGTCCTGGTCAGGCCTTAGTGGGTGTGGTGCATAAAGAACTCACGGCCCTGATGGGCGCCGACTTGGGTGAACATGCCACGGAACTATCCCTAGCCAGTCAACCGCCCGCGATTATTCTGATGGCTGGTTTGCAGGGTGCGGGTAAGACCACAACCACGGGTAAACTTGCCAAGCTATTGCATTCTGGCAATTATCACCAGAATGGGAAAAAAGGCGCCGCGAAGAAAGTCTTAGTCGTGAGTGCTGACGTCTACCGCCCCGCCGCGATTGAACAGTTGAAGACCGTGGCTACGCAAGTTGGCGTGGATTTCTTCGCTTCCGATAGTAGCCAAAAGCCACAAGACATTGCTAAAGCCGCTTTAGACCATGCTAAGCGTCATTACTATGATGTCCTGATTGTCGATACGGCCGGTCGCTTAGGTATTGATGAAGCGATGATGCAAGAGATTAGTCAATTGCATAAGCTACTCAATCCTGTGGAGACCTTATTCGTGGTCGATGCTATGCAAGGTCAGGATGCTGTGAACGTAGCCAAGGCCTTCTCTGAGGCGCTGCCATTAACCGGTGTGGTATTGACTAAGCTGGATGGTGATGCGCGTGGTGGTGCGGCTTTATCGGTGCGCCACATTACAGGCAAGCCGCTGAAGTTTATCGGTGTCTCTGAGAAGTTAGATGGCCTAGAGCCCTTCCACCCTGAGCGAATGGCGCAGCGCGTCCTGGGCATGGGTGATATTGTTTCCTTGGTTGAGAAGGTGCAAAGCAATATTGATATTGCTGAAGCCGAGAAGATGGCCAAGAAAATCAAGAGTGGCACAGGCTTTGATTTAAACGATTTCCGTGACCAGCTGCAGCAAGTGAAGAAGATGGGCGATATGGGGTCACTACTTGAGAAGTTACCCGCGCAATTTGCCCAAGCGGCGAGCCAGATGCAAAGCGGTCAAGCTGAGAAGCAGATGCGTCGTACCGAAGGCATCCTAAACTCCATGACCCCTGAAGAGCGTAGCAAGCCCGACTTGCTTAAGGCTTCACGTAAGCGCCGTATTGCTGCAGGTGCGGGTGTGCCCGTACAAGAAGTGAATCGCTTACTCAAGCAGTTTGAGCAGATGCAAGGCATGATGAAGCAATTCAAAAAAGGCGGCATGGGCAAGATGATGCGCGGCATGAATGCCTTGAAGGGGATGGGCTCAGGCCTAGGCGCTTTCGGCGGCTTTGGTAAGAAGCGTTAATTTAGTATCACCATAAAAAAGGACTTTTCCACGGAAAAGTCCTTTTTGCGTCTTAGGTGATCAAGTGGCAAATCGCTGTTTAATCAAATCGCTGTTTAAGAATTTGTGGCTTAAGCACTTCCTGCATTAAACAAGGTGTAGCTAAGCAATTAAGCCCTTAATCGAACCTGTAAGATAAAAATTATAGCTCAGGAATACGTAGTACTTGACCTGGGTAAATCTTATCTGGGTGAGTCAACATTGGTTTGTTGGCTTCAAAGATTTTTTGATACTTGTTAGGGTCGCCATACATCTCTTTAGAAATTTTAGAAAGTGTGTCGCCCTTAACTACGGTATACATACGAGATTCCATACCTGCGCTGATGGCTTCCACTTTGCTTTCAACTTGTGAAATACCTAGTGTGTTACCTAAAGCAATGGTAATTTTCTCAGCAATTTCTGTTGATTGTGCTTTACCAGCAACGGTCACTTTATCGCCGTCAACTGA
This sequence comes from Pelistega sp., assembly GCA_030538255.1. Lineage (GTDB taxonomy): Bacteria > Pseudomonadota > Gammaproteobacteria > Burkholderiales > Burkholderiaceae_B > Taylorella. The sequence goes on along the minus strand of JAUNUI010000014.1, from coordinate 28,270 downwards.
AATATCTAGACCTTCAGCATTCAGATTATGCTTCTCGAGTTCTTGTTTGAGTTCTTCGGCAGACGCGGCTTTGGCTTCAGAGCCACCGAATAATTTAGCACCAGCTTCTTTTACAAAATTAAAAATTCCCATTACAACTCCTTGTGTGAAATGAAAAGAACTTACGCTCTATTATTCTACAAAATTCTTACAATACCAAGTAGGCTTTAGTAAACAAATGTTAGTTTAATGCAAAATGTAAATGGTTTAAGCTGAAAACCTAAGTTTGGATGGGTGTTTTTAGGTTTTTTCGAGAAAAGGGCGGCCATATCCGAGCAAAGGGCAGCTATATGTAAGCCGCCCTTAGTATATTTCCGCAATGCTTTGTGTGCTTAACTCGCAAACCAATTCGCGGCTCTTAACAACTGAGCCAAGATTTCGGGCTCATTAAGGTCGTAGCCTTACCTGCGCTTAATTCGCAAACTGATCGGTTGCTCTTAACAACTGGCGTAAGATTTCAGGCTCATTAAAGGCATGGCCAGCGTCAGCGGCGATATGAAATTCGGCTTCAGGCCAGGCTTTATGCAGCTCCCACGCGGTTTTCATCGGGGTGCAGCAGTCATAACGACCTTGGATAATAATCCCTGGAATATGGCGAATTTTATCCATATTCTTCAGGATCTGGCCTTCTTCCATAAAGCCGAGGTGGGTGAAGTAGTGGTTTTCAATACGGGCAAAAGCCACCGCGAAATAATCGGAGATATATTTATCTACACCGACCGTATCAAGTAAGAGCGTGATGGTGCGTCCTTCCCATTGGCTCCAAGCGCGGGCGGCAGCGATTTTCTCTTGCTCATCATCACCGGTTAAGCGACGACGGAAAGCGGCAATGAGATCGCCACGTTCAGCCTCAGGGATTGGGGCGATGTAGTCTTCCCAATAGTCAGGGAAGAGCCATGAGGCGCCTTCTTGATAGTACCAAGCGAGTTCTTCAGGGCGCACGGTGAAAATACCGCGCACGATCAACTCGCTCACACTATCAGGATGAGCTTGGGCATAAGCTAGCGCCAAGGTTGAGCCCCAAGAACCACCGAAAACCAGTAGTTTATCTGCACCCATGACCTCAGTGCGTAAGCGCTCTATATCAGCGATTAGATGTGCGGTGGTATTGTTATCCAAGCTGGCATGTGGCAATGAACGACCGCAACCACGTTGATCAAACAACATGATGTGGTATTTCTCTGGGTTAAAAAGGCGGCGGTGATGTTCCGCGCAACCTGCGCCAGGACCACCATGTAAGAATACGGCAGGTTTGCCTGCAGGATTACCACAAAGTTCCCAATAGATTTGGTGACCGTCACCCGTATCTAAGAGGCCTGTTTTATAAGGGTCGATGGGAGGGTACATAGCTATTTCTTCTTGAAAAGTACATCCCAAGAGTCGTGTCCTAGGCGAAAGCCGCGGGTTTCAAACTTGGTCTGTGGGCGATATTCAGGTTTAGGGGCGAAGTCCTTAGCTGTATTGACAAGGCTAGGTTCAGCACTTAATACCTCAAGCATTTGCTCGGCATAGTTTTCCCAATCGGTGGCGCAATGTATGTAGCCACCAGGCTTGAGGCGCGAGGCGAGCAATTGGATAAATGGGCCCTGGATTAGGCGACGCTTATGGTGGCGCTTCTTGGGCCATGGGTCAGGGAAGTAGATGTGCACGCCATCTAGACTGGCCTCAGGCAACATATGGGTGACCACTTCAACCGCATCATGCTGAATAATACGTACATTCTTTAAGCCTGAATTATGGATGCGTTTAAGCATAGCGCCCACGCCAGCATTAAAGACTTCAACACCAAGGAAGTTATCTTCGTGGCGTAGTTGCGCAATTTTCTCGGTGGTCTCACCCATGCCGAAGCCAATTTCTAAGATAGTTGGTGCTTGACGGCCAAAGACCTGTTCGAAATCAAGATGTCTAGGAGCATAGTCAATCGCCCAGTCTTGCATCAAGGTATTAATCGCTTCTTGCTGGCCAGGCGTGATATGCGCACGGCGATGTACAAAGCTGCGAATATGGCCAAAACGATAGCTGGCCTGCTCGGCAGGATCACTTAACGCGGCGGCCTGATCTGGCGTACTCGACTGTGCGTGTAGCTCAGGTGTAGGAGCCGCACTGGTTTGTGACGTAGCAGTATCCACTTGCGGCGTAGTAGTATCCTGTGTTTCAGGCTGCCCCTGTGTTACTGTAGACGGGGACAGAGAAGAGGGTTCTTGACTCATAAAACAATAAAAAATTAGGAATGAAAACGAAAACGCATCACCTTGGCGGGTGGGATATTCGCCCAGACGAATTCTTCTTCATAGTGCGTAGTGTGAATATCTTTCTGCCAATAGGTGGACTTTAAATTATAGGTGAACTGCACCACTTGACCAGTTTCGCACAAGAGACTCTGCCATTGACTCACAATCGCTTGGCGCACTGGTGGTGGCAAAGAGATTAAGGGTAAGCTCGAGACAATCGTATTGATCTGGACATCAGCGGGTAATAAGTCACGCAGTTGTGCGGCATCACCATGGATGATGCTAAGTTGCGGAAAGCGCTCTTTTAAGTGTAAATAAAAGTTGTCAGCAAACTCAATCACAAGCAAGTTCTCTGGTTTGACACCATGGTCCAATAAGGCTTGGGTCATCACCCCTGTGCCTGCGCCGAGCTCTACGATGAGACCCTCTTGTGTGGTATCAATTCTTGATACCATGCAGCGAGCGAGTTTCTGTGAACTAGGACAGATAGCGCCTATACAGCCAGGGTTTTTCACCAGCTCATGAATGAACATGGCTGGTGCTGACAGATGAATTTTCTTATTAATAGATTTGGCAAACTGCCAAGGCGATAATTCCATTCAAAGTCCTTAAGGAGAATGGCTAATAGAACTTATTATCGCACACGCATGCCAACTTGGGCACCTTCCCATGGTTCCAAAATGTAAATTCCAGGATTGTTCTTTTCGTCGGCATCGCTACCGGCTAAGACCATACCTTCAGAGATGCCGAACTTCATTTTGCGTGGTGCTAAGTTAGCCACCATCACAGTAAGTTTGCCAATTAAATCCTCAGGTTGATAGGCCGATTTAATACCCGAGAAGACATTGCGGTGCTTGCCTTCGCCAACATCTAGCGTCAGACGTAACAATTTGTCAGACCCTTCGACATGTTCGCAATTCACAATCTTGGCAATACGTAGGTCAATCTTGGCGAAATCGTCAATCTTAATGGTTTCGGCGATTTCTTCACCGCCTGGTTTTGGTGTCGGTGCAACTTCAACAGGGGGTTCAAGTAAGGCATCAACTTGGGCGATATCAACACGTTGCATTAAATGTTTAAATGGGGCAATAGTGCTTGGTAATTCGACCGCATCAGACCAGACAAAGTTGCGATCTAAACTAAAGAGTTCTTGCGCAACACGTTGGCTTAGTACAGGAAGTACTGGGCTTAATAAGACCGAGAGTGCTTTAAAGCCAGCAATCGCACGCGAGCAAATCGCTTGTAATTGCGCTTTCTGCTCATCATCGGCACTGCTAATACCCTTGGCTAAGACCCAAGGCTGTGCTTGGTCGAAGGCTTGGTTAATGGTGTCGGCATACGTCATCATGGTGCGGATGGCGCGTCCATATTCGCGGGCTTCAAAGTCGGCACTCACCGCTTTTACCAAGGGCTCGATTTCAGCGCGAATCTCGTTCTCGCCACCGTGATACGCTAATTGACCATCAAAGTGTTTGCTAATAAAGTTAGCGGCACGGCTGGCAATATTAATGTATTTACCAATGAGGTCAGCATTCACACGAGCGATAAAGTCATCAGGATTGAAGTCCACGTCCTCAACCTTAGAGTTCAACTTGGCGGCGATATAGTAGCGCATCCATTCGGCATTCATATCCAGATCTAAGTAGCGCAAGGGTGAAATACCTGTGCCACGGCTCTTCGACATCTTCTCACCACTGACGGTAATAAAGCCATGAGCATTCAACTGATCAGGTACTTTACGACCTGAGAACTTTAACATCGCTGGCCAGAAGAGGGCGTGGAAATAAATAATATCTTTACCGATAAAGTGAATCTGCTCAGTGTCGCCATTCGGGTCAAGAATGGCATCAAAGTCTAGGCCATTCAGGTCGCAATAGGCTTTTAAAGAGGCAAGATAGCCAACCGGCGCATCCAACCACACATAGAAATACTTGCCTGGTGCATCAGGGATTTCAATGCCAAAATAAGGCGCATCACGCGAGATATCCCAGTCATTGAGTTTGCTGTTCTCCGCATCATCACCAAGCCACTCGCGGGTTTTGGCTAAGACTTCAGACTGTAAGCGCTTATTGCCTTGACGATTCGTGCCGTGAGTCCATTCATGGAGGAACTCGACGCAGCGTGGGTCTGAGAGATTAAAGAAGAAGTGTTCGGAGGTCTTCAAGACTGGTGTGGCATTACTCAAGGTTGAGTAAGGATTAATCAATTCAGTCGGTTGATATACCGAGCTACAAACTTCACAGGCATCGCCATACTGATCCTTAGCGTGACAGGTTGGGCACTCACCCTTAATATAGCGGTCAGGCAGGAACATGCCCTTCACAGGGTCGTAGAATTGTTCAATCGTACGCTGACTAATTAAGCCATTGTCTTTTAACGCTTTATAAATAATGCCAGAAATTTCCGTATTCTCTGGGCTATGCGTGCTATGCCAATGGTCAAACTTGATATGAAAGCCGTTAAGGTAGGTAGGGCGCTCATTAGCAATGCGTGCGACTAACTCTTCAGGCGTAATGCCGTCTTTCTCAGCTTTGAGCATAATCGGCGCACCGTGTGCATCATCGGCACAAACAAAGTGTACCGTATGGCCCGACATTCGCATGGCTCGCACCCAAATATCCGCTTGGATATATTCCATGATGTGACCAATATGGAAGGAGCCGTTAGCGTACGGCAGTGCTGTGGTAACAAAAATAGTACGAGTCATGTTTATCGAATTTTTCTAGAAGCAAAAGAATGATTTTAGACGATATACAAGGATTTTTCGGCGTTTTGGGGGAAACAGATATAAAAGGGCGCCGCTTTTTGGCGGCAACGAGCGTAAAAGTAAAGGCGCCCTTGACTTGTTGAGGAGCGCCTTAGGAGAACTTCACTGATTCAGAGCTGAAATAAGAGACGGGCCAAAGGAATTTTATGGCGTGCTATCGCCTCGTGTTTTTGCGTCTGTACTGATCGGATTTATAAGTCGAGCAAGGATATAAGAAGTACACCTTAATGAATTTGCTCCAAACACAGACTATTTAATTTCACGAATCTCCACGTCCGTTACATCCTCTGGTTTGCGACGGCTGTAGCTGGGTTGCTTAAAGCGGCCATTAAACTGAGATTGGGTTTGCTGGGCCCGTTGACGGGTCTGCTGCCAATAATCTGAGGCAGAGAATTTCTTGCCGCGCACTAGGGAGACGATATACAACACGCCTAATACCACCACGGCAAAAGCAATAAAGAAGAAGGTTAAGACTAGGCCGGCGATGGTCAGAGTGATAAATAAAATCCCTCTAAATAAATTGCCTAAAAAATCTTGCATGAGCGATATACTCCGAGAAGTTAAAGGTGTTTACGAACTATTTTCGCATAAACACGTTATGATTAATTCTATTCTACTACTAGATTTGGATGTATTATGTCAGTAAATGTTTCAGCTAACGACTTACTTAATGTATTAAGCGGCCTTAAAGACCCGATTATCGGCGAGCCCATCGGTCATAAAATTAAAGCCAACGATATTGCGCTCAATGGTTCTAAGGCAACAATTCGCTTTAAGCCTGGTTATTTCTGTAGTGCTGCGGACCAAGGCGCTATTCAACAACAAATCGAACAACTCTTAGCGCCTCAGGGTATTACATCCGTACAGTTGAATTGGGTAAATGGTGTCGAGAAACATAAGGTTCAAGATGGCCTAAAACCCATTGAAACAATTAAAAATATTATTGCCGTCGCATCAGGTAAGGGCGGTGTGGGTAAAAGTACGACATCGGTGAACCTCGCCATCGCCTTAGCGCAATCAGGGGCGAATGTGGGTATCTTAGATGCCGATATCTATGGTCCAAGCCAGCCACTCTTATTAGGCCTACGTGGTAAACCGGAGCTTGACGAGAATAAACATATGATTCCGCCGAAAGCGCATGGTGTTTATGTGAACTCGTTTGGCTTTTTACTGAATGATGATCAAGCCGCTATTTGGCGTGGTCCTATGGTGGTGCAAGCCTTAAATCAATTATTGAGCCTTACCGCCTGGCCTGAGCTCGATTACTTAATCGTTGATATGCCCCCAGGTACAGGGGATATTGCCCTCTCTATGGCGCAGAAGATTCCTGTTGCGGGTTCAGTGATTGTGACAACCCCACAAGACTTAGCTTTACTTGATGTGCGCAAGGGCGTGGATATGTTCAATAAGGTGAATGTGCCAATCCTGGGTATTGTTGAAAATATGAGTGTGCATGTCTGCTCGAAGTGCGGTCATGAGGAGCATATCTTTGGTGAGCATGGCGGGGAAAATATGGCCAAGACCTTGAAACTCCCGTATTTAGGTGGTTTGCCTCTTGCTATGCAGGTCCGTGAGTTCTCCGATGCAGGTAAGCCGATTGTTTCCGCGGATCCACAAGCAGATGCGAGCCAGCGTTATCGCCTAATCGCTCGTAAGGTGGCGATTAATGTTTCTAATCAACCCCTAGATATGGCTCATAAATTCCCTCCAATTGTGGTAAAACACTAATATGTTAACTCAACGTATTAGTTTTCCATGTCAAGAATTGGTCGCTATGTATTAACACTCTTATGCTTAATGCCCGCATCGCTGTGGGCTCAAGACAGTACAGAAGCAGCCAAGAATACCAAGCCCGAGGTGGTCATTGACCCTAGCGGCTTGCCTCCCGATGTCTTAGAAGTAGTACAAAAAGGCGTCGGGGCTATCGTACGCCAGGCCGATGACCAAGACGGCGGTGAGGCTGCGCGTATTCGTCGCAAGGGCCACGATGCGGTTGTTTCTGCCTTAGCCACCAAGGGTTATTTTGACCCAGTTGTCACCCTTGAAGTGGGTGAGGATATTGGAGGCGACACTTGGGACATCTCAATCGAACCAGGTGAAATCTCTAAAGTTACCCATGTTGATACCCTGTTTAAGGGACGAATTTTAGCGCCTGAATACAGCGAGCGTGTGGAGGGATTACGTCAGTCCTGGGGCTTGCCTGTAGGCGAAGACTTTATTAATGCACGGTGGAGCTCGTCCAAGACCCGCCTTTTGGACCAAGTACAAGCGCAAGACTTTTTTCTCGCACGATTAGCACATTCTCAAGCGGTGGTGAACCCAGAAACCTCGAGTGTGGCCACGACGACTTTAATCGATAGCGGTCCGAGTGTGACGTTAGGCCATATTGAAGTGATTGGTTTGCGTCGGGTGCCCGCTAGCTTGGTGAACCGCTATGTGCAGTATGCACCCGGCACACGTTTTGAGCAAAAGATGCTCGATGAGTGGCAACAACAGCTGCAATCGACTAATTTCTTCCGTGGTGCTTTCGTCAATTTAAAAACACCACCAGGCGAAGAAATTTACCAGCAAGAGACCGCTGAGCTCCCTGTGACCGTACGCGTGACCGAAGGGCCTGCGCGTGTCGTGACGGGCTCTTTTGGTATTGACGATGTAGTCGGTGGGCGCCTAGAAGGCATGTATGAGCAAAGAGTGATTTTTGGTTTGCCAATTATTTTCGAGGCTGGTGCGGGTGTGGATAAGGACAATCAACGTCTGTATACCGACTTCTACCTACCACCGAATGAAGATGGTTCCGTCGATAGTCTCGGTTTGATGGCTAGGCGCACTGATATCAGCAATGAGAAAGTCACGAGTCTAGGCTTGGGTTGGCGTCGTAAGCATGAATTTAAGCTTGATCCCAATAGCCGCGTAGAGTGGGAAAGAAACTTCTCTATATTGGCGACCTATGATAGTGTCAAGCGTAAGGATGACCCCGTCAATCCGGAATTTAAGCTACCTGCTGTAGTCGCCTCCTATGATATATTGCGCCGAGATGTAGACAGTAAATATGACCCTCGCAGCGGTAATTTGGTGCAAGTGGGTGTGGGTATAGGGCGCAACCTCAAACAAAACACTAACTTTGCGCGCGCTTCAGCACGAGGTCAAGTTTGGTTCCCGATGGGGCGACGTGATGTCGTTACGGTGCGTGCGGAGGTCGGTAAGGTTTGGGCTGCCGACGATACCATTTTCCCCGATGACTTTGGTTATCGTACCGGTGGTGCGCGGACGATTCGCGGCTATAAATATTATGGTATAGGGAATAAAATTGGCGATACGGTGATTGGTACCCGTGCTTTGGCCGTCGCTAGCGTCGAGTATATGCACTACTTCGATGATATTTTTGGTATGGGCGTGTTTGTTGATGTGGGTGATGCAGCGCCTTCATTCCGTGATATGAAGTTGCATGCGGGTTATGGTGTCGGTGCCTTGATTAAGACACCTGCCGGTCCTATTAATATTGACTTGGCCTATGGCCAACGGGATAAGAAACTACGACTGCATTTCTCTTTAGGAATCGCCTTCTAAGATGATTAAGAATCGCTTACTTCGTTCCTTCAAAAGTGTCTGGGGAATTCTATTATGGTTCCTGCTTTTGGTATTGCTGGCTTTTGCCTGGGTGTTCTTTACTAATAGTGGTTCAAGCTTTATCTTGAATCGCGCCATGCCCGCACTGGGTGCTGAGATGGGCGTGATTCGCGGCTCCATTATGCAGGGCTTAAAGATTGATCACTTTAAGCTTGAAAATGAAGCGATGCGAATTGAGGCCGATAATATTGAGATTGCCGTGCGCTGGCGTGATCTCTGGCGCTCGCGTGCGCATGTTAGTTTATTCGCGGTTGAAGAGCTGCGGGTTGAACTCTTGCAGCAACAGGTAGAAGCAGAAACCACGAGCAGCAGTCCATTCCAATTGCCTGAACTGCCTGTGGAAGTGTTGATTGATAAGATTCGTCTTGACCGCTTCTCTTTTGTCCAGGCTGATGGCAGTACCTTACCAGTACAACTGGGTGAATTGGCCTTGAGTGGGATTAAGTGGACCCGTGAGAGTGCGAATCTGATTCTTGATGGGGTGTATATTGATCACCCCGTATTTGATAGTTTGATTAAAGGTGAAGTGCGACTTGAGCAATTAGGTAATCCTGATTGGCCCTTATTTATCCACTTATATTCAAGTAATCAAGGCAAGATTATTAGCTCTCCCTTATGCTTGAACCCGCCGCAAGTACAAGCAGAAAATAAGATTCAAACCGACTTGGCATGCAATCTTGATCTGAGTTTAAGTTTAACCGGTTCACTGAAAGCACTCAAACTTGAGATGGCGGGCAGTGGGCAGGAGGTTGTGCTGAAGGCCGATGGCCTTATGAATATTTTTGCCCCTTTATTGCTTGAGAATCTCGACTTGCAATTTAGCGTACCGAATAGTACTCAGCTGAATGCCCAAGTCACTAGCGAGCATGACACGGATGGTCTGCAGAAACTCGTCGCCGATGTGCAGGCTGAGCGCTTAGATCTTAGCAATATTATGACGAGTAGCTTAGTTGGCGGACGCTTGCACTTAAGTACTGAAGCCACGGGTTTGAGTCAATTCAAGCGTGCTGAGATGCGTCTAGAGCTTGGTTCCGGCAGTGTGTGGAATGCGCAGACCTTGAGTGGTGATGTGGATCTTGCCATGGATTTGCGCCAAGTGTTTACGCCACAAGCCGTGCAAGCGCCTACTACGGATGGCATACAAGAACAGCCAAACCAGGGCTTTGTTTTAGAAGATGTGATTTTTGAGCGCGCGAATATCAATCTGCGTGTTGGTGATAATCATATCCAGACTCAGGGTGAGTTTGGTCAAACAGGCGATAACTTGCGTGTAGATGCCGAGCTTCCTAAGCTTGAGCATGTGTGGCCGAAGATTGGTTATGCCGCCCAAGTTAAGGGTGATTTGCAGGGTAGCGTGCGTGAGCACAGTCTGAACTTAAATGGTTTTTATCAAGTGGCGGATAGTCAAGAGCTGGGTCAAGCGCCGATTGCTTTCGATATTCAGGGTAGTGGCACCGCTAAAGATCTCTTGCAGATTCCTTTTTGGCGTGGCAGCTTGGATCAGCTGCAGGTCAAACACCTCGATTTTGCCCTCGATTCTGCTGGGAAAATGGCGGCGGAGGTGTTATTGGATAATGCGGTTCAGTGGCAAGTGGGAGAAGCTGAGTTTCGCTTAAAAGTACCAGGTGATAAGGTCGCTAGCATAAAGCACCAAGGTTCCTCTCAAAGTGGGGCGGTCTTAAGTTCGATTGGCGAAGTTAAGCAGTTGGCTGTCTCACAGAAATTAATGCAGCTTTTGAATTTACCGCTGGATGAGCAAAGCCGTGCGAGCAAAACTAAGTACGATGATGTGTTGTATGACATTAAGTGGAATCTTGCCCAAAGCCCAGCACTTAAATTACAACTTGAGTTACAACGCCAAGGCCAGCGCTTCCTACCGATTAATCCTGATATTCCTTTAGATGTTAAGCAATTGACTGTGTTGCTAGAGCAAACAGAGCAAAGCCAATTATATCGATTGAAGGCGCAAGGCGATGGGGATAAGTCCAGTGTTGATGTGGACTTGAATATGGATGCGAGCACATCCTTTCTGCTGCAAGATGGGCATGCCGATATTCGATTTAGCGATGACTCCAGTTTGCGTATTCAAGGTAACACTCTCGTGCTGCAAGATGCAACTGCATTAGAGGCGATAAGCCGGGCAAGAATGGATAATAATGCACAGGTTCAGCGCCAGTCAGCAGTGCAGACGCTAGCTTCAGCTGAAATGCTAGCTTCAGCTGAAATGCTAGGGCAAACTCAAACTCCAGCTCAGACTCAGACTCAAGCAGATACGCTAGCACCAGAGCAGGCTCAGGCTCAAACTCAAGCGGGAACTGGTGCGAATCCGGACAAATCCACAGTTTGGCACGCTGTACGTGTCACGCTTGAAGCAGATAAGCTTGATCTATACGCCTTATCATTAGGTGCCGTTAAGAATACAAATTTGAGCACAAAATTAGTGCTTGATGGTGTGGTTGACAGCCAAGAACACTTGCGCGAAGTCATGCTTGTTGGTGATGTTTTGCCAGGCAGTCAGTGGCTTAAGCAAGCTCTTGACGGTCATCTGCAAGCGCATATTGATCTACAAGAATATTGGCCTGCTTATCATCAGGCTTGGGCGCAATTACTGAGTGATACACTGAGTTCTTCGATAAGCTCAGAGGGGCAGCCTTCTGGCGTCGTTAGCTCTCAAGAGGCGGCAATTGCTAATCAAAAACTGATTGAAGAACATAAGGCAAATCAACACCCGCAAGCCTTGCCGAATCATTTAAGTGCTTACTATGAAAAGATTAAACTAAAAGATGTGGATATTAATCTGCGCCTAGGAGAACAGTCGCTAGTGGCTCAAGGTGCGCTTGGCGCAGATTCTGATCGCCTACAACTGCAAGCGAATATGCCTGCTTTGGCGCAAATTGTGCCGAGTTTACACGGTGGTGCATTGCTAGATGCGAAGTTGCAAGGTCGCTTATTTGCCCATGCCCTTGATGCGCAAGTGCAATTTACGCCGAATCTTAAGCAGAAAGATAATGTACTTCATCTTGAGTTAAAAGCCTCGGGCGGTTCAGCTGAACAGCGTCTTGATGCTTGGACCTATGAGTTGCAGACGCTACAAGCACAGTTTGTCGATATTGCTTTAAATCTGCAAGATGCTGTGAAATTGGCATACACGGCAGAACAAGATTTGCTGCCAAGCGCTAGCACGCCGACCTCCTCTGATGCTGCGGTTCAGCCGAGTAGCGCGGAGAATGCTGCAGCGATCGTGCCCTTAACGACGAGTGCAACTCGCTTGCCTGCCATTTGGCAAGTAGGACCGGCTCGTCTGCAATTAAGGATGCCCAATGGCCGTACTGCACAGATTACGCATGAGGCAAGTGAAGGTCAGGGCAAACAAATTCAATCTAAGGGTGTGTTTAGTGACTTAAGTTTAAGTCAGCCGATTGTTGATCGCCTGATGGCCTTGATCGATACCTTAAGCACAGGCGCTAATTTGGCCGCGAGTCCTGCGAGTCTACGTGATGCTAAACAAGAGATGGTGTTCAAGGGGCAGTGGGATGTAGATACACGCAAATCGGTGGCGGCTGATGTCTTACTTGAACGTACCGATGGCAGTGGGGTATGGCCAATTAAGACGCCAGTGCCTTTTGACTTTGATCGTCTCAGTTTACAAGCTACGCCTCGACAGGAACAATCTGGCTTTGACCTCTTAGTGCAAGCGCAAGGGCAGAACTCACACCTAAACTCCACACTTTGGCTTGATCTAGACAGTCCACTTGTCTTGCAAGATGGTGAGATTGATATGGTCTTGCCTGATAAGACAGGGGTTAAGGGCTTTGCCAAGATTGTACGCTCGGGTGTTGATGGCGAGATTCAAACCATTGATGTTGATTTGGACGCTAAGCACTTGGCTCTTGATAAATTAAGTTTTGGTGCTGTGCCGCCGGCCTTATTGAATGGCAAGGTGAAGGGGACTGCCGTACTCTCCGACTTACATGGCCTGCTGTCAGCGAATTTGCAGGCTGACTTTGCCCCGGATAGCATTTGGAATAAGCAGAAGCTTTCAGGGCGTGCTGATGTTAATTTAACTCGAGTAATTGATAATCTGCAGGTGGCACCGCCAGCAGGCTTTGATCCGCATATCTATCTGATTGAAAAAGCCGATATCGATTTACAAATAGGCAGTAATACGATTAAGAGTGCGGGTGCTTTCGGTAAGACGGGTGATGAGCTGAATATGGATATTCGCCTGCCGCGCTTAGCGGATCTTTATCCGGGCTTAGAGGGTGGTGCCATGCTTAAGGGCAAACTTAAAGGCGCCATTAATAACCATGAGATTGATGTCGTTGCTGATTATGTGCAAACAGGCAGCTTTAATGCCAAAGGTGCGCAGCCCATCCATGCTGAAATTAAGGCGCAAGGTGCTTGGCATAAGTTGGCGGTTAATAAACAGGGCTGGAGTGGCGCCATCAGTAAGCTTAATGCCTCTTATCAAGGCTTTAGTGTGAGCCAAGATCAAGTGGCGGGAGTCCACTTTGTCCCCGTTGGTAGTCAGAATCAGCCTGAGTGGAACTTGGGCGCGTCGACATTCACGGTGCGTCTACCAGGTAATCACACGGTGAAAGTGCAACAACTGGGCTCAACAGGTAAGGATGGTTTGTGGAGCAGTAAGGGGGCGATTAGTCGCTTTGTTGTTTCTCCTGCCGTGATTAATGATCTGAATAAGATGTTTGGTGATTTGTTACCTGCTAGTTCCACAACAACACAGCGTGGTGGTGTGATTGTGCGTAATCCTAATTTAGCTAAGGTCAACGATTTGATTTTTGACCTCAACTGGGACTTGGCCTATAACGGTGCTCTGCTCGGTGATGTGAATGTACGCCGAGTGAGTGGTGATATTCTGGTGCCCACCGAGACACCGTTCGCCCTCGGCTTAAGTCAATTGGCAACTCAGTTGAAGTTTCAACAAGCAGGTCCTGGTAGCAGTGTCTTGAATGGTGATTTGCAAATACAGACTCGGGATAAGGGTAATGTGGCGCTTACTTTACGTAGCGACTTTAAGGGCTTAACACCGAATTTGCGTGGTGGTACTAGCCTGCAAGCCAAGGGTAGTATTCAAGATATTGCCTGGGCGTCGGTCTTCACCAATGATTTACTGAGCCTCGGTGGGGCGCTTGATTTTGATGTGAGTTTGCAATCACGCGCCAATGGTCAATGGGATTCGCAAGGCCAGATTAACGGTCGTAATTTGCGTATTGTTGAGGTGGAGAATGGTATCCGCTTACTCAATGGGACGCTGCGGGGTTCCTTCCATAATACCAGTGTGACGATTGACTCCTTGCATTTCCCTTCAGTGATTCGGGTGGTGCCAAGCGAGTGGCGTACGCGTCAATGGATTGAAGAGAATCCTCCCGCTCAGAATGGTAGTTTAAACTTAACCGGCAAGTGGGATATTGCTCGCTCAGTCGGTGATATGCGTGCGGTTCTCGATCACTATCCGATCATCCAACGCTCTGACCGCTTCGTTATGCTGAGCGGTGCGATTGACTTAGATGCGGCCTTGCCGAAAGTGTCGCTGACGGGGAAGGTCACCGCGGATGCGGGTTGGGCCAGTATTGATATTTTGGACACAGTGCCGACGGTTGACAGTGATGTGATCGTACTCAAACCAGGTCAGACTGAGTATCAAGCGCCACCGCCAAGCACGACCGACCTTGCGATGAATCTGACGGTTGATTTAGGGCCGCGCTTTTACTTAGTTGGGATGGGCTTGAACTCGGGTTTAGTCGGCTCGATTAATCTCTTGCAAGAACAAGGGCGCCTCACGGCTGAGGGTGAGTTCCGTACGCGTGGTGGTGCGATTGAGGCCTATGGACAGCGCTTACAGATTCGTCGCGGTCAAATTGCTTTCTCAGGTAATATTACAAATCCGACCTTGAATATTGAAGCGATTCGTACAGGTACTGAGGTCGAAGCGGGCTTGCGTGTCATTGGAACGGCGAAGAATCCGAAAATCACCTTGGTTTCTTATCCTGATGTGAGTGAAGTTGAGAAACTCTCGTGGTTAATTATGGGACGCGGACCTGATAGCAGTGGCGCTGACTTGGCCTTGCTATTCTCGGTGGGTAGCTCCTTAATTGGGGGGGAAGAGCCCTTCTATAGAAAGTTAGGCATTGATGATATTGGTGTGAGCTCTGGTGGGGTGGGTGATAGTGATAATATTCTGCCTGATAGAACCGTGGCGGATAGCACGGCTTACCGTGGCTATGGGGAATCCGATCAATTCTTCTACGCGAGTAAGAAATTCGGTGACTCGTGGCGCTTAAGTGTCGAGCAAGCCTTAACGGGCACGGGTACTGTGGTGCGCGGTAGTTATTCCTTAATGCGCCACTTGACCATGGACTTGAAACTTGGCACAGTGAATGGCTTGGAGTTTGTCTATCGACGCTTCTTTGCGGATTAAGGTAGGGTGTCGTCGAGCTAGAGCGGTGTCGTCTTGGTCGCAGGGGAGTCCTTGCGCCAGAGCGGTGTCATTTAGTCTAGGATTTAGGCTTCTTTAAGGATTGCATGGCAATATCTTTTTTTAGTCGCATGATACAGGGTAAAATAAGCGCAATTCTTTATTCTAATTTTTCTTATTGAGCATACTTCATGAGTATAAAAAACGACCGTTGGATTCGTGAGCAGGCGATTAAGGGCATGATTGAGCCTTTTGAGCTAGGTCAAGTACGTTATCGTAATGATGAAAAAATTGTAAGTTATGGCACCAGTAGTTATGGTTACGACGTTCGTTGCGCTCGTGAATTTAAGATTTTCACCAATATCAATTCAACCATTGTTGATCCGAAGAATTTCGATGAAAAATCATTCGTGGATTTTGAAGGGGATGTGTGTATCATTCCACCGAATTCCTTCGCTTTAGCGCGCACGGTCGAGTATTTCCGTATTCCACGTAATGTGTTAACGATTTGCTTGGGTAAGAGTACCTATGCGCGTTGTGGCATTATTGTGAATGTGACGCCGCTCGAGCCTGAGTGGGAAGGTCATGTGACCTTAGAGTTTTCGAATACCACACCACTCCCTGCGAAGATTTACGCCGGTGAGGGATGTGCCCAATTCTTGTTTTTAGAAAGTGATGAAGAGTGTGAAACCTCGTATAAGGACCGTGGTGGTAAATACCAAGGTCAACAAGGTGTCACATTACCGCGCACATAATTTATCTTTGCTCACTAAGCTCTTTACGCTAACTAAGGCGCTGTCTTAAGGGTTGCTTGCTCCCTGTGTACAGCATATGTTTGCCTTAGTCGCAAACTGTGGATATACGCAAGGCTACCTAAATCGGTCTCACGTATGCGCTCAGTTTGCCTTAATCGCAAGCCGTGGATATGCGCAAGGACTGCTCGCTTTAAATAGGGTGAGTGTGGCTTAGGTGCTTAGAACAGTTTGTGCGGTTTGTATTGTTATTCCCCCGTCTTTTTTTTAATGAAACTTGAATTAATGCCCTAACGATAAGGGCATTAATCCATTGAACGCCGTGATGAGGAGTCTTGCATGAAGTTTCGTTTTCCCATTGTTATTATCGACGAAGATTACCACGCGGATAGCGTGTCAGGTTTCGGTGTACGTGCTCTAGCTAAGGCGATTGAGGCCGAAGGTGTTGAGGTTCTAGCAGTAACCAGTTATGGCGATTTAAGTTCATTTGCGCAGCAGCAAAGTCGTGCGAGTGCGTTCATCCTATCGATTGATGATGAAGAGTTTGATGTGGACTCACCTGAGGATGTGGCATCGGCGATTAAAAATTTACGTCAGTTTATTGGTGAGTTACGCTTTCGTAATGCAGATATTCCTATTTATCTGTATGGTGAAACCCGTACTTCACAACATATTCCGAATGATATTTTGCGTGAACTGCATGGCTTTATTCATATGTTTGAAGATACGCCTGAGTTTGTGGCGCGCCATATTATTCGCGAAGCACGCAGTTATCAAGAAAGTTTGCCGCCGCCTTTTTTCCGCGAATTAGTGAAGTACGCGATGGACGGTTCTTATTCATGGCACTGCCCAGGTCACTCAGGTGGCGTGGCCTTTTTAAAGAGTCCTGTGGGGCAAATGTTTCACCAGTTCTTTGGTGAGAATATGTTACGTGCTGACGTCTGTAATGCGGTTGAAGAGCTTGGTCAATTATTAGATCATACCGGTCCTGTGGCTGAGTCTGAGCGTAATGCGGCGCGTATTTTCCATGCTGATCACTGCTATTTCGTCACTAACGGTACGTCAACTTCAAACAAAATTGTCTGGCACGGTAATGTTGCCGCGGGTGATGTGGTCTTGGTTGACCGTAACTGCCACAAGTCGATCTTGCATGCGATTACCATGATTGGTGCGATTCCTGTGTTCTTGCGCCCGACGCGTAACCACTTAGGGATTATTGGGCCGATTCCTTTATCCGAGTTTGAGCCCGAGAATATTCGTAAGAAGATTGAGGCGCACCCGTTTGCCCGTGAGTTAGAGAATAAGAAACCACGTATCATGACCTTGACCCAGAGTACTTATGATGGTGTCACCTATAACGTGGAAATGATTAAAGAGAAGCTCGGTAATTTAGTTGATACCTTGCACTTTGATGAGGCTTGGTTGCCGCATGCTTCATTCCATGAGTTTTATGAAGATATGCATGCGATTGGTGAAAATCGTCCACGTCACCCTGAAGCGATGGTGTTTGCAACACACTCAACGCATAAATTATTGGCAGGTATTTCACAAGCCTCACAGATTATTGTGCAAGAGTCTGAATCGCGTAAATTAGATCGCAATATCTTTAATGAAGCTTTCTTAATGCATACCTCAACTTCGCCACAATATGCCATTATTGCCTCGTGTGACGTGGCGGCTGCCATGATGGAGCCTCCAGGTGGTACGGCTTTAGTTGAAGAGAGTATTAGCGAAGCTCTTGATTTTCGTCGTGCGATGCGTAAAGTCGCCTCAGAATACGGCCGCGATGATTGGTGGTTTAAGGTCTGGGGTCCGAATCGTTTAGTGCCTGAGGGTATTGGTGAACAATCGGATTGGATTTTAGAGTCAGACGAAGAGTGGCATGGTTTTGGTAATCTGGCTGAAGGCTTTAATATGCTCGATCCGATTAAAGCCACCATTATTACCCCTGGACTAGATGTACAAGGTCAATTCGGCGAGTCTGGGATTCCTGCTTCCCTAGTGAGTAAGTATCTGGCGGAGCATGGAATTGTGGTTGAGAAGACGGGTCTATATTCCTTCTTTATTATGTTTACTATCGGTATTACCAAGGGTCGTTGGAATACCTTACTCACTGCCTTACAGCAGTTTAAAGATGATTATGACCGCAATCAGCCAATGTGGCGTGCGATGCCTGATTTCTGTAAGAACTTCCGTCAGTACGAGCACTTAGGGCTACGTGATCTATGTCAGATGGTGCACGAAGCCTATAGTGAGCATGATGTGGCACGCTTAACCACTGAGGTGTATACCAGTGATATGGTGCCAGCGATGAAGCCAAGCGATGCCTTCAATCGCATGGCGCATCGTGATGTTGAGCGTGTGAAGATTGATGACTTGGAAAATCGTGTCACGGGTGTGTTATTAACGCCTTATCCTCCAGGCATCCCGCTCTTAATTCCTGGCGAGCGCTTTAATAAGCGCATCGTCGATTACCTACGCTTTGCACGTGACTTTAACCGTAAATTCCCGGGCTTTGAGACCTTTATCCATGGTTTAAGTCATGAAGTGAATGATGCTGGTGAAGACTACTTCTATGTTGACTGTGTCAAGGGTATTTAAGGTTTAATGGTAAGACCATTGAGGCAGATGCGCATTCTGCCTTAGTGGTATTAAGAGTATTTAAGGTTTAATGAAATTCATTGGGGCAGAGAATGACTCTGCCTCAATGGTATTAAGATTGTTTAAGGCTTTTTAATGGCAAAAGCGAGCTATGACGTAGTGATCATTGGTGCTGGCGCGGCAGGCATGATGTGTGCTGCCGTGGCTGGCGCACGCGGTAAGCGCGTCTTATTGATTGATCATGCCAAGAAACTTGCGGAGAAGATTCGTATCTCTGGCGGTGGTCGTTGCAACTTCACCAATATTGGTGCGAGCTGGCAGAATTTTATGTCGGCCAATCCTGCCTTTTGCCGCTCTGCCTTAAGTGCGTATACGCCGCAAGACTTTCTGGCTCTGGTGCGTAAGCATCGAATTGCTTATCATGAGAAGCATCGCGGACAATTATTCTGTGATGAGTCAAGTGAGCAGATTATCCAGATGCTCAAGCAAGAATGTGATGATGCGCATGTTAGCTGGCGCATGGCTTGCCAGGTGGAGAAGATTGAGCATCAGCTTCCCTTACGGGAGGTGGGTGCTCGCACTAATGCGCAATCAATGACGGCCTCAGACTCAACAGACTCAGACTCAGTGGCCTCAGCTTCAGCAAGTTCAGATGCAGCAAGTTCAGATGCAGCGGCCTTAGCGAAAAATTCCACCTCAAGCGCAGCCACAGCGCCTTTTATCATCCATACCAGTAGTGGTGTGTATCAGGCGAAGAATCTTGTCATCGCTACGGGTGGTATGGCGATTCCACAATTAGGGGCGAGTGATTATGGCCTGAAAGTGGCACGTCAGTTTGGTTTGAAAGTTATTGAACCGAGACCTGCCTTGGTACCACTCGTGTTCGATGCACAGTCCTGGAAGCGCTTTGCAGACTTATCAGGCGTCTCTTTGGAGGTGATTGTGAGTTGTGGGCAAGGTAAGCAGAAGACTGAGTTCTTAGAGGATGTCTTATTTACTCATCGAGGTCTTTCAGGGCCAGGGATTCTGCAAATATCTTCGTATTGGGATGGCACAGCCCCGATTCGCTTAAATTTGGCGCCGCAGGAAGACTTGGCGAAAGCTTTGCTTGAGGCTAAACCGGGTAATAAGCAAAAGCTCTTAAGCGTTCTCTCTAGTCTATGGCCGAAGCGTTTGGCGCAGTCTTGGATGGAGCAAGAAGGGCTCAGTCTTGATTTGCGCTTAGCTGATATGCCCGATAAGCAGATTCGTGCTTTGGCCCAGCAAATTCATGAATGGACGATTGTGCCCAGTGGTACGGCAGGCTTTAAGAAAGCCGAAGCCATGAAGGGTGGGGTGGATACGGCACAAATAAATCAGAAAACTATGCAAGCAAAACAGGTGCCGGGCTTGTATTTTATTGGTGAAGTCTTGGATGTGACAGGCTGGTTAGGTGGCTATAATTTCCAATGGGCCTGGGCCAGTGGTGTCGCTTGTGGACGGTCGATTGAATAAAATAGTACGCCCCTTGGTTTCAGCTTCTTAGACCAAGGGGCGTTATTAATCGGTATCAAATTCTGTGTAAAGAGCCTATGGCTCGTGCTTTCTTAGTTATCGCTCAAGTCGATATTGGCTAATTTAAAAGCATTAATCACAATCTCTCGACCACTTGGTGAGTAACCTGTCATCTTGAAACCTACGTCGGTGCTTTCGCCGATGAGTGATAAGTCAAAGGCTTCGTCTTTCGTGCCAAAAGGCTCGCCATCTTGGTCTGCGTAGGCGTGAATCTTAATGTTCGCCACCACTTCTTGATTAGCGCTTAGTGAAATTGTGCCTGAGTATAAAAAGTGCGAATCACCACCACGAATGCAAGAGTCTTCAATAACGGTAATCCCTGCGCGAGCGTCAGAATCGGCAATTTTAGTTGCGTAAAAACCATTCTCCATAAATACTGCTCCTGTACATAAATATATAATCTATAATAGTTTAAGAATGAATTGAGTGCAGTAGTCTAAGCTAATCTGTAAATCACTCAAACCACACAATAACAGATGTTTAATTGCAAAAATGTGACAAATTGCGATATATAGAAAAAATTAATAACAAAATCGTTCCAGATGCGTGCAATTTATCGACGATGCCTTGGCAGAATCCAGTCAAATAAAGAGGCTTTGAAAAACTAATGGTTAATACTTAGAAGAGCGGGATATTCCATAGATATCTTTACTGCTTAAGGGGATTTACTAGATTTTTTTCGGCTTTACGGTTATGCTAGAGCTTCCTAGAAAAGTGCAGGAGAGAACAGGTTTGTGGCCTGTCACCGAAGGCGCAAACCCAAGAATCGCTCAGGTAAAAGTACTGTACTCAGCACTTCATAATAAACAGGAGACATAGCAGAGTCTGGCTGATGATGGCTAATAAAATATAGCATTATTAAGGTTTTTAATGGCGTGGTTTTTTTAATGAGAACTTTGTCAGATTTAAGTAAAACTTGATGCTGCATTAGTAATGGTTTCATGAATTTATTAATGAGGCCAATCGTCATACTGACTGTGCTAAGAATGTTTAACTAAATTAAGTGCATAGGTACTCTGGAGAGAGCCGCTAAGGCGGCCGCCGAAGGTGCTTACCTGAGTGATGCGTTTACACGTTCCTCAAGGTATCTAAAACTCTCAGGCAAACGGACAGAGGGGCGTGATAAACAAAACAGTGAGCTAAGTCATGCTGCTTACGGTCGCATTAGTGGTCGTTAGTAGGATTGCTTGAGCGCTTGCTTATAGCTAGATGGCTTTAAAGCAACGCTTAATTAATCAATGGCTGCGCTTTTTAAATTAATTCACTCTGTTAAGGTTGCCCTATGTCGACAGCATCTTTAAAGCACACCCCACTTTATCAAACTCATCTTGACTCAGGAGCCAAACTCGTAGACTTTGGTGGCTGGGAAATGCCTATTTCTTATGGATCGCAAATTGAAGAGCACCATGCCGTACGCGCTAAGTCGGGCATGTTTGATGTCTCTCATATGCTGAATGTGGATATCTCTGGCGCTGACGCCTTAGCTTTCCTGCAGAAATTGATGGCCAATGATGTAGCGAAATTATTGAATAATCCTGGTAAAGCTCTCTATACCTGCATGTTAAATCCACAGGGCGGTGTGATTGACGACTTAATCGTCTATTATTTTGCTGATGACCAATGGCGTCTCGTACTCAACGCGGGTTGCGCTGAGAAAGACCTTATCTGGTTAAAACAACATGCGATTGATTATGATGTTCTGATTAGCCCTCGCTTTGATTTGGCAATGATTGCGGTACAAGGTCCTGAGGCCCGTGCCACCGTATGGCAAGTTCGCCCTGAGTGGCAGGCTGCCGCTGAAGGTTTAAAGCCGTTTAATTCAGCTGTATTTGATGGCGATGTAATGGTTGCTCGTACCGGCTATACCGGTGAAGATGGTGTGGAGATTGTGGTGCCCGCTGATCAAGTTGTGCAACTCTGGCAAGACTTAGCCGCCGCTGGCGTTCAAGCATGTGGCTTGGGCGCACGTGATACCTTGCGTCTTGAAGCGGGGATGAATCTCTATGGCCAAGATATGAATGAAGAAATCCAGCCCTATCAAGCAGGTTTGGCTTGGACACTGAGCATGAAAGACGATCGTGATTTTATTGGTCGTGAAGCCTTAACGAATAATCCCGTGCGCAATACCTTCTTAGGTATTCGTTTAAATGACCGTGGCGTATTACGTGCGCATATGAAAGTGCGTGGCGCAAGCGGTGAGGGCGAGATTACCAGTGGCACCATGTCACCGACTTTAGGTTTCTCAGTTGGCTTTGTGCGTATGCCTGAGGGTGCGCAAGCGGGTGAAGCGGTTGAAGTTGAGGTGCGTGGTAAGTGGTTGTCAGCGGTATTGACCAGCCTACCTTTTGTCCGTAATGGCAAGGCCTTAGTTGAATAAGACAGGCTTTTATTTTGTGATTTTATTTGGCAATGAGCAAAGTCTTAGTGGAATAGGACGGGCTTTTCGCGATTAGCCAAGCCTTAGTTGAATAAGACTAGCTTAAGAATTTACAATATATGTCACGTGTGCAACGTGGCTTTTAAACCAAGGAGTTAATAATGAGTTTACCCCAAGACCGTAAGTATCAAGCCTCTCACGAGTGGATTCTTAAAGAAGGTGATGTATTTGTTGTGGGCATTACCCATAACGCCCAAGATCAATTAGGCGATTTAGTGTATGTTGGCGATGTTGATGTTGGCGCAACCCTAAGTGCTGGTGACACAGCGGCTGTGGTTGAGTCAGTGAAAGCGGCTTCAGATATTTACGCACCAGTTGATGGCGAGATTGTGGCTTTTAACGAAGAGTTAGACAGCAACCCAGCCCTAATTAACGAAGATGCTTACGCTAACTGGATCTTCAAGATCAAACCGAATAATCCAAGTGATTATGATGGCTTATTGAGCGCCGCAGACTACGAAGCGCAAGCTTAATTTTTGACATTATCTTTTTATTCGGAACCTTAAAACATGTTGCACACACATATTGAAAAAGCGGAAGAATTCGTCGGCCGCCATATTGGTCCTAATGAAGCGCAGCAAGCGCATATGCTCAAAGCGATTGGTCTTAATTCTTTAGATGAATTAGTGAAAGAAGTCGTTCCAGCCAATATCTTGCTACAAGAAGATTTAGATTTAGACCCACCACGTTCTGAAGCGGATGTGTTGGAGGATTTACGTGAAGTGTCGAGCCAAAACCAATTATTCCGTAACTATATTGGTCAAGGTTACTATGGCACTTTCACGCCGAACGTGATTCTACGTAATATTCTTGAGAATCCTGCTTGGTATACGGCTTACACGCCTTATCAGCCAGAGATTTCACAAGGTCGCTTAGAAGCCTTATTAAACTTCCAAACCATGTTGACGGATTTAACTGGTCTGGACGTGGCGAACTCTTCATTACTCGATGAGGGCACAGCTGCTGCTGAGGCCATGACCCTAGCGCGTCGCTCATCGAAGTCTAAGAGTAATGTATTTTTCATTTCTAAGAACTGTCACCCACAAACCATTGAAGTCGTGCGTACACGCGCTGAGCCACTCGATCTCGATGTGGTGATTGGTGATGAGGAAGAGGGTCTTCCAGAGTGCTTTGGTGTATTACTGCAATACCCACATAGCCTTGGCTCTGTGACAAATTATGAGACTCTATGCCAACAAGCCCATGCACAAGGTGCAGTGGTGGCTGTGGCGACTGATTTATTAGCCTTGGCCGTCTTGAAAGCACCAGGTGAATGGGGTGCAGATATCGCGGTAGGTAACTCGCAACGCTTTGGTGTGCCCTTTGGCTTTGGTGGTCCACACGCTGGTTTTATGGCGACTAAAGATGCACTTAAGCGTACTATGCCAGGTCGCTTAGTCGGTGTATCGGTGGATGCACAAGGTAAGACGGCTTTACGTCTAGCACTTCAGACACGTGAACAACATATTCGTCGTGAGAAAGCCACCTCGAATATTTGTACCGCACAGGTGCTTTTGGCTGTAATGGCCAGTATGTATGCGGTATTCCACGGTGCTAAGGGCATTCGTAGCATCGCTGAGCGTGTGTACTCGAGTACAGCTCTGTTGCGTCAAGCCTTAGTGCAGATGGGTCTTGAGGATATTAATGAGACCTTCTTTGATACCTTAACGATTGAATCAGAGCATGCTCAGAAGATTCTGAAAGTGGCTCTGGATCGTGGCATTAACTTACGTAATGTCAGTGAGAGCAGTGTCGGTATTTCACTTGACGAAACCGTCACGCTAGCCGATGTGCAAGACCTAATTGATTTAGTGGCTGATGCCATTGGCACAGACAGCATTGACTTAGAAGACTTAAGCGATGCTGAAGAAATTGCTGTGCCTGCGGAATTTGCCCGTGAGTCAGCGATTCTAACGCACCCAATCTTCTCTAGTGTGAGCTCTGAGACCGATATGTTGCGCTATATCCGTGCTTTATCGGACAAGGACTTAGCCTTAGATCGCGCCATGATTCCACTGGGTTCTTGCACCATGAAGTTGAACGCTACTGCTGAGATGATTCCTATCACTTGGCCTGAGTTCGCGAACATTCACCCATTTGCCCCTGATGATCAAGCCACTGGCTATGAAGAGCTATTTGAGCGCTTTGGCGAAGCCTTATGCGAGATTTCTGGCTATGATGCGGTTAGTATTCAACCGAACTCGGGTGCTCAAGGCGAATATGCGGGTTTATTAGCGATTCGTGCTTATCATAAAGCCAATGGCGAAGAGCAACGTAATGTGTGCTTGATTCCAGCCTCAGCCCACGGTACCAACCCTGCATCAGCCGCTTTAGCGGGCATGAAAGTTGAAATCGTGGCCTCAGACGAGAATGGCAACGTGGATATTGTTGACCTACAGCGTCAACTTGAAAAAATTGGCGATAAATTAGCCGCGTTCATGATTACCTACCCATCAACGCACGGTGTGTTTGAAGAGAAGATTGTTGAGATCTGCGACATGATTCACTTGGCGGGTGGTCAGGTATATCTTGACGGCGCGAATATGAACGCCATGGTGGGTTTAGCGAAGCCTGGTCATTTTGGTTCAGACGTATCGCACTTCAATCTACACAAAACATTCTGCATTCCACACGGCGGTGGTGGTCCAGGTATGGGTCCAATCGGTGTGCGTGAACACTTAGCGCCTTACTTGCCAGGCATTGTGAATGAGCAAGGTGAATTGGATGCAGAAGAGATGGTGGGTCCTGTTTCGGCGGCACCATTTGGCTCAGCTAGCATTTTACCTATTCCTTATTTGTATATTGCTATGATGGGTGCTGAGGGCCTGAAAAAGGCGACTCAAGTTGCTCTTTTAAATGCGAACTATATTGCGACTCGTCTAGCACCACATTATCCAATCTTGTACTCAGGTCAGAACAACCGTGTTGCGCACGAATGTATCCTAGACTTGCGTCCAATTAAAGATGCCACCGGTATTACCGTGGATGATGTGGCTAAGCGCTTAATTGATTACGGTTTCCATGCGCCAACCATGAGTTTCCCTGTAGCGGGCACTTTAATGGTTGAGCCGACAGAGTCTGAAGGCTTGTATGAAATCGATCGCTTTATTGAAGCCATGATTGCTATTCGTAAAGAGATTGAGCAAGTGGAAAAAGGCGAAGTCGATGCGGCTAATAACGTGCTAACGAATGCACCGCATACGGCTGAAGTACTGTTGGCTGATGAGTGGAATCATAATTACTCACGTAAAGAAGCGGCTTATCCGAAAGGCGTGATTCCTGCATCGAAATACTGGGCACCCGTATCTCGTGTAGATAATGCTTACGGAGACCGTAACTTGGTATGTAATTGTTTGCCAATCGAAGCGTATCAAGACGCAGAGTAAGTCGTAGAAGTTATGCGAGACTCGCGCTGTAGATAAACATAAGGCCAGATTTCCTAGGGAGTCTGGCCTTATTGTTTGGCTTTATTGTTTGCTAAGCGAGTAGACGGTTTGCGGCTCTAAGTTGCTGTGCGTTATGCTGGTCTAAGTTACTGTGGAAGGGGCAGTCGATTAGCGCTTAAACAGGGTAAATAATCAATGCTCTGTTTATTTATGCTTGGCGCTCATACACCACAAAATCATAGGTGAGGTTATTCTCAGGTGCTTGTGGTAGGCGCGAAATCTCTTGCCATACTTGTTTGTCAAACTCAGGGAAAAAGGCATCGCCTTCAATCGTGGTATGCACTTCAGTGGCATAAATACGCGTGGCTTTATCACTGGCTAGTGCCAGAGCATAAATCTGCGCGCCACCAATAATAAAAATCTCTTCTTCGCTCTCACAGGCATGCGTAATCGCATCCTCGAGAGAGGGATAAATTTCCGCACCTTCAGCGCTATAGTGCGGATCACGACTAATCACCATATTGCGGCGTCCTGGCAGAGGGCGACCTAAGGACTCCCAAGTCTTACGTCCCATAATAATGGGTTTGCCTAAAGTGGTTTGCTTAAAGTAGGCAAGGTCAGCTTTGAGGCGCCAGGGTAGGTCGTTGTTAATACCAATAACGTGATTGTCCGAATAGGCGACAATAAGGGATAGGGTGCTCATAAAATTTCTACTATCAATAAGGATAGTGATTATAATAGCGTAATCTGTGCATCGCGTCGGGGCTTGCCATCAAGGGCTGCGTTTTTCTGGTGATGGGCACGTAAGAAATTGAAGGGGTAAGGTCTATGAAGCAGTATCTGCAATTGTGTCAGCGCATTGTTGATGAAGGTGTCTGGGTGGATAATCAGCGCACAGGCAAGCGTTGTCTGACGGTGATTAATGCCGACTTGGACTATGATGTAGGCGCAGGTGAGTTTCCGCTAGTGACCACGCGTAAGAGCTTTTATAAGGCAGCGATTGCGGAGATGATTGGTTATTTGCGTGGCTATGATAATGCTGCAGATTTCCGCAAAATCGGCACCAAAACTTGGGACGCTAATGCCAATGAGAATCTTGACTGGTTAGCTAACCCTTATCGCAAGGGTGAGGATGATTGCGGCTTTATTTATGGGGCAGTAGCACGTAACTTTCCTAAACCTGACGGTGGCTCTCTAGATTTACTCAAGAAGATCTACACCGATCTGAAGGCGGGTAAAGACGATAGAGGAGAGATTCTCACCTTTTATCATCCAGGGGTGTTTCATATGGGGTGCTTACGTCCTTGTATGTATAGTCATCACTTTTCATTGCTTGATGGTACGCTGTATTTGAATAGCACGCAGCGTAGCTGCGATGTGCCGCTTGGCTTGAATTTTAATATGGTGCAAGTCTATTTCTTATTGGCGATTATGGCGCAGATTACTGGACATAAAGCGGGCCATGCTTACCATAAAATCGTTAATGCACATATTTATGAAGACCAGCTAGAATTAATGAAAGATGTGCAGCTTAAGCGCGAGCCTTATCCTGCGCCAAAATTGCTGATTAATCCTGATATTAAAACCTTGGAAGACTTAGAAACTTGGGTGACGATGGATGACTTTGATATTGAAGGTTATCAATATCATGAGACGATTGCTTATCCGTTCACCGTGTAAGTTTGTGTCGTTTTTATGGACGGAAGAGCTTGCTACTCTGAGTTTGAATTTGCGGAACTGAGTGGTCTATGTTTAATTGCTCAGTGCCGCAATTTGTGACTAATAATGCATAAGCTAGCGATTAACTTTCAACAATCTCGAATGAGTGCGTAATCTCTGCAGTTTTATTGAGCATGGCGATTGCGGAGCAATATTTGTCATGCGATAGATTGACGGCACGCTCAACGACTTGCTCAGTCAAGTTCTTGCCACTGACGACAAAGTGCATATTAATCTTGGTGAAGACTTTAGGCTCTGTCTCGGCGCGTTCGCTGTTAATTTCAACCGTGCAACGACGCACATCTTGGCGACCACGCTTAAGAATTAAGACGACATCGTAGGCTGAACAAGCACCTGTGCCGCTAAGAATCATCTCCATTGGGCGCGGTGCTAGATTATTACCACCACCATCGGGTGCACCATCCATGGCGACCACATGACCACTACCTGTTTTACTGACAAAAAGCATGCCCTCTGGACCATTCCATTCAACCGTGCACTGCATAAAGACCTCGCTTAACTCTGTTAGAATATAACTTTGCTTATTGTAGCAATCTGCGCTCTAAGGCGCTGTCAGTCTCAGCCGATTCGCACAATTACTGGTGCTTATCGCGTTTGGGGGTTTTGGCTGAAGATAAGGGACATTCGTGTGACTGAATGCCTGAGCTGGGCTGAATACATGGGTGTGACTGAATGTTTGAACTGGACTGAATGTTTGAAC
>JAUNUI010000040.1 GCA_030538255.1 Pelistega sp. | reverse complement strand
ATTACAATACCTTTAGGTATTTTGACCCGAGTTTAGGCCGATTTACACAACCCGACCCGATTGGTTTAGCAGGTGGTTGGAACCTGTATCAGTATGCCCCGAATCCGCTCAGTTGGGTGGATCCGTGGGGGTGGGCGTGTTGGAGTACTGCTCGTAGTCGCTATTGGAAGGCGGAAGCGAAAGCGGCACCGAAAGGCATGTATTCAAAAACCAATATCAATAGAATGCATCGAGGGTTGGCGCCTAGAATTAAGGTGGAGATTTATCATCATAGGAAAAGGGAATACTTAATCCGTGATGTCTCTATGGAGTTAAATCATAGATTCTGGCCTCAGCGTTCAGGTAAGCATGTTGATTTGCCCTATAACTTAGAGAAGGTAACACCATGGGAACATGCGGCTAGAGATAAATATCGGCATACAGGATCTGATTTGATTCGAATTATTCAAGATGTAGGAACATTTAAATAGGTGAAGTAATATGGATTTAAAAGAGTTGATTGAACAAGATGAATATAAAGCTTTCTTAGTGGATTTAGATAAATTATTACCAGTTAAGATTGATTATAAAGCGAGATTAATACCAGCTTACTTTGAATTGTTTGAGCGGCTTCTATCATATGCTAATGCTTCAAGCAAAGATATTCTATATGTGATTAGAAATCATAAGAATGCTGCGATACGATATATTATTGACACCAAGGAAGAAATGTCAAAAGAACCTTTAGAGGAAGGCGTTGTGGAGATTTTACCGCCAAACATTATTATTCCAATAGGAGCCCTTATTGAGTTTTATATATTTGATCAAAATGGCGATCTTAACGATTATATGAAAAAGATGCGTATGCCAGGTGCTAAGAAATATATTAAACAACTTACTGAAATTTTTAATACGGCTATGGCAGAAACTAAGGGACTAGATGATGATACAAAATGAAATACAAGAACGTGTATTAACGGGTGTTCAAATTGTATTTAAGTTCCAGGGAGAGAAGCCAAGTTTTGGTGATTTGTTTTTGATGACGGGTGATGAGCATCCTGATTTTTCGCCCACAAACGAAGTTTTTTCATGCCTTGAAGCATTTGAATTTACGCAAGTAGATGATTTCTTTGGTATTGAAAATCCCAATCTTGATGAAGGGGGTGATGTTATTGTTTGGTTATTTCCGCAAGTTGATGACGAAGATGTCTATCACCATGATGGTCCATTTGATGCGATTAAACTCAGCTATGATGTAGTGCGTAATGCCGTAGGCCATCAGTCGCTTTTAGAATCCATATTTAATACTCTCAATGAGAATCTTAAAGTGGATATTTATTTTCAAGGGGAGGCTATTCACAATTTTGAACTTGTGAAGACCTTTATTGATGAAGCCGTTCAATACTGTCAAGAAGAGTTAGGTGTTGAGCCTGGGTCTGATGAGGCTTTAATGCTTGATGAATGATTCAGTTTAAGCAAACTGGTGTGACATTAGCATCAGCTTTTATGCGTGCAATATAAGCCGATTGGATATCCTTAGGACCCGAACCCGCACAACTGCTGATCCCCCATCGCCCGACTCACCCATAAGGGGCGCTATGCACCACCCCAACAATGGGGTGACAGTCCCCACCTTGATAAAATCACTCAAACTTGGCGCTATTACCATAATGATGTGAATGGGGCGCCGAGCTATATTACGAATCAGGCGGGCGAATTAGTCTGGCAGGATGACGTTACCCTGAGTGGTTTCTCTTTGAGCTGCCTCTCCCCAGAGCACCCCGAGGGGTTTAGTGAGCAGCCGACGTCCAAACATCTTGATTGGCGTCAGATGGAAACCTTACGTTATCAGGGTCAATACCGTGACCACGAGAGTGGACTGCATTACAATACCTTTAGGTATTTTGACCCGAGTTTAGGCCGATTTACACAACCCGATCCGATTGGCTTAGCAGGCGGTTGGAATCTGTATCAGTATGCCCCGAATCCGTTGAGTTGGGTGGATCCGTGGGGATGGTGTCGTCGAGGCGTTGTTTCATATATTCATAAACAAAAACCAGGAAAAATTACCAATGTTAAAGAGCTGCGTAGACAAATTCGAGGTCAAATCAGGCAATTTAATAGAATTATAAAAAAGGAAGGCATGTCAGGGTTGAAGAAAAGAATAAATGCTTATGATGCTGCAATTGAGTCGCAAGGGCGCTCTCATGTTAAAACTTTAGGCTCTGCAGGGGAGGGGCGTGTGTGGTTACATGAGCCAGATATGCGTGTGGGTGGGTTACCAACAGATGTAAGTAGAACTGGTTTGAACAGAGAAAATTCAATTATTGGTGGCAATGCTCCTTCAATAGCTCGCCAAATACTGGACATGCCAGATACAGTAACCCAATTGAGAAGCAAAATTATCATTATATAACTAACATCTAATTCTATTATGGAAAATTTATTTCAAAAACTATCTAGCGAAAAAAAATTACATTATATTGATTCATTAGGAGAATATTATAATCCGCAAGAAGCCTTCTTTTTATTAGAAGTATTAAATAATAATAAAGAGTATGACTTAGTTAGAATTGCGGCAATTGAGTCATTTTCTTTAAAATGTCTTGCTAGTGAATCTGACGAAGTCCAAGAATCATGTGCTAGAAATTTATTAGAAGTCGCAGAAAAAGATGAAGATACTGATGTCAGAAATTATGCTCTTCAAGCATTATCTTGGTTTAAATCTATTGAATGGTTGCCACAAATAATAGCTGATATTGTTTTAAATCAGAATGAAGATCCACTAGTGCGAGAGTCAGCATTTGCTATTTTAGTTTCACAAAAACAAAATGCATCCTCACAACAAATTTTCAATAAACTGTTATCTGATTCAGTTTTTGGAAAGTCTGCGGAGCGGTATATTCATGATTAACGCTTAAAATCTGTAGCGGTTGTAGGCTGCACTGCTTTCAGAGAACCTGCGTTATCAGGGTCAATATCGTGACCATGAGAGTGGACTGCATTACAATACCTTTAGGTATTTTGACCCGAGTTTAGGCAGATTTACACAACCCGATCCGATTGGTTTGGCAGGCGGTTGGAACCTGTATCAGTATGCGCCAAATCCACTGAGTTGGGTGGATCCTTGGGGGTGGAGTTGTGCTAGATTACATGGTAATTCTCACAAGAGCAAGAAAGTAAATCATGTATATATGATTAGGAATAAGCGTACAGGTGAAATTTATAAATATGGTATTAGTGGAGGAAAAGTTCGGTTAGATGGCAAATCCTATCGAGCTGAAAAGCAAGTTAGAAGCCTGAATCTAAAAACAAACACCACTGACTATGAGTCTGTTATTGTTAGAAACAAGCTTACAAGAGCCAAGGCCATTAAAGTAGAGCAAGGTCTAGTAAACTCTTACTCTATATCAGCACAACTACTGGTTTAACGCGGCCTTCTGTGTCTGGAGGCTTCAGACCTGCTATGACCCCAATAGGGCCAGAAGGTAATATCAAACCAACACCAACAATGTAATATGAAAAATATTTTACAAGTAATAGAGGGTTATGGCCCACAAGAGATGGGAGAGGACGGAGTTTTCTTTGATGCGTTATGCTCAGCACTTGATTTATACTCAAGAAACAAAGTTTACACCGTAGGTGTTAAAAAGTTAATGATTCATTTTGTATTCTCAAACAATACACAAAAGGATTCTGAGGTTCTCAATATTGCAAATATATATATAGATGTTACCGATTCCGTGGTGTTCACGAAAGAAATGAGTTTTCAAGAAAAAATGAGGGCTAATATAGCGCTTTTGGAATCTGCCCTTGAAAAGTTTTCAGAACAGCATTCTTGTGATACAAAAACATTATTTGATGCGATAGCTTATATGCGGGAAGTTGATTTTGACTTTAACGGTATTGCACTAAAAAAGAAGTCACAAGACTTGTCCGTTATTTTAAGTTGGAATTTTGGCGAGTATTTAGAGTATTTTTTAGAAATTAATTATAATGGTCAGATATCAAAATATAAATTAATGAAAAAAAAGGAAAGGATACTAAATCATAAAAAATTATTTAAATCCATAATTATTAAGAATAATTGTATTACCGTCGTTAGCGCATTAAACCAATCATTAACTTGGATGGTGAACGCTGATAAGCAAGAACTTTTAACTTCATATAAGAACTCACTATCTGGAGATGAGGAAGATAGGTTTGAACTTGCTCGAATGTATTTAAATGGGCATATTGTCGGAAAAGATGAGGAAAAAGCCTTAAATTTACTTAATAATTTGGCACATGACAAGCATTCTAAGGCCTTAAATTTACTTAAAAAAATCAATTCATAATCAGAGTCAGGTATTTTTTGACTAGGACCATTATTGCACCATATCGACATGATGGACAATGCAGTCTCTAGCTTGAGCTATAACTTGGCCGAATTGCCCTATATTGACAAAACAGCGAGTATGGCAATGGAAAATCAAGCTTAATAGAGCGATTGGATGATATATAACCCAAGTCACTGACTTTTTCTGGTCAGGGATGCAGATGGTGCAGGAGTATCGGTGCGGTGAGTCTTCATCGCAAATCAGCGTCGCATGGCCTCTTCAAAACTTAAGGTATGTAAGATATCCAATAGATCTTCTTCTTTCTTTGGAGCGCTTGTATCATCTTGGCGCACCGTGGTTGGTGTTGCATCGGTGAAGATAGTTTGTTTATCCTGCTCAGTGCCATCTTGTTTAAATACTGATAGGACTTCCCCCTGAATGCTGGTATCTTGAATACCTAGTGCTTCAATTTGTTCAAGTGGATTACTACTATTACGAGTGGCTGTAGATTCCATCTCAAAGGGGTTGATTTGGTGTAAATCAACTTCGGCACCTATAGGGACGACTCCAGGTCCGCTAAAGAAGTCGGCGAATGGATCATCAAATGGTGCTGCTACTGTTTCAGATGCCTGGGGAATTGCATCATTCTTCTCAGCTTCGCTAGTCTCAGGATCCTGTACGCTGCGTGGCATATCAATGGCTAAGTTTTCTGTGGGAATATCACTCGTTTGCAGTGCAGGCTCTATTGTTGCTACAAGTTGCTCTTGCCCAATACCCAAGTCGGTTGTTGTTTCGACTAGACTTTCGACTGTACGCAGATCGTGCTTGTCTTCATGGTTTTCTATGTGGCTCTCACTTGCGTACTCTTGCAAATCTGCACTGGCTGTCGCCGCTAGGGTGTCGTTGTGTGCGATCTGTGACGTCGTAGATGTAGGCTCAGTGACGGCATGAGTCGCTTCTTGAGCAATATCCGTAGCCAGCATAAAGTCACTTAAGGTATTATCGACTTTGTGCATAGGGAGTGGATTATTGCTTATTGATGGCAAACTATCTTCATGTGACATCGGTAGAACAGTCGTGCTTAGCGCTGGTGTGCTCTGTTGAGGTGAAGGATGATGTGAATCATCAATGCTCATCGGCATCACAGTTAGGGGAGCTTGCTGATGGTCCGAGTGTATTGCAGTCTCTTGTGGGAATGTCTCATGGCTCGTCTTGTTAAGTGTGCTGCCTCCTGTAACGCCTAAACCTAACCCTGCCCATGAGTCGGCTTGAGTGCTAGTTACCATCGCGCTATCCGTAGCAAAATCACACAAGATGAGATAATGGCCAATACGAATTTGGTTATCATGCTGTAGGGGCTGTTCTTTGGTAAAACTAAGTGCTTCGCCATTAATATAAATCGCTTGTTGCCCCATATTACTAATACTCACATTCCCTTGTTGAATTTTAATAATCGCTTGGATCAGGCTGATTCTAGCCATAGCATCCACAAGGATAATGGTGTTGTCAGGACCGCGCCCGAGTGTACAGCCAGGTGGGCTTAGCTCACAAGCAAATGAGTCTTGAGGGGTGTGGGTATTAAAAATAGCAAGTTTCATGGGGCAATCTTCAGCACAAAAGGAGAGTCAGCTCCTACTCTGCGCGTATAACATCAATAAATTACTTCTTGGTTGTTGCTGGCTTTACTAAACGAGCAGCACGGTTACGCTCTGCGGTATAAGTAGCTTTCCAGGCAGGGTGATTCTCTTCGGCAACGCTAAGCGCAAAATTTGGATTTTCAGAAAAAAGCGTACGGAATGTTGCTCGGCAGCTACGTGGCATCTTGCTGATGCACTCACTAAACGCTTGATACTTTAAGGCTTCTTCACGGAAGGCCGCAGTGCCATTTTTAAGTTCTGGAGTGGCTTTAATCTTCTTGATGAGTGGACGGTATTCGCCGCTGTCATAGTCGGCTTTATATGAATCAAGTAAGACTTGCTCAGTTTCAGTGTATGGGCTTACAGGTGTGTCAATTTTAGAGGTGCCACATGCGCTTAACGTTAGGCTAAGAGCAATAAGAGGGAGGAGTTTAGATTTCATAAGTCTCACTAATCCAGTTAGGTTGTTGTAAAGTTGATACGAATACAGGCGTTATTTTGATGCCGCTATTTAAATATTACTGTTGCCAGTACGCCGCACAAGAATGTCTTTGTGTGCATATTGCATCAAAAAACGCTGATTAGAGATTAAAAATAATAATAAAAATCCTTATTTATCTTCTAATGCGCAGGGAAAATATTAAATCCTTGTGTTTCAAATGATTGTAATGCAAGAAAGATAACATGCAAATATGACAATTTTATGTTTTTTAATAATTGTCATATTTCTGTCCTATTGGTTTGCTAAGCTTTGTCTTATTTAAGATTGAATAATGTAAAAATTGTAAATATTTAAACGGTTTTTGTTATGTTTTATTACAAATCATCAATAAGATATCTCTTTATCACTTTTTTGTCGGTGCTATTAACGGCATGCGCATCAACCGAATCCAAAATGGCGGTGCCTTATGTGGTAGAACTACGGGCGGCTAAAAATGTCAACCAGAGCATGGGAAGTAAAGCTTCTCCTGTTAAGGTAACGGTGTTTGAGCTGAAGTCAAGTAATGCGTTTGAACGCAGTGACTTTTTCGCTTTACAAAATAATCCGCAGCAAGCTCTAGGAGATCAGTTATTAGACGTGAATTCGGTCATTATGCGACCCAATACCACTGAAACTATTAAGGCCAGTGGCAACATCCAAGCTAAAGTTTTAGGGATTATTGCTGCCTACCGCGATATTAATAATAGTCAATGGCGCTTAATTGTTGATTTGCCCGAAGCGAAGACAACGAACTTTTATAAGTTCTGGCAGTTTTCACCTGACGAGGCAAGGATCGCTATTGATGTGAATCAGGCCAGTATTTTAGTTAATCAGCAGCAAGGCAAAGAATAATTATTATGGATAAGCAACAAAAAAAGGTGATTTGGACTGAAGGGATGTTCTTGCGTCCTCACCACTTTCAACAACAAGAGCGTTATTTAGAAGAGTTAAGTAGTCAGCAGCTTCAATTAAGTACAGTTCATTCTTATGGTTTTGTTGAGTATGACTTGTTGATGGATAAGACCTCTAAAGAGAATGTGATTTCTATTAGAAAGGCGCGAGGCATTATGCCTAGTGGCTTGGTGTTTAATCTTGATCAGACTGACATTAAGCCTTTGCGTCTTCCTGTTGGCGAGTTACGTCAAGTGCTGTATTTAGCCTTACCTAAATATCAAGAAGGTGGTGAAGATATCGTATTTGCCGACGAGCCCAGTACTAATGCGCGTTACTTAGTTGATGAAGTTGAGCTAGTGGATGCGAGTGAAATATCCCTAGGCTCAAGCACGGTTCAGATCGGTCTACCGCGCTTTCGCTTATTCTTAGGCGACGATCTGCCAAGCAATTATGAGGTATTGCATCTCGCGAAGGTCATAGAAGTCGGTAAGGAAGGCGATATCACGTTGGATGAGGATTTTATTCCTGAAGTTATCCATTATAGAGCTAGCCTTAACTTGGGTAAGTGGGTGGATGATGTATACGATTTATTAGGTAAGCGAATTGAAGATCTTCATACTCGCTTAAAGCAATTGGGTCGTAGTGCACGGGTTGAGATGACTGAGACGCTCAACTTACTGACACTCAATCGTTATCGCGGTGTATTTCACTATTTGCGCCAATTAAACGAGTTGCATCCTGAAAGTGTATATCGAGAGTTTGCAAGCTTAGCCTATGAATTAGCAACATTTACACAAGCCAATCAAACGCGTGACCGTGCGTCTTTCCCAAGTTATGCGCATCAAGATTTACAGAAGAGTTTTGAGCCCTTGGTGCATATGATTAAGAAAGACTTAAGCTATGCCATGAAAAAGGTCGCCACTGAAATTGAACTGCTCGTTCGTGATGGTGGTCTGCAACTGGGTAAAGTCGATGATATGAGTTTATTTAAAGACTCACAATTTGTCTTGTCGGTAGGTTCTAGTCTGCCACTAGATGTCTTGGTTCAGCGCTTCCCTACGCAATCGAAGATGGGTGCATTTGAGAAAATTCGCGATCTCGTTCACTTACAGTTACCGGGCATTAAGTTAGTACAGCTTGGCTCTACGCCACCACAACTACCTTATAGCGATAAGAAAATCTATTTTGCCCTGGAGAAGCAAGGTGAATTGTGGAAGTCGTTCGAGACAACAGGGCAGATTGCTTTGCACTTGGCTGGGGAATTTCCAGATTTAGATCTTAAGTTCTGGGCCTTACGGGAATTATAGGATAGCGCCATATGTCAACAGCGGATTATACCGATGCTAAGCAAGGCGCTTGGGGTAATGCTAATTATACGGCATCAATCCCAGCAGCTGAAATGCGTCCTGAAGATTATGTTTTAAGTGGATCGAATCCTCTCGTGGCGGCAGCGAATCCTTTATTAGTATTAATGCCTCAAATTCGTAAGTCGCAGACGCATGAGTCGCCTGAGCTATTGCGTGAGCGCTTGGTCGACGAAATTCGACAATTTGAGTTGCGTGCACAGCATGCAGGTATTCCTAATGAAACAATTTTAGGAGCACGTTATTGCCTGTGTACGGCTTTAGATGAAGCGGCTGCCTTAACACCCTGGGGTGGTCAAGGTCGTTGGTCGGTGCACAGCTTATTGGTGACGTTTCATAATGAGGCGTGGGGTGGTGAGAAGTTCTTCCAGTTATTAGCCAAGTTATCGCAGAATCCAGCGCCACATCGCCATTTGCTAGAGCTTTTATATTACTGCTTGATGTTAGGTTTTGAGGGGCGCTATCGTGTTTTAGACAATGGTCGCAGCCAACTTGAAACTCTCAAGCAACGTCTTTTGCTCTTATTGCGCAATGAGAAGCAGGGCTATGATGCGCCCTTGTCTATGCATTGGCAAGATAAGCCTATCTTAAATGAGCTAAAGCGCCTTCCTGTGCCGCTGTGGGTAGTGGCTATTTTAGCGACAGCTATTGGTGTCTTTTCGTATTTAGGGATGTCCTGGGCATTAGGCGATAAATCAGGTCGCGTGTTTACGGAAATTTTGGCGATTAAGCCGCCTACGGTACAGATTGCCACGCCCGCTCGGCATATTGCCCCTGATCGCTTGGCGCAATACTTGTCACCTGAAATTCGTGAAAATCTCCTAACGGTTCGTGATGAAGCCGATCGTAGTGTTGTCGTCTTACGTGGTGATGGCCTCTTTGAGTCGGGTTCTGATGTGGTACGACAAGAATATGTGAATGTTCTGTCGCGAGTCGCTGATGCCTTGAATAATACCCAAGGTGCCATTTTAATCACGGGCTTTAGTGATAATGTGCCCATACGAACCGTGCGTTTCCCATCTAATTGGGAGTTGTCGCAAGCACGTGCTGATGCGGTGAAAAAATTATTGGATATTCGCTTGGCCGATAAATTCCGCGTTCGCGCCGAAGGCAAAGGAGAAGCCGACCCTGTGGCGCCCAATGATACGGCCGAAAATCGCGCACGTAATCGTCGCGTTGAAATTACCCTACTGGTATCACCGGTTGGTGAGCAAAGTCAGTTACGGGGGGCAGAACAATGATTGGGTCATGGATCAGCCGTCTCTTTGGCTTTGTATTTAGTGGTGCTCTATGGGTGTTTATTGGCTTAGTGGTACTCGCCTATATGATTTGGACGATTGGACCATCAATTGCGGTGGGCCAGTGGTATCCGCTTGAAGAAGAGGATGTTCGTCTCTACCTCATCATTGCTATTTTTAGTATTTGGTTATTACGAATTATCTGGCGTAAATACCGTGAAGGGCGTCTGAATGCGCAATTACTTGGGCAGCTACGCAAGACGAAAAAGCCCGAAGAGGAAGCGCAACTGCCTGAGCAAGAACGTGCGGAGCTGCGTATTCTCTCAGAACGATTTGATGAGGCAACGCAATTGCTGCGTGACTCTCGCTTTGATGATAAGGCCAGTACTTCACCTCTAGCGCGGTTCTCTAAGCAATATCTGTATCAACTACCCTGGTATGTGTTTATCGGTGCACCAGGTTCTGGAAAAACCACGGCATTAGTGAATTCTGGTTTGACTTTTCCGCTTGCGGAGAAGTTCGGCAAGGTGGCGCTTAAGGGTGTTGGTGGCACGAAAAACTGTGACTGGTGGTTTACTGATGAGGCGGTATTGTTGGATACGGCAGGCCGTTATACCACACATGAAAGCGACCCCACAGGTGACGAGGAAGAGTGGCGCGGCTTCTTGAAACTGCTTGCTAAATACCGTGGTCGTCAGCCAATTAATGGCGTCATGCTGACAGTTAGTGTGGCTGATTTACTGAGTGTGAATGCTACCGATAGGGCTCAACATGCCGCGGTACTGAAGCGTCGCTTGCAAGAGTTACGTGAAAATCTTGGAATTGAATTCCCTGTTTATATTTTAGTTACGAAGACTGACCTCTTAAGCGGTTTCGAAGAATATTTCAGTAGTCTGAGTCGGGATGAACTGAATCAGGTATGGGGTTTTACTTTCCCATATGAACAGAGTCAGGACAAAGACTATAAGCTACTCGCCAATTATGATGATGAGTTTCTGCTCTTGCAGCAACGCTTATTTGATGCCTTGCCTGATGTGATGATCAAAGAGCAGGATGAAACTAAGCGTGCATTGGCGTATTTATTACCGCAACAATTTGCCAATCTACGGGTTGTGCTCGGTAGCTTTTTAAGCGAACTCTTTGCTACCTCACGCTATGAAGAGAAGGTTATCCTGCGCGGTGTGTACTTTACCAGTGGTACCCAAGGTGGGCTGACATTTGATAAGGTGACCAGCCAACTGCGTCGCTATATGAAGCTCGATGGTATCGCACAATTGGGCCAAACCGTACCCATGGATAATGGTAAGAGCTTCTTCTTGAATCGTCTCTTGAAAGATGTGGTCTTTAAGGAGTCGGGGCTTGCTGGTTTAAATATAAAGTGGGAGCGTCGCTATCGTCGTATACAGTGGAGTGCGTATATTGCCATGGGGGCGGTATTACTAGGAGCCTTATTCTTATGGGGCAATAGTTATCTGAACAACAGTCAATATACTGAGTATGTTGAGAATAAACTGCCTGCTCTACGTGGCTTAAGTCAAGATATTAAGATCACGCAAGCCGGCGATATCTTGAGTTTATTGCCCTTCATGAATAGCAATGTGGTGCTGGCTGATGGCGAAGATTTTGCCGTTGATGATGCGCCCTTCAGTTACGGCTTTGGTTTATACCAGGGGTATAAGCTTGAGGCTGCATCAGATAGTATTTATAAGGAAACCTTACGCCAAGTCCTGCTACCACAGATCGCTAAGCGTATTGAGGCGAGTCTGCAGAGTGCGAGTCCAGCCGATTTAGAGTATTCCTATGAGGCTTTACGTGCGTATCTCATGATGTATGACGTTAGTCGTTATGATGCTTCGTTTATGAAGACCTGGATTATGGCTGACTTAAGCAAAATTGTGCCGCCGAATTTCACGCGCCAACAATACAATCAGCTTGAGTCGCATATTAATCAGTTTCTGGATCTTGGCGTATTTGTTTCGCCTTTCCCGAAAAATGAAGGCTTAATTAAGCGAGTGCGTGACAATCTTGATCGCTACTCTTTGCAAGATCGAGCATATAGTCGCTTAAAGCGGGTATTAGCGAATGTGGAGCTAAAGCAAAGTACGATTTTGTCCTTAGCTGGGTCTGAGGCGCCCTCCGTATTCCGTCGCAAGAGTGGCAAACCTATTAATGAAGGTGTTTCGGGGCTCTTTTCCTACCATGGTTATTGGAATGTGTTCGATAAGAATGTGGAGAAAGAGACGCTTAATCTACGTCGCGATGACACCTGGGTGCTAGAAGTTGATAATAAGAGGTTTGCTGATGGTACGGATAAGCAATTGATTAATGACGTTAAAATTTTATACTTTAATGATTATGTTAAACAATGGGATGCTTATTTAGAAGATGTGGCAATCCGTGAGCCTGATAGCTTAATGCAGGGAATTGAGATGGTGCGCAGCTTGTCATCGAGTAACTCTCCCTTGACTAAGTTTGCGAAGGGAGTGGCTAATGAGACAACCTTGTTGCGTGAAGATGAAAATAACGATCGTTCAATTCTTGACCGAGCCAGAGAGCGAGTTTCAGGGAGTGCAACGTCTTTAACCAGTATTATCGGCCCAGTAGGTGTGGACAACTTGGTGCGCCAAGATGCAACGCCTGAGCGCATCGAGGAAGTTGTTGACCGTCACTTCGTGCGATATCGTGAGTTGGCCACTAGCACGGGACAGAATCAAGCTGTACCGATTGATGGGACGACAAATTTACTCGGTGAGCTTTATACCTATCTAACTGCGGCAGACTCAGCCTTGAGAAGTAAGA
The DNA here is from genome assembly GCA_030538255.1 of Pelistega sp. Lineage (GTDB taxonomy): Bacteria > Pseudomonadota > Gammaproteobacteria > Burkholderiales > Burkholderiaceae_B > Taylorella. The sequence continues at coordinate 2,364 of JAUNUI010000040.1, read as the reverse complement.
GCCCCTTGCCGCCTGCCGATGTCTTATCCAAGTTGCAGGCTGAGTCTGGGCGCTTACCTGGCTCTCTGGGTGAAATGGTTAAAGATCTTTCCGTGAAAACCTCACGCACGGTGAGTGAGACGCGACAAGAAAATGTCGGTGAAGATATCAATGCGATACTGGGCAATTTTTGTCGGTCGTCGATTGCCGGGCGGTATCCTTTTGCGAACTCAACGCGTGATGTGGCGCCGAATGACTTCGCCCGCTTCTTTGGTCATGGCCAGCTAATGGATCAGTTCTATATGCAGAACTTGGATGCGCTTGTGGACCGCTCTACCAGGCCATGGCGCTTTAAGCCTGGGATTGATGGCACCAAAGGCGATGTTGCACAATTCTTGGTGTCTTTCGAGCGAGCTAGCGTCATCCGTGATGTGTATTTTGCCGCGGGCAAAACAGAGCCTTCATACAAAGTCGCCATTCGTCCAATTGAGATGGACCCGAGTATTACGCAATTTATTTTAGAAGTTGACGGTCAAATACTCACTTATGAGCATGGCCCGCAAGTAGGCATGACAGTTGAGTGGCCCGGCACACGTGGCAGTAACCAAGTGAATCTGAGCCTCAGTCCACAACAGGGAACTTCGGGTTTATCAACGAATGGTCCGTGGGCCTTGAATCGACTCTTGGATCGTGCCAGCATTCGTCCGGGTAAAACACCAGAACAAATTTTAGCCAGCTTCACGATTGGTGGTCGTCGAATCACGCTTGAGTTCACGGCGTACTCAGCAAAAAGCCCCTTTCGCTTAGCTGAGATGCGTGGTTTTGCCTGTCCAGGAAAAGGGTAGTTATGAGTGTCTTAAGTATTGATCAGTTAACGCAAAGCTTAGGGTGGTATGGCAAGATGCCAGCGGCGGGTGATTTTATGCATCGTCGCTTAGATCAAGGAGTCATTAATTGGTGGCATCAGTGGCTGGAGCAGGGACTCATGACTGGGCGTGCTATGCATTCTAACTCGGTTGTTGATGCGTATATGCGTTCTCCGATTTGGAATTTTGTCTTACCCGCCAAACAGGGACTGACGTGGATGCAGATGGGCTCAATTGCGCCGAGTCGCGACAGAGTTGGGCGCTTGTATCCCTTATTAATCAGCTTGGTAGTGCCAAGTGCTGCATTCGAGAAGCAACTTATTGAGGGCTCAGCACGATTTTATCAATATACAGGACAGGCATTATTACAAGCAGTTGGGCGTGGCTGTAGTCCACAACAATTTGAAGCCAGTGTGCAAAGTGCGCATTTAAGTATGTCGGGCATGTTAGAGCGATCTGCCTCACAACAAGAAGCTACCACCATGAGTGGTGGCGATATTTTATCGATTTTAAATGAAGGCCATGATGCACCTCCTGGTGAACGCTTAGAGAACGAATTATTACGTTGGCCTGAGTTAAGTCTATATTTTGAACCTGAAGCAAGTAGTAGCTTCTGGTGGACCAATTCAGCTACGGGTGCTGCACACCGATCAGTGGTGCATGGTGGCGCGCCGAATACAACCCTATTTGAGACTTTATTTGTTAGGCATCAAGCTTAACGATGCAATGGTGAAGTGATGATTGATTTACAGTTAAAAGAAAAATTAGAACATATTAACCCAAGTTGGACAAGCTTAAAGCAGTCTAGTCTGTGGACACAAGTACCTAAACAGTACGAGTTAGAAGATCTGTTCTTGGATTTGCTTCCTGCTATCAGCCAATTAAGCATGGAGCAGAAGTATTATGGCATGTGGTCATTAGATACTGTGTTTTTAGATAAGACAGGGCGTGCTCATCTGGTACCGAATCTAGAGCAGCCATTAGAAAAGAGTGCTGAGCAAGTTGCTCACTTTCCAGGTTTTTCGGCTTTCGAGCAGCATACCGATGATAGTATGTGGCCACTCGGTGAACATACGGATGTATACGGTTTAGCGGCCTTAATGCGGACTTTAATTACGAAACAGGCTCCAACACCAGCTCCTCAACGCTTTGTATTGGAAGATGCGCCACTAGCACAGATGGGCTTAACAGCGTATACCCGTCAGTTTTTAAGAGCGCTTGATTTAGCCTATCAAGTGGATGCCAATATGCGCTTGAAATCTCTTCAAGAGTGGGGGCAAATGGCAGGCTTAATCAGCACTTCACATAGTCCAACTATGGCTGCTGAGACTACTTCATCAAGCCTAGTGGCTGGGAGTGCCGTCGTAGTGCCGATTGCTGAGACAGTGATTGATGCTGAGCAAGCCGCTTTAGCCGCTAGAAAAGCAGAATTGCTTAAAGAAGCGGCGTTGATTAAAGAGGCTCAGGCCGCAAGAGAGACTCAAGCGGCTAAGGAAGCCCAAGCCGCTAGAGAAGCACA